>JAEXRP010000009.1:0-9544 GCA_023440705.1 Bacteroidota bacterium
TTTCTGATCATCAACCATCGCAATGGAATCGCCAAAAAAGGAAACATTAAAAATCGGTCGCTTCTCTTCCTCTACTTTTTCTGAGGTCTCTATTAAATTTTCGTCTTTTTGCTCTACAATTTCATTAACAACCTTTGGTTCTTCAACAGATTCTTCAAGCTTAATTTCAGGTTTTAACGTTTCTGAAACTTCTTCTTTTGACTGTTCTGGTTTATTATCCTTTTCTGTTGCAGTTACAATATTTGGCGTATCAACTTTACCAATTAAAGCATCAGGTTGGTGTGCGTCAATCGACATTGGTTTCCACGCTGAGTTTTCTTGAACAGGCTCTTCTTTAGCAACATCAACGATAGTTGGTTCTAGCTCTGTAAGCTCTTCTGTCGGAACTTCCGATTTTTCATTTTCTAAAACTTCCTCTCCAGAAAAAGGTCCAAAATCTAAAGAATGTGCATCATTTAATTCTTCTTTAGAATCAATATTTTCGCTAGTATCGTCGATTACAATTCCCGTAGGTTTTTCTTCAATTTCGACAGGTTTGTGTTCTTTAACTTCAAACTTTGGAGGATTCAGAAATTGATGATGATTTTTTGGAACTTCAAATTTCACTTGTGGTAAAAAATCGTCAATCGATTCAAAACTAACATCTCTATTTAGCTCCTCTTTAATCTCATTTGGTTCAGTTTCGTCCGTAATAACAACATCTTTAGAACCTTCCTCAACATTCATCACATCTTCCTCTTGCTGCGCTTCAACTTCCGAAGATTCTTCTTTATTTTGGATTAAATTCTCATCTATCAATTCTAAACTTAAATCAGATTCAACATCCGCTTCTTTCTCTGAAGTTGGCGTTTCATCCGTAATAACAACATCTTTAGAAGCTTCCTCAACATTCATCACATCTTCTTCTTGTTGCGCTTCAACTTCCGAAGATTCTTCTTT
Organism: Bacteroidota bacterium; assembly: GCA_023440705.1. GTDB lineage: Bacteria > Bacteroidota > Bacteroidia > Flavobacteriales > Weeksellaceae > Soonwooa. Next base: position 940 of record JAEXRP010000009.1, read on the forward strand.
ATTTTGAATTAAATTCTCATCAATCGATTCTAAGCTTAAATCAGAATCAGATTCGATTTCTTCTTCTTTTTCCGAAGTTGGCGTTTCATCTGTAATAACAACATCTTTAGAAGCTTCCTCAACATTTATCACATCTTCTTGTTGCGCTTCAACTTTCGAAGATTCTTCTTTATTTTCAGTTAAATTTTCATCAATCGATTCTAAACTTAAATCAGATTCAACTTCAGTTTCTTTTTCCGAAATTGGCGTTTCATCCGTAATAACAACGCCTTTAGAACCTTCCTCAACATTCATTAAATCTTCTTCTTGTTGCGCTTCAACTTCCGAAGATTCTTCTTTATTTTGGATTAAATTTTCACCGATTTTAGTTGAAACTAAATTTTGTGTTTCTTCAACTGGAGATTCTACAATTGTATCTGTTTTTTCCTCAGATTCAACATTCGAAGATTCAGCAATATCTTTTTTATTAATGAATTGATACAGAATTTTTTTGTCCGTCGTATATGCTGCAGTCGTCGTCAAAACCTCTTTGTACCGCGTCGGATTGTAAAGATGAATGCCATACAAATAAAGTGCTCTAACATTCTGAACATAAGGCGTATGCTCAATTTGTTTTTCTAAAAGCTGCAAATCATTTGCTTGCATTAATGAGGGTTGCTGAAGAAGCTCAATAATTCGTGCATTCATAATTACCAGTTTGCTACAATATCATTAAAAATTTTGTTGATAATACGTTCATTAACGATTTTAACCTGAGAAGATTCTATCGTCATCAAATCCATATCGCTGTTAAAAGTTACTTCGTCAGTATAACTTCTGTCAAAACTCTTGCTTTCCTCGCCAGCGACATGATTTTCGTAATGAACCTTGACAGTGATTGTCAATTTATTTTGCGCCGCTTGGATCATGTTACCAGTCTGCGAACTCTCAACTGGTGTCGAAATGGTCGTTGGCGCAATGTTATAGTCCGTAATTTCTCCTTCTATAATAATATCCGCTTTATCAACAGCGCCTTTCAGCGTTGTTCTTTGCGCAAATCTGTTTTGTAAAGCCACTGTAAAATCTTGGCTAAGATTAGGGTTATTATTTGCAGCATTATTCGGGAAAGGTCTAATCAAAAAAGTCTGAGTTTCAGGACTTAAAGACGAACCTGTAAAACTATAACAACTTACTAAGGATAACAACGGCACGAGTAATGAAAAGAATGCTATCTTTTTCAAAACTTTGGTGCGTGGATTTGACATATTACAATTCATTTTAATCCTCAAGATTATATTGTTTAATTTTTCTGTAAAGCGTACGTTGCGAAATTCCTAACTCATCTGCCGCTTTATTTCTGCGACCACGATGTTTTTCTAAAGCTTTGATAATCAAATCTTTTTCATTATTCTGAAGCGATAAAGATTCTGGTCTAGCCTCTTCCACTTCGATATCCATAATATCTTCGTAGGGATCGTTATCATCAACATTCATCACATTTGCCGTTTGTACATTCGCGTTGTCATTCGGTTCAAAATACAACAACGAATTCGGATTATGCGTCGCAGGTTCTGGTGTGTAGATTTTGTTAATTAAATTCTTTTCTTGATTACTCAAATCACCATTTCCACGATTTTTTATCAACTCCGAAGTTAAGGATTTTAGATCATTAATATCGTTTCGCATATCGAAAAGAACCTTGTACATGATTTCTCTCTCGTTTCCAAAGTCCGATTGCGCTTTATTTGCATTTTGATTTACCAACATCGGAAGATGTTTTTCCATAGGAATATACTCCGCCAACTTTTCGGCTGTGATCTTACGATTACGCTCGACAACCGTCAATTGCTCCACCAAATTTCTTAGCTGACGAACGTTACCTGGAAAGCTGTAATTTTCTAAATACGTCACTGCGGCTGGCTCTAATTCGAGTTCTGGCATTCTGTATTTTTCAGCAAAATCGATAGCAAACTTTCTGAATAATAAATGAATATCACCTTTTCTTTCTCGCAAAGCAGGCATATCGATTTGTACCGTGTTCAAACGATAATACAAATCCTCACGGAAACGCCCATCATGAATTGCATTCATCATGTTGACATTGGTTGCAGCAACAATTCGCACATTGGTTTTTTGAATTTGAGAAGAACCTACTTTCATAAATTCGCCGCTTTCTAAAACACGAAGCAAACGAACTTGCGTCTGTAAAGGCAATTCACCAACTTCATCCAAGAAAATTGTTCCGCCATCGGCAACTTCAAAGTAGCCTTTTCTAGTAGAAGTTGCGCCAGTAAATGCTCCTTTTTCGTGACCAAAAAGCTCGGAATCTATTGTTCCTTCTGGGATTGCACCGCAATTGACAACAATGTAAGGTTGATGTTTTCTTTTAGATTCGGCGTGGATAATTTTTGGAATAAATTCTTTCCCGACACCACTTTCTCCTATAACTAAAACCGAAATATCGGTTGGTGCGACTTGAATCGCCTTTTCTAGCGCTCGGTTGAGTGCGGGATAATTCCCGATAATGCCGAAGCGGTTTTTTATATTTTGTAATTCGTTCATTTTTTTTGGATTAAATATTTAATAATTAAATGATTAAAATAGTATTGATTCTAAAATTTTAATCTTTCATGTAAATCCCCTTTTTCTGCAGGATTAAACTAAAATATTATCTTCCAAACTGTCTTTATTACGAATTTTTGATGTTTTTTTAATTAAATCAAATTGCGTTTCGAAGCTTTTTAGTTCTTTGAAATTTGATGAAAATCCAAATGCAAAATTTGACGTTTCATCAACAGAACAAACCGCTTTCGAAAACTTTTGATTGTATTTTGAAATTAAATGATTAAACTCTTGCAAAAGTTGCTTCGCTTCTTCTTGAGAAACGTTTTTAGCAACATTTGAAGCGTTACATTTTACTTTATTTTGAACACAAGAAGCCTTCCCCGATTGGCAAGTACCAATCAAACTCATTAAAATAATGATGTAGGATAAACTTCTCATTTTGTTTTGGTTAAATTCAATAGTATTGCATCCTATTCCTTTTTATTTCGTCACTTCGTGACTTTTTTGATGGACATTTTCTTCTTCCATGAATTTCGCAGCCCGACTTGAGCGGAAATCCTTTTTGCTTTTTTTCCGAAAAGCAAAAAGATTGGGAGCGGAAGGCGGAAATGTTGCCCAAAAAATTAAATTTTTATTCCGCAGTTCTCCCCAAAAGTGTTCCTTGCGTGTTGTCGTGCACAAAAACAGACACAATGTCGCCCACTTTTTGACCTTCTAACTTGTCGAAAACGCAAACCGCATTCTGAGAATTACGACCTTTCCATTGGTTTTCGTTCTTTTTGGAAGTTCCTTCAATTAAAATTTCGTGGTTTCTTCCAACGTAACCCGCCATTCTTTTTCTTGACAACTCACCTTGCAAAGCGATAATTTCCGCCAAACGTCTTTGCTTAACATCGGCAGGAATATCGTCTTCCATCTTTTTGTGAGCGGGCGTTCCTGGTCTTTCGGAATACGCAAACATATAGCCGTAATCGTACTCAACTTCGCGCATTAAACTCAATGTGTCTTGATGATCTTCCTCGGTTTCTGTGCAGAAACCAACAATCATATCTTGTGAAAACGAAATATCAGGAACGATTTCTTTCGCTTTTTTAATTAAATCTAAATATTCTTGACGCGTGTGTTGACGGTTCATCAACTCCAAAATTCTGTCGCTTCCACTTTGAACTGGCAAGTGAACATATTTGCAGATATTATTGTGTTTTGCCATCATTTCGAACACCGAAGTCGTCATGTCGTGTGGATTGGAAGTAGAGAAACGAATTCTCATTTCTGGAACTGCTTTCGCCACCAAATCTAACAATTGAGCAAAATCAACAGCCGTCGCTTTTTGCATTTCTGAAGCTTTGGCAAAATCCTTTTTGGGACCACCACCGTACCATAAATAAGAATCAACATTTTGACCAAGAAGTGTAATTTCTTTGTAGCCATTTGATGCTAATTCTTTACACTCTTCAAGGATTGAATGTGGATCGCGACTACGCTCACGCCCTCTCGTGAAAGGCACTACGCAGAACGTACACATATTATCACAACCTCTGGTAATGGTCACATAAGCCGTCACACCATTTCCGCCCAAACGAACAGGATTGATGTCGGCGTAAGTTTCCTCCTTCGACAAAATTACGTTGATAGCATCTCTACCGTCTTCGGTTTCTTTTAAAAGATTGGGTAAATCTCTGTAAGCATCGGGACCAACAACCAAATCTACCAAATGTTCTTCTTCTAAAAACTTGGTTTTAAGACGTTCTGCCATACAGCCCAAAACGCCAACAGTAAGACTTGGATTTTCCTTTTTTTGATTTTTGAATTGCGACAAACGCATTCTCACAGTTTGCTCCGCTTTTTCACGAATTGAACATGTATTTAGCAAAATTAAATCTGCTTCTTCAACCTTGGTTGTCGTGTTGTAACCTTGCTCGTTAAGTATGGATGCAACGATTTCGGAATCGGAAAAATTCATTTGGCAACCGTAACTTTCTAAGAATAATTTCTTAGAATTTTCTGGCTTTTCAGCAATTGCAAATGCTTCTCCTTGCTTGGTTTCGTCTATATATTTTTCTTGCACAATCTCAGATTTGAGATTCGAGATTTGAGATTTGAGATTAAAACTGCTTAAAAACAATTTTGGATTTCAAATTTCAAACTTCAAATCGGTTCAGTTTGCAAAGATACAAATTTTGCTGACAGAATGGCAGAGGATATAACTCGAATTTGACAATGTCTTTATTAAGAATATTTTGTATGAGTTTTTGAGATTATTCAAAAGAAACATCAATTAATATGCTGACCTTGGCGTCTTTGTAACATATTGCTTCATCCTAAATGACTTTGGAATTCCATTAAAACTTCCTGGAATCCATTTAAGTTTCAATCTTTCTAAATCTCTTATTATGTCTTTTTTTTCTTTTGGAGAATGATTCCCAAGAACAACAATATCCTTCATTTTACCAGTCGCATCAACAATAAAACTAATTGACGATCTTTCAGCAAAATCAACTTCCGGTAGATTATAAAATATATTATAAACAATTTTTGAGAAAGCATCAATTCCACCTTTTATTGTAGGATTAACAGTCACATTATCTTTGGGGTTATCTTTGGAATTCGAAAGGACTAAAGGTGATATTACTATTTTTGCAATTGCCGGATAAAACTTACCATCGATACTAGCCGCAAGCCATCGTTTAAGATTCGGAATTACTTTTTTACCAATATCAAAAGCACATTTGTTTTTATCGACATTAATGGAATCAAAATCTTTAATGAATTTAATACTAGAATCGGCTTCTACCAAAACAGACATTACATACTCTTGTTCTGTTGGACAGTCAGTTAATCCTAAATCTTTGAAAACAGCTACCAGATCTTTGTCAAGAGCAACTTGACCACCAATGTATGGGTGTTGATTTAATGGATAACGCCCTAAAACATCTTGTGCATTATAGCTATTAGACAGTATGATTAAGGATAATAATATTATAAATTTCATAATTAATAAGAAAACAATAATTAGTAGAGTCAATAAAAGAGATTCCTTAACATTAAAAAACTATGAAGTCGTAACGCTTATAGGAAAAGTAAAACTAGATTTTAACGGTTTCCCGTTCTTTTTAGCAGGAGTAAATTTTTTCATTTTTTTTAACCTTCTGAAAAAATCATCTTGATCCGGCTTATCGAATTCGATGTTAGAATAAATAATTTTTGGATTCAAAATTTTGCCTTCTTCGTCGACATCAAAACCTATTTTTAAGTTGATATAATTATGTTTTGATAGTTTAGAACTACTATTAAGGACCTGCGAAAATATACTCCCAACTTCTTTTCTAAAATTACTTAAACCTCCTGGATATTCAATTTCAGAAATAGTTCTATTACGGAAGTATTTTTTACCATTATTTCCTATTTTAAATTCGTAATCTAAAACATCGCTTGGGTTTATTCCAATATTAACCAAAGCTGGAACCGTTTCATTTTCATAAGTAGCAGGTTTCCAATTATTTAGCTTTGGAAAAACTTTGCGCACATTATCGAATGCGCATTTGTTATTTTTAATCGCTAAAGTATCAAAGTCTTTGACGTATTTAATTTCTTTGTTCGGGTAGATAATAAAGTTGATTGTATACTTTTCTTCAGGATTTTCACATGATGTAATCTTATCATTCAACATCACTTTTTGAAAGTCTTCATAAAATCCAGCTATTCCATCCTGATAGAAGTCTTGACCTATAGGATAAGATTCAAGAATTTGAGATTGGGTTTGGGCAAAAATTTGTGTCGTAAAAACGAGTAATAGTAAAATAAAATATCTAGTCGTGGTCATAATCCATTCTTTCAAAAGTTATTGTTAAAAAATATTTTGATTTGATGGGTTTAGAATCCTTTAGTGCAGGTTTCCATTTTGATTTCACCTTTCGCATAGCGAACTGCATATCTTCATTGAAAACTTCATGATTTTTAACTTTCGGAGAAATACTTAGTTGACTAATTTTTCCTTTTTCGTCGATATCAAAAGCAAAAACAAAAGGTCCTTCTACTTTATAACTAGACAAATCCATATAAGCGTGCACCATCTTCATAAAATCATTTCGGAATGCGTTATCGCCACCAGGATATTCTGCTTTTATGTCGTAAGTGTTATTTACGTTTTTTGGTGTAGTTTGACTAAACACTGAAAAACTAAAAAGGAAAAATAAAAATAGGAAAACTGATTTCATCATAATATTTTGTGCGAATATGCGAAATTTCTATTAAAAATGTAAATAAATTATCATCCGAAACACCTAGCCCTGATTGTAGCGGAAATCCTTTTTGGTGAGAGGCTATGCCGAACCAAAAAGATTGCAGCGGAAAGCAGGTTCTCGGCTTCTAAGAAAAAAATTACTTTACTGGAAAATCGAAATAAGTTTCGGGAAAAGGTTCATTTTTTAGAGTGAAATGCCACCATTCTTCTTGATATTCTTTGAAATAGTGTTTCAACATCGCTTGTTTTAGGATTAAGCGATTGGCTTGTTGTTGGGCAGTTATTTGTGGCGCATTTTGATGAGAGATTGTTCCGAAAAAATCAAATGGGCTACCCATATCGATTTCTTTACCAGTATTGAGGTCGACCAAAGTTAAATCGATTGTACTACCGCGTGTATGACCAGATCGAGAGGCGATATAACCGAGCGTAAACAAATCGCGTTTGTCAACATCTGGATAAAATTCGGACTTTGCAATGGTGTCGTTGATGTCCTTCGCCCAAGTTTCGAAACTCGTCACCGAACGCTGCGGACGATAAGCATCAAAAGCTTTGAGACTGTAACCTTGCGATTTAAGATTTTGTTGCACTTTCTTTAAAGCTTGTGTCGCCGCTTTGGACATGATGAGAACAGGCTTTTCGTAACCGACAACTGGTCGTCCTGTGAAATTGTGCGTTCCGAAATATCGTAAATCAACGATGATATCAGGGATTTCTTTTTGGACATAGACAAAACCTTCTTGCAAATGATCTTCTCGAGAAGCACAAGAATAAAGTCCGAAAAATAGAGAAACGACAAGTAAGAATGATTTGAAATTCATGGTTTTTGTTTGACCACAAATTACAAAATTTAGACTAAACTGTTTTTGTCAGCGTAATTAAGTTTAAAGAAAATAAAAGTCATTATCGAGAACGCCAACAACGAACTTCCTCCGTAACTGAAATACGGCAACGGAATACCAACCGTCGGGAATAAGCCCATGACCATCCCAATATTAATGCAAAAGTGAATGAGTAATATCGATGCAAAACAGTAACCAAAAACTCTATTGAAAGTCGATTTTTGGTTCTCGGCTAAATAGTAAATTCGACCAATGTACAAGGCATAACAAATCACCAAAAGCGTACTTCCAAGAAAACCCCACTCTTCTCCAACGGTACAAAAGATATAATCGGTCTCTTGCTCAGGCACAAATTTACCTTGCGTCACAGAACCTTCTTTGTAACCTTTACCAGTAACGCCGCCTGAGCCAATCGCAGTTTTAGAATACAATAAGTTGTAGCCAATATTATCACGAAATTCTTTTCGGGATTCACCTTTGTAAAGAACTTCAATTCTTTGCTTTTGGTGTGTTGGTAGTTTCTCAAAAACGTTGGGTGAAAAATACGCCAATGCAGATAAACCAATAATCCCAACAATTGTGAAAATTAGTCGGTTAATATCACGTCTCAAATAGTTAAGATTCAAAACAATATATATTAGACCAATCAAAACAATTGCACCAACCATATACCATGGACTTTCCTCCATCGGATCATTAATATAATTCGCTATTAAGAAAATCGCTGCAAGTGTAAATACAACTCCAAAGACTTTTCCGCTAAGTCCTTCTCTGTAAAGTGCAATAAAAAAAGCGCCAAACACCAACAACGATCCAACATCAGGAATAGCCAAAACAACAACTGCCGGAATACCAATAATTGCTAAAATCGTTATTAAGGATTTCCTGTTATTAAGGTTAAAATCGGAGCCCGAGACATAATTAGCAACCATTAAAGCGGTTCCTATCTTCGCAAATTCTACAGGCTGCATTGTAA
>JAEXRP010000008.1:0-132919 GCA_023440705.1 Bacteroidota bacterium
TGATGCGCCTTTTACTTTTACAACTTCTAATTATGATGTTGCACAAGAGTTTAAAAGTGCTAGACTCGACTCTTACGAGCAGAATGTTATGACTTTTCAATATCCTGGTGATGCAGATATCTATAGATTAACAATTTATAAAGTACAACACACAGGTACTAGTTATGATTTTGTATCAGCTTGCGAAAAATTTTAAAAAATGAAGAAAAGTTTTATCTTTTTTAATATGTGCTTTTTAGCACTTTTATACAAAGGACAAAGAGTAGGTATTAATAATACGGATCCTCAAAGGACTTTGGATGTTAATGGGAATCTAAGAGTTACTAATATCGTTGATAAATCTGCAGTTGCAGGAACAGATCACCTAATGGCGGTTAATCGTCAAAATGGGAATGTCGACTATATTGATATTAAATCTTTGCAACAATCTGGTAAAAACAATATGGAAGTCGGGCGTTCTATATATAATGCAACGACGGCAGATACGGCTAAAGAGTGTAGCTGCGGTGATATTATTGTACGTTTTAACGGTAACAAAGCTGAATTTAAATTAAAAACTACTGATGTTTTTACGAGTAATGGAGAAACAAATTTTAACTTATCTTATGGTATAAAGCGCTTTAGCGAAACTAGTTATTCGTATGTTAATAAAACTAATGTCGCGTTCCAAAATGTTAACAATCAAGCCTTAGACTATTATAATAAATATAGGAATCTAGATGATATAGATTTTACTGACAGTATGATTGGGATTTATACTTTGGTCTTGCCAAAACAGGATAATCTCTATAGGATAACGATGGGACGTTTTAACAATTCTTCGACTACAAGAACCTATAGTTTAATTTGTGAAAAATTTTATCTACAAGATGCTTTATAAAAAAATAAAAAGTTTTGTGCTCTTACTAACAATTGGGGTACTAAATGCTCAAGTGGGGATCAATACAACGACACCTACTAGGACTTTGGATGTTAATGGTGATTTACGCTTAAGATCAACAGTAGATAAAGCAACAGACCCTGCATATAATCGTGTTCTTGTAAAAGATGTAGATGGTAAGGTCGACTATTGGACAAAACAAGAAGTGCTTAATAAGATTGAAGCTCTTTATGTGGTTAATAAAAAATTCACGGCTTCTAAAACGGGACCGGATCCTGCAACAATTGTCGCTTGTGGAAAATTTGAGTTTAGATATAATTCGCCTGTAATGCCACAGATAAGACTTGCCACTGCAGGAACAGGTTCAACAAGAATTTATTATAACAGAATACGGAAAAGAGACAGTTCGTCAAATGGATTTACTCTTGTAACTGGACGTAGTTTTAACTCGAATCAATATGTAACGATTCCTAGAGCGAATACTTGGCAAAGTATTGGGGCATCGGGTGATAGTACTGGGAATTTTACCAATAATACATTTGATGAATATTACATTACTTATCCCGGAGACACTAATATGTACCGTGTTACGTTTTTGGCCAGAAATGCTGGCGATGGAAATGTCAATTACTCCATGGTTTGTGAAAAATTTTAAGTTTAATTAAATAAAAAAACAACGTTTGTGTTTTTACCAAGGTCCCACGAAGCAATAGTTTCTGGGGCCTTTTTTATTACAAAGAGACAGATATTTGCTTTTGCGATAATATAGTCGTAACTTCGTAAAGTTCTCACGAATAAGATATGACGAATTATAGATTTCAATATGAAGTTATCCATTGCCAAAGACTTATTGCTTCTTTGTCCTATCTTCGTGATGACGTTTTTCTACAAAGTTCTAAAGAGTTTATCGATTAAGCCCTGTCGTTAATCGGGACAGGGGTATTTGATGACCGTTTTTAATCAACTATTCATTTCAATGTATTGTACGTATGCAGGTTCTCAAAAGAATTTCGCATACCCGATTTTGTTATGTATACATTGAGAATTTCAATTTAAAATTTAAAAAAAAATGTTAGAACCTATCGTAGTTACAACCGGAATATATGACGCAATCAAAGATCATTTAAGAAGAAAAAGAACAACAATACAAGAAGAAGTTTTGTTGTTAGATCAACTTAAAAACGCAAAGCAAGTTCTTAGAAGAGAGCTTCCAGAAGATATTGTAACGGTTAACAGAATCGTGAAAATTAAAGAACATAACGATAATACGGAAGCAGAATATATTTTTGTACCATCAACTAAGGCTAAACCAAAGAAGAATAAATATTCAATTTTGTCAGAAATGGCACTAGCAACTGTTGGTTACAAAGTGGGGGATGTTATCGAATATCCTTTCCCAACGGGTGACAGAAAAATCGAAATTCTTAGCGTAGAAAATTTCGAAGCTTAATTTGTAATTAAAAGCAAAATATAAAAATCCTAGGTCGTGACTTAGGATTTTTTGTTTTATTAAATCTTATTAAGATTCAGTTATGTTTTAATTAATTTGAGAATTTAATAATTTTATTTGTGATTTATTATTAAATATTATTGTTTTTAAATTAAAATATTCTGATTCAAGAAAAATTAAGTTGATAAAAATATTGTTTTCGCATTTAATTTAAAATGTTATATTTGTAGAAAATGTATAAAAATGCAAGAGACTTTCATAGATACAGAGGAACTTTCTTTCCAAGATTTTAAGAGTGATATTTTAGCAAATTACAAGCTAGCGAGGATTTCTCGTGAGATGAGTTATTTGGGTAGAAGAGAAGTATTAACCGGAAAAGCCAAATTTGGTATTTTCGGAGACGGGAAGGAGTTGCCACAATTAGCAATGGCTCAAGTTTTCCGTGATGGCGATTTCCGTTCAGGATATTACAGAGATCAGACTTTTGCTTTGGCGATTAATGCGCTAACTGTAGAAAGCTTTTTTGCACAACTTTATGCAGATACCAATGTTGATAGAGAGCCAGCTTCGGGCGGTCGTCAGATGAATGGGCACTATGCAACAAGAACTATTAAAGAAGACGGAAGTTGGAAAGATTTAACAAAGATTAAAAACATTTCTTCGGATATTTCGCCTACTGCAGGACAAATGCCGAGATTGTTAGGTTTGGCTCAAGCTTCTAATTTTTATAAAGAAATAAAATTCGATGGCGCTGAAAAATTCTCAAATTCTGGGAAGGAAGTAGCTTTCGGAACCATTGGTGATGCTTCAACTGCCGAAGGTCATTTCTGGGAAACACTTAACGCAGCTTGTGCACTACAAGTTCCGATGATTGTTTCGATTTGGGATGATGGATACGGGATTTCTGTACCAACAAAAAACCAAAGAGCTAAAGCAAATATCACAGAAATGCTTTCAGGTTTCCAAAGACAAGAAGGCGAAAACCAAGGTTGCGAAATTATCCAAGTTAAAGCTTGGGATTATCCAGCTTTGATGGATGCTTATGCGAAAGCTGAACATTTTGCAAGAGAAGAAAGTGTGCCAGTTGTTGTACACGTTATCGAAGTAACGCAACCGCAAGGTCACTCAACTTCAGGATCTCATGAGCGTTACAAAAACGAAGAGCGTCTTGCTTTCGAAACAGAATTTGATTGTTTAAATAAATTCCGTGAGTGGATCGAAACTTATTCTTTCCAATTCGAAGAAGGAGGCGATGTACAAATTATTGCGACTAAAGAAGAACTTGATCAAATTGAATCTGAAGCTAAAAAAATTGTAAAAGATGGTCAAAAACAAGCTTGGGAAAACTATCAAACAACGATAACGGATTTAAAAAATAAAGCCTTGCCTTTGGTTGAAGCGATGACTTCGCAAAATTCAGAAATTTCTGATTTTGTAAGTAAATTCAAAGCTTTAATTTCTGTTGGTAAAAAAGATATTTTCCATTTAATTCGTCAAACTTTACTTGCCACAAGAGGAACAAATTCTGCTGAAAGACAAGCGCTGAAACAAGCTTACGAAAGCCTTTTCGCTGTTGAAAAAGATAATTATTCTTCTCACTTATATTCTCAAAGCGAATGGAAAGCGACCAATATCGCAGAAGTAAAACCAGTTTATTCTGACGCTTCCGAAACGGTTGATGGTAGAATGGTGGTTAGAAATAACTTTGATAAAATTTTTGAAAAATATCCTCAAGCGATGATTTTTGGTGAAGATACTGGTAACATTGGTGACGTTAACCAAGGTCTAGAAGGTCTTCAGGAAAAATATGGTGCATTGAGAATTGCAGATACAGGTATTCGTGAGGCGACAATTCTAGGTCAAGGTATTGGTCTTGCGATGCGTGGACTTCGTCCAATTGCCGAAATCCAATATTTAGATTATATTTTGTATTGTTTACAAGGTATGAGCGACGATTTGGCGACGGTACAATATCGTACAAAAGGTGGTCAAAAAGCGCCAGTTATTATCAGAACTCGTGGTCACAGATTAGAAGGTATTTGGCATTCTGGTTCGCCAATGGCAGGTATTATCAATTTGGTGAAAGGTATCAATGTTTTGGTGCCAAGAGATTTGACAAAAGCAGCTGGATTCTATAATACGATGTTACAAGCGGATGAGCCAGCTCTTATTGTTGAGTGTCTTAACGGATATCGTTTGAAGGAAAAACAACCTGATAACTTAGGCGAATTCACGGTTCCTGTTGGTAAAATTGAAGTAACAAAAGAGGGTAGTGATGTGACTTTGGTAACTTACGGATCGACTTGGAGAATTGTGATGGAAGCGGCTAAAGAACTTGAAAAACTAGGTATCAATGCAGAAGTTATCGATATTCAATCTTTGATTCCGTTTGACTTGTCAAGTGAGATTGCAGAAAGCGTTAAGAAAACCAATCGTCTTGTTGTTATCGACGAAGATGTAGAAGGCGGAACTTCGGCATTTATTCTTCAACAAATTATTGAAAAACAAAATGCGTTTAGATATTTAGATTCTGCACCAATTTGTATTTCGGCGGAGGATCATCGTCCAGCCTATGCGACGGATGGAGATTATTTCTCTAAGCCATCTGCGGATGATATGGTAGAAAAAATCTACGCAATGTTCCATGAAGTTAATCCTGCAAAATATCCAGCGATTTACTAATATTTGGAATTAAAAAATATATTGAAAGACCTAAGCAATTAGGTCTTTTTTATTTAAATTTAAACAAAAAATAAGTGGACGAGCTTTCTAAAAATCAGGTTTACGAAATCACAAGACTTATTCCGAAAGGTCGTGTGACGACTTATGGTTCGATTGCAAAAGCAGTTGGTTATCCCAATCATTCGCGTCATGTTGGTCGTGCGATGGGCGGTTGTCCAACGGATGTTCCTGCGCATCGTGTCGTGGGAAGTTGTGGTATTTTATCAGTCCCCGAATTTAAAATTAAACTTGAAAAGGAAGGTTTAGAATTTAATAATCAAAGGATCAAAGATTTTAAAAACCTATTTTGGGATCCGCTGGTTGAATTGTAATATTTTCTTTTCTCAAAATTTATCCTGAATAAATACTACACATAAAGATGAAATAGCGATAATCAAATTTAACGTCAGTTTGAGTAATTTTCGCAGAAAATTGTATCGAAAACAAGATAATTTTATTATCATTTCATGAGAACTTCTCGATACAAAATCTTAGAGATTTTTACTCGAAGCGACGATGCTAAAAGCGAAAATAGATTGATCTTTAACTTACACTATTAAACATAAATGAAATTATTATTAAACGTACTTCTATTGACAGGCATTATGTCTTGCAATGGAAAAGCAGAAAAACCAAAAGAAGAGCCAAAAGCAGAAGTAACTACACCAAAAAAAGTGGTGACTTACAAAGGTTTTGATGTTGCTAATATTAATTTTGATGAAACTTTGAAACAATTTTTTGATTCATCAGGTTTAAGCCTTTATCAAGATCAAAACCAAACGACAAATCTCAATATGGATTATGAAGAATTTGTTGTTCCAGATGCACAAGAAGTAGCTTATTTTGGTGTTGATTTAAGTAAAAAGTTTAAAGATTTTTCGATATTCTATCCGAAAAAAGATCAGAAAATATTTTGTTACGAATTGTCTATTACAGACCAAGAAACTTCAAAATCTGTCATTAAAAAGTTTGAAGAACAATATGGGAAACCTATTTTCTCAAAGCAAGAATCTAGTAAAACTGGTACAATTTTCTTAGACGAAAACGGAGAGGCGAAGAAAGATGCTTTCCAGAATCTTTATCAATGGAATGATGCAAAATCACATGCAGTATACTTTTTAATTCATTCTGGATCTGGTCTTAACATTATTGCGTTGGACAAGAACTCTCAAATGTTTAAACAATGGATTGACTTGCGAAGTCTTGATATGGTTTTTGATAATAAATAAAATAATTGACGAGTACAATTAAAAACAAAAAACCGTTGCAAATCTAGCAACGGTTTATATTTTATAACTTGAAGAAAATTATTCTCCTTTTATTTTTTCTTTAATTTTTGTTTCAAGCTCTTCTGCTAATTCAGGATTATCTTTGATGACATCTTTAACAGCATCACGACCTTGGCCAAGTTTTGTACCTTCGTAACTGAACCAAGATCCACTTTTTTGGATAACACCAAGCTCAACACCTTGATCAAGGATTTCACCAACTTTAGAAACACCTTCGCCGTACATGATGTCAAATTCGGCCATTTTGAAAGGTGGCGCTACTTTGTTTTTAACAATTTTCACTTTAACACGGCTACCAACCGCTTCGTCACCATTTTTGATTGGCGCACTTGCTTTTCTGATGTCAACTCTTACAGAAGCATAGAATTTAAGAGCATTACCACCAGTTGTTGTTTCTGGATTACCAAACATAACGCCAATTTTTTCTCTCAACTGGTTGATGAAAATTACAGTACATTTAGTTTTATTAATAGTTGCTGTTAACTTTCTCAAAGCTTGAGACATCAATCTAGCATGTAATCCCATTTTAGAATCACCCATTTCGCCCTCGATTTCGGCTTTTGGTGTTAAGGCAGCAACCGAGTCGATAACTACAATATCAATCGCTCCCGAACGGATTAGGTTATCAGCAATTTCTAAAGCTTGTTCCCCGTTATCCGGCTGAGAAATAATTAAATTGTCAAGGTCAATACCTAGCTTGCCAGCATAAGTTCTGTCAAAGGCATGTTCTGCATCAATAAATGCAGCAATACCGCCTTGTTTTTGAGCTTCAGCAATGGCATGAAGTGTTAAAGTTGTTTTACCCGAAGATTCTGGTCCATAGATTTCAATAATTCTACCACGAGGATAACCACCAACACCTAAAGCAAGGTCAAGACCTAATGATCCTGATGGGATAACTTCGATTGTGTGGTCAACAGAATCCTCTCCAAGAGTCATTACAGTACCTTTTCCGTAAGTTTTATCTAGTTTGTCAAGCACTAATTGGAGTGCTTTCTTCTTATCGTCAATATTGCTCATCGTAAATTTTAATAATTTCAAAATTACGGAAAATCTTTAGTATATGAATCTATATTTTGATACAATTTGTATCAAAAATAAAATACTTTAAAAATACCTAGAATTAGGTATATTTTTTATTAAAGATGATAATATATTTGAAAAATAAAACTAATAATCATGAAAACACTTTTACTAACTATTGCATTGGTATGTACAATTAATGCGAATGCACAATCTGAACCTCCTGGTATTATTTGGAATAAGGATATTGCTGCAAGTGTAAGCTCTTCTTTTAAATCCTGATAGTATTGTCAAGTTAAGCGATGGGAGTATACTAATTATAGGTAATGTATTTGTAGATGGTATTGTCTCTCCAGAACTGACCAAAGTGTCTGCTTCAGGAGAAAAAGTATGGCAAAAAACATATCCAAATTTATCGAACTTTTATATGTTTTCGACAACTGTTGACAATAATGGGAATATTTTCGGTGTGTTGGAGAATACGGGATCTTTAGATGGTTCTTATGCTAAGTTCGACTCGTCCGGTAATTTTTTATGGCAAAAATTTGGTAAAATAGAGAATTATAGAACCTTTATTTCGAAAATAGAAGTTCTTGCAGACAATAGTATTTTAATGAGCTTAGATTTTGAAAGCGAAGATGGTAGTGGTGACGAGTCAGGATTTTCATTTGCAAAATATGATACCAATGGTAATCAGCAATGGATAAAAACTAAAAAGTATCAGAATATTCCAAATAGTTATGGTGCAGCTATTTCTGCTAAGGATGGTGGATTTTTCATCGTTGGATCAACGGCGCAAGTCGATGGTGACGAAGTGGGCTACATTGCAAAATTTGATGCACAACGTAATCAACTTTGGGAAAAAGAAATTGACATTAATACCGTGAACGACACTTACTTTTATGATGCAAGTGTAAATACTAATGGTGACTTGATGATAGCAGGAGTTTATGAACTAAATAATGGTAACGAAAATTATTTTGTTTCAAAAATAAGTAGTGGTGGGACTGAAGTCTGGCGAAAAATTTATAGTCTAGGCTCAATGGATATCACCGCTCTAAAGTTGATAGAATTCTCTCCAAACGAATATACGTTAGCCTTTGAGTCGATAGGAGATGACAGTAGCACAAGAGTAGGTTATTTGAAAAAAATAGACAACGCCGGCAATACTGTTTGGGAGCATTCTTATAAAAATGAAATTTTTAATGGTCTTGTTGCTTTTGTTGATATAATTAAAACGACCGACAATAACTTATTGATGTTAACGCAAAAGTATGATAATTCTGACAACGTAGATGCAAAATATGGACTTTACAAAATGGGAGGTTCTTTAGCTGTTGCAGATATTAAATCAAAATCTGTTAGTATTTATCCAAATCCGTCAAGTCATTTTATTAATATTAAACTTGAACCAAATGAAAGTATTAGTAAGTATCAGCTTTATAATTTGTCAGGCCAATTAATTGAAGAACATAAAGATCCTTCTAGTACTATTTCTATTAAAAAATTGAACTCAGGAACTTACATTATTAAATTATATATTGGTGAAAATATCTATACCGAAAAAATCATTAAAAACTAAATTAAAATAACCATGAAAACTCATTTACTTCTTATCGGATTACTCGCTTCAAGTTTGTTCTCAGCACAAAATTTTGGTGGTAGTTCCGAAAAAAAAAATACGATTAAAACTAATGTCACGGCTTACGCCTTCCGAAACATTAATCTCTCGTACGAAAGATCATTTTCTAAAACAATTGCTTTAAATATTAGTTTTGCGACGATGCCAACTGGTGGTGTGCCGTTTATGGATAGCTTCATAAAAGGGGATGATCGCAAAGAAATTGGCGATGTAAAATTAGGTACAACTGCTATTACAATAGAACCACGTTTTTATTTTGGCGAAAAGTACAACAGTGGATTTTTCCTTGCGCCATATTATCGTTACACTAATGTTAAAGTTGATCAATTGCGTTACAACTACGTCATGCACGATGATATTACCAATACAGACGTAGAAAATCCTATTGACCTCAATGGTAAATTTTCTGCTAATAGTTTTGGATTAATGCTTGGTGTACAATGGTTGCTAGGAAGCGACGATAATTGGGTATTAGACTTTTGGATTGTTGGAGGACATTATGGCTCAGCTTCAGGAGATCTAGTTGGCAAAACCCAATATACCTTAACACCTGACCAACAAAAAGAATTGCAAGAAGAACTTAATGATCTAGAAATCCCACTTGTAAAACACAAAACAGAAATTAATGCCAACGGCGGAACCGTTAAGTTGGATGGACCTTGGGCTGGTTTACGATCTGGGCTTTCTTTCGGTTATCGTTTTTAAATCATAATACCTTTATAGGTTAGTTTTTCATAGTTTTTTTACTGGAATGTTTTAGTATTTTTTATTCTTTCATGAACTCCTTTGGCCAAGTCGAAGGAGTTTTATATTTAAATTAAATTATTTTTTTTAAAATGATAAAACAATTAGTATTAATGGTAGTTAATTTAAATTTAAAACAAAAAAACTCTCCAAAGTAGGAGAGTTTCTATTTTTAATATTAATTCTTGGCTTACAATGAAGCTGAATGAACTAATAAATCTGTTAACTTGTTAGAATAACCCATTTCGTTATCATACCAAGATACTAACTTTACAAAGTTAGGAGATAGCATAATACCAGCATCTTTATCAAAGATTGAAGTTCTCTTATCTCCAACGAAATCTTGAGAAACTACTAGATCTTCAGTGTAACCAAGGATACCTTTTAGTTCTCCTTCAGAAGCAGCTTTGATAGCAGCAGAAATCTCATCATAAGAAGTAGCTTTTTCTAATCTTACTGTTAAATCTACTACAGAAACGTCAGCCGTTGGTACACGGAAAGACATACCAGTTAATTTACCATTAAGAGAAGGAATAACTTTTCCTACAGCTTTTGCAGCACCAGTAGAAGAAGGGATAATATTGTTAAGTGCAGATCTACCACCTCTCCAATCTTTTGCTGATGGTCCATCAACCGTTTTTTGAGTTGCAGTTGTAGCGTGTACAGTTGTCATAAGACCTTCAACGATTCCGAAGTTATCGTGGATTACTTTTGCTAATGGCGCAAGACAGTTAGTTGTACAAGAAGCGTTAGAGAAGATTTTGATATCGTCAGTAAGTTCTTTGTGGTTAACACCCATTACAAACATTGGCGTATCATCTTTAGAAGGTGCAGAAAGAACAACTTTCTTAGCGCCTGCGTTGATGTGCGCGTTTGCAGTATCAGCAGATAAGAATAAACCTGTAGACTCTACGATGTACTCAGCACCAATTTCGTTCCATTTTAGGTTGTTAGGATCTCTCTCAGCAGTAATACGGATAGTTTTACCGTTTACAACAAGGTTATTTCCTTGAACTGAAACTTCACCGTTGAAAGCACCGTGAACTGAATCGTACTTTAGCATATAAGCCATGTATTCTGCATCGATAAGGTCGTTAATACCTACTACTTCGATGTTGCTTCTTTCAGCCATTGCTCTGAAAACTAAACGTCCGATTCTACCGAATCCGTTAATTCCTACTTTAATTGTTGACATATTTTACTTTTTAAATTTGATAATATATTGTTTCTAAAATTACAAAATTTTTAACGAACTACATTGCTAATATCTCCGAAATCTTTAGCAAGTCTTTGTCTATTTCGTTATGTTTTTTAATCGCTTCTTCAATAGGCGTGTATATCAATCGATTAGACTTAACCCCAACCATCACTTTGCTTTTACCTTCTACAAGTCCCATTACGGCACCATAACCCATTTTACTAGCCAATACACGATCTGCACAACTTGGAGAACCACCGCGTTGGATGTGTCCCAAAACAGCTACACGAATATCAAAATTCGGGAACTCGTCTTTAGTCGCTTTTGCTAAATCATAAATATTACCCAGCTTTTCGCCTTCTGCTACAACGACAATGCTAGAAGATTTTCCTACTTTTTCAGCTTTTCTAAATGTGCCGAAAAGTTCTTCCATACTATCTTTTTGTTCAGGGATCAAAATATCTAATGCGCCAGTTGCTATACCACTATTAAGAGCAATAAAACCAGCATCACGTCCCATAACTTCTACAAAGAACACTCTGTTATGAGAAGTTGCCGTATCTCTAATTTTGTCAATAGCTTCCATCGCAGTGTTAAGTGCGGTATCATAACCAATGGTGTTGTCTGTACCAAAAATATCATTATCAATTGTCCCCGGAACACCAATTACTGGCAGTCCAAATTCTTCATTAAAAACTTTAGCACCAGTAAAACTACCATCTCCACCGATACAAACCAATGCGTCAATATTGTGTTTTTTACAATTTTCAAAAGCTTTAGCACGACCTTCTGCTGTTTTAAATTCTGATGAACGGGCAGACTTTAGAATGGTACCGCCTTCATTAATAATGTTCTTAACAGATCGCGGTCCCATTTTGGTAAAATCACCATGGATAAGACCGTTATAACCTTCGCGGACACCATAACACTCTAGACCAAGGCTATTAGCTGTTCTTACAACCGCACGGATAGCAGCATTCATCCCAGGTGCATCACCTCCCGAAGTTAAAACAGCGACTGTTTTTATGTTTTGATTTGACATTGTCTCAAAATTAGTACGCAAATTTACAAAAAAATAGGTATTTCTTTGAATAATAAACAATTATTAAAATTTGATTTTAATCACATTTAAAAATATGAAGAAATGATAATTTTTAGGTTTTCAAATTTTTTCTATGTGCCTAATCTTTATTATATTTACAAGCATTAATTTTAACAATTATTAAATATAAAAATAAATGAAAGTAACTGTTGTTGGCGCAGGTGCCGTAGGTGCAAGTTGTGCAGAGTACATCGCGATGAAAAACTTCGCATCAGAAGTAGTATTAGTTGACATTAAAGAAGGTTTTGCAGAAGGTAAAGCTATGGACTTAATGCAATGTGCATCTCTTAACGCTTTTGATACAAAAATTACTGGTACAACTGGTGATTATAGCAAAACTGCTGGGTCAAAAGTAGCGGTTATCACATCTGGTATCCCAAGAAAACCAGGGATGACAAGAGAAGAACTTATTGGTATTAACGCTGGTATCGTTAAAGAAGTTACTGCTAACTTGGTAAAACATTCTCCTGACGTTATTATTATTGTGGTATCTAACCCAATGGATACAATGGCTTATTTGGTACACAAAACGTCTGGTCTTCCAAAAGAAAGAATTATTGGTATGGGAGGAGCGTTAGATTCTGCACGTTTCAAATACAGATTGGCTGAAGCTTTAGATTGTCCAATTTCTGATGTTGATGGTATGGTTATCGCAGCACACTCTGACACAGGGATGCTTCCATTAGTTAGCAAAGCTACAAGAAATGGTGTACCGGTAACTGAATTCCTTAATGATGAGCAAGTTGCTTACGTTACAGAAGAAACTAAAGTTGGTGGTGCAACATTAACTAAGTTATTAGGAACTTCTGCTTGGTATGCGCCAGGTGCGGCAGTATCTGTATTGGTACAATCTATCCTTTGCGACCAAAAGAAAATGATCCCTTGTTCATTAATGTTAGATGGTGAGTACGGACAGTCAGATATTTGTCTAGGTGTTCCTGCGATTATCGGTGCTAACGGTGTTGAAAAAATCGTGGACATTACATTAACAGATGCTGAAAAAGCAAAATTCGCTGAAGCTGCACAAGCGGTAAGAGAAGTTAATGGCGATTTGAAATTTTAAGAATTTCTTTCTTCAAAATATTAAGGCGTATCAAAATGATACGCCTTTTTTTTTGATCCATTCATTTTATATAAGTTTAATAAAATACTTTAAAAATGATTTTGTCAACATTTAACAACGTTAAGGCCATCTATTCAAATTGTCTTTATTAGTGAAAATCTTGTTTTAATAGAGAATAATATTCTAGATCAATAAAGTCGTCGTTAACTTTTTCGGCTTGACGCAATCGACCTTCAAGCTGGAAATTCAACTTACCCATTATCTTTTTAGAGTTACTATTTTCTGGTTCAATAATGCATTCGATACGATTGATGCTTAGGTTTTCAAAAGCATATTTACAAATTTCTCCAAATGCCTCAGCAATATATCCTTTGCCCCAATTTTCAGGCAATAACCAATAGCCAGCCTCTGTTTTCTGATGATTTTTTTGGTGATTACTAAAGCCACAAGCACCCAATTTTTTTTCTGAATTTTTATCGCAGATAACCCACCAGTAGCCAAGCTTCTTGTTTTTTAAATGTTTGTACCATTCCATTTGTTCTTTAGTGGCTTCCAAATCGGGATAACTAACAGTTAAAAATTTTGTAACCTTGGGGTTAGAAAAAGCCTTGTAAACAAAATCAATATCAGAATCTTCTACAGGTCTTACAATGAGTCTTTCAGTTTGAAGGATAGGATTGTTTTCGGTCATGTCATAGTTTTTTTGCAAAATTAACTTTATTCTTGTTATATTTTTAAAAAAAATCATGTTAAATGATGCTTATTTTTAATAAATACTCATTTTGAGCGTTTGTATTTTGAATATCTTATATAAATGATCAATTATTTATGCATCCTAAGTAAATTATATACTCCTAAAATATTTATATTTTATTTTAAAAAAGTATAGCAAATCGCTAATTTTCATTATTTTCTAATTAAATTTGATTTGCAAAACACAAATGTAAACTAACAAAATAATAGTTTAATTTGATTTATGATTTTAATTGTAGACGACAATCAATCCAATATATTTTCGCTGAAAAGGCTTTTGGAATCTCAGGATTTCCCTGTGGATACTGCAAGTTCGGGTGAAGAAGCTCTTGCAAAAGGGCTTCGCAACGATTATCAATTGATAATTTTGGATGTTCAAATGCCCGACATGGATGGTTTCGAGGTTGCCGAAACTTTTGCTGGTTATAGCAAAACCAAAGAAATTCCGATTATTTTTCTTTCCGCCGTGAACACCGACAAACGCTTTATTACAAAGGGTTACGCTTCTGGCGGAATCGATTATGTGACCAAGCCTATCGATCCAGATATTTTGATGTTGAAGGTGAAAACCTACTACAATATTCAAGGGCAAAATGCGGAGTTGAAGAAAACCAAGCAAAGTCTGGAACTTGAAGTAAAAGGTCGTCGTGAAACGCAAGTAGCGATGAAATCACAGCTCGACCATTTCCAGCAAATGTTGGAAGCGCTTCCTCAAATTGCTTTTACACTGAGCAATACGGGCGAAATTGAATTCGTAAACCGAAGATGGTTCCAATATTCGAAGTCGGATAAAACCTTTCCAGAAATTCATCCCGATGATAAAGATTTGGTGGATGAATTTGGTCGTCAACGAGAAAACCTAGAAGCCATCGCACTTGAGGCTCGAATTAAAAATATCGAAACGGGCGAATACCGGTATCATTTGTTGAGGATGTCGCCGATTTTAGAAAATTCGGAAGCGAAAAATTGGGTGGGAACATTCACCGATATCAACGATCAAAAAAGGGTTGAGAAAGAAAAAGACGAATTTTTGAGTATCGCAAGTCACGAACTGAAAACGCCGTTAACAAGCATTAAAGCTTATGTTCAGCTTTTGGATCGTAAGTTAAAATTAGACAAAGAAAGTCCTGAAGCCAATTACGTGGCAAAAGTTCAGGATCAAATTGATAAACTGAATAATTTGATCACCGATTTGCTCGATGTTTCCAAAATCGAAAACGGAAAATTGAAGATGAATTTGCAGCCAACCAATTTGGAAGAAATTATCCATAACGCAATTGAAACGATTATTCAAACTCATGATGAAAACAGTGTAAGCATCGAAAGACACGGTCAAAAACCAGATTTTTTAATGCCGTTTGACGCGATTCGTGTGGAGCAAGTTTTAATCAATTTCTTAACCAACGCCATAAAATATTCACCGAAAAACAACAAAGTTATCGTAACCACTTCTGTGGATGAAAACGATGTTAAAATAAGTGTAACCGACTTCGGAATCGGGATTCCCGAGTATAAGCAAGATGCGGTTTTTAATAAATTTTATCGTGTTGAAGAGTCTTCCCTGCAATTTCAAGGTATGGGAATTGGACTTTATATTTGTGCAGAAATCATCAAGCAACATGGCGGAAGCATAGGTCTTTCCAGCATTATTGATGAGGGATCAACTTTTTATTTCACCTTACCAATAAAGTAAATTTATGGCAGGAAAAACAATCAGAAATCTACAATTTGGCGTCGGAATGTCGCTTTTGTTGCTTATTGCGACCTCAATTGCATCGTATTTAAGCATTCAAAAACAAATGGAAAACCGCGAAAGTTTATCCAATTCCAGACGATCAATAACCGCGATAAAAGATGTTTTGGTGGCACTTTTAGACGCTGAAACAGGAAATCGAGGCTTTCAAATAACGGGTAAAGAAGAGTTTTTGGAGCCTTATAATCGTGGTTTGGAAGAATTTCCGAAGGCGATTGCGCGTTTAAAAGATTTAGGTAACGACGATAAAATCCAAAATGATCGAGTTGACAGTCTTCAAAGTTCGGTGCAGAGCCGTATCGGGGTTTTGCAAAGTATGATTGACAAGAAGCGTCAAAATGTGGATGTTTCGCAATCCGATATGCTTCGTAGCAAGTTCTACATGGACAAAAGTCGCAAATTGGTGGCTGATTTTGTGAAGCATGAAGAAGATGTTTTAGAACTTAAAAATGTCGATCTTAAAGAATCTGCGTTGATCACCAAGATTTTCCTTCTATTTTCGTCGCTTGGCGCGATTGGGATTACAGCTTTTCTTTATTTTAAACTTCGAAGTGATATTCTTCGCCGTGACAAATTAGAAAAAGCCTTGGTTTTAAAAGATGAGCAAATGACGGCGCGTGTTTTGGCGATTCAAAAGATTGCAAATTCAGTTGCGAATGGTGATTATAGTCAAAGAGCAACCGCCGATGAAGAGGATGATTTGGGTGTTTTGGTTGGTTCCTTGAATCACATGACCGATTCCTTGAAAACCTCTTTTGAGACCATTAATAAAAGCGATTGGAGACAAAAAGGTTTGGCCGTTCTCAACGAATCTTTGGTTGGGAATAAATCCATAAAAGAGATTACTGCAAAGGCTTTGACGCATTTGGTGGAGTACGGAAATTGCATCAGTGGTGCACTTTATTTATTGAATGATGACGTGCTAAAACTTGAAAGTTCGTATGGTTTAGAAAGTTCCATGAAAAATCATTTCAATCAAGGTGAAGGCATGGTTGGACAAGTTTTTGTGCAGAAAAAACCCCGTGTTTATAATGATATTTTAGAGAAAGATGTGGTGGCAAGTTTTGCGAGCAGCAAGTTGCATATTAACGGAATTTTGTTGGTTCCGATTATGGTTGGTCGACAAGCTATTGGAATTGTTGAATTAAATTCTGGTAACAATTTCCAAGAAGAAGATGTTGATTTCTTTGCAGAAAGTTGCCGAATTCTTGGGATTGCGTTAAGTGCGGCAAGAGGTCGCGAAAAAGAGCAAAAATTATTGGAAGAAACTCAGGCGCAGTCGGAGGAATTGCAAGTTCAGCATTCGGAATTAGAGAATTTGAATACCGAATTGGAAGCTCAAACCCAAAAATTGCAAGCTTCGGAAGAAGAATTACGTGTTCAGCAGGAAGAATTAATGCAAACCAATGCCGAATTGGAAGAGCGTTCGAAGTTATTGGAAGAGAAAAATCATTTGATCGCAGAACGTAATATTGAAATTCAGAAAAAGGCTGAAGAATTGGCGTTAAGCACGAAATATAAGTCGGAATTTTTGGCGAATATGTCGCACGAATTGCGAACGCCGTTGAATTCAATTTTATTGCTTTCTCGTTTGATGGCGGAAGATCCAGACGATAATTTAACCGAAGATCAAATTGAATCTGCAAAAGTGATTCAAAGTTCTGGAAGTAGTTTATTGACGTTGATTGACGAGATTTTAGATTTAGCAAAAATCGAGTCTGGTAAAATGAATTTGGAATATCAACACGTTCCAATCGAAGATGTGGTGAAGGATTTACGCAATTTGTTCAATCCAATGATGCAAGAAAAAGGTTTGGATTTCAATATTAATATTGATTCAGATTTAAGTCAAACCATCGAAACCGACAGACTTCGTGTCGATCAGGTTTTGAGAAATTTAATGTCAAACGCCCTGAAATTCACGTCTAAAGGCAGCATTAGTTTAAGTATTAAGAAAAATCCTACACAAAAAGGATTTGTTATTTTCTCTGTGAAAGATACGGGAATTGGGATTCCAGAAGATAAACAACGTATTATTTTCGAGGCGTTTCAACAAGCGGATGGTTCTACCAGACGTAAGTTTGGCGGAACTGGACTTGGACTTTCCATCAGTCGCGAAATTGCAAAATTATTGGGCGGCGAACTTCATTTGACTTCGAAAGTGGATGAAGGTTCGGAGTTTAGTTTGGTGATTCCGATGACTTCAAAATTGAAGGTGGAATACGTGAATAAGGAACAGGATTTAATTGAAACCATTCAAGAAGACGTTCAAGAAATCAAAGAAATTATCGCGTTTGAAGACGACGAATTGCCTGCTCCAATCGAGATTTTGGGCATTCCAGAAGATGTTCCGGACGATCGAGATTCCATCGCAAAAGACGATAAAGTGATTTTGATTGTTGAAGATGACGTTAATTTCGCAAAAGCTTTGGTGAAATACGCACATACTCAAAATTACAAAGCAATAGCGATGGTTCGTGGCGATTACGCGCTTCCTGCTGCGTTAAAATACCGTCCGTCAGCGATTTTATTAGATGTTCAACTTCCTGTAAAAGACGGTTGGCAAGTGATGGACGAATTGAAAGGAAACCTTCAAACCAAGCATATTCCGGTGCACATGATGTCGTCACTTCACGTGAAAAAGGAAAGTTTGATGAAAGGTGCGATTGATTTCATCAACAAACCGATGGCGTTGGAACAAATGGCGGATGTTTTCAAAAAAATTGAAGAAGCTCTTAGTAAAACCCTTCAAAAAGTGCTTATTGTAGAGGAAAATGCGAAACATGCAACGGCACTTTCGTACTTTTTGAGCAACTTTAATATTTCGGCTTCTGTGGAAGAAAAAGCGGAGGATTGTGTGTCGGCTTTCATCGATCAGAACGTAGATTGCGTGATTTTGAATGTTGAAAATTCGCGTGGTGAAGAATATTCAATTATTGAAACGATAAAAAGACATGAAGGTTTAGAAAATCTACCGATTATTATCTTTATTGATCGTAGTTTATCGAAATCTGAGGAGTTGAAAATCAAGCAATACGCCGATTCTATCGTAGTGAAAACGGCGCATTCGTATCAAAGGATTTTGGATGAAGTTGGCTTGTTTTTACATTTAGTGGAAGAAAAAAACAGCACCGAAGAAAACAGAAAAAACTCTACGCTTGGCTCGTTGACAGAAGTTTTGAGTGGTAAAAAAATCTTAATTACCGATGATGATGTTCGCAACATTTTCTCGCTCACCAAAGTTTTAGAAAAATATAAGGTGGAAGTTGTTTTGGCGATGGACGGCAAGCAAGCCTTAGAACAAATGGCTGCAAACCCCGATATAGACGTGGTTTTAATGGATATGATGATGCCTGAAATGGACGGCTACGAAACCATCCGCGAAATCCGAAAACAACCAAAATACATGCGACTTCCGGTGATTGCCATTACGGCAAAATCCATGATTGGCGAACGCGAAAAATGTATTGAAGCTGGCGCTTCCGACTATATTTCGAAGCCCGTGGATACCGACCAATTGTTATCGTTACTCCGCGTTTGGATGTACGAAAGTTAATTTGCTTTTAGAATTATGAATAAGAAAGTGCTCATCGTGGACGACGATCCACGCAACATATTTGCCCTAAAACTCACGCTAAAATCGAGAGGTTTTCAATTGGAAAGTTCGACTTCGGCGCAAGAAGCCATCCAAATGTTGAAATCTCAAAACGATTTTGATGTCGTATTGATGGACATGATGATGCCCGAAATGGACGGTTATGAAGCTACGAAAATCATCAGAAAATCGGAGGATATTAAGCAAATTCCGATTATCGCGGTAACGGCGCAAGCGATGCCCGAAGACAAGCAAAAATGTTTGGATGCAGGAGCACAAGATTACGTCTCGAAGCCCATAAACGTTGATGTTTTGATGAACGCCATGGAAAAACTATTTTGATGTTAGAACCGAGTATTGTAAAAGATGAAGAGGTTGAATATCTGATTAAAGATGTCCACGAATTGTATGGTTACGACTTTTCGCAGTATAGTCGTGCCTCGTTCAAACGTCGTATCAATCGCATTTGTTTGATCGATCGCTTTACGAGTTACGCCGAATTGCGTTACACGGTGATGAACGATCCCGAATATTTGAAGCGTTTTGTGGAAGAAATCACCGTAAACGTTACCGAAATGTTTCGTGATCCCAGTTTTTTCAAGGCTTTGCGTGAAGATATTTTGCCACAATTGGGTACGTATCCGCTGATTCGGATTTGGGTGGCTGGATGCTCAACGGGCGAAGAAGCTTATTCCATCGCTATTTTGTTGAAGGAAGCAGGTTTGTATCACAAATGTTTGATTTACGGAACAGACATCAATCCATCGGTTTTAGAGAAAGCCAGAGCAGGCGTTTTCCCTATCCAACAAATGAAATTATACACCGAAAATTACATTCTTTCGGGCGGCAAAAAAGAGTTCTCCGATTATTATACAGCGAATTACGACAGTGTGCGATTTGATTCAAGTTTAAAAGAAAAACTGATTTTATCGACACATAATTTAGTTTCAGATTCGTCTTTTAACAGTTTTCAGTTGATTATTTGTCGCAATGTTTTGATCTATTTTGATAAGACTTTGCAAGAGCGCGTTTTCAAATTGTTTGATGAAAGTTTGGAGAATTTGGGCTATTTGGCGTTGGGTTCCAAGGAAACGTTAAGGTTTTCAAATTTGGATAAAAACTACAACCAAGTGGATGATCAAAAAATCTGGAAAAAAGTGGAACATCATTAAGATAAATTTTAAATCGATAAAACGCAAAGAAAAACAATATTTAAAATTTTAGAATGCTTTAAAGCTAAACTAAGCTGCTTCGCTTATCTATTAGAGAAAATTGTATTTCAGAAAAGAAGTGAAACGTCTTTGTTTTACTTGCAAAAAATTAAATTGTTGAAGTAACTTTGTTTATCCTTGCGTTTAAAAATCTTCAATAAAAATGAACAACAAAAAGACGGAAATCGTAGTTATAGGTGGCTCTGCAGGAAGTTTGCAGGTCATTCTCGACATGATTAAATCTTTGGATTCTGATCTTGGATTTCCGATAATCATTGTTGTTCATCGAAAAGCACAAGCAACCAACGTTTTGCCGTATTTGCTGCAACAATTTTTAGAAATGGAAGTCCTCGAAATTGAAGACAAAACGGAAATCGAAATCAATAAAATGTATGTTGTACCAGGCGATTATCACATGCTTTTCGAATCTAAAAATAGAGTATCTTTGGATGCCTCAGAAAAGGTGAATTATTCGCGCCCATCTATTGATGTAACTTTTAAATCTGTTGCTGAACTATTTGGAAAAAATGCGGTCGCGATTTTACTTTCTGGCGCCAATGCCGATGGTGTGGAAGGTTTAGAATATGTTAAGCGTAATGGCGGTGAAGTTTGGATTCAAAATCCAGAAACCGCAGAAGTGGATTATATGCCGAAACATGCAATGGCGCAAGTGGATTACGATTGTGTTTTTGATCCGAAAGACTTGGCTGGGAAAATTAATAAGTTGAAGAATTAAAAAGAACGGACGTCATTTCGAGTGTTTTTTGGAGCGAAGCGAAGAAAAATATATCGAGAAATTAAATATAAAAAATAAATTCTCGATACAAATTCTGATCAGAATTTTACTCGAATTGACGTATTGTACAACAAGATATATTTTTGAAAATAAAGAAAATGAGTAAGAAAAAAATACTAATTTTTGACGATGATGCCATTATTTTGGAGGTGGTGAGCATCATTTTTGAAGATGCTGGTTACGAGGTGAAAATTTCCGAAACCTCGCACGATATCATCGAAAAAGTTGCGGAGTTTCAACCCAACGTCATCCTTATGGATAACTGGATTCCGAATATCGGTGGTGTCGAAGCTACCAAACTTTTGAAATCTCATGACGAATTTAAATCAATTCCCGTTATTTACGTGACCGCCAATAATGATATTTCGGCTCTTGCGAAAGAAGCTCAGGCAGATGATTTCATCGCGAAGCCCTTTAATTTGGAGGATTTGGAGGAGAAGGTTGAGAAATATTGTAAATAATTTTACATGTGATGAATTTTAGAAAAGCGACATACCAAGATATTGATGAGATTTGGGAAATCTTACAATTCGCCATTCAAAGTCGGAAAAATGACGGCAGTGCGCAATGGCAAAATGGTTACCCAAATCAGGATTCCATTACTGAAGATTTAGAAACCGGCTCCGCTTATATCATTGAAGACGAGCACGGAATCTTGGCTTATGGTGCGGCGATTTTCGGTATTGAGCCTGCTTACAACGACATTCAAGGAGCGTGGTTGACCAACGGTGATTATGTCGTGATACATCGCGTTGCGGCGGCTGAACGTTCGAAAGGAATGGGCATTGCCACTCGATTCTTTAACGAAGTTGAAGCGCTTGCGAAGTCTAAAAATATTTTCAGTGTGAAAGTGGATACCAATTTTGATAACCTTGCAATGCTTCGTATTATGGACAAGTTAGGTTACCAATATTGCGGTGAAGTTTTTGTTGGAGGTGGCGTTAGAAAGGCTTTTGAGAAGGTATTGAATTAATTTAATAATAAGTTTTAATTTGCACGCACGACACATTTTTCAGCCCTCTTATTTTAGATATTTTCTTTAAAAGTCCAGTTTCTTTATTTCTTTTAAAAACAGTTGCATTACTAGTTTGGACATTTGTTGCAATTAGAAATTCACCATTTTTATCAATTGCGAAAATTCTTGGATGTTTTCCAAAAGTTGATTGATAGCCGACATTTTTTAATTTTCCATCTTCGTTAATTGAAAAAATAGCAATATTATTTTCTGTGCCGCGATTGGTGGCATATAGAAATTTACCATCAGGCGAAATATGAATATCTGAGCTTTCGAAATCGCCTTCTTGGTTTTCGGGATGTGTGAAGATTCTCTGTAGAATTCTTAATTGACCATTTTGATAGTCATAAACGCTTACAGCGCCGCCCATTTCTTCGATACAATACGCAAATTTTCCATTTGGATGAAATGTAAAATGTCTTGGACCGCTCCCCAAAACAGATTGACTAAAATTAGGTTCAGCTTCTAATAATGGCTCTTTTTTATCACTATCAAATTTAAAAATTCTAATTTTATCAGCACCTAAATCAGGCATAAAAACATAATCGAAATCTGGCGAGAAAACCGTCGAATGAATATGTGCGCGATCTTGACGTTTTGTATTGATACTTCCTTCCGAAAATTGAAAATTTTGAACGAAAGGACTGATGAATCCAGTTTCCGAAATAGGGTAGACTGACGCACTTCCTTCTGTATAATTACCATTTACAAGCCATTTTCCATTTTTGTGAACTGTTAAATAAACAGGATTTTCGCCGCCACTTTTTTGTGAATTGATATAGCTTAAAGATTTATTTTCCAGATTAAATTCGAAACTACTTACGGAGCCGTCATTTTCAGTTTTGGTGTCCGTACAAGCAAAAATAAATTTACCATCCGGAGATAATGTGAGGTAAGATGGGTTTTTAATGCCTCTTGTTGTGCTTACTTTTTTTAGTTTTCCCGTTTTGGGATTGAGTTCGTAAACGTAGATTCCGGGTTTGGTTTTATCCCAATTGAAGGAACCAAAAAACACATAAGTCTTCTGAGCAAAAAGCGTTGTTGCAATTAGCAAGCTAAAAAGGAGTGAAAGTTTTTTCAAAGAAGTTGGAATTTTAATAATGGTTTATAAAATTAAGAATCAAATTATTTTAGAGAATTATAAATTACATTTTATCTTCGTAATTGTAAACAAAAATACTATCATTTTCATTAAGACTATAAAGCTTCACAGGTTTAGTACGAACATTTTTGGATTTTTTTTAATAATTAAATCAAAAAAGGATAGGTTCATTTTTTATGAATTAAGATCTAATAACAGAAAGTTTTATTGAGTTTAAAAGCCTATTTTTAGTTAAGATTTTAATGAAACAAGCATTTTAGAAACTTCTAAAAACATCAAAAATACTTTAATTATCGACTTCAATTTTTTTGGAAACTAATTTATAAATAGATGTTTTCGAATCGTATTTATAAATGGAGACTTCAAGTTTTGAAGGATTGTAAGCTTCAACTTCTTGACTAGATTTTATGGTAATTTGTCCGCTTTTAGACTTGATAAATTCAGGGTTTTTAATGTAATCAAAGAAAGCTAAACTGTAGAACTTGTTACTTTTATTCAGGAATAATCCTGCCATACAACCGCCAGTTCCGCAAGCGCCAAAGTTTATCAAAACATCTTTTTTCCCATCCGCATTGAAGTCCATACTTTTTATCAAATCTGCCTTTGAAGCATCTTCTGGGAATGTGAAATCAGAACTTCTAGGAGGTGTAATGACGACATTGTTTTTTCCTTTAATAATATTTAGTTTAAAAAGACTTTCTTTATTTTGACCTTTGGAAGATTGTTGCGCACTGGCCATCCCTGAAATTAATATTAAGCAAAGGATTATTTTCATAATTCTAATTTTTCAATTTCGATAATTTGATTTTGTGCATTGAGGCTAAATTCAAAAATAGCTTTTGGGTTTTCTTTTAAATCTTTATAAAAATCAGATTGTGTAGAAGATGTTTTTTCATTTTTGTTATACCTAAACTGATCAGCTAAAATCAATTGTTGAGATTTCGATGAGACACATTGTAAAGTGTAAAAATATTCGCAACCTTGTGGCACGCCGTTAACATCTATTTTTTCGGCGATAGCAACTTCTATTTGTGCACAATTAAAGTTGATATTTTTTTGATTCGCTGCAATATTTGTGGCATAAAGTGGCATATTTTGCTCTTTAAAATATTGGCAGTCACAAGAAGGATCGACAGGATTTTTGTCGCTAATTGCTTCAATAAAGGACTTTTTGGTATCGGTGCAAGCAAACACAGAAAACGATAATATGAATAGCGATAAAAGTCTCATTTTGTTTTTCTCTAAAGTAAACAATTCTTTACAAGCAACCCACGATAACAATATATTTTAATTCAAAATGTATAAATAAAACATTTTAATCCTTATTTTTAAATCTGTTAAGCAAGCAATTTGCATTGATTGGTAACATAGAAACCTAAAGCGATAATTGTAATAATAAAGTAAAATCTGATGATGTATCTTAGAAATAGCTTAAGCATATTAATAATCTTAGTCATGGGTAATTCTTGTGTTTCACCAGTTAAGCCTGAGGATTCTAGCTCGTTGGAAGGGCAAGAATGGACTTATGGTCGCGAAATTGCACCAAGCATTGGTGCTGGAAAGATTTGGAAGTTTTTTTCAAAAAATCGTTTTGAATATACCGAGTGGTATTCTGGCGGCGCCTATTGGACACGTCATTATCAAGGTTCTTATAAGTATGATAGTAAGGAAAAGAAAGTTTTCTTGATGTTCGACTCCAATCAGAATTTGGCTCAAGATAATTTAGCTCCCAAAATGGCTGTTCAACTTCATATTTCTAAAAACGACACCATCCCAATTATTAGCAATTCTTGGAAGTACAGCTCAGATTCGAGTCTTGTAAATGAACAGGAAAAAGTATTTAGCTATCAGAGATATCAAAAAGTAAAGTTTGGAATCAAGAAAACTACTGATACTAAAAGTCATCCTTAAGCATATAAAAAAGCATCTAGAAGTTCTAGATGCTTTAGTTTTATAGATTTTTACCTGTAAAGGTTTTATCTAAAAATAGAGTCTATTCGAGTTGTATCTGGATGTTTATAGTTGTGATTTTCATCAATAGCGTAAATGACTTCGTCATCCGTACCCCAAAATATATACTCTTTAGCAAATACACAATTGACTTTGTTTTCTAAGTCAAAATGAACCCAAAGCATAGGATAGGTCATTGCATAGTCAATAGGTTGGGTGTAGGTATATGTTTTACCATCTTTGAGGTATTTATCTTTAATATCAAGTGGTTGTCCCAATATTGAAGTGACTTCTTTAGCCGACATGCCTAGTTTAATCTTTTTGATTTTTTCGGAATCAATTCTGTGATCAAATGCTAAATAAAGAATGGAAGAATATGAAACATTAAAATAATTAACGTCAGTTCGGGATAAAGCATTTTTATTTATACGAGGCGTCACTTCGTGTAAAAATCTGAAAGATTTTGTATCGAGAAGTTTTAATGATAAGAAAATTAACTTGTTTTCGATACAGTTTTCTGCGAAAACCACTCAAACTGACGTTAATCTTCTTATCCCGAACTCAGGTTAATTAAGAAGGTAATACCAAAAAATATGACCAGAGGATTTCGCATTTTTCGTTTTTTAATAAGTTTTAAAATTAAACCTTCTTTTTTGCATTAATGATATGTTGCAAATGGTGGTCACAATGCCAAGCGTAAATGCCGATATTAGTTTTTAGTGAGATAATCTCTCCAGATTCGGGATGTCTAAAATCTTTTTGCAATTCTTCTTCGGTTAAGTTTTCTAGTAGATTGGTCCATCTATCGTGGATGCCTTCTAGGATTTTGATAGAACTGTCTATAGGGAAGTGCTTAGAATCGGATAATTCTGCCCAAGCATCTTCTCGATAGGCTTTTATTGTTGGTGTATTTTCGGTTAAAGCGAGTTTAAATCTTATCAGGCTATTCATGTGGCTATCTGCGCAGTGGTTAACAACTTGTCTTATTGTCCAGCCATTAGGTCTATAAGTTTTTTCTAACTCGTTGTCTGATAGGTTAGAGGTTTCTGCTTTTATCTTCGCTGGAAAGTTTTTAATCGTGTTAATCCAAATTTTAATTTGATGCTCGTCTATTGCATCAGGTTTTACGAATTCTCCAATAGGAAATTTTAGCTGATAGTTAATATCTGTCATTAGTTTGGTATTTTATGGTAATATAGACTTATTGTATAGTCTTATTTGGTTATATAAAGTTCTTACGATGTCATGATAAGTCTTATAATCCAAGGTTTTATTTTATTTCACTTTAAATAGATTAATCGTATAGTCAAGTAGTTTTTTGTCTCCGAAATCGCCATGACCAGGTATCACGACCTTTACATCAGGATATTGTGCACGTACTTTTTCGACAGTGTTGGACCATGCATCAACATTAGCATCGCCTAGATAACCTTTGTTAGCATCTAGTTCTTTAATGAGACAACCGCCAAACATGACATTCTCGCTAGGGAAGTAGCCTACAATATTATCTTTGGTGTGACCTTCTCCAAAGTATTTTGCAGTACTTGTTTTGTTACCCACTTTAAGACTAATTGAATCTATAATAGCATTTTGTGGCACTTCATAGTGATTCTCTTTTGCTAGCTCTATGGTCTTTGTACTGGCATAAGATGCTATTTGATGATTGTGAAAAGCTTTGAGACCGCCAAGGCAATCGTCATGAAAGTGCGTAGGAACGACCGCTTTTATTTTGGTGTGTAGATTGTCCGTTATCCATTGGATAAGTTCTTCAGAAGTTGGGTTGGTGGTTGGCGTATCATACACAATTGCTTCGTCTTTATCTTTCACAAATAGTCCATTACAAGGTACTTTTCCCCAAGTATCAGTTTGCTTATAAGAGGTGTGTTGAAAAGCATTTGGAGAAACTTGAGTAATAATTAAATCATCTGATTTATAAAGAACTTTCGGAGCGAATGTTTCTATTTTTTGAGTGTTACAACCAATACTAATAAGAGCGAATCCTGATAAAACGATGCTTTTTATAAACTTTTTCATTTTTTATTTTTAGAGATTTGTTACTGTCATTACAAACGGTGAAATACAGTCTTTGTTATATGTCTAAAAATAGAGAAAAAGATAATGTCTTTAGAATACTTAACAAATTTTAATATTAAAAAGAAACTATAATTAGTAGATTATTTTTTAATTCTAAATACATAAAGTTTTATAAAAACTAAGCTTAAATAAATGCTTAAAAATCAACATATTACACCTATTGATAATTATTACTATTAATATCCATCTGCTTTATTATAATTGATGCATCTAATACATAATTAAAAATATTAAATCGACTTTAATATTTATAGTACAAAACAGGTCCTAATGCGCATTCATCTTCGAGAAAATATTGATAATCGCGACACCGATAATGATAAATAAAAGACCTATAATAGCTGGTAAATCGGGCGTTTGTTTAAACACCAATATCCCCACCAAAGTTATAAGCACAATACCAACACCTGACCAAATCGCATAGGCTATACCAACAGGAATAGTCCGCAGAGAAAGACTTAAGAAGTAAAATGCCACCCCATAACCAACAACTGTTACAATGGAAGGCACGAGCTTGGTAAACTCCTCAGATTTTTTGAGGTAGGTCGTCGCAACAATTTCGAAAGCGATGGCGATAAATAGGTATAATGTCCCTTTCATACGAGCAAAAATACAAAAATAGCCTTTAGCTAAACCACGCCAGCCCACATACTTTGTTGCGGATGATGGATGCGAAGCAAGGCATCGTTTTGGTCTAATAGACTAAGACATACAAATGGCCAATGGATAGCATCTGGATCGGATGGCTGAGGTGCAAGCTCTATTTTTTCGATATTAGACGGATCTTGGTAGTTAACCTCCAGCATCTGCGTTTGGATGTTATGTGGGATAACACCAGTATCGGGCTTTATCTCGAGCCAGCAAAAAGCAACTTCTAGTAGGGCGTGGGGATATTTTTTTTCAAAACTTTTGAGGAGATAGGTTTTAATCTCTAAACGATTGTGTTCGGCATCAAAATAGACTGCATGGGCAGGAAGTTTGTGATGTTTATTAAAAGATTCTTGTTTTAAGAACTTAAGAGTCTCAGGGCGTTTGAGACTGTTATACAAGCTGTCATCGGGAAAGTGACGTTTGATATTGTAGAATAACGATACCAACTGATTGTGGAAGCTGCCATCTTTTTGTCGCCAAAGTAGTGGCAGTATGGCTTTCTTAAAATTCCCGATAAAGTGTGCAACTTCGGAGAACTTGGACTGAGAAGCCTTTACATTGGGATGCGCCTGCGAGTTGCCATTCACAAATCCGCCAGAATAAGGCTTAACATAAGTCTTACCATTACGAACGCAAAAGATGAGGTTGCCAAGCTTACCTTTTAGGTTAAAAAAGTTGTCAGATTGTGCCATAATACTTATCTTTAACTTGTTAAACTTCAGCTAACTAAAGATAATTCTTTTTCTAGAATAAGTTGGCTTATTTTATTAAAAATCTCTTATTTATTCCTAAATCTTTACCGCATCTATGTCGCCTTTATGCCGCGTATATGTCGCAAGACTGTCGCATGAGGTAGGCGTATTGTTCTGTTATGCTGTCATTCTGCTTCGGTAATGCTTCGTATGTACTTCGACTTTTGTTCACAAAAATGTGGCTTTTTACGAATAAGAGAGGATTATTGCTAATGCTAAAACATGTGAAATTAGTAAATATCTTGACTTATATTGAAGATATTCAAATTATATATGAAGACAAAAGTGTAAAACTTATAAAAAGAAGTATAAATTTGTATTTTCATTGCGGTCTAAGCAAGAACAGATACTTTGCAATTAAAACCAGTTTTATAAAACCATTATGCCTAATAGAATATCACCACTTACAAGACGAAATATTTTTGATTTTATTCAGGTTGAAGATTTTTGGTGGTCTGGAAGATTAGAAGAAACGGACTTCTTATCACGAATTTTTGATTTAGAAGAAATGCCTTCATATGATATTAGATATGATAATGCATTAGGAGATATCTGGCAACATAGAATAAATAATCCATATGATTGGGAGGATAACTGGATATTTAGTGATAAACGTTTTGATTTATTAAATTGTGATGATTCAATTTTTTTGAATTTCTTGTGTGAAATGATTCATCCAATTGTCAGAAATGATTCGTCTGAAACAATTAAATTACTACAAATATTTAATGAAAATTTAAAAATTGATGGATTTCAAATAGTAGAAAAATTGAAAATATCAGGAAAACAAATATTTATCGGAAGACAAATACTAGTTGGTAAAGAAACAATTGAAAAAAGAGGTGGTCAAATAAAGCAAATGTTTGATGCGGAGTATGTAACACAACAAATTAATTTAATGGAATCATCGATTGAAAATTCTCCGCATGTTGCAATCGGTGTTGCTAAAGAATTAATTGAAACTTGTTGTAAATCAATTTTTGAAGAAAGAGATTTGGAATATGACAAAAACTGGGATTTGACCAAGTTAATGAAAGCAACAACTAAATTATTGAAATTAACACCAGAAGATATTTCTAATGAAGCAAAAGCATCGTCATCTATAAAACAAATATTAGGGAGTTTATCATCAGTAGTACAAGGAATTGCAGAAATAAGAAATGAATTTGGAAGTGGTCATGGAAAAAATGGAAAATTTATTGGACTCCAACCTCGTCACGCAAAATTAGCAGTTGGTTCTGCTTCAACATTAGCAATATATTTACTAGAAACCAATCAATTAAAAAAATAAAAGAGCTCTTAC
Source organism: Bacteroidota bacterium (assembly GCA_023440705.1). Taxonomy (GTDB): domain Bacteria; phylum Bacteroidota; class Bacteroidia; order Flavobacteriales; family Weeksellaceae; genus Soonwooa. The sequence continues at coordinate 30,088 of JAEXRP010000008.1, forward strand.
AAAAATTCAAAAATTTATGCCTTCTTCTGTACTTTATAATAAAAGAAGGTCTCATCCACTATACATCAACTGAATTTACAGAGTTTACTTTTGGTGAGACCGATATTTTAGAATAGTTTGACTTCTATGAAAAATAATACTAATTGAAAATAAAAAAAGCAAGTGTTAGAATACAGTACTTGCTTTTTCATTTTGTAAAACTTTATCTAGGCAGGTTCCCAAAGTTCTATTTTATTGTTTTCGCAATCGAGGATGTGTACAAATTTGCCATACTCATATTCGGCGATGTCGTCTAGGATGGTTACACCTTCTTTTTTAAGTTCTTCCACCAAAGCCACCAAATCGTCCACGGTATAATTGAACATATAGGGCTTGTCCGAAGGGGAGAAGTACTGCGTATCGTCCTTGAAAGGACTCCATTGTATCGCACTTGCTTTTGCATCTTCGGCTTTAGGATCGTACTCGAAAGTGCATCCCCATTGGTTAACTGGGAAACCTAGATGTTTTTGATACCAAGCTTTAACTGCTTCTGGATCTTTGCATTTGAAGAATAATCCTCCAATGCCTGTAACTCTTTTCATATAATTATTTTTATTATGTTTCGAGTCTAAAGTTTAATGTTTAACCTTAAACTCGAGATTTTAAATGTATTTAACTTCTCAATATTTTGTCCATGTTTTTTCCTTTAGCCAGTTCGTCCACCAACTTGTCGAGGTAACGTATCTTCTGCATCAGCGGGTCTTCTATATCTTCGACACGATAACCGCATATAACACCTTTTATTAAATTGACATTGGGATTAAGCTGAGGTGCGTTATCAAAAAAGTCACGGAAGTTGATGTTGTCTTCTATAATGTTTTTAAGTTGGTCATCGTTGTAACCCGTTAACCAAAAAATAACCTGATGAAGCTCTTCGACGCTACGATTTTTCTTTTCGATCTTGGTAACATAGTGTGGATATACACTGGCAAATGACATTTTGAAAACGCGTTCGTTATTTTTATCGTTCATTCTAGCATCAATTATTAAGCTTTGAACGAAGTTAATTAAAATCCTTACATCACACTTATTTTAATGACAAAATAATCTGTCAAGCTTGTAATATCTTAGTTTTAATATTAACTAACGTCAGCTCTGGATAAAACACTTTTCTTTATACGAGTCGTCACTTAGAGTAAAAATCTTAAAAATTTTGTATTGAGAAGTTTAGTCTTCATTAATATTTAAAAAGTTCTCGATACGATTTCTGCGAAATCTACTCGAACTGACGTTAATTTTCTTATCCCGAACTAAGATTATTTAAGCCCAATTAATAGTGTTAGAATTTAGTGTAAAAACGATTGTTTTAGTATATTTGGTTACAAATATAAAAGCATGAGTGCACAGACCCAAGATGTCCTAGATACGCCAAATAAGAATACAATATTTATGGTATGGAAATTCTCAACAAGTGATAAAGTTGATGAGGTTTTCCAAAGAATTTGTGCATTGATTGTTAATCTTGACAACTCATCTGCAACTAGATTCCCAAATGCTAAATCTAATATCGTGATGGGGATTAGCCGAAAAGCTTGGAATCGACTTGGTCTAACGACGCCACCTCCCAAGGAGTTAGCGGATTTTGAAGCCATAGTGGGAGAGAAGCATACAGCAGTTGCAACGGATGGCGATCTACATTTCCATATCCGAAGTGAGATGTACAGCTATTGTATTGATATGGCGACTATTCTGTCAGACTTCTTAACACCTGTTGCAGATTGTATAGAAGAAGTGCATGGTTTCCGATATTGGGATGGCCGTAGTATTTTGGGGTTTGTAGATGGCACCGAAAATCCGCAAGGTGAGAAGCGTGCACACTTTGGACTTATCGGTAAAGAGGATAAGGCCTATGAAGGATGCAGCTATCTTTTTGTACAGAAATATATCCACGATATGTCTGCTTGGCGTGCCTTGCCAGTGACAGAACAAGAGAAAGTTATTGGAAGATCTAAGCAACAAGACATCGAAATGACTGACGATGTTAAACCTAGCAACTCGCATTCGGCCTTGGCTAATGTTGGTGATGATAAGAAGATTGTGCGCGATAATATGCCATTCGGGAATGTAGCCAATAACGAAATGGGGACTTACTTTATCGCTTACGCTAGTAGTTTTAGCACCGTTAAAGAGATGTTGACTAGGATGTTTGTAGGAGAGCCGAAGGGCAATTATGACAGGATTTTAGACTTTAGCACGGCAAAAACTGGGACTTTGTATTTTGTACCAAGTATTGATATGCTTAACGATTTTGCAGGTTAGGGGAGTTGTATTGAATAATAATAAAAGCAAATTTTAATCGGCAAACCATTCTATCACATTCGTGAAGAGTGTTAAAAAAGCCATCAAATTAGAAGCAACACAAACAATTACAGGTTTCCACTCAGTTCTTTTTTTATAGATAATTAAGTAAATTAAAACTAAAGGAATCCAAATAATTAAGGATATTAACCATACGTCTCCAAAGGCTATAATAATAGGTTGGTATATTTGATAGAAATCGAGTTGTTTTGGATCGGGATTACCATAGGTTGGAAAAAAACCTAATTTAAAAGTCGCATGGAAATAAAAAAGATATAAAAAAAATATAAATGCTATTGGTGGAAAAGCAAATAAATAAAATATGATTTTCCATTTTTCTATTTTGTTAGTTTTCATAAGATGTTAACTAGGATGTTTGTAGGAGAGCCGAAGGGCAATTATGACAGGATTTTAGACTTTAGCACGGCAAAAACTGGGACTCTGTATTTTGTGCCAAGTATTGATATGCTTAACGATTTTGCAGGTTAGGGGAGTTGCTGGAAACCATTAATCTCTGCAGTTAAATCTTTATTAAAATCAATAAAAACAAGATACTTTTTATTAGCTGGCGTTTCGTTTTCATCGTAAATCAAGATACTTTTTTTCATTTGCTCAATTATTTTTGGATCAAGCTTTTTTTGTTTCATATAAACGACATCAATCGTTTTTACCCAGCCATTTTTGTCTAAGTCAAATAGGAAAACTCCAAATCTGTTTTTGTTTTTGGGAAGCTTGAAAGCATTAAAATAGTTGGTAATTGTTTTAGCTTCTTTATCTAGAATTATCCCATTACGCCAAAGACTGAATTCATAAGGCAAATTCATTGCTTTAACTTTATCCAGCACAGAAAAATAATTGGTGTAGTAGGTTAGACTGTAATTAGTTTTGGATTTTAGATCAGGATCAATACTAAACATACTACTACAAGAACTGAATGCGCCAACTTTATAATCTAAAGAATTACTCATTATCAGTAACACTTCGCCAGGCTTTACACTAACTTCACAAGCCCCAGAATATGCATATTCTACCGTACCTGATATTCTTATTTCGGAAGTTGGAAGGCCTTTATAAGTTTTAATTGTTTCAACTTTAGCAATGTAACGTCGAAAACTATCAGTACTTTCAATATTTTTGGTTTCTAAAACTTTGACCACTGCAACAGATTTTGCATCTATGTAATCTTGGGGAAAAGAAGTTGGTACACAACTGCAAGCCAATACAATTGAAGTTTTAAGAAAAAGAAAGAGTAGTATGAGTCTTGCCATGAGGATTGCTTATTGTTATTATAGGATGTTGAGTTACAAGATAAAGAAAAAACTATCAATCTATTATTTAGCAGTTTTTTTTGATGGCAACTTCGTTTTCATGTCTTTAATATCTTGTTTTAATTCTAAAAAGAGATCTTTAACATTTTGTCCAGAAAACTCGTCTGCATCAAACTCTTGTGTAGAGATAGAACAGGCAAACTCCCAAATCTCTCTAACATCCGTTAGCGGGATTTGTAGTGGCTCGTAGAAGTTATTGTCTGATTTAACACAAATGAAATTGGCCTCATTAAACTGAAAACGTTTATATAGTATACCATCATTAGTGGTTATAAAGACATAGGTTTTATCAATTTTGAGATCGGAAAGGTTTTCGACATATTTGCCAACGATATAGGTACCATCTTTATACGGAGGCATCGAGTCGCCACTTGCTGGGAAAGCACGGTATTTTCCGTTTCTAAGAAAGGGTAGAGATATGGTCTGGAGACCCTCGATATATTCTGGATCGCTATAGCCATTGAGGTAACCCATTGATGCTTTTTGAGGGATAATTTCGATTTGGTTATTTCCTGCAACATCAACTGCAATTGGGATCAAAATACGATTGTCTGGCAAGTTGAGCATTTTCTCCAAAGGATACTTTCTAATATCAACAGACACCAAAAGATCGATACTGATTTGGAAATATTTAGAAATCCGAAGTAGCAATTCTATAGGTGGCTCCGAGGTGCCATCTTCGTATTTTGCATATCGAACACGCGTGATAAACAGGGAGTCTGCTAACTTCTGCTGCGAGTATTCTTGTCGGGCTCTTAAAAAGCGAATGTTATCTGATAAAATTGACATTGTTATTATTTATAACAACAAATATAATTAAAAATGATACAATTAGTAACTTTCTGATTGTTAAATTTTGGGATAAAAAGTAAATATTATGATTTCGAATAAGATATTAATCTTTCAAATATTGAAGGATTTTCTGTGTTAAATATTCTCGCTCTTCTCCAGTAGCATCATTGTCCATACTACTGTGATTGATGTTAGTAAAATCAACAGTCATTTTATACTTTGTCTTTTGGACATCAGTTGGTAGTACGCCCTCGTCTGCTGGATAATCGTTTGATCGTAAAGTGTATATTTTGGGTTGCGAGGTGAGTGGTAACGTCATTCGGCGGTTGTCCATTGCAATCATTTTGTCAACTAAATCAGGATATTTATGTCCAAATAATACAGTCATGTCACCACCGTTCGAATGGCCTATTAATACCAATTTTTTATAATTAAGCTGCGGATAATTTGCTTTCATTTGGTTAAGAGCAAAAAGTATATTTTGTGCGCCTCTTTCCCAGTTTGGCATTCGTGTTTCGCTTAGTTTACCAGTCATTGCTAGAAGTTCGTCGTTTTTTAACTCATGTTGGACACTAACAACAAAGTAACCTTTCGAAGCTAAAAATTCTACAAGATAATTGTAAGCGTCAATATAATCTTTGCCACGATTTTCGCCATAACCATGACTAAAAATAATGGGAATTCCATTAGCCAATTTTGGATTATTAGGTTGATAGATTGCAACAGGAATTGGACGATTTCTGACGTTGTCAAAATAAGTAATGGTATCGATTTTAGTAGCGTAGGATGTATTATCAACAATTTTGGTTTTTACGCCACATTGTAGAAGTAATAGACATAAAATAAGAAATGTTAAAAACTTCATTTGTTTTTATTTTAAACTTAATTGTAATATTAATAGATTAAATCTTAATGTCAATATCTTAGTTTTTAAGATTTATTAGTAATCAATAATAGGCTTCTTAAATGCTTCCAATCTTACAAATCGAGTTTAAAAAAATACATATAAAAGCCTCAAATAATTTAACTACTTGAGGCTTCTATATTATTACTTAATCTTAAACTCTCTCAGCTGTACATTCAACTTCGATAAGGCAACCACCATTTAGTGGACCAATTGGGATGATACAACGCACAGGCTTATGATCACCGAAAAACTCGGTGTAGACTCTATTAACGTCCGCCCAATAAGCGATATCTGTAATATAAACCACCATTCTAATAACCGAGGTTTTATCTTGCCCAAAAGCTTTTAGGACATTTTCAACGTTTTCTAAAGACAGTTTGGTTTGTGCCTCAATCCCTTCAGGAACTTCTTTCGTTACTGGATGTTTCGGAAGTTGACCAGATAAGTATAATACACCATTATGTTCGATAGCTGGCGAAAAATGCCCTGCTGGAGCTGGAAGCGAAGCGCTTTCTAAAATTTTCATTGAGATTTATTTTTTTAAAGTTCGAAAATACTTTTTCTAAATGATATTTTTAGCATCAAAACTAAAAATCTTACGATATATCAATGTAATCGCTTCAAAAGTCTTCTATCTTTGCAGAGTAAAATTATTAAAACAATAAAAAATGAAAATATTAGCACTTTCTGGAAGTAACGCAGAAAATTCGATGAACAGCATTTTGGTTAAATATGCAGCAAAACAATTCGGCGAAAATAACGAAGTAGAATTCTTTGATATGAACGATTTCGAAATGCCAATCTATAAACACGAAATCGAAGTTAAATCTGGTGTTCCTACAGAAGCTCAAAAGTTAGCTGACAAAATCGATGCTTCAGATGTTATTTTGTTATCATTGCCAGAACATAACGGGACTTACACAACCGCTTTCAAAAATGTATTTGACTGGGTTTCTAGAATTAAGGACAGAACCGTATGGAGCGAAGTGCCAATGTTATTAATGTCAACTTCTCCGGGTGCAAGAGGTGGTGCAGGCGTGTTAGAAGCGGCTAGCAAAAGATTCCCTTTCCATGGTGGTAATGTTGTTGAAACATTTTCGGTGCCTTTTTATCAAGATAATATTGATAAAATTGAAGGTCTTGTTAACGCTGATAAAATCAATGAGTTAAAAGAAAAAATTGTAAAAATTAAAGAACTTGAAACAATTTTAGAAAAGTAGAATTAAAATTTGTTTAGGATATTTATTCAAAAAGTTTTAATTTTGTCAAAAAGAACGAAAGTGAATATTCAGACCAATTTCTTGAAGCCAAGCTATTATTCCAATAAAGGGAAAGTTGTGGGCTCTGAAATCCTGAACTAAAATACTGGCCGATAATCTGAAAGATTGTCGGCTTTTTTATTGTCCTTTTTTGGATAATAATTGGCTAGCAAACAATATAGTTTGAAATAAATCTGAAAGTCCTAGCAAATTGTTGCAGGCAAAATGAAAAGTGAAAATGAAATACGGCATTGTCGGATTTCGATCTGGAGCTAAAGGCGTAAGACTTAATCTATTTTGCGTCTTTGGTTTTCCAAAACAATCTAAAAAGTAAAAAGAATCATGAGCAACACTTACAAGTCAGCTGGCGTTGACAAAGAAGAAGGTTACAAAACCGTAGACAAGATAAAATCTGCTGTAGCAGAAACGCATAACAAAAACGTACTTAATAATTTAGGAAGTTTTGGTGCTTTCTATGAAATAGGAAACTATAAAAATCCAGTTTTGGTATCGGGTACAGATGGCGTTGGTACAAAGTTAAAAGTGGCTTTGGATACCAAACAATACGATTCTATCGGTGTTGATTGTTTTGCAATGTGTGCTAACGATATCCTTTGTCACGGTGCAAAACCTTTGTTTTTCCTAGATTATTTGGCTTGTGGTAAGTTAGATTCTGACATTGCTGCCGAGATTGTTCTAGGAATGGTGAAAGCTTGTAAGGATAACGAATGTGCCTTAATCGGTGGCGAAACTGCAGAAATGCCAGGAATGTACCAACCAGGAGATTACGATGTTGCAGGATTTTGCGTGGGCATCGTAGAGAAAGATCAAATTATCGATGGTTCAAAAATCAAAACTGGAGACAAAATTATCGCTTTGCCGAGTTCTGGTTTTCATTCTAATGGTTTCTCTTTGGTGAGAAAAGTATTCCCAAATTTTGAAGAAGAATTTGAAGGAAAACCTTTGTACGAAACGCTTTTGGTACCGACAAGATTATATTATCAAGATATTCATAAATTGTTAAACGAAGTGCCTTTGCATGGTATCGCGCACATCACTGGTGGCGGATTGTACGAGAATATTCCTAGAATTATTGGTGATGGACTTTGTGCAAATATTGATGCTTCAAAAATCAAAATTCCGAATGTAATGTTGGAATTAGAAAAACGCGGAGGCATTGCAAGAGAAGAAATGTTCGGGACATTCAATATGGGCGTTGGGATGATCGTTGTTGTTGATGCAGATCACGCACACAAAGTTCTTGAACTTCTTGATGACGCTTACGAAATTGGAGAAATCACTGAAGGAAACGAGAAAATCGTTTTATTGTAAAATGTAAAAAGTACAATGTACAACGTAAGATGGAATTAGTATACATTTTACACTGTACATTATACATTGTACAAGTATGAAAAAGATTACAATTTTAGTTTCTGGTTCTGGTACCAATTTGCAAAGAATTATTGATTGTATTAAGGCAAACGAAATTCAAAATGCGAAAATCAACCTTGTTGTTGCTGATCGCGAATGTTTTGGATTGGAAAGAGCTGCTAAACATCAAATTGACAATGTTTTAATTCCGAGAGGGAAAGCTTTTTCTGATGAGTTGGATAAGATAATTCCGACAGATACAGATTTGATTGTTTTAGCAGGATTTTTATCAATTCTAAAATCTGATTTCTGTCAGAAGTGGGATAAAAAGATGATTAATATTCATCCTTCGTTGTTGCCAAAATTTGGTGGAAAAGGAATGTGGGGACATCATGTTCATGAAGCGGTTATTGAAGCTAAAGAAATGGAGAGTGGTGCAACTGTTCATTATGTGACTTCTGGTGTTGACGAAGGCGATATTATTTTGCAGGGAAAAGTTGCATTAGATGAAAATGAAACTACCGAAAGTTTAGCTCAAAAAATTCACCTTATTGAATATGAGATTTTCCCTAAAGCAATTAATAAAGTCTTAAATCCTTAAATATTATATTTAAAGTAAATTTTATTTAAAATATATAACAGATTGTTTATTAGTTGTTAAAGTGTGTTTTGATTAAACTAAAACTTTAGGTAAAATTAAAAATAGAATAAAGTAATAAATTTATAAATCCGGAGGTGAAAGAACCGGTAAACTGCAGTTTTGAAATAGCTGTAAAAAGTAATATTGAAATGAAAAAAAGAGCATTAATTAGTGTTTCAGACAAAAGTGGATTGCAAGATTTTGCAAAGTTTTTAGAGCAAAACAACTGGGAATTAATTTCTACAGGAGGAACTTTTAAACATCTAAAAGACGCAGGTCTTAATCCAATTCAGATTGATGAAGTAACCGATTTTCCAGAGATGTTGGATGGTCGTGTAAAGACCTTGCATCCAAAAGTACATGGTGGACTTCTTGCGGTTCGTGACAATGAAGAGCACATGAAGACCGTTAAAGATCATGAAATCGGACTTATCGATATGGTTATTGTTAATCTTTATCCATTTTTCGAAAACGCTAACAAAGATATTTCATTAGACGAAAAAGTTGAGTTTATCGATATCGGTGGACCTTCTATGCTTCGTTCAGCTGCTAAGAATTTCAAGTCTGTAGCAGTTATTACCAATGTTGAAGATTATGACTTAGTAAAACAAGAAATGGAAACTTCAGGCGATACAACTATAGAAACTAGAAAAACGCTTGCTGGTAAAGTATTCAACTTGACTTCTGCTTATGATGCGGCGATTGCAAAGATGTTATTGGATGAAGAATATCCACAATATCTAAATGCTTCTTACAAAAAGGTTGCTGACCTTCGTTACGGAGAAAATCCACATCAATCGGCTGCTTATTATGTTTCGACAATCGAAAATGGCGCAATGAAAGATTTTGAACAACTTGGAGGTAAAGAATTGTCTTTCAATAATTTGAGAGATATGGATCTTTGTTGGAAGGTTGTTACTGAGTTCAAAGAAGAAATGGCTTGTTGTGCGGTTAAACATTCTACACCTTGTGGTGTTGCGATTGGTACTTCGGCTTTAGAAACTTATCAAAAGACTTTCGAGTGCGATCCAGTTTCAATTTTTGGAGGAATCGTTGCCATGAATTATACTGTTGATGCGCCAACTGCTGAAGAACTTAACAAAACTTTCTTGGAGATTGTTATGGCGCCAGATTTTACAGCAGAAGCTTTAGAAATTTTAAACAAAAAGAAAAACCTTCGCGTTATCAAAATCAAAAATGCTGTTTCTGACAAGCAAACTTGGGTTAAGGTTGATGGCGGAATATTGGTGCAAGATAATGATAATCAGTTTTCTAACGATATTAAAATTGTTACAGAAACGCAACCGACAGAAGCACAAAGAAAAGCTTTATTGTTCTCGCAACGTGTAGTTAAATATGTAAAATCAAACGCAATTGTTGTGTCAAATGGCATCCAAGCGTTCGGAATTGGCGGTGGTCAGGTTAACAGAATTTGGGCAACGCAACAAGCCATCGAAAGAGCAAAAGAGAAATTCTCTGGTGATTTGGTTTTAGCTTCTGACGCGTTTTTCCCTTTCAGAGATGTTGTTGATTTCTGCGCTCAGGAAGGTATTACAGCGATTATTCAACCTGGCGGAAGTATGAAGGATCAAGAAAGTATTGATGCTGCTAACGAACACAAAATCCCAATGATGTTCACAGGAATGAGACATTTTTTCCATTAAAAAAATTAATAGATTAAGTAATAGTTTGTTGCATCGCCCGAGTTTTTGACTTGGGCGATGTTTTTTTATTTAAGACAAAAAAAGCTAAATTGTATTGTTCTTTAAATTTTAAAAATGATAAGACCAATACAATTAAAGGATGCCAGTCGAATTTCTGAACTTTTGGCGCAAATGGGCTATCCAAATACAGAATTTTTCATGTCTTCTAAAATTTCAAAATTCTTTAAAGATGAGAATGAATGCAGTTTGGTTTATGAAGAAAATGAAAAAGTTTTAGGTGTTATTTCCATGCATTTTATTCCTCAAATTGCGGTGGAAGGTGATTTTGCAAGAATCAGTTATTTGGTGGTTGACGAAAATACACGTGGTAAAAATATTGGTAAAAAACTACTTGATTATTGTGAAAAACTAGCAATCGAAGGAGATTGTGATAGGATAGAGTTGCATAGCAACTTTACGCGTGAGGCAGCGCATCGATTTTATTTCCGAGAAGGCTATGAGGATGTTCCATAGTATTTGGTGAAATATCTTCAGAAATAAATTTTGCATTTTTTTGTGCTTTTGAAGAAGAACTAAATTCTTCTTTTTAATTTTGTGAAAAATAATTTTTAAATGAAATATTTTAATTGGATTGTTGGCGGTGCAATGTTGTTGGGAGTAAGTGCTTGTCAAACAACACAAAAGACTGTAGAATACACACAACATGCAAAACCAGCTTATCAAAATCTTCAAGTTGATGGAAAGCTTTATGCAGCGTTTTTCCAGCAAAGAGCTGCCGAATATCAAGCTTTGTGTCAACAAGCTTATAATGTTGCGCAATTCCGATTGGATGAGGCTTTAGCAAAGAAATCAACAAAACCTTTAGCGATTGTAACGGACATTGATGAGACCTTTATGGATAATTCTTATTATGCTGTAGAAATGGCTAAAGAGGGAAAAATCTATGACTTACAAAGTTGGAAAAATTGGACTTCAAAAGGTGTTGCAAAACCACTTTCTGGGTCTTTAGATTTCTTTAATTATGCGGCATCAAAAGGTGTTCAGATTTTCTATATCACGAATCGAAATGAAGACGAGCGTGCTGGGACGGTTGCCAATTTAGAACGTTATAAATTCCCTATCCAAAGTCCTCAAAATGTGATTTTGCGAAGCAAAGAAAGTAGTAAGGAAAGTCGTCGTCAAGATGTTGCAAAAAATTATGACATCGTGATGTTGTTAGGTGATAGTTTGACAGATTTTTCGTCTTTGTTTGATAATCATCCAAGTGAAGAAAAACGTGCGCAAGCTGTACAAATGCTTAAAAATGAATTTGGAAAGAAATTTATTGTTCTTCCAAATGTTGGTTATGGCGATTGGGAAGCTGTGGTGTTTGACTATAAAAATGATCTGCCACAAGCCAAAAGAGATTCGATTTTATATAATGTTGTGAAGTCAAATCCTTAAAAAATTTATCATACATAAAAAAGCAGTTTTTAATTATTTTAAAAACTGCTTTTTTTATTGTTAGTTGGTTGAATATTAGAATATTCCGCCGCCAACGATAAGTCTTGCAAATCCTAAAACCATTGCGATAGAACACATGATAATGCCAGCCATTGCATTGGATTTTGATGTGCCGTCTTCTTTACCATGTGCAACGATACTTACAACTAATCCGATTAACGCAAACGGAATATTAATCCAGTTAAAAGCGCCTAGACATGGGATAAAACCAAGCAACATACCGAAGATGGAGAGTATACCAAGAATTAATGCGATTGTTCTCATAAATATTTATTTTCTTAAATTTTTAGTGTGATAGGTTATTAAAAGTCCAGCATTAATTAACAGTCCGAAGAATATAAAAATACTAGCTTTATTCAGTTGAAAAGCCTTTTGGAAGTTAAGATTTTTAATTTCGAAAAAAGCACGAGAAGAGCCACAAAGTATACATGTCTTTCCTTCTAATTGCGATGGACAAGTTGGTATTTTGCTAAGGAGAAATTCCTGATTTGTGAAAAATACAAGTGATAAAATCAGAATTGAAATAAGGCCAGAAATCTGCCAAACGATGAAGATGGCTTTTTGTAGTTCGGTGTTGGTTTTTAAGGCTTGGATCAAATCTGTTTATGTTTCTTTTTGTAGCTTCTAAATTATGGAAAAATGTCAAATTCTAGACTTCGTTAGTCTTTTTCTGTAAAATGCATTGTTGTAATGCTGACTAATCTTTTAGACTTTCAATCATTTTATTAAAGTTTAGTTTTAATCTATTTTTTAGGTCAATTAGAAAGCTATTTTTCTTTGTATTTGCATCGATTAAATTTTTAGTACTTGCATCAAAAACTACATCTTCAAACTTAATAGGATTTAAATCATAGAATAAATTCTCTTTTTTTCCAGAAATAGGATATTTAAGTTTTCCTTCTTTTTTTGAATAATACAAAAATATTATGTTGTTATAGTACATAATTTTATTCTTGGGATTTTCGAAAGAAACGATTCCGAAGTCTAGATCTGGACTTAGATCAGAAGCAAGAATATTATACTTGTTATTTTTGTCTCCAAATGCTTTAATTATAATAACTGAATCAAAATTACCTTCATCACATAGCTGTGACAGATATTTTTCAATTTTCCCATTACCGTATTTAGGTGAAAAGTTTTCGAAAATCTTGAAATCTATGTTCGTTAACTTTTTATATGTAATTGATTTTTCTATAAATAAAGAATCGATGTAAGGTTTAATATCATAATTTAAATCTTCCACGTAATTTAACTTCATGTTGATAAAGCCCTTTAGATGAGCGTGTTTTAAACTAGAATTATAAGATTCTATAACTGCTGTTGTTTGTGAAAAAATAAAAATAGAATTAAAAAGAATAATAAGAAATGATATTTTCTTCATTTATCAAATGGATTTTATTAAAATAATATTTTGGAAGATTTACTAATGAAGCAAAGCTTTACATTCGAATTTTTGTTCGAGCTAAATGTAATATGATGCTTTTTTTTAAATGTGACTAAGATATAAAAAAAGTGAATGATATAAATTTTTAACATTCGTTTTTTTAGTGTAATTATCAGTAATAATTGTGTTTTGTGAGTCTGATTGCGGCAATGGACTATGGAAATGTTAAAAATTGTAATTCGGTAAACTTGATCAAATGGTAATTGTTATGTTAGAAACTCCAATTTTTGAATAACCTGCAATAGGAATAAGCATTGACTCGGTATCTAGATTATATAAGTTTTTATCGGTTTCAGTTTTTAATGTTATGATAAATGATCAGTTTATTTTTGAGGCTTTTCGACAAAATTATTAAAGCAAAGTAGAATATTCTGCTGAAATAGCTATCTTTATCACTGGATTTGCGTGAGGGCGAAGCGCATTGTTGGAGCTCGTTTTTTTTGAATGGAATTAGAAATGGCAAAAAACAGCGACTGCGCGGAGACCGACCGCTTGTAGCATGGGGCGAGCGAAGCGAGCCTAATGGCGGCAAGTGGGCACGCCCAAAATTTTATAAATTATGAAATATCTACTGATTATGTTATTTGGATTGTTTAGTTGTACGAAGGGAAATTCGCAAGCGAAGTCGATACATAGCTTTAAAGTTGAGTCATTGGATGGTAGCATGATTGATTTTTCTGCTTTTAAAGGAAAGAAGATTTTGATAGTGAATACAGCGTCAGAGTGCGGTTTTACGCCACAATATAAAGAGCTTGAGGCCTTGTATAAAACTTATAAAGACAAATTGGTGATAGTTGGTTTTCCTGCTAATAATTTTGGGGCTCAAGAACCAGGGAGTAATCAAGAGATCGCAAGTTTTTGTGAGAAGAATTATGGCGTGACTTTTCCGATGGCTGCGAAGGTTTCGGTGAAAGGAGATGACATAGCACCCATTTATAAATTCTTGACAAAGAAGGAAGAAAATGGTGTTAAAAATACTTCAATCTTATGAAATTTTACGAAATTTCTTCTGGATGAAGATGGTCATATCATCGATAGTTTTGTAAGTACAACAAAACCAAACAGTGATAAAATCACAAAATATCTGAAATAATTGTTTTAACAATAATTTTAAAAGTGGAGTTTGGCTTCACTTTTTTTGTGGAAATGAATTAATTATGTAATTTTGTTAGATTATTCTAACAAAATATTTTTAATGTTCAAAAAATCTAAAGAAGCTTGGCGAAGAGAGAAGCACCAACATTCTCTTCAAGAAGTCTATTCATCAATAAAAGTTCCACAAGATGCTGGTTTTTGGAAAAAGCTTTTAGCTTTTACAGGACCAGGATTAATGATTGCTGTTGGTTATATGGATCCCGGAAATTGGGCTACTGATATCGAAGGTGGCGCGAGCTTCGGTTATACATTGTTATCGGTTATTTTAATTTCAAACCTTTTTGCGATTGTATTACAACACCTTTCTTTAAAGTTAGGCATCGTTGCCGAAAGAGATTTGGCGCAAGCTTGTCGCGATCATTTTAGTCCTCCAGTTAATTTTGTACTTTGGATTCTCTGCGAGATTGCCATTGCTGCTTGTGATCTGGCTGAAGTTATCGGTACTGCGATTGCGCTTAATTTGCTTTTTGGCATTCCGTTGACTTGGGGCGTCGTCATTACTGTTGTCGATGTTTTCATCATTTTATTTTTACAAGCCAAAGGTTTTCGGATTATAGAAAGTATTGTTGGTGGTTTAATCTTCATTATTTTAGGTTGTTTTATTTATGAATTAATCGTTAGTAAACCTGAGATTTTTCCAATTCTAAATGGTTTAGTTCCACAAAAAGAAGTGGTAACCAATCCACACATGCTGTATATCGCGATCGGAATTCTTGGTGCGACTGTTATGCCTCACAATCTCTATTTACACAGTAGTATTGTCCAAACTAGAAATTATCCAAGAACCACAGAAGGTAAAAAAGAAGCTATTAAATTTGCAACCATTGATAGTAGCTTTTCTCTGATGTTAGCGTTTTTTATTAATGCTTCCATTTTGATTTTGTCAGCCGCAACTTTTCACACAAGTGGACATCATGGTGTTGCAGATATTCATGATGCGTATCAACTTTTGACACCGCTTTTAGGAACAACTTTCGCGAGTATTTTCTTTGGAGTTGCTTTATTAGCTTCTGGACAAAATTCAACTTTAACAGGGACTTTGGCTGGTCAAATCGTTATGGAAGGTTTTCTTAATATCAGATTAAAACCTTGGGTTCGTCGTTTAATAACGCGACTTATTGCTGTAATTCCAGCATTAATTGTAGCCATTCTTTATGGTGAAAGAGGAACGTCGCAACTGTTGGTTTTCAGCCAAATTATTCTGTCAATGCAATTAAGTTTTGCTGTTATTCCTTTAGTGATGTTCACAAATTCTAAATTAAAAATGGGAGGTTTTGCTAACAAACCTTGGTTAAAAACTTTAGTAATTATCATCAGCGGAATTATCCTTGTATTAAATTTATACTTACTTTATTTGACATTTACTGGTTTATAAGATTTATGAAATTCTGAACTAAAATTTAGGATTTTTATAAGATTTCAAAATTGGTCTAGTCCTTTATATTGACTAATTTTATCTCTTGAAATTTTCAAAACTTATTATGACAACACAAGATAAATTAGCAAAGCTTCGCGAAGCAATGCAAGCGCAAAATATTGATGCGTACATTATTTTTTCCGCAGATCCTCACATGAGCGAATATCTTCCTAACGAATGGAAGGAGAGAAGCTGGTTAACTGGCTTTACTGGTTCGGCGGGTTTCGCAGTCGTTACTAAAGACAAGGCTGGCGTTTGGACAGATGGTCGTTATTTTGTTCAGGCTAATGCAGAATTAAAAGACTCAACAATCGATTTGATGAAGGAAGGTGTGGAAGGAACGCCACAGTTTGTAGATTGGATTATTTCTGAAATTCCAAAAGCAGGAAAAGTCGCTGTTAATGCCATTGCAACGTCTAATGCCAACTGGGAATTAGTGGAAAATCAATTGAAGAAAGCCGATATTAGTTTAGTAGATTTAGCTTTATTAAATGACATCTGGACAGATAGAGGAACGCCTTCTAAAAATGAAGTTTTTGTACATCCTGTAGAACGCGCTGGTAAATCGGTGACTGATAAACTTTCGGATATTCGTCGAAAAATGGACGAAATGGGTGCAACTGCTCATATCATTTCTAGTTTGGACGATGTTGCATGGACACTTAATTTACGAGGAAGCGATGTACAATCTAATCCTGTATTTTTAGGATATATTTATTTATCCCTAGACGAAGCAATTTTGTTTGTCGACTTGGATAAACTTAATAATGAAGCTAAAAATCTAATGGATGCATCTAATGTTAAAATGATGCCTTATTCAGATTTTTATTCATTTTTAAAATCGATAAAAAATCAAAAAGTTTTGGTTTCTCCAAATACTAATCAAGCCATTATTCATACTTTGGTTAACGATAATAGTTTACTAAAAGCTGCGGTTCCGGGTAATCTTATGAAAGCGCAAAAGAACGAAGCTGAGTTGGCGGGTTTCAGAACGGTGATGGAGCGCGACGGTGTTGGGATGGTGAAATTCCTATATTGGCTGACGCACAATGTTGGTAAAGAACCGATGACAGAATATTCGATTGGACTTAAGTTAAGAAAATTCCGTGCGAGTCTAGATAATTTTGTTGGTGAAAGTTTTGGAAGTATCGTTGGATACGAAGGCAATGCCGCGTTACCACATTATTCTGCTAAGAAAGAGGGAAGTTCTGACGTTACTAATAAAGGAATTATCCTTGTAGATTCTGGAGGTCAATATCTGGAAGGAACGACAGATATTACAAGAACTTTAGCGATTGGCGAAGTATCTGATCAGTTCAAAATAGATTCGACTTTGGTGTTACAAGGCATGATCCGATTATCGATGGTTAAATTCCCGAAAGGGACTCGTGGTGTACAATTGGACGCTATTGCGAGACTTCCGTTGTGGATGGCTGGTAAAGATTATGCGCACGGCACTGGACACGGTGTTGGTAGTTTTATGAACGTACACGAAGGACCTCAAAATATTCGTAAAGATCTAAATCCGCAAGAATTACTTCCAGGAATGGTGGTTTCTAACGAGCCTGGTTTCTATTTGGAAAACAAATACGGAATTCGTCACGAAAACCTTGTTGTTGTTAAAGAAGTTGAAACGACAGATTTCGGAACTTTCTATGATTTTGAAACTTTGACTTTCTGCCCATTCTTTAAAGATATCATTGTGAAAGATATACTTTCGCAAGATGAAATCGATTGGCTAAATGCTTATCACAAACAATGTGAAGAAAAAATAGGTCCACATTTGGATGGCGAAATCAAAGCTTGGTTCTTAGATTTGGTGAGTCCTCTTTAAAAATATTATTAAATAAAAATCCTCGTAAATTAGCTTGCGAGGATTTTTTTATGGGATTAAATAAGTTTCGGTTTTAAAAATAAATTATGGTAGCAATAGACTACCGTCACCGTAACTTAAAAATCTAAAATCATTCTTCAACGCGTAATCATAAAGCTCGTGCCATTTTTCACCAATTAATGCTGAAACTAGAAGTAGTAGGGTAGATTGCGGTTGATGAAAATTAGTGATAAGACCTTTTGCAATTCGGAAAGTGTAGCTTGGTGCAATAATGATTTCTGTCTCTACAGAAATATGGCTTTGCTCATGTTTTTTAATCCAAGATATTAATGCTGAAATAGCAACCTCAGCAGAATTAATAATTTCGGTTTCGTAAGGTTCCCATTGCGTAACTTTTAGCTTTTCAAAGGGAATATTGGGATTGTTGGCAACTTTATTTCCCATCCAAAAAATGCTTTCAACAGTTCGCATGGATGTTGTCCCAACAGGAATAATTGGACGATTAATATTTTCTATAAGATGTTCTAAAAAATGGACAGTGATGTTCATACATTCGGAATGCATGATGTGCTCGTCCATTGTTTCGGATTTCACAGGTTTGAAGGTTCCTGCGCCGACATGCAAAGTTGTGAAAAGTGTTTCGATGCCTTTACTATGAAGATCATCCAAAATCCTTTTGGTGAAATGCAATCCAGCTGTTGGTGCGGCAACAGATCCATCATGTTCGGAGTAAACCGTTTGGTAAGTTTCTTCATCGGTTTTGTCTGCAACTCGCTTGATATAGGGTGGAAGTGGTGTAACGCCAGCAGTATTAACCACATCCGCAAACGGAATTTCTTCTGGTGACCACGATAATTTTACAACATAAGAATCGGGAAGTTTTTCGATAATCTCAGCAGTTAATTCTACATCTTGATTTTCAATTTTTAAAATTTTAGATAGCTTTGGTGTTCTCCATTTTGCAACTTTCCCGATAAGGCAAGTCCAAAGCACGCTTCCTTGTTTCTGAAAGTAATCTTCGTAATTGACATTTTCGCCATAAGGTTCGAGACAGAAAACCTCGATGGTTGCGCCAGTTTCGTTGGTGAAAAATATTCGAGACTTGATAACTTTGGTATCATTAAAAACCAAAACTGCATCACTTGGCAAATATTCTGAGATATGTTGATAAATATCGGTTGAGATGTCGTTGTTTTTGTAAACTAAAAGCTTGGACGAATCTCTAGGATTTGCGGGATTGTAAGCGATATTTTCGTTGGGTAAATCGTAAGTAAAATTTTCGATTTTCAGTTCTCGTGGATGCATCATGCAAATTTCTGAAAAGTTTTATAATTCCCATATAAAAAGTTGATTAAATTAACAGAAAATATGTAGTGATATAACAAATGATAAGAGTCTAAAATTGTTCATGATTTAATCAAAATTTTTAAATTTTAAATCTTTCTTAAAAGAATTACATAAGATACTAGATGTATTTTTTAGCTAATAAAAAATCTGATAGTTATTACATTCAACAAAACAATAAGCGAAACACAAGGTGCTACTTATTACATTTTTTAATTAGTAGTGTGAAATTATAATTAATAAAGTAACTTTTGTATATATAAATTAGAATACTTTCCAAATTATCCAAATCGACTTATTAATTTAGGTCGATTTTTTCTATTTTATTTAACTGAAATTTAAGGATTAATAAGTTTTCAGTGGCATAATTTGTGTCGCTATATCTTCAAATTTTAAAAATATGGACACTAAAAAATTATTTGATCTTAGTGGCAAAACAGCCATTATTACTGGTGGTGGAAACGGCATTGGAAAAGCAAGTGCGATTATTTTAGCAGCTTTTGGTGCTAATGTCGTTGTTTCGGATTACAAAACTGAAGATGCAGAAGCGGTTGTAGCAGAAATCGAGAATAACGGAGGTAACTCAATTGCATTAAATTGTGATGTAACGAAAGATGAAGCTTTGGTAAATTTGGTTGATAAAACCTTAGAAAAGTACGGTAATATCAATATTCTTGTGAACAATGTTGGCGGCGGTGGCGCTGGTAAAGAAAGTCCGTTTGATATTGATGTCGAGCAATTCAAAAAAGTGTTTGAAATGAATGTCTTTTCCATGTGGCGTTTGTGTCAATTGGTGGCGCCGCACATGAAAAAAGCGCAATATGGAAGCATCGTAAACATCACGTCTATGGCGAGTATCAATAAAAGTCCTGCGATTAGCGCTTATGCCTCTTCCAAAGCCGCTATTAATCACATGACAGCTAACTTGGCTTTCGATTTTGGACCAGAAATTAGAATTAACGCCGTTGGACCTGGAGCGATAAAAACGCATGCTTTATCTACCGTTCTTACCCCAGAAATTGAAAAGAAAATGTTAGCCCATACCCCGTTGGAGCGTCTTGGCGAGCCAGAAGATATTGCTGGGGCGGTTCTTTATTTTGCAGCGCCCATTTCAAGTTGGGTGAGCGGACAGACGCTTTTCGTAAATGGCGGCGGCGTTCAAACTTTAGATTAATTCAAATTTAAAATAGACTTTGACGATTTTCGAGAAATTGAAAGTTTTTTCAATAAATTTAAAATTAATATTTACTACGCAAATACATTGCGCATCAAGGCAATTACTTTGCATCATTAAACAAGGAGATTGTAGCTCAGTTGGTAGAGCAACGTAAAACACTTTATTAAGTTTGAACCTTCTCAAAGAGGTGTGATAGTAAAGTTACTTCGATTATTAATCCGTGTGTCGCTGGTTCGAGCCCAGCCAACCTCCCAAAACGGAAGCGGTGTGAGGATACTGGTTACTTCGTTCAATGGAAAAAAAACACCATATTCAGATTTAACCGCTTCTTATTTTTAATTTTAAAAAAGAAAAAAATGTCAAAATTCAACTTAAAAAAATCAATTTTCGGAACGGGAAAAATTGCAGGCGAAACCACTGCAAAAGCTGGGAAATATACAGATTACGAGTTGTTAAGACGTGTAACGCTTGCCAATCTTTTATTTGAATCCAATTACTATCAACCTGCCGACGAAATTATGACGCAGATCGAAAATTTGTGTTCAAAAGTTTCGGGTGAGCAAATTGTAGAATTGGCTTTGGAATGTCGTTTTGAGCAAAAATTGCGACACACACCGCTTTGGTTATTGATTTTAGCCAATGAAATTCATGATACGCCTGTGAAAGACGCGATTGCGAAAATTTCGAATCGACCAGACATGACCATGGATCTTTTACAAATGTTGAAGGTCAGAAATGGTTCTTACAAAATGTCAAAATCCATTAAAAAAGGCTTGGCTAAAGCTTTTGATAATTATGATGAATATCAAATTTCAAAATATAAAAAAAGCAATTTAGACTTATCTTTAGTTGATGTCGTGAATTTGGTTCACCCAAAACCGACAGCAAAAAATGAAGCAGCTTTAAAAGCTTTAATTAATGATGAATTAAAACCTGCAAACACGTGGGAAGTTGCTTTGTCACAAGGTTCAGACAAAAAAGAAACCTTCGAAAGAATGATTTCTGAAAAAAGTTTGGGTTCCTTGGCGATTTTGCGAAATCTTAGAAATATGATTGAAGCGAATCTTTCTCGAAAAGATATTCAAAATGCGGTTTCTCAGGTGAACAGCGGATGGTTGACGCCTTTGAACTTTTTGGCTGCGCAAAGAAATGCACCTGAATTTACGTCGGATATTGATAGAGCGATGCGAAACTGTTTTTCTCAAGAAAAAATCTCAGGAACAACCATTCTTGCTATCGATGTTTCGGGAAGTATGGGCGGAATTACGAGTTCTAATTCGAAATTTTCGAGAATGGATTTGGCTTTTGCGATGGCAGCCGTTGGAACTTATGTTTTTGAAGATTTAATCTTGGTTTTCACCGCAGGTAGCGATGCAGAACGTAAAGGTGCACATCTCGTTTGGAAAAACGGTTACGGACTTGGACTTTTCGATCATTTCAATGACATTTTCGGAAAATTAGGCGGCGGTGGAATTTTCACCTACCAACTTTGCGAATGGTTGAAAAACGAAGGTTACGCAAAAGATGCTGATCGATTGGTGGTTATTTCTGATAGCCAAGATATCGACGCGCATTACGGGTCTGCAAAAATTCCTGACACAAAACCATATCAATCGTCGTATATCATTGATATTTCCTCGCACACACATGGAATAAAAACCAATCATTGGACCGCGGAAATCAACGGTTGGAGTGATAAAGTTTTTCAATACGTTCGTGCGTTGGAAAAGGATTTGGATTAATTAAAATTCTAGAATTTATAACGAAATCTACCTCGATTTGAGGTGGATTTTTTTAATTCTTCTTTGCTTTCTTGGCTATTTTATTGTATTCCAAACTAATCTTCATCCAATAGTCAAAGTCGCTTACTTTTCTGAAACCTTCGGGTTCCACATAACAAAATCCGTCCATTTGTTTTCCCTTCATAATCATTGGAAGGAAGCCAATTTTAGCGGAAACTTCTTCTTCCAAATTGGGATTGTAACGCAACATTAAATTTTCGCCGCTAACATTTACACACATTTTATCATCAACCAGAAAAGCAAAACCGCCAAACATTTTCTTTTCTGTAATATTTAGATTGGGGATTTTCGCGAGATATTCACGGATGCGGTCTGCAAGCTCAATATTGTACGCCATAAGATTTTCATTAAAGTAGTCTACGACTCCAAAATAGCAGCAATCTCTTTGAAGCCCATTTCTTTTGCATGTTGTAGACCGGTAATTCCATCTTTATCCGGAATCGATAAATCTGCTTTATTGTCTTTCAAAATCTGAATAATTTCTTGATATTTCTTGCTTCCATTTCCGAGAACAACGGCTTCCATTAAGGCTGTCCAACCCAATCGATTCACATGATTGATTGGAAAATCTTTTGTCGTTGCCAAAACCTTCACGGTTTCGACATGACCGCGTTCACAAGCTGGAATTAAAGCCGTTCCGTTGTATCGATTAAAAACATCAAATTTTGCTCCATTTTCAAGGAATAATTTCACCAATTCTGTTTGTCCGCTCGCGCCTGCATATAGAAAAGCGCTATCTAAATTTTCGGCTTGTAGATTGACATCTGCTTTGTGAGAAACCAATAATTTCGCCATTTCGGTTTGTTGATTAAGTGTCGCAATTAGCAATAAAGATTGTCCGTTTTTGTTTTGGGTATTGACATTTGCGCCTTTTTTTAAAGCAGATTTTACGGCTTCAATTTTATTGTTTTGAACTAAATTAACGATATCGGTTTGTTGCATAACATTTTCTGTTTGAGAGTTTTTAAACTCCGAAGAACAAGCGTTGACACTTGCGAAAGAGAGAAGGAAAAGTAAGGTTTTCATAGACTCTGTTTTAAAACTAAATCATTCCGAAGATACGGAAAACCAAAAAACCACCCCAAATTGAGGTGGTTTTATATTTATGTTAAATTAAGCTTGTTCAGCTGGTTTGTCTCCTTCTGGTTTTGGAGCATCGCCTTCAGTTCTTGGCTTTTGTTCTGGCTTTGGAGGTCTTGGAAGAAGAACTTTTCTTGAAAGTTTCATTTTCTTACGGTCATCGTAACCCATGAATTTCACTTCAACTTCGTCGCCTTCAGCATAAGGAACTTTATCCAAACGCTTCCACTCGATTTCTGAAATATGAAGAAGACCTTCTGTTCCTTTTGCAATCGCTACGAAAGCTCCGAAATCCATTACTTTCACTACTTTTCCTTTGTAAACTTCGCCTACAACTGGTACGAAAGTAATTTCGTTAATTTTTGCAACAGCAGCGTTGATTTTCTCTCTGTCAACACCAGAAATTTCGATACGTCCGATTTCACCAATTTCTTCAATTGCGATAACCGTATCCGTATCTTTCTGCATTTGCTGAATGATTTTTCCTCCAGGCCCGATTACCGCACCAATGAAGTCTTTAGGAATTTCCATCATCACCATTTTCGGAGCGTGAGGTTTCACGTCTTCTCTTGGCTCAGCAATCGTTTCTTTGATTTTTCCTAAAATATGTAATCTTCCGTCTTTTGCTTGCATTAATGCTTGTTCCATGATGTCCATAGAAAGACCTTGGATTTTAATATCCATTTGACAAGCCGTGATTCCGTCCTCAGTTCCAGTTACTTTAAAGTCCATATCACCTAAGTGATCTTCGTCTCCTAAAATATCTGAAAGAACTGTGAATTTTCCTGATTTTTCATCAGTAATCAATCCCATTGCAATACCAGAAACTGGTTTCTTGATTTGAACTCCCGCATCCATCAAAGCCAATGTACCAGCACAAACTGTTGCCATTGAAGATGAACCATTAGATTCCAAAATATCAGAAACAATACGGATTGTATACGGATTTTCTTCAGGAATCATATTCGCTAAAGCTCTTTGAGCCAAGTTTCCGTGACCAACTTCTCTTCTTGAAGTTCCTCTTAATGGACGAGCTTCACCGGTTGAGAATGGTGGGAAATTATAATGTAAGAAGAATTTTTCGTCGTGGTTGGTAACAACGCTGTCTACCATGTTTGCATCTTTAACTGAACCTAAAGTTACCGCCGTTAAAGACTGAGTTTCACCTCTTGTGAAGATTGCAGAACCGTGAGCTCCTGGTAAATAATCGATTTCTGACCAAATTGGACGAATCGTTTGTGGATCACGACCATCCAAACGAACTTTTTCGTTCAAAATCATTTGACGCATCGCTTCTTTTTCCACATCGTGGTAATATACTTTTACGAAAGGTGTAACTCTTGCCAATTCTTCCTCGTCTGTATATTGCGCTAAGAAATCGTTAAGAACCGCTTTGAAGTTTTCACCTCTTTCTTCTTTAGCAGAAGGCGTTTTAGCAACTTCGTAAACTTTATCGTAAGTCTCTTTCCAAACTTTTTCACGGATTTCTTCGTCGTGAACTTCGTGAGAATATTCTCTTTTTGGAGAAGAACCAGCTACTTTTGCAGCCAATCTTTCTTGAGCTTCAATTTGATTGATGATTTCTTTGTGCGCGAATTGGATAGCTTCCAACATTTCTTGCTCAGAAATTTCTTTCATTTCTCCTTCTACCATTACGATAGAAGATTTTGTAGCTCCAACCATAATATCTAATTCAGCGTTTGCTAAATCTTCATATCTTGGGTTGATTGCTAATTTTCCGTCCAATTTTACAACTCTAACTTCAGACATTGGTCCGTTGAAAGGAATATCTGTAATCGCGATAGCTGCAGAAGCCGCTAAACCTGCTAAATCATCAGGAATTGTTTGTCCATCGTAAGAGATTAGGGAAATCATCACCTGAACTTCTGCGTGGAAATCTTCAGGGAATAAAGGTCTCAAAACTCTGTCAACCAAACGCATCGTCAAGATTTCTTGATCCGATGGTCTAGCTTCTCTACGGAAGAAGTTTCCAGGGATTTTGCCACCTGCGTAGAATTTTTCTCTGTAATCTACTGTTAAAGGCAAAAAGTCAACGCCAGGGTTGGCTTCTTTGTTGGCTACAACGGTTGCAAGAAGCATCGTTCCGCCCAATTTTACAACAACAGAACCATCGGCTTGTTTCGCCAATTTTCCTGTTTCAAGCGTAATTTCTCTTCCGTCTGCAAGAGTAATCAGCTCAGTGATTGCTTGTGGTGCACTCATAAAAAATGTCTTTTGTACTCCGTATTGAGTACGTTAAATTATTTAAACTCTTTAAATTTTCGTGGGCAAAGATACGGAATTTGGGTGGAAGTTGATTGGTTTTACTTTGTAGTATTTGGTGTTTGGTATTTAACGGAGTTTAAGCTTTTAAAAAATAGAATTTGCTTGTAATAATTTGTTTAAAAACTAATTTTACATTGTTGATTTTTAGGATTTATCTAAATTAATAGTGATGTTTTTTTGAATCAGATGTAACAAGTCAGCGGTTTCGGTTGTCTTATTATAAATTGAAAAACAAAACATGAGGTTAATTATTTCCAGCGCTGTTTTACTTTGTTCCAACTTTTTCATAGCTCAAGTAAAGCAAGATACCATCAAATCAGAAAACATAGAAGCAGTAACGATTGTTGCGAAAAAACCGACGGTTGAGACTAAGGTTGACAGAACGGTTTTTAATGTGGCGGATAGCTCAATTCTTGCTGGTAATACGACTTGGGATGTCCTTCGCATGACGCCTTTGGTGAGCATCGATAACAATGATGTTGTAAAATCTGAAGGCGAAAGTGTAACAGTCTATATCAACGATAGAAAGTCTGTTTTTACAGGAAAAGAACTTAAAGAATATCTTAAATCACTTCCTGCAGATAATTTGATGAAAATCGAAGTAATCACCAATCCATCTTCAAGATACGAAACCACAGGGCAAGTCATTAATATCGTTCTTAAAAAGCGTGAAGACGAAGGCATCAAAGGAAGTATAGCTTTTACTAATACCCAAAATACAAAGAATAGTCAATATTCTAATCTTAATCTTAACTATCACAAAAAGAATTTTACACAGACGATAACGGGTAGTTATAACGATAATACTAATGTTTCGTCATTAAAAACTGAAAACAATCTTTTTCAAGATAACGAACAAAGATTAATCGATATGCAATCTGTCTATCATGGAAAAATGCCGTCGGTATCTTCAACTTCGGAGTTAGAATTAAACGATAAAAATAACATTGGTGTTATTTTCGAGTATTTTCAGCACAAAAGCGATTCCGAAAATAATAGTGTTGGAAGTGTTTTCAAAAACGGAAATCCTTTTAACACGTATTCAATTAATCAGAATGAAGCGGCGAAATATTTGGTATTGAATTCTAATCTGTTTTATAAATATTATGATAAAGAAAAAAACAGGATTTTTGATGTTAATGTAGGCTTTAATTACAACGGTGATCGTGGCGATAGACATTATTTGCGAAATCAATCTGATCTTGCGACACCAGAATATACGCGCGTTTTCGAAGATACACAGATGCGAAATTATTACGTAAAATTAGATTACACACAGAATTTAGGATCAACAAATAACACTTTAGAAACTGGTGTTAAATTCGATTTTAATAACAATTATATGCCGATAGATTATTTCGGTTATTCATCGGATATTTTGCGAAACAGATTTAGTTACAAAGATAATCTCAATGCGGTCTATGCCAATTATAGTACGAAATTTTTTGAAAAATTGGATGTTCGTTTTGGACTTCGTTACGAGTATATGACCTATAAATTGCATCAAGAAAATGACGATATCAAAAGAGATGAATCTTACGGAAAACTCATGCCAAATGCATTGATTAAATATACAGTAAGTCCTAATTTTAATGTGTCAACATCGTATAATTACAGCATTTGGAGACCTTGGTATTCGGAGTTTAATCCTTTTGAATTGCCAACGAGTGACGGGAATTTCTATCGTGGAAATATGGATTTAGTTCCAAATCCGAATCATCGATTTACAATGAAATTCGGGGTTTATAAAAAGTATTTCTTGTCATTAGGTTACAGTTTTACTAATCAAGATTATTGGACAGATTATATCCCAGAAGGTAATAAGTTGGTATCATTTCCGAATAATTTTCTTGGAAAATCCGAGCGTTATTCTGTTAATCTGAACACCAACCAAACTTTCTTTAAAAACAAATTTAATGTTAATGTTACAGTTGGTATCAACTACCAAGATAATAGTGATTTCAATCACAGAAATAATCTGAATACGAAAGATTACATCACCAATTTCTCTGGTTCTGCTAACTTCACATACACCAATTTGTTTGATAAAAATATCAATATTTCTGGATGGGCTGGCGTCTACAGAAACAATAACGGAAACTCGATTGGGAATACTACCAACGTATTCCATAATCTTTCTGTGACTAAAATCTTTGATAAAATTGGTTTAGAAACGAGTTTACAATTAAATAATATTTTCTTGCGACCAGTATTTGACAGGACGACTTACAGTCAAGCGGGAACATTTAGAAACATAAATACTTCCGATTGGTACGGCGCTTCGTTAACGATTACCAAGCGTTTCGGAAATCAAAAAGTAAAAGAAAATACCAAAACCGATGTTGAGAAAAACCAAGGTGGTGGAAAATAAAAATAAAAAACCTTTCAATGATTTTGGAAGGTTTTTTTATTTAAGATAAATTAATTTTCATGTTTTAAAAATCTAACTTAGCTTTGTATCACTTAAAAGTAAATGATATGTTAAAACGTGTAGGAATTGCTGCTGCAATTGCATTTTTAGGAATTTTTCAATCTTCTGCTCAAACAAAGTTGGAGCGTCCAAAATTGGTTGTAGGACTGGTAATTGACCAAATGCGTTGGGATTATCTTTACCGTTATCACGACAAATTTGGTGAAGATGGTTTCAAAAGAATGTTGAAACAAGGTTATTCTTTTAACAATGTTATGATTCCGTATTTGCCGACTGTTACGGCGATTGGTCATACAAGTATCTATACGGGTTCGGTACCATCAATTCATGGTATTGCGGGTAACGATTGGACAGATAAAGAAACTGGGAAAAGTGTGTATTGTACAACAGATACTGCTTACAAAGGTGTTGGTACAACTTCTGACAAAATTGGAGCACATTCGCCAAGAAATTTATGGAGCACGACAATCACGGATCAATTGGGGATTGCAACTAATTTTCAATCGAAAGTTGTTGGCGTTTCATTAAAAGATAGAGCTTCGATTCTGCCAGCTGGACATAATCCGACTGGTGCTTTTTGGTTTGATGAGACGACTGGTAATTTTATCACAAGTACTTATTACATGCAAGATTTGCCAAGTTGGGTGAAGGATTTTAATTCTAAAAATTATGCATCCGAATTGGTTTCTAAAGGTTGGAATACCTTGCTGCCGATTAATCAATATACCGAAAGTACAAGAGATGATGTACCTTGGGAAAGTCTTCTTGGTTCTGCGACCAAACCTGTTTTTCCGTACAGTAATTTAGCAGCAGATTACGACAAAAAGAAAGGCGTTTTGAGAACGACACCTTTCGGAAATACTTATACATTAAAATTTGCTGAAGCAACTGTTGATGGTTATCAATTGGGTGCAGATGATGTTACCGATTTTTTAGCCATTAATATTGCGTCTACAGATTATGTTGGACATGCTTTTGGACCAAATTCTATCGAGGTTGAAGATACTTATTTAAGATTGGATAAGGATTTAGGAAGCTTTTTTAAAATGTTGGACAAAAAAGTAGGGAAGGATAACTATTTAGTATTCTTGACAGCAGATCATGGTGGCGCACATTCTGTTGGATATTTGGAAGAAAACAAAATGCCAACTGGTTTTTTTGGTGAAGGTTTAGAAAAATCTTTAAATGCAGATTTGGAGAAAAAATTTGGTGTTGCTAATTTAGTTTTGGCGGTAGATAATTATCAAGTTTATACCAATGATAAATTAATCTCTGAAAAAAATCTAGATTCTGAAAACATCAAAAAATACATTATTTCGAGTTTGAAGAAGCTACCAGAAATATTATATGCGGTTGACATGACGGAGATAGGAGAGTCACCCATCCCAGAACCAATCAAGACGAGAACTATTAATGGTTATAATTGGAAACGAAGCGGCGATATCCAAATGGTGACCAAAGATGGTTATTTGGCTTATTATGCAAAAAAAGGAACAACACACTCGGTTTGGAATTCTTATGATGCGCATATTCCGCTAATGTTTATGGGTTGGAAAGTGAAAAACGGCGAAAGCAACCGTCCTTATTATATGACAGATATTGCACCGACTTTGGCTCAGTTTTTAAAAATTGAAAACCCCAGCGGTAACATTGGACAACCAATTGTTGAAGTTTTAGGAAAATAGTTTTAAAAATTTTATGTTTGGTACAATATTTTCTAATAAGTTGCAGTTAAATAACAATTAAACTTTAAAAACAATATCAAATTTTAAACCTATGAAAAAGATTTTATTCGCAGCATCAGCTGTATTATTAACTGTAGTTGTATCATGTAAAAAAGAAAACAGCACTGTAGTAACAACAGATGGTGGTACAGATACAGTAGCAGTTGTACATACTGAAGAAACGACTGTACTTAGCGAAACTGAGGCTAAAGCTAAAGTTGATAAAGCGCAGGCTGATCTAGATGCGGCTATCAAAAAAGGTGATAAAGCAGCAGAAGAAACTGCTAGAAAAGCTTTAGCAGACGCTAACACAGCTTGGGATCAAACAAAAGCAGCAGTTAACTCTGCAGCGCAAGATGTTAAAGATGGTGTAAATAACGCTGTTGACAAAACTAACGAAGCTGCAAAAGATGCGAAAGCTGATCTTAAAACAGCAGCTCAAGACGTAAAAGCTGATGTTAACAAAGCGGCACAAGACACTAAAGATGCTACTAAAAAAGCAGCAGGTGATGTTAAAGATGCTTATAACAAAACTTTAGAAAGCGCAAAAGCTAAATAATATTTTTATTTTTAAAATAAATGGAACCGAAGATTATTCTTCGGTTTTTTTTGTTTTGAAATATTTGGATTAAAAAAGGGGAATGCGATCGATAGGCTAGATAAGCGTATTGGCTCCACGGCTATGTTTGTAAATTTTCGTTTTTAAATTTCATATTTTAGCGCAAAAATAAAAAATGACTAAGAAGGACTTTTTTAGAATTGTTATCAAACTTTTTGTATTTTCAGCTTGTATCCAAACTTTTTTTAATGTTGTTAAAAATATACTAAATGTCTTGTCTTCTGGTATTACATCTGCGGATACTTTCTTATACAGTGTAATCATCAATGTTTTGGTAATTATTGTTCTATTATTTTTCTTAAGATTTGTAGTGACTAAGCCAGATTTCATCATTAACTTTTTTAAGTTAGATAAAAATTTTGATGATGATAAAATTGTTATTGGAGATTTTAGCTCAGCGAAATTGCTGAATCTTGGACTTTTTACAGTTGGAGTTTATTTCGTTGTAACTAGTTTAGGTTCGTTGATTTCCAATTTGTATTTACTTTCTGGTGATTCCTCAGTGTTGCAAAATCCATATTTTAAAGATGTTTGGTCAAAACAAGAACTTATAACGTCGATTGTTAATATTGTAATCGGATCAATATTGGTTGTTTATAGAAGGAATATTGCAGTGTATTTTGACAAATAATGTTGAGTTGTTGTTTCGAAATCAAATCGGGTAGGAGAGTGTTGCTATATTAATTCCCAAACATTGAAATATTAACGAAAGGAATTAAATAAAAAAACCTTGAACTTTCGTTCAAGGGTTTTTGCGTTATAAAGCGGAGAGAGAGGGATTCGAACCCCCGGACCTGTTACAGTCAATAGTTTTCAAGACTACCGCAATCGACCACTCTGCCATCTCTCCAAAACAGCGATTGTATCGTTGTTTTGAGTGGTGCAAATATATAAAGCTTTTACTTATTGACCAAATTATTTTTTAAGTTTTTTATTAAGTATTCAAATTATTAATGCAGTCGAATGTTGCGCCCCAGATGGAACGGCCTGTTGGAGCTCGCGTTGCATGTTCTGGCAAAAGCGATGGCGCAACGCAGCGACTAGTGACAGCTGGAAATGGCGCCCAAAATAAAATGTTGATTATTGTTTTGAAGCCAAACTATTGTCAATTTATGAATCTGAATAAAAGACATAAAAAAGTCCCAAACTTTCGTTCGGGACTTTTAGTATGCGGAGAGAGAGGGATTCGAACCCCCGGACCTGTTACAGTCAATAGTTTTCAAGACTACCGCAATCGACCACTCTGCCATCTCTCCAAAACAGCGATTGTGTCGTTGTTTTGAGTGGTGCAAATATATAAAGCTTTTATATATTGACCAAATTATTTTTTAAGTTTTTTGATGAAATTTAAATCTACGGTTAACAAAATATTTTGGAAACAATTATACTTTGTTGAAAATTAATACTTTGTATATTTTAAGCTTAAATTAAAATTAGAAAAAAATAATGTTATGAAGTTTAAAAATTAGTTTTCCTCTAAGGATAAACCCATTAATACTGCAAAAAATCCTAAAATGACACTTAGCAAAATATAAGAAATAAGGGAAATGTAATTTCCGTTTTGATAAAGCGTGACATTCTCCGCAGAAAAGGTCGAAAATGTTGTAAAGCCACCACAAAATCCTGTGATAAATAAGAATTTGAGCGCTGAATCTTGTTTAATAAAATAAGCCGAAAATAGGCCTATCAGAAAACAACCAACCAAATTAATGATCAAAGTTGCAATGGGAAAGCCAGAAGTTTTGAAAAACTTCAAGGAAAAAAAAGAGATGAGATAGCGCAAAATACTGCCTATCCCACCTCCTATGAATATTAAAACTAAGTTTTTTAACATTAGTCTTGCTCTACCCAAGTATGATTTTCGCCACTTAGTTCACCGATGTATTTTTCTGCATCCATTGCTGCCATACAACCGCTACCAGCCGCTGTAATCGCTTGTCTGTAATGCGAATCTTGTACATCACCTGCTGCAAAAACACCTGGCAAATTTGTTACAGTAGATTTACCTTCTGTGATGATATAACCATGCTCATCCAAATTAATTTGTCCTTTGAAAACATCGGTATTTGGTTTGTGTCCAATGGCGATAAAAATACCATGAACTTCAATTTTTGATTGTTCTTGTGTTTGGTTATTAATTGCTACAGCTCTTTCTACCATTGAGTTTTCACCTTCGATAGCAATTAACTCATGATTGAATTTAACTTCAATATTTGGTGTTGACATCACGCGATCCACCATTACTTTTGACGCACGGAAATGATCTTTACGAACCAACATCGTCACTTTATTACAAATTTTAGATAGATAAGTCGCTTCTTCCGCAGCCGTATCACCAGCGCCTACCACGATAACATCTTTTCCTCTATAGAAAAATCCGTCACAAGTTGCACAAGCCGAAACGCCACCACCAGCATATTTTTTCTCATCATCAAGTCCAAGATATTTTGCTGCTGCACCAGTTGAGATGATCACCGTTTTTGCTAAGATATCGCGACTTCCAGTAGAAATTTTGTGTACACCACCTCTTTCTTTAGCAAATTCTACTTTCGAAATCATTTCGTAGTGCACTTTGGTCTCAAATCTTTCTGCTTGCTTTTGCAATTGCATCATCATTTCTGGACCTGTAACGCCATCAGGATAACCTGGGAAGTTTTCGACTTCTGTTGTCGTTGTCAACTGTCCGCCTGGCTCAAGTCCTGTAAATAATTCTGGTTTTAGGTTAGCTCTTGCAGCGTAAATTGCTGCTGTGTAACCTGCAGGTCCTGACCCAACGATAACACAATCTAAAATGTTTTCCATATCTTTTTTCTCTATATTATTAAAATTAAAGTTTCAAAAATCGTAATTAATTTTAGTTCAAGCTAATTTTGACTAATTAATTTTTTCGATTTTGATGTTTATATAATCTTATCTATTTATGAAGCTTTTTTGTTTTAAACCAGTTTTTGATAGTCTTAAACTACTTAAACTTTTAAAAATCAAATCATTAAATTAATTCATTTTGATTTGGTCGATGTTTAAAATTTTAAAAGTCATTTCGACATAGATTTCATCATCTTCCATTTGACGTACGCCAAGACCTTTTGATTTTAAATCCATTTCGCGAATGACGGAAATAATTCTGGTCGCCAATTTTAAAGGATAAAAACGAGCTGCCTCTGCAAAATTCTGGATAGCATACGGATTTACGCCAATTTCTTTTGCGATAACCGATGGCGATTGCCCAATTAAAGTATGGTACATCACCAGATCCGAAAAGAACTTATACAAGGCACCAATCGACATTTGGATTGGATTTGACTTTTTATTTTTGCCCATATAATAAGCAATTTTAAAAGCACGTTCTTTATTTTTTGTTGCTAAAGCTTTTTGAAGTTCGAAGATGTTATAGTCTTTGCTAATCCCAATATGTTCTTCAACAATTTTGTTATCGAGAACATCGCCTTCCTTTAAAACTAGTTTCAGTTTATTAAGCTCATTTGCGATACGAGAAAGGTCGCTACCAAGATATTCCGCTAGAAGGAAACTAACATTAGGCGCAGCTTTGTAACCAAATCTTTCAATTTCGGATTGTATCCAAGTGGCTAATTGTGAGTCTTTTATTTTATCACTTAAAAATAAAAATTTCTTGGTTGTCAGTTCTTTACTAACTTTTTTACGAGAATCCAGTTTCTTGTGTTTGTGGGCAAAAACGAGAATTGTCGATTCAACTGGGGCATTGAGATAAGCCAAAAAAGCGTCGGATTCTGACTCTTCCAATTTGAGATCTTGGGCTTCTTTAACAATGATTAATTGCTTGTCGCCCATCATCGGATATTGTCTCGCCAAGGACAAAATCTCGCCATAATTGGTGTCTTTTCCGTAAACAACGGTTTGGTTAAAAGCCTTTTCATCTTCTTCCAAAACATCGTTTTCGAAATGTTTGGTCGCTACATCAATATAATAAGGCTCTTCGCCATGCAAGAAATATATTGGTAAAAACTCTTTATTTTTAATACTTTTGAGGACAATTTCTATATCTTTCATCAGACTTTATGCAACTACCTAAACTAAACTTCAATACCGAATTTGACTTGAAAATCAAGCAAGACAAAGATACATTTTTTATTTATGATTCGGTGCGTAAGATGTGGTTGGTATTGACTCCAGAAGAATGGGTGCGACAACATTGGGTTGCTTATTTTCTGAAAATTAAGAAGAAAAATGTGTCGTCTCTTATTTTGGAACAAAAATTGGAACTCAATTCTACAACCAAGCGTCTAGATATGCTGGTTACGCATCGTACAAAAGCTCAAATTTTAGTGGAATTGAAAGCGCCAAATATCAACTTGACCGAAAAGCAATTCGAACAAATTGCACGGTACAATTCTGTTATCCAGGCGCCAGAAATCATCTTGTCCAACGGCTTACATCACATTTATGCAAAATATCTGGATGGGCAATATCGATTTGAAGCTTTTGAATTTTAATTAACTTTAAACAAAAACGCAGCAGATGGAAACTAAAAAGACATCAAAAAGAAAGAAAATAATTTTGACAAGTATTTCTGTTGTATTGTTACTTTTGGTAGCTTTTCCTTTTCTGCTCAACATTTATCTAAAAAGTAAGCTCCCTGATTTAGTCAACGAAAAAACACCTTATCATGTGGATATGGCTCAATTTAATTTTGATTTAATCTCAGGAAATCTTCATATTAACGATGTTAAAATAAAAACTAAAAATCCTAAAGATACGGCTGTTACACAATTATCTGGAACTATTGATGAGTTAGAAGTTGCTGATTTTGGCGTTTTCAAAGCGCTGTTTTCTAAAACTTACAAAGCGAAACTTGTTAAAATTAAAAATCCAAACTTGGATATTCGGTTTGCAAAAAAGAAAAAAGATGCTGCAAAAAACAACAAAAAACCAGACATTTTCCTCAGCGAATTGTTAATCGAAAATGGTGAGCTAAAAGCTGTCAATCATGAAGGTAAATCGGTTTTTAATGGTAACAAAATTAATGTCGATCTTCAAGATATTGATCTAAATAATGATGACAATACGCGTTTGCCGATTGGTTTTAAAAAATTGAGCATTCATGCAGAAAATCTTGTTGTTACAGTTAACGATTATTATCAAATTTTGGCTGATAAAGTTAATACGGTTGATAAAGAAATAGCCATCCAAAATCTGCATCTTAACCCGACACAATCACCATCAGATTATAATGCGAAAAGTGTTTTCGATTTTAAAGCTAAAAATTTTACAGCGTCTAATCTCAACATTAACCGTGATTCGCTAATTGCGGAAAGTACTTTAATTGATGAGCCAAATTTGACGATAACTTCGACCAACAAAAAGATCGTAAAAGACAATCCTAAAGAACTGAATCTTAAAATTGCTTTAAAAGATATCAATCTCAAAAATGGGAAATTATTGGTGCAAAAATCTGATAAAACGAAGAGCGCTTCTGCTGATAAATTCAATATTAATATTACAAAAATTGTATTTGATAAAAACACGGTAAAAGAGAAAATCCCTTTTAAATTTGATCAGCATAATGTTGATATTTCTAAAGTATATTTCCGAGCAAACAATAACCAAGAAGTGCGTGTTGGTCATATTTTCACGAAAGATGCTAACCTTGCGGTAGACAGTATTCAATTAGCGAAATTAGGTGCAAGCCCGAATCAAAATCTTTGGTCAGGTTTTATTAAAAAAGTCAATATTCAGAATATTAAACCAAAATTTGATGGTCAAAAAATCAATTTAAATCTCAATGCAATTACGGTTGATGATGCAAAAGTCGCGATGATTTCTAAAACCAATAAATCTGCAAAAAAATCAGAAAGCAAAAATTCGGATTTAAACTTAAATATTGGCGCTATAAAACTGAATAATGCCAACTTTCAACAACTAACAAATAATGGACAGCAAAAAGCTTCAGTTGCTAGTATTAACGCGGTTTTCAATAATTTTAAAATCAATGAAACGACTTTAAAATCCAAGACAGCTTTTACGATTGCTAATCATGATATCAAAACGGGAGAAATCTTTGTCGATGCTGGTAAATACTATACTTTGCGCATTAAAAATTTTGAAAATAATGATAAAATTAGTAGCATCAAAAATTTAGCATTTAAGTCGAAATATAATCGCAAAGAGTTTTCTCGGGTTATTTCGAAACAAGAAGATTTATACGATGTTACTGCGAATAGTATTCAGATTTTTGATCGCGTGTCATTATTCGAAAATCATGACCAAATTCTTTTAAACAAAGTTGTATTAGATGGTGTTAAATGTAGTATTTTTCATGATTTGGCACCACCTGAAGACAAAAGTGCCAGAACAATGTTTAATGAAAAACTTAGGAATATTAAGATTCCTTTGTTTGTTAACACTGTTGAACTTCGCAACTCTTATGTTTCTTACGAAGAAGATGCGGTTAATAACAACAAACCTGGCAAATTATTTATGGATGCTTTTAATGCAACGATCAAAAATGTTGGGAACGGAAAAGTAAAAGGAACATCAAGCGTAGTGGCTGTTGATGCTGGTTTTAAGTTTTTTGGGACAGCTCCTACGAAGGTTAATTGGACTTTTGATGTGTTAAATAAAATGGACAATTTTAAAATCAATGGAAAAATTGAAGGTCTTTCTGCCAACGAGGTCAATCTTTTTGTTAGACCTTATCTTAACCTAACTTTGGACGGTGAAATCAATTATTTGAAATTCAATTATTTCGGAAATAAAAATATCATTAAAGGTGATTTCTTCCTAAATCATCACAATATTAAAGTTAATTTCCTCAACAAAAAAGGAGAAAAACGAAAATTTTTGAGCAAAGCTGTTAATGTTTTAGTGAAAAGCGATGCAAAAGATGGCGGCAAAAATGTACAAATCGAAAAAGAAAGAGATGCCGATCGTTCGTTCTTCAACATGCTCTGGAAAGGTATTATGGAAGGATTAAAGAAAACTTTAATCTCGGAGAAAATCTAAATTTACAACTAGAAATTTGATATATTTCTTGTAAATTAAGGATTCTCGGCATTGTTAGTTTTATTATAAAATGTGTAGTTTTTTGCTGCAAGTCTTAAAGTTTTCTCCATTCTTTCACGTAATTTCAACGGTTTTAGAACGGTCAAAAACTCTCCCATTCCGAGGATTATCCTTTCTAGCTCAAAATTAAGCTGAACACAAATTCTAAAAGTTGTTCCGTTTTCATCTTCATTCAAAATCTGTTGACTGTGATGAAAAGGCTTTGTTTTGACATAAGGCGCATGTTTCTTGGAAACAAAAAAATCAACATTTCGTGGACGTTGCGTTTCGGAAACTGTTGCACCAATGACCTCTCCAAAATAGCGATCAGCATCCAAATTGTAATCAATGTAAGTTGAATTTGCATCGACGTCGATTTCCTGCATCCTGTCCAAAGCCAAATTGTAAAGCTTTCCTTTGTGAAGACAAATCAAAAACCAACGATTGTTATATTCCTTCAATAACTGCGGATGAACAGTCATATTTTGCGCTTCTCGAGCGGTGAAACTTTGATACAAAATTCGTAAAACTTGCTTATTGAGAATCGCTTGATACAAAACGTCAATATACTCTAAACCTTTTAAACGCTCGTTTTTATCGAGGTGAATAATTGATTTTTGTTGTGTTGCTTGTATGGAATCTTCTAGTTTTTGGATAACCCCATTCATTTCCTTGAACATCGAAAAATCCTTAAACTGCTTCAAAATCTGTACGGCATCAGTCATCGCTTTCAAATCACTTTCAGTGACCGAAATATTATGAATACTGTAATCGGCATCGCTATACCTGTAATATTTTCGTTCGTAAACCTCGATAGGCGCTTCGTAACCAAATTTTTCGCTTCGCATATTTTGCAAATCCAATTGTACAGTACGTTTGCTGACAAAGGATTCTTTGCCTTCAAATTCAAATAAAGCTTCCGAACACTCATCGATTAAATCATCAAGCGTATATTTTTTATACTTGTTCTTCAAGCATTTGTCGAGGGTTTTGTACCGAATTAAAGCATTTTTATTAGAAGACATTTAATTAGCATTAGTGGTTAAAGATATTAAGTAGTTCTTTTTGTTCTTTTGTAAGTCCCTTAAATCTTATTTCCAAAGTCATTGAGGGAAAATTCTCATCGCTTAATTTGATAAGTAGATCTCGATCAATATAATTATGGATTGTTCTTACTATTGGAAATTCTGCTTTAGGAAATAACTTTTTATGTTCTATTTTATTCTTAGAAACAACAAAGACTGTTTTAAAAATTTTCAAATTAAAGAGCTTGTAGTAGCCGCAAATTAAAAAAGCACCATCAAAAATATATAAATCGGCTCTATTAAAAAGGTAATTCGTATTTCTACTTCCAAAAACAAGAGTCGAGCATTGAGTACCAATCATTTTCTTCAGTTCCTGAGTTCTTGATAGCTCGTTTATAACTTCAATGGAATTGTGAAAAGCTTTTGACCTTTCATGAAAGAAAAAAATACTTAATACTATTAAAATTAAAACTATGAAAAGATAAAATGTCATGGAAGATTTATACTTAACATTATAAAAATACAAAATTAAAATATCTACGCAACTTCAATGCGCAATAAATTTTTGAGTACAAAAAAAAGCTTGTCTCTTTCGAAACAAGCTTAGATATTATACTGAAGTAAAGATTACTTCACGATTTTAATATTAACTGCAGAAAAACCTTTTGGAGATTTTTCTTTCTCATAAGTTACTTTGTGACCTTTTTTCAATTCTTCTTCCGAGTTGTTGATGTGGAAAAAGATGTTTTCTTTCGATCCGTTTTCTGTTATGAAACCATAACCTTTATCACTCAAGAATGTAATAATTCCTGTGATTTCGGTATCGTCCACCTCAATAGGAGCTGCACCTAACTGAATATCGTCTAAGTCGATTTCAATTTTTTCACGTTGGTCTGGTGGCGTGCTTGTCAATTGACCAAACTCGTCCACGTACATAAACATTTCGTCAAGCGCTTTTCCCTTGTTGTTATCAGATTTGCGCTCTTCGCGGCGTGCCGCTTTTTCTTTTTGTTTCTGTTGTTTCTTTTTAAAGTTTTCTTTTTTTGAGAAAGAATCTGCCATAAATATTTTAAAATTTTATTTTAATGTTACTAAATTACACGTTATTTTGAGTTCAATTTTCGGCAAAAACCTACTTTAATTGACCTCTTCATTATTTGAGAATCTCGAGAGATTTCTTTTCTGTTGTCGTAGTTTGTATTTAAGTTGCTGGTAAAAGCAGCGAAAAACTGAAAGTAATGAATATAATAAACTCTTCTAAGTTTACGAAAAACAAGTGCTTTCTTTACTAATGCGGTACAAAGATACGATAAAAGAAATTAAAAACGGTAGTTTCTTAATTCTGTGCAGATTATATTTTGTTGATTGTAATTTGAATTTCTGAATTTGACTACGTCGAATCTAAAGGTTTCTTAATGTTTAATGAATAATAAACTTCGTTTATTTTTTGATTAAGGAAATTAAACTAAGAAGCACATACTCTTTGTGTTTCAAAAATAAGTGCAACGCCTTTGTTTTGCTTTATTAAATAAGCTTTACGTAAGATATTTGTTTGTCTTTGCGATTAAATAAACGCAAAGCAACACAAAGTGTGATACCTATTTATTTCTTTTTTTAAGATATACAAAGGCACTACGTTTAAAAAGGAAATACAATATAATTAACCTATTCATAATCAGTTAATTTGTTCGGTTTTGGGAAAGTTCAAATCTGTACCCAAAACTAGTAATCGACAAAATTCTTCAAAAAAAATCAAAAAATATTTTACTGCGCAAAAAGATTGCGCAATTGAGTTTTTACTTTGCATCAACAAATTAACAGGAAAGTTATAAACGTCGAATTGCTACAGCCCGACTTGAGCGGAAATCCTTTTTTTGTAGATGGATTAGCCAAGGCAAAAAAGATTGGGAGCCCTTCGATAAACTCAGGATAAACTGCAGGCGGTAAAAGCTGCCCAAAAAAATTTAGAAAAAGATGAAAATTACAGGAAACGAATTAATTGCTTTAGGATATCAACCTAAAAAATGGTTTGCCGAAGCTTTAGAATATATCAACGAAAACGACTTGTCACAAGCAGAAATGGAAGCTTACTTGGAGCAATTCCGCGCGCCAGACCCAATTCCGTTAAAGGAAAAAGCGGAGGATTTTGTCATCAATATTAAAGCGGAAAACGAAGCCGAGGAAGATAATGTGCAAAAAGTAATCCGAACGATGGAGGTTTTGATGAAGACGCCGACTTTGGTTTCGGGAGCGTTAATGCCGGATGCTTGTCCGACTGGTCCTGAAGGACAAATCCCTGTGGGAGGCGTGGTGGTCGCGAAAAATGCGATTCATCCAGGATTTCACTCGGCAGATATTTGTTGTTCGGTGATGTTGACGGATTTCGGGAAAGTTGATCCAAAAGTGGTTTTGGACACTGCGCATTCTATGACGCATTTTGGTTACGGAGGACGTGCTCGAGGTGAACAAATGCCGATGAGTGTTGAATTGATGGACGCTTTTAGAGAAAATATGTTTTTAAACGACGAGCGATTAATAAGCATTGCGCGTTTGCATATGGGATCTCAGGGCGATGGAAATCACTTCTTGTTTGTTGGGATTTCTAAAAATACGGGAAACACAATGATGGTGACGCATCACGGTTCTCGTGCGCCTGGAGCGGCTTTGTATGATAAAGGAATGAAGGTTGCAAACCGTTTTCGTCAGGAGATTTCGCCTGATACGTTAAAGGAAAATGCTTGGATTCCTTTTGAAACCGAGGAAGGTGAAGCCTATTGGGAAGCTTTGCAATTGATTAGAAAATGGACAAAGGAAAATCACGAAGCCATTCATAATGCGACTTTGGAGAAGTTGAACATCGAAAAATTAGATAGATATTGGAATGAACATAATTTCGTATTCAGAGACGGAGATTTATTCTACCATGCGAAAGGAGCAACGCCGCTGGACGACAAATTTTTGCCGGATATTACAGGTCCACGATTGATTCCTCTGAATATGGCGGAACCTGTATTGATTGTAAGTGGTGCTACAAACGACAGAAATTTAGGTTTTGCTCCTCATGGCGCGGGAAGAAACTTCAGCAGAAGTCAGCATAAAAGAAGCTTGGCTCATAAAACAACTGAAGAGATTTTCGCGGAAGAAACGACTGGCTTGGATATCCGATTTTTCACGAATGATATCGATATTTCTGAGTTGCCTAGTGCGTACAAAAATGCTCAAAATGTTCGCGCTCAGATTGAAGAATACAACTTGTGCGAAATCATCGACGAAGTACTTCCTTACGGTTGTATCATGGCTGGTGACGTGCAGAAAAACGCACCTTCGAAGAAAAAGAAGAAGTTTAGGAAGTAGGACTTTGGATTTGAAATTTGATGTTTGAAATTTGAGATTCGAATGCTTAATCTTAACGCTAAACTTTAGACGTAAAATTCTAAACTACCTCTTCCCACTAGGCTTGGTTTTCATAATTGAAAAATAAGAATTGCTAAATGCGGAAAGACTTTTGTAGCCGACTTTATAAGCAATTTCGCTCAATGTGAAACGTTTGGTGTCGATAAGTTCTATACTTTTTACAATTCGGATGAGCTGAATATATTTTTGCAATGTTATGCCCGTTTCTTGCTTGAAAATTCTTTGCAAATTGCGGGCTGACATTTTTGCAATTTCGCCCAAATCATCGGCGCTGACGTTGTATTGATAATTTGCGTTGATGTAATGACAAACGGGAATCAGTCGCGAATCCGTTGGTACAGGGACTTGCAAACCAAAAGCATCGTTACAAAAGTTGGGTAAACTTCCCAACAATGCTTTTAGGAAAAGATGATGTTCGGAATCTTCAGTTCGGGCTTTGTTCCATTTTGAGGCGTAAAACATCATTTCTCGCAAAACAACAGGCGCTTCAAAAACGTGAACTTCGTTATAAAAATCCTTTTTAGGAGCCGACTTAAATAAAATCAACATCGGATTAACCGTCGTCGCATCGGAGGTTGTCCGATGTTTTTTGTTGGCAGGAATCCAAATCACATTATTTTGCGGAACCAAATAAATTTTCTTCTCAATATGAAAATACTGATAACCTTCCTCAACATAATTCAGCTGATAATAATCGTGCGAATCCTCCTTGTCATTGTGCTTCCAATCGCTTTCGTACCAAACGTAAGAATTGATTTCCAAATGCTCGACATGTTGTCCGTGGTCTTCTTTTGTGTCTTTAAAACTCATGTTGTCGTTTTAAATATAATTAATGGCAAATTTAATACAAACGACAATATTAATTTGCAAAAGAAATTTATAATGTAAGAAAGCAGTTTTTAAATAAGCAAAAAACCGAAACAATAAGATGTAAGAAAATTAGGTTTTTCCCCAATTCAAAATTTATCGAAGATAAATTCCTTGCGCCTTAAATAAAATGAAACTGAATTAAAACTCGCGTCTTTGCGTTAAAAAAATAAAAAATATGAATAAAGAAAATACCAATAAAAATCTCGGGTGGCTCGGCGTCTTGGTCGTGATTTTGGTTTCCAGCAATCTACGTTCGCCAATCACGGCAGTTAGTCCGATTTTGGACGAAATAAAAAATGTTTTTCATCTCGATAATTTAGAGGCGAGTTTGCTCACATCGATTCCGCTTTTTGTGTTTGCAACCTGTTCCATTTTGGTGAGTAAAGCCGCTGCGAAAATCAATATTCGTACAGGTTTGTTGATTTCGCTTATCATTTTGATTGTCGGACTTTACATTAGAATTTACGGAAATGTGGCAACACTTTTTGCTGGCTCATTAATCCTTGGATTGGGAATTTGCATCGGAAATGTTTTAACTCCAGCTTACATCAAAACTATATTTCCCAACAAAATCGGAATTATGACAGGCGTTTTTTCTGTAGCAATGAGTTTGGTTGCCGCTTTAGCATCAGGTTTGAGTATCGACCTCGGAAAATGGACAGGAATGGAATGGAAAGGTTCTTTGGGAATCTGGATTATTGGTGGAATCCTTGCGCTAATCGTAGTTTCGGCGGAATTAATGACTGGTAAAAAAACGACTCAAACTGCAACAAGTGCGATTGTTACAACGAAATTTAATATTTTTAAATCCAAACAAGCTTGGAGCATTAGTATTTTTATGGGATTGCAATCATTGGTTTATTATTGTCTTGTTGCTTTGTTACCAACAGTTCTCGTAGATTTTGGAATGCAGAAATCTGAAACAGGTTGGGTGCTTTTTGTACTTCAAATGGCGATGTTGCCAGTAATGCTTTTTAGTCCAGTTTTGGCAGCAAAAATGAAGAATCAAAAAAGTTTAATTTACTTAACTGACGGACTTTTCCTGATCGGTTTGTTGATGCTCACAATCTTAAAATCGCAGTTGGTTTATGTTAGTGCAACTCTAATCGGAATTGCGGGCGGATTGGCATTTAGCCTTTCGATTTTGTTCTTTTCACTCCGAACAAAAACCATGCATGGAACCATCAAAATTTCTGGAAAAGCCCAATCAGTCGGTTATCTTATCGCGGCTTGTGGACCTCCAATTTTCGGGAAATTGCACGATTGGGACATTTCTTGGAACTATTCCCTTTACTTTTTGATAGCCTGCGTTCTCATCATGACGTATTT
Organism: Bacteroidota bacterium; assembly: GCA_023440705.1. Classification (GTDB taxonomy): domain Bacteria; phylum Bacteroidota; class Bacteroidia; order Flavobacteriales; family Weeksellaceae; genus Soonwooa. Next base: position 73,860 of record JAEXRP010000008.1, read on the forward strand.
CGGTAAAAAAGCTTCAGAACCACGATTTATCGAAGATCACTAAAAATCTAAAATTTAATTTAAACCAAAAATCGACTTCGAAATTATGAGTCGATTTTTTTTGTTTAATATTAGAATGAAGGTTTTCAAAATAATTATCAGTTTGATAAAAATAGGAAATTTGCAAAATTGAAAATCACATTATATGCTGGTTGATTTTGGAAAATTTGTTGGTTTATTAGAGGAGAATACTTCGAGGTGCCTTATTTAATTTTTGATGACAGATACTTTTTCTAAGAATATTTTGGTTGTAATTTTTAACGTAATTGATGTTAAATTGTCATTTTAAGATGCTTTTTTGTTAAACAAGTGTTTATAAAAGTCATTTTGTTGATTTGAAAAATACTATGTATTGAATAATTATTTCGTAATTTTAAGTTGATTTTATTGGCTTTTAAGTAGGTGATGCTTGGAATTTTAATGAATTATAAAAAAAAGCGAAGAATTATTTTTGGATATAATTTTTTTTATAACTTTCCATGCTTAATTTTTCTTAAGTATTTGTTAAGTGAGTGTTAATTTAAAATATACATACGTGAAAGAAAACAAATTTATTTTGAAGGTAGCGCCATTCTTCCTATTAGCTGGTAGTATGTTGCATGCCCAACAAAGTGATAGTCTTAAAACTAAGAATATCGAAGAGGTTGTCGTTATTGGTTATGGTACAAAGAAAAAATCAGATTTGACCGGGTCAATTACTGCAATTTCGAGCAAAGACTTCAACGAAGGAAGTATTAACTCTGCGGATCAATTAATCCAAGGTAAAGCATCGGGTGTGCAAATTGCTACTAACAGTGGTGCGCCTGGAGCAGGTGCTACTATTAGAATTCGAGGAGGTTCTTCTTTAACAGCTCTTAATGATCCTTTAATTGTGATTGACGGTGTGCCTGTTGATAATCAAGGAATAAGCGGTGCTAGTAATGCGCTAGCGCTAATTAACCCCAATGATATCGAAAGCTTTAACATCTTGAAAGATGCATCGGCTTCTGCGATTTATGGTGCAAGAGCAGCTAATGGTGTTATTATTATTACAACAAAAAAAGGAACTTCTGGTAAGTTGAAAGCAAATTACACAACAACAACTTCTGTCTATGAAAAAATGGGAGAAATTGATATGTTGTCACCAGATCAATTCCGTAATGTTGTGATGCAAAAAGCAGATCCTTCTTACCAAGCGTTATTGGGAAGTGCTAATACCAATTGGCAAGATAAAATCTATCAAACAGCTTTAGGTTTTGATAATTCGATTTCATTATCTGGTGGTATTAAAGGTCTCCCATATAGATTGTCTATTGGTTACCTAAATCAAGATGGTATTATTAGAACGAATAATATCGAAAGAACAACAGCCTCATTAAACTTAAATCCGAAATTATTTGATAAACATTTGGATATTAATTTTAATTTAAAAGGTACTTACGTTGAAAACAGATTTAAAGATGATGGTGTAGTTGGTGCAGCTGTGGTATTTGATCCTACAAAACCTGTTTATGATTCTTCCTATTCTAATTATGGTGGTTATTGGGAATGGTTAAACGCTTCAACACATGAGCCTAACACAAATGGTACAAAAAACCCAATGTCGATGCTTAACCAAAGATGGGATTTGTCATATGTGAGACGAGTTTTAGGAAATGTTCAGTTTGATTATAAAATGCACTTTTTACCTGAGTTGCGCGCAAACCTTAACTTAGGTCTAGATTATAGCGACTCTAATGGTAACACAACAGTTCTTCCAACAGCTGCTATGGCTTATTATCAAAAAGGAACTTACAGAAGATATACACAAGAGAAGAAAAATAAACTTTTGGAGTTTTATCTAAATTATACCAAAAATTTTGAGTCTATTAAATCATTAATAGATGTGACTGCTGGTTATTCTTATCAAGATTGGCAAAGAACAGAACCTTTCGCACCAACTCTTAATGGTGATGGTACACAAAATCCTTTAACAGGTATAGATTTCTTTACTCAAAATACATTATTGTCTTATTTTGCACGTCTTAATTATACATTTAATGATAGATACTTATTAACAGCTTCAGTTAGACGTGATGCATCATCTAGATTTAGCAAAGATGCAAGAGTTGGTTATTTCCCTGCGTTTGCATTAGCTTGGAGAATGGATAGAGAAGCATTCTTAAGAGATTCTAACACAATATCTACCATGAAGCTGAGATTAGGATGGGGACAAACTGGTCAGCAAGAAATTAATAATGGAGATTATCCATATCTTCCAAAATATGTTATCTCTAATGGTGGTGCGATGTACCAAATTGGTGATGAGTTTTATAACACTTATCGTCCCGCAGGATATGACAAGAATATTAAATGGGAAACTACGACAACCAAAAATATTGGTTTAGATTTCGGGTTTTTACATGAAAGAATTTCGGGTGCTGTTGACTTATTTGAGAAAAAATCAGAAGATCTTATCAGTTTTGTAACTGTACCTGCTGGTGCTAACCTTACCAACATGATTCTTACCAATATTGGAGATATGAGAAATAGAGGTATTGAAGCGAATATTAATGTTAAGGCGATTAAATCTGATAATCTTAACTGGGATATGAGTTTTAATGTGACACATTATAAATCTGAAATCACAAACCTAAACGGGAACCAACTTATGGTTGGTGGTATTGGTGGTGGTACTGGATCTACAATTCAAATTCAGTCACAAGGTTTTATGCCTAACATGTTCTATGTTTATCAACAAGTTTATGATAATAATGGTAAACCAATTGAAGGTGTATATGTTGACCAAAATAATGATGGGGTAATTAATAGTAGCGATCTTTATAAATACAAATCGCCAGCACCAGATGTATTATTAGGTTTTTCAACAAGATTAGCTTATAAAAACTGGGATTTGGGATTGGCCATGAGAGCAAGTATTGGTAACTACGTGTATAATAACGTAGCATCGCAATATGGTAACCTACAAGGTATTGCTAATAATAGCTATTTACAAAATATCCATCAAAACTATTTAGAAACAGGTTTCAACAGAGGACAGTATTTTTCAGACTATTATGTGGAAAATGCATCTTTCCTAAGAATGGATAACATTAATGTAGGTTATAACTTCCCGAATTTTATCTCTGATTCATCAAGATTACGAGTATTCGGATCTGTTCAGAATGCGTTTATCATTACTAAATATTCAGGTTTGGATCCAGAAGTATTTAACGGAATTGATAACAATTTGTATCAAAGACCAAGAGTGTATTCAGTAGGATTTAACTTTCAATTTTAATTAAAAGACCAAATGAAATTTAAAAATATATTTACAATAGGCGTTGCTGCAAGTCTTTTCTTAATTTCTTGTGAGAAGGATCTTGACAGGATGCCAGAGACAGAAGTTGCATCTAATACAGTATATGGTGACTTCGCTAACTATAAAGGTGTGCTTGCTAAAATATATGCAGGTATGGCTGTATCTGGCCAAGAAGGTGGTGACGGTAATCCCGATATTAGTGGTATCGATGGCGGTACATCTAACTATCTAAGACAATATTTTCAGTTACAAGAGTTACCGACGGACGAAGCTGTTATCGCGTGGAACGATGGTTCTTTACCAGATTTACATAACATGACTTGGGCTGCTAATAACGAGTTTATTACTGCGCTTTATTACAGAATTTATTACCAAGTTGCAGTTGCTAATGAGTTTATCCGTGAGACTGCTGATGATAAATTGGCATCACGTAATATCTCTGGAGCTAATGCGGATGAAGCTAGAATGTATAGAAATGAAGCTAGATTTATGAGAGCATTATCGTATTACCATGCTTTAGATTTGTTCGGAAGTGGACCTTTTACAACGGAGAAGGACGAAGTAGGTATCAAGCCACCACCAAGATCAGATAGAAAACAACTTTTCACTTATGTAGAGTCAGAGCTTAAAGAATTAGAAGGTCTTTTAAAAGATCCGAAGACCAACGAGTATGGAAGAGCTGATAAAGCTGCAGTTTGGATGTTATTGGCTAAATTATATCTTAACGCAGAAGTATACACAGGACAAGGTCGTTATAATGATGCAAGAGTATATGCTGAAAAAGTGATTAGTGCTGGCTATAGCTTAAAACCAAACTATGGTGAGTTATTCTTAGCAGATAATAATGTTGGGAATACAGAGACTATTTTCTCTGTCAATTTTGATGGCGTGCGTACACGTACTTTCGGAGGTACAACTTACATTATTCATGCTGGTACTGGAGGAACAATGAATCCGGGATCTTTAGGTATCAACAGTGGTTGGGGTGGACTTAGAACTACTAAAAATTTAGTGAATCTTTTCCCTTCAACTGACGGTAGCCAAGATAAAAGAGGCGTTTTCCATACGGATGGTCAAAATTTAGACATCAGTAATGTTACAGCATTTACGGATGGCTTCCCTTTAATTAAATTTAAAAATGTAACTAAAACTGGTCAGCAAGGATCAGATTCTGCAGGTGATTTTGTAGATACAGATTTCCCATTGTTTAGATTGGCAGATGCTTATTTGATGTATGCTGAAGCAGTGCTTAGAGGTGGCGGCGGTAGTCAATCGCAAGCTTTGACTTATGTTAACGCACTTCGCACAAGAGCTTATGGTAATACAAGTGGAAATGTAACAAGCATTAACTTGGATTTTATTTTGGATGAAAGAGCTAGAGAATTGGCTTGGGAAGCAACAAGAAGAACGGATCTAATTAGATTTAAAAAATTCACGTCTGCATCTTACGTATGGCCTTTCAAAGGTGGTGTTAAAGATGGTAAAGGTGTTGAAGATTATAGAAATCTTTATCCAATCCCAGCGAGTGATCTTAATGCTAACCCTAATTTGATTCAAAATCCTGGTTACTAATCATAATTTTATATAGATTAAAGATGAAAAATATATTCAATATATTAATTGCGAGTTTCGTTGCACTTCTCGTTATCTCGTGTGAGAAGGACGAAGAACGTGCGGTTCTTAATACGCCTTCCGATTCCAAATTGCAAGCTGATAAGACAAAAGTAGTTTTAACAAAAGATCATGAGGCGGATAAGCTTATTACTTTTACTTGGGCAAGACCAGATTATGGAGTTTCTGTGGCTCAAAAAAGTCAACTTCAATTTGCAAAAAAGGGAGGAAACTTTGCAGGTGCTAAAGTTGTAGAAGTTCAAGATGGTACTTCAACGCTAACATTTACAGTGGCTGAGTTTAATAAAATCATGTTGGATGCAGGTCTTACGCCTGATGTAGCAACAGATGTAGAGGTTAGATTAGCTTCGACTTTAGGAGCAGGTACTGCGCTTTATTCTAATGTTATTAGTCTTAATGCGACGGCTTACATGACTGCTTTCCCAAGTTTTTATATTGTTGGAGATGCTTCTGCACCAGGGTGGAATGCAGCTGATGCACAGTTGTTAAATAAAGTTGAAAATCTTTCAACGATATATACTTATCTTGAGAATGGGAAGAATTTCAGGTTCTTAGGACAACAAGATTGGGGACCAACCAATTACAGTCTAGATGCAGCAGGGATCAAAGATGCTTACAAATACTTTAAAACTTGGTCAACCAACATGGAAGCTTCGCCAGATGAGAATATCAAATTCAATGGTGCAACAGGTATTTACAAAATTGTAATTGATGCAGATGCAACCAAAAAATCGTTGACAGTTACACCATCTGCAATTCCGACTTATAACGTATCGAATCTTTATGTTGTTGGTTCTATCAATGGATGGAGTGCAGATAATGCAATCCCAATGACCAAAGTTGGAGAAGGCGTTTTCGAAGTTGTACAATCTCTTCCTGACGGGTCAGAGTTCAAATTTATTGGACAAAAATCTTGGGGCGATCTAGAGTGGGCTAACATTACGGAAGCTGGTAACACAGGTTTCTTAGGTCCAAAAGGAGATAACAATAATATTAAAATCGATGGAGGTGGTGCTTCTTACAAGATTACTGCTAACATCAAACGTGGAACTTTCAAAGTTGTTAAACAATAAGTAAGTTCAACATTATAAAAGCCAAAAAAAGTGTTGCATTACCGCAGCACTTTTTTTATATTTATTAGTTTTTAGAAATTAAAAAGAAAATTATGCGGAAAATTAGCTTTGGGATATTATGTTTTTCAATGATGTTTACTGGACTTACAGCGCAATCGCTAAAGTCACCAGATGGACAATTCGAGATGAATTTCAGTCTCAAAAATGGAGTACCTTTTTATAATCTTAAATATAAAGGAGAAACAGTTCTTGAAGATTCAAAATTAGGTTTGAGACTTTTCAAAGATTCAAATATCAAATTCAATACAGATCTCAGCAATGCCAATGACAAAGCGCAAGATCTTAACTACGGTTTCGAAAAAGTATCAGACAAAAGAGATTCTAAAAACGAAACTTGGCAACCAATTCTTGGCGAAAAGAAAAACTACATCAACAACTATAATGAGCTTGCCGTAAGCCTTAACCAAAAAGCAACAGACCGAAATATCGTTATTAAATTTCGATTATTTAACGATGGTTTAGGTTTTAGATATGAGTTTCCGCAACAGAAGAATCTCAACTATTTTGTGGTGAAAGAGGAAGATTCGGATTTCGATTTTCCAACAGATATGAAAGCTTGGTGGATAGCGGGCGATTACGATTCGCAAGAATACCAATATCAAACTTCGAATGTGTCAGAAATTCCAGCAAAATGGGCAACAAGTTATGATAGCAACGCATCACAAACGCCAGTTAAAGATGCTGTGCAATCACCTTTGATGTTGAAAAAAGAAGGAAAACAACCTCTTTATGTTAACCTTGGCGAAGCAGCACTTATCGATTATCCTGCCTCGCATCTTGAGGTTGATGCTAAGAATTTTAAATTTAAAACACATCTAACACCAGATGGACAAGGCGCAAAAGGTTATATCCAAACGCCTTTTAACACACCTTGGAGAACTGTAATTGTGTCTAACAAAGCTGAAGAAGTTTTAGATTCAAAAATGATGTTTAACCTTAACGAGCCTACCAAGTATAAAGACACGTCTTACATCAAACCAACAAAATACATGGGCGTTTGGTGGGAAATGATTATTGGCAAGTCGCAATGGGCATATTCTACAGCGGATAATGTACATTTAGGAAAAACAGATTTTAAAACTTTAACGCCAAACGGAAAACACGCAGCTAACAATACAAAGGTTAAAGAATACATCGATTTTGCTTCTGCTAACGGTTTTGATGCTTTACTTATCGAAGGTTGGAACGAAGGTTGGGAAGATTGGTTTGGACATTCTAAAGAATTTGTTTTCGATTTTGTGAGTCCTTATCCAGATTTCGATATCAAAATGCTGAACGATTATGCGCACAGTAAAAATATAAAATTGATGATGCATCACGAGACTTCAGGTTCAGCGACCAATTACGAATTGTGGGCAGATAAAGCTTTCCAATTGATGAATAAATACGATTATCCATCGGTGAAGACGGGTTATGTGGGTAATATTATTCCTCGTGGCGAACATCATTACAGCCAATGGATGATCAACCATTACCGTAGAATTGCGGAGAAAGCTAACGATTACAAAATCATGGTTAACTCGCACGAATCTGTTCGTCCAAGTGGTTTGTCAAGAACTTATCCTAACTGGATTGCTGCGGAAGCCGCTCGTGGAACCGAGTTTGACGCATTCGGAGGTAACAATCCAGATCATCATACCATCTTGCCATTTACAAGATTTATGGGCGGTCCGATGGATTATACGCCGGGGATTTTCCAAACAAAATTGGATTATTACTTCCCGAACGACACACGTTTTGTGAAAACGACTTTGGTGAAGCAGTTGGCGTTGTATGTTGTGATGTATTCGCCGTTGCAGATGGCGGCGGATCTTCCTGAGAATTACGCAAAGCACATGGACGCTTTTCAGTTTATCAAAGATGTGGCGGCAGATTGGGACGATTCCAAAATTTTGGGAGCAGAACCTGGCGATTTTATCGTGACAGCGCGTAAAGCAAAAGCGACAGACAATTGGTTTGTTGGTGGTATTACAGATGAAAACAAACGAAATTTTGACCTCGATTTTTCATTCTTAGATAAAGGCAAAAAGTACGAAGCTATTTTCTACGAAGATGCAGCTGATGCCGACTATATCAACAATCCACAAGCTTACAAAATCACGAAAAAAGTTATTACAAGCAAAGACAAAATCAAAATGAACATGGTGCGAAGTGGCGGTTTTGCCATTAGCATTAAGCCTGTTTCGAAGTAATCAAGAAATCCGATTTGTAAAAGTCGGATTCTTATAATTTTTTTGGAGCTATTCCCGCTTTCCGCACTCGCTGTTGTAGCTTAGGCTTTTCCACGCTTTACAACGAGCTCAAACAATTGCTACAATCGGGGCTAGTGACTACTACATAAACAATAACTAAATGAAAAAAATATTTATTGCACTTAGTATTTCCGTGGCGACCTTATACTTCGGTCAGATCCAGAAGGTCGAGCCTGCTTTTTGGTGGAAAGGCATGAAGAATCCTGAGCTTCAGATTTTAGTCTACGGAAAAGACATTGCCAAAAATGAAATCGAACTTTCGGACAATGTTCAAATCAAAAAAATTACAAAAACCGAAAATCCAAACTATGTTTTTGTAACAGTTAACACCAACGAAATCAACGTTCCGAAATTTAATATCAATTTAAAAAACGGAAAAAAGCTCATCAATTCTTATACTTACGAGTTGAAAAATAGAGCAACTAATTCTGCAAATAGAGATTCATTTTCCTCAAAAGATGTTTTTTATTTATTAATGCCAGACCGTTTTGCTAATGGCGATCCAAAAAATGATAATACCAAAGACACCTTTGACAACGCCAATCGACAAGATAAAGACGGTCGTCATGGTGGCGATATTGCTGGCATTATCAAGAACTTAGATTATCTTAATGAGCTTGGTATCACCACGATTTGGAGTACGCCACTTTTGGAAGATAACGAGCCAAAAACTTCGTATCATGGTTATGCGCAAAGCGATTATTACAGAATAGATCCGCGTTATGGTTCTAACGAAGATTATAAAAAGTTAGGTGACGAACTTCACAAACGTGACATGAAGTTGGTGATGGATTATGTCACCAATCATTGGGGTTCTAAACATTGGCTAATAAAGGATTTGCCTGCAAAAGATTGGATTCATTACTGGAAGGAAGGCGAGAAGGAAAACGGTTTCAAAAGAAGTAACTACCGAATGACGTCTCAGTTTGATACCAATGCCTCGAAAATTGATGCTGAAAATTGTATGGATGGCTGGTTTGACACTACAATGCCAGACATGAATCAAAGTAATCCTTTGGTTTTAAATTATATGGTTCAGAATGCGATTTGGTGGATCGAATATGCAGGATTGGATGGACTTCGCGTGGATACTTATTCTTACAACGACAAAAAAGGAATTGCAGAATGGACAAAACGAATCACCGACGAATATCCAAAATTTAATATCGTAGGTGAGGTTTGGATGCATGACCAAGCGCAAATGTCGTATTGGCAAAAAGATAGTAAAATTGCTGCCATTCAGAACTATAATTCTCATTTACCGTCGGTGATGGATTTTACTTTACACGATGCTATTGGGCAAGTTTTCAAAGAAGAATCGGGCTGGGATTCTGGGATGCAAAAAGTCTATGATAATTTTACAAACGATTTCCTTTATCCCAATATTGATAATATTTTAGTTTTTGCTGAAAACCACGATACACAAAGGTTTAATGAGCTTTATCGAGATTTTAAAGATTATCAATTAGCAATGAGTTTGTTGATGACAATCCGTGGAATTCCGCAAATCTATTACGGTTCAGAAATCGGCATGAAAGGTGACAAAAACAAAGGCGATGGCGATATCCGACGAGACTTTCCTGGTGGTTGGGCTGGTGACGCCAACAATGCGTTTACATCTGCTGGAAGAACTGCCGACCAAAGCAAATACTTTGATTTTACAAAGAAATTATTGAACTGGAGAAAAACACAAAACGTGATTCACACAGGGAAAACTTTACATTATGTTCCAGAAAATAATGTGTATGTCTATTTCCGTTATGATGATAAAAAGCGTGTTATGGTTGTTTTAAACAATAACAAACTTGATCAAAAATTAGATTTAAAACGCTTTTCTGAAGGTCTTGATAAATTTACAAAAGGAAAAGATATTCTTTCTAACACCGAAATATCTTTGTCAAGAAACCTTGATATTAAAGGAAAATCCGCAATGATTTTAGAATTAAATTAGTTTTAAAACCGATGAGGTTTAACCCAAATAACTCAATTATGAAGCACAAGATTTTTTATTTCGTTTTGCTATTAAGTTTGTTTTCGTTTCAAAGCATCAATGCGCAGAAGAAAGGATTTTATGAAAATGTTCAGAAGAAAAACATCAATAAGTTGTTAGACGATTTCAATCTATTTGCGGCGCAAGCTGATTATGACCAATATTTTGCGTGTTTCGCAGAAGAATCAACATTTATTGGGACAGATGCAACGGAAGTTTGGAACAAGAAAGAATTTATGACTTGGGCAAAACCTTTTTTTGAATCAAAAAAAACTTGGAATTTCACCTCTCTAAAACGAAATATTTACTTCAGCGCAGATGGTAATTATGCTTGGTTTGATGAGGTTTTGGACACACAAATGAAGATTTGTCGTGGATCAGGCGTTTTAGAAAAAATAAAAGGACAGTGGAAAGTCAAGCAATATGTGTTGTCGATGACGATTCCGAATGATGTTACTAACGAGGTTATCAAAGTTAAAGCACCAATAGAAGAGGTTTTAATTCAGACTTTGAAAGCTAAATAAATTTACACGATAAAAGTACATCGTACATTTTAAAACAATATTTAAAAAATGGCAAAAAAAATAAAACCAAATCTCTCCATGGCTCAGATTATCAACATGAGTATGGGATTTTTGGGAATACAGATGGCGTTCGGACTACAAAACGGAAATGCCAGTCGCATCTTACAAAATCTAGGTGCCGATGTTGATAAATTATCATTTTTCTGGTTGGTCGCGCCAATCACGGGACTTATTGTTCAACCGATTATTGGTCATATGGGCGATAATACTTGGAGCCCATTGGGACGTCGAAAGCCTTATTTTTTAATAGGCGCAATTTTGTGTGCTTTGGGTTTAGTTTTGCTACCAAATTCGGCTTCTGCGACAACTTTTTTCGCAGCCAATGTTTTACTTCTTGCAGTTGTTTTCCTAGCAATAATGGACGTTTCTGTTAATATCGCAATGGAGCCTTTTCGGGCTTTGGTTGGTGATATGTTGCCAAAACATCAGGCGACTATTGGCTTCTCGGTGCAGACTATTTTAATAGGGATTGGTGCAGTTATCGGATCAGATTTACCACGTTGGTTAACCAAGTTAGGTGTTTCGAATGTCGCTGAAAAAGGTCAAGTTGCAGATAATGTGATCTATGCATTTTATATTGGTGCCGCAGTTTTGTTAGTTTCCATTATTTATACCATTATTTCTACTAAAGAATATTCGCCTGAAGAATTTGCTTCTTTTGAAAATGATGACATCGTGCCAGAAAAGTCCAAATTTTCTGATATGTTCCGTGATTTTGCAAAAATTCCAAACCAAATGAAAAAATTAGGAATTGTTCAATTCTTCTCATGGTTTGCGTTGTTTACGATGTGGGTTTATACAACAAGTGCTTTGGCAACACATCATTTCGGACTTTCACCTAATGATACATCATCACAAGCCTTTAATGACGCTGGTGACACAACAGGTTATTTGTTTGGATTGTACAACTTATTCGCCATTCCGTTTGCATTTTTGTTAACACCCATTGCAAAAAGAATAGGGAAGAAGAATACGCATGCGATTGCTTTGTTGGCAGGAGGATTTGGCTTGATCTCGTTTTATTTCATCCAAGATGTCAAGATGCTTTGGATATCGATGTTAGGTTTAGGATTCGCATGGGCCAGTATTTTAGCAATGCCTTACGCCATGTTGATAGAAAGTATTCCGCAACGAAAAATGGGCGTGTACATGGGGATTTTTAATTTCTTTATTGTATTGCCGCAGATTATCAACGGATTTTTTGGAGGACCAATTGTTAAGAAGTTTTTTAATAATTATGCAGTCGATTATATTATCGTTGGTGGTGTGTGTATGGTTTTAGGAGGTTTGATAACTTTTTTCTTAATTAAAGAAGAGAAAGAAACACCTAAAGAAATAGAACAAGAAATAGAGCAAGTTCATTTTTAAAAATTTTAAAACTAAAAATTAAAGAAAAGTCAGCGTAATGTTGACTTTTTTCTTTCTTATCACACATCAATGTCAAGAATATTATATTTTCAGAAATTTGTCCTAACAAAATAGAATTATTATGAAAACAATATTTTATAAAGCAGATAGCAGAGGTTACGCAGATCATGGGTGGTTAAAAAGTAACCATACATTTAGTTTCGCAAATTATTATAATCCAGAACGTATGAACTTTGGTGTTCTTCGCGTTATCAACGATGACTTCGTAGAAGGTGGAATGGGATTTGGTCGTCATCCGCATCGCGATATGGAGATTATTTCAATTCCATTAGAAGGAAAATTGAAACATGGTGACAACATGGGAAGTGTTGGCGTTGTGGAGAAAGGTGACATCCAGGTGATGTCAGCAGGGACAGGTGTTATGCACAGCGAAGAAAATGGTAGCGATACCGAAGCTGTTAAATTTTTACAAATTTGGGTAATTCCTAATAAACAAGATGTTACGCCTCGTTATGATGAACTTAATTTTGAAGAAAAGTTAGTTCCGAATCAATTACTGCAGATTTTGTCTCCTAATGCAGATGACGATGGCGTTTGGATTCACCAAGATGCTTGGTTCAATTGGGGAAAATTCACAGAAGATACAACAATTGATTACAAATTCCATAAAGAAGGAAATGGGCTTTATGTTTTCGTTTTGGAAGGTGGCGCAATAGTTGATGCGCAACAATTAGACAGACGCGATGCAATTGGTATTTGGGATACCAACAACGTCGAGTTAAAATTCCAAAAAGGCACAGAGGTCTTATTAATGGAAGTCCCAATGGATTTACCACAATAATTTTAAGAAATATTTAAGCCTTGTAATTTCAGAATTATGAGGCTTTTTTGCCGAAAAAGTATTATTTTTGGCAGAATAAATTTATAATAGTAAAATAACAAATAACACAATGAGAGTACTTATCGTTGGAAACGGAGGTCGTGAATCTGCAATTGCACAAAAACTTAGTGAAGATCAGCGTATTACAAAAATGTATTTTGCACATGGTAACGCTACGACAGAGCAATTAGGAGAAAACATTTACGAAAAAGATATTGATAAACTTAAGCATTTTGCTATCCAACATAAAGTAGACATGACAATTGTAGGGCCAGAGGCGCCTCTTGTTGATGGTCTTGTTGATGAATTCAAAAAAGCTGACTTATGTGTTTTTGGTCCATCAAAAAAGGCAGCTTCTTTGGAAGGTTCAAAAGCTTTTTCTAAAAAATTCATGCAGACTTATAACATCAAAACTGCGAGAGCAAAGACTTTTGATGCTTATAACGAAGCGGTAGAATATGTAAAAGACGAAAAATATCCTTTAGTAATCAAAGCGAGTGGACTTGCTGGTGGTAAAGGTGTTGTAATTTGTGAAAACGAGCAAGAAGCGGAAGCTACTTTGCACGATTTCATGATCAAAAGAATCTTTGGTGATGCGGGTATCCAAGTGGTAATCGAAGAACATCTTAAAGGTTTCGAAGCGTCAATTATCGCATTTTCGAATGGCGAAAAATTGTTCCCTTGCATCTCTGCTAAAGATTACAAAAAAGTAGGAAACGGCGACAAAGGTGCTAACACAGGCGGTATGGGATCTGTGGCGCCAAGTCCAGAATATACAGCTGAGCACCAAGCAGACTTCGAAAAAAATATCCTTGCACCAACTGTGGAAGGTCTTAAGAAGGAAGGTCTTAGCTTCAAAGGATTTATTTTCTTTGGATTGATGGTGACCAAAAACGGAACTTACCTTTTAGAATACAACATGAGATTGGGTGATCCAGAAACGCAAGTTTTGTTACCACTTTTGGAGAACAACTTGTTGGACGTTATCCAAGATTGTATCGATGGTAAGAACATCGAGTTAAAGTTCAAAAATCAAAAAGCAGTTTGTCTAGTAATGTGTTCTGGCGGTTATCCGAAGAACTTCGAGACAGGTTTCGAAATCCGTGGTACCGATAAAGTTAAACACAGCCAAGTGCTTTTCGCTGGTGCAAGATTGCAAGGCGACAAGATCCTTTCGGATGGCGGACGTGTGCTTAACATCGTGGCGACGGGCGACACTTACGACGAGGCTCGAAAGAAAGTCTACGAAGATGCCGTGCCGGTTGACTTCGACTACGGCTTTTACAGAGACGATATTGGCAAATTCTAAATACAGAATAAGAGATGTTGGGCAACCAATGTCTCTTTTTATTTGGAGCTAATCCCGCTTTTCGTTGCAATCTTTTTGGATGCCAAAGCTTTAGGCCATTTCATCCAAAAAGGATTTTCACTGCAATCGGGGCTAGTTTACAAAATTCTGCTAAACTAAATTTTTAGTTTGATAAATAATATCAAGTTAAATCGAGAACGTTTAGAAAAACCTAAAAATAAAATTATTTCAAAACAATTATAAAACCTATGCAAAACGGAATTATCATATTAGACTTCGGTTCGCAATACAATCAACTTATTGGACGTCGTATTCGCGAGATGGAAGTTTATTCAGAAATCATCCCATTCAACACACCTTTAGAAGACATCTTAGCAAAACAACCAAAAGGAATCATCCTTTCAGGAGGACCGAGTTCTGTTAATGCAGAAGATGCAAATCTAGTAGAAAAAGCTTTGTTCGAGCAAGGCATTCCAGTTTTTGGAATTTGTTACGGTATGCAGTTAACAGCGCATCTTTTAGGTGGTAAAGTTGACAAAGGTCAAAAAGGAGAATACGGAAAAGCGAATTTAGAAATCGTAAAAGAGAATGCTTTGCTTAATGGCGTGTCTCAAAATTCTGTAGTTTGGATGAGTCACTTCGACGAAGTTTCTGCTTTACCAGAAGGTTTTGAACTTAATGCTAAATCTGGCGTTATCGCAGGAATTTCAAATCCTGAAAAAAATATTTATGGTGTACAATTCCATCCAGAAGTTTCACACAGCGAAGAAGGAGGGAAGATGTTGGAGAATTTCGTTTTCAACATTTGTAAAGCTGACAAAAACTGGAAATTAACCAGTTATATTGATACAACTGTTGCTGCAATTAAAGAAAAAGTTGGTGACCAAAAAGTAATTCTTGGTTTATCAGGCGGTGTAGATTCTTCGGTTGCTGCGGTTTTAATCCAAAAAGCGATTGGCGATCAATTGACTTGTATTTTTGTAGATACAGGACTTTTGAGAAAAGACGAAGCCAAAAAAGTAATGGAAAACTACGGCGAGCATTTTAATATGAACATCAAGTTGGTGGATGCTGCCGATCGTTTCCTTTCAAAATTGGCTGGTATTGACGATCCAGAACAAAAACGAAAAATCATCGGTAACGAGTTTATCGCCGTTTTCGATGAAGAATCTCACAAAATTGAAGGTGCAAAATTCTTAGCGCAAGGTACAATCTATCCTGACGTTATCGAATCTCAGTCTGTGAAAGGACCTTCAGCGGTTATCAAATCGCATCACAATGTTGGTGGACTTCCAGAAGATATGGACTTCGAATTGTTGGAGCCGCTTCGTGAACTTTTCAAAGACGAAGTTAGAAAAGTAGGCGAGGAGCTTGGTATTCCGCATCATTTGGTGTACCGTCATCCGTTTCCAGGTCCAGGTTTAGGAATCCGAGTTTTGGGCGCTGTGGATGCTGAGAAAGTTAGAATCTTGCAAGAAGCAGACGATATTTTTATTGAAGAACTTTACAAAAATGATCTTTACGAAAAAGTTTCTCAGGCTTTTGTTGTGTTGCTTCCAGTGAAATCTGTTGGTGTAATGGGAGACGAAAGAACTTACGAATACACGGCAGTTGTGCGTTCTGCTAACACCATCGACTTTATGACCGCAACGTGGAGTCGATTGCCGTACGAATTTTTGGATACGGTGTCTAGCCGAATTATCAACGAAGTGCGCGGGATCAACCGTGTGGCTTACGATATCTCAAGTAAACCACCTGCAACCATCGAGTGGGAATAAAAAAACATGATAAAACTCTTAGATTTTTTCTAAGAGTTTTTTTGTTATTGTATAATTTTTGCAAGACCTCAAAGATTTTCAAAAAACTAAACCTAGGCATCTTATTTATGTCTAATTTTGTAAACTTAAAATATAGCTAAAAATAAATTTCTTTAAAACAATGCATCATCCACACCAAAGCATAATGGAATTGCATCCCGGATTGATCTGGGGATTTGCAGTGGTCGTACTTATTATGCTATTGCTCGATTTGGGCATCTTTAACAAAAAAGCGCATGTTGTGTCTTCCAAAGAAGCAACGACGTGGTCCATCGTTTGGATTTCCCTAGCGATGATATTTTCAGGCGTTGTCTATTGGGTTTTCAACCAAGATGCAGGCGGTCACAAACTCGCCATCGAAAAATTTACAGAATTCCAAGCGGCGTATTGGATAGAGAAAGCCTTGTCTGTTGATAATTTGTTCGTATTTATCATGGTTTTCAACTTCTTTAGAGTTCCGAAACATCTTCATCATAAAGTTTTATTTTGGGGAATTATTGGCGCTTTAGCCTTCCGTGCGATATTTATTTTTGCAGGCGTTGAGATCATTAATATGACGTATTTGCCAGAGTTTGAACTGTTTGGTCACATGGTGAAGATAAATGCTGTTATGACTATTTTCGGATTTTTCTTGGTGTATTCTGGGATTAAATCTTGGGGCGGACATAATCACGACGACGATTCTGCGGAAGATTTTGCGGATAATGCTGGTGCACGATTGGTCAAAAAATTCTATAAAGTTTCTAAAACTTATGATGGCGACAAATTTTTCACCATCGAAAATGGTATTAAAATGGCGACACCTTTGTTAGTTGTGGTTGCAGTTATCGAGTTCACAGATGTCATTTTTGCGGTGGATTCTATCCCAGCGATTTTTGCAATTTCGGATGATCCATTTATCCTTTATACTTCTAATATTTTTGCAATTTTGGGACTTCGTTCGTTGTATTTTTTACTAGCGAATTTCATCTATATGTTCAGCAAATTGTCTTATGGTTTAGCAATTATTTTAGCCTTTATCGGTGTTAAAATGATTATTGCACCTTGGCTTCATATTCCATCGCCTGTCTCTTTAGGAATTGTTGGTGGTATATTGGTGATTGCTGTTGGTTTATCATTATTATTTCCAGAGAAACCAAAAGTAGAAGAACATCATTAATTTGATTTAAACATAAAAAAATCCGACTCAGTTATCTGAGTCGGATTTTTATTTTATGGATATTTAATCGCAGCAGCTAAATCTACAGGATTATTTTGACGTTTTATCCGTTCCTGAACTTCTTTGGCGTATTGATCCAGCTGAGCGATTGTATTAATAACGCGGCCTTCACTAGGGCTTATGCTCCAAGTCCCAGCACTCATACTTCTATAATCTGCGTAAGGATTTTTGTAGTCATTCAATTTTAATTCTTCATATTTTTTTCGAGTAATTGCAATTGGTTTTGTGCCGAAATGGGTTTCGATAATATTGGAAGTATCGTAAGTTTTATCCAATTTTTTAACTTCTATAAGTTCGTAAGTGAAATTATCTTTTTTGTCTTTAACTTCATAGATTAAACCAGGAAGTCCACGGAACTTGTAAGGTCCTTCCATAAGCGGGATGTCTGGGATAAACCAAGCCTCCCATTGACGTCCAATAAAGTTGCTTGTGGCTTTTTGAAGTTTATAAGTGTTTTCGGTTTTAGTATCTTTTTCAATGGTCCAACTTATAGGATTTGATGATGGATAACTGTAATAGTTTTGAAAAATAACCTCGTAGTTGGTGTAATCATCGGCGTTCCTTTTATGCTGTACAATTTGTTTCATTGGCAAATCGTAAAACATACGTGTATTGACATCTAGAATTTTGTTGCCATCTATAAGACTTTTTAAAATGAATTTGGTTTGATCTTTTTCGACTTGTAAAACAAAATTTTTGTTAATGTAATTGGTTGACAAAGAGTCTTCTCGATACCTTAAATTATAAGTGATTTGATAATCTTGAGAAAAGAAAAGTTGTACGAATAAAGTTGAGGCAACGAGAATAATTTTCTTCATAGTTTTTATTTTAATTAAATATATAAAAAAAACCGATTAACAAATTAATGTCAATCGGTTTTAATATCAACTATATTAGAAATAAGTGTTTTTAATCTGTATTGAATATTGATGTAATGCAATTTATTTGCTAAAGAACTGTGTTTTTGTCACACTTTTAGAGTTATTCTTTTATTACTTTTTTAATAATTTCTTTAGCATTTTCGGTTTTTATTTTTAAGAAATAGATTCCTTTTTCGATAGATTTTAAGTTTATTAACAAATCATTTTTAGGCTGTTCATTACTATTAATAATTCTTGATCCCAAAGTGTTGAATATTTCAGCCGATGTAATTTTGGCATCAGATGATTTAACATTTAAATAATCCTTCGTTGGATTCGGAAATATTGAAATAGAACTTTTGTTTGCAATATTATTTGTTTCAAGTGTACTTTTACAATCTGCGAAAAGATTGGTGTACGATACATTATCATTTTGAGAAACGAATGATTTGTAACAAGTATTTTCGTAAGAAAGCGCTTCAATTTTATTACTTGCAATATTTGTTTTGTGATCAATATCCATTGCTATAATTTTCCCGTTATAAAGTGTGGTTACTTTTGGAAATACTGTATGTCCTAAAATTAATTTTTGAGTACCTACTTTATTTAATATTTCGTCAACTTCTTCTTGGGTTAATTCTTGATTTGTAATCCCTCGGTACCAGAAAAGTCCTGTTGCTGTCCCACCAGTAACCGTTGCACAGTCTCCTGTACAAGATTCTCCCTTCATTTTTTTTCTACCAAATTCATTCATAATATCATATGATAAATTTAGGTTAGCTACTGTTGGGCTGATCCCGCCATGGGTTAACGTATAATTGCCAATTCTTTCAATGATGTTTTTAGATTGAAACCAACGACCAAATTCGGACATATTTGAAAAATATTCTTGCATATTTCGTCCTGCGTAATTTGCGTTTTCCACATACTTTTGATTAACGTATCTAAAATCGTTTGTTAAATTCATGACTTCGTGATTTCCAATAATGTAGTGTACCTTACCACCTGCATTGTTAGCTTCTTGCTCCAATTTATAAATTAACCACAATGTTTCTGTTACATATGGACCACGATCCAACATATCGCCATTTAAAAATAGATGACCGTCTCCAAAAATCCAATGAAAATCTTCGGACATAACCTTAGCGTTGATTAACATTTTTTTGAATGCTAAAAACTGACCTTCAATATCTGAAGTTATAAAAACTTTGGGAGAAGCATTATAAGTCGATGCATTAGCTAGATGTTGTTTTTTTAAGTTAACGTCAAATGTCTTACTAGACGTAGGATCTTGGATTGTAAGTGTAACATTAGCATCAGCATCATAGGTTTTTGTTTCTAATCCTGCATCTGTAATAGTCTCAACAATAATTTTATTATCTTCATAAAAAACATTTGGTCCATCTTTGTGGAAAGGGAGTTGAGCTGTATTAGTCTTTGATACTGTACAGTCAAAAGACACATCCGAACTAGATGTTTTTTGATTGTGGACTTCTATTGCAATTGTATTTTCTCCATTTACAAATGCTGATGTCGGAATTTCATAAGTAAAGAATGAATTTTCTTGGTCATTCGGGATGAAATTAGTGGTTCCTGTGTTGTAATATATTGTGCCAGTTTGTGGTAGAAGAGAAGATTTCATAACTTCTACATTGTTTATGTACAATACTGCCGCATCATCATGTACAATATGGAAAAATATTTTTTCTGGAAGCTTTGAAATATCAGCGACATTAACTTTTTTTCGGAAATAATAAGTAATATAACCTGATTTTAAAATTGTATCTTCATCACCATCTCCGAAGCCAAAATGTCCACTTCCGACTTTCCAAGACGAGTCACTGTAATTTACATTTCGCCATGTTGTACCTTGGTCCGTACCATTATCCAAATATTTCCATTCGGCACCTTTTTGAAAGAATAATGTATTGCTTGTTTGGGAGGAATAATTAGCAAATATTCCTAAAAATGCTAGAATTAATAATTGTAAAGTAATTTTCATTGTTTATTTTTTATAAGGCACGAAAGTATAAAAAATAAAAAACAAAAATATTAATTAGTTGTTAAATAATGGTTGATTTTTTTAACGAAAATATAATTATTGATTTAAATATTATTTGTTTTTTTGAAATTTTAAATAAAGAAACCGATTAACAAATCAATGTCAATCGGTTTTAATATTTTTAAAAAACTATTTCTTATACGAAAGGCGTTTTCACAACTTTAGCAGGAATGTTTTTGTTTCTAACTTGGATGAAAATCTCCGTACCAACTTTGTTGTGCGATTTGTCAACATAAGCCAGACCAATTCCGATTTTCTTCATTGGTGATTGTGTCCCAGAAGTTACTTTTCCGATAACATTACCTTCTGCGTCAACGACAGGATAATCGTGTCTTGGGACACCTTTGTCAGTTAATTCGAAACCAACTAATTTTCTAGTAACTCCTTCTTCTTTTTGTTTTGCGAAGATTTCTTTTGATACAAAATCTTTATCAAATTTAGTAATCCAACCAAGACCAGCTTCTAGCGGAGAAGTAGTATCGTCGATGTCATTTCCGTAAAGACAGAAACCTTTTTCTAGTCTCAAAGTATCTCTAGAAGCCAATCCACAAGGTACAATTCCGAATGCTTCACCAGCTTCGATAACGGCATTCCAAAGTGTTTCGGCATTTTCATTTTTAAAATAAATTTCGAAACCTCCAGATCCGGTGTAACCTGTGTTAGAAATAATCACATCGCTAACACCCGCAACCGTACCAACAGTAAAGTGATAATAAGGAATCTCAGAAAGATTAACCTCTGTCAATTTTTGTAAAGTTTCAACAGCTTTTGGACCTTGGATAGCCAACAACGACATATCGTCAGAAGCGTTAGTCATCGTCGCACCAATCTCCGCATTGTATTTAGAAATATGATTCCAGTCTTTATCGATGTTAGAAGCATTAACCACAACGAAGTACTTTTCGTCATTCATTTTGTAGATAATAAGGTCGTCAACAATACCGCCAGTTTCGTTAGGAAGGCAAGTATATTGTGCTTTTCCGTCTTCTAAAGTATCAAGATTGTTGGTTGTAACCTTTTGTAAAAGTGCTTTCGCCTGAGGACCTTCTACAAAAAATTGTCCCATGTGTGACACATCAAAAAGTCCCACTTTCTCGCGCACCGCGAAGTGTTCTTCTGTAACGCCAGAATATTGTACAGGCATATCAAATCCTGCGAACGGAACCATCTTTGCACCCAAAGCTACATGCTTGTCGTATAATGCTGTTTTTTTCATTTTTAAGTTCTAAAATTCGTGATACGCAAAGCTAATGATTTGTATGCTGAAAATAAAGTTTTTCTAAGATTTAAAAGTTGTTTACGGAAAGTTTCGTTAATTCTGATTCCAAATCAATTTCAAAAAGAAGTAAAAAAATTAAATACTACTTCGGATTCTGCTCAAAGTTTCTGGTGAAATGCCAAGGTAAGTTGCGATGGTCCCAAGTGGTGCACGAAGAATAATATCTTTATGGTCTTGCATTAGATCCTCATATTTTTCCTTCGCTGTCATATATTGCAAAGAAGTCATTCTGTTGGACATTTGCACCATGAGATTCCCGAGAATATAACGACTAAAATTAGCCGCAGGCAAAGACTCTTTACATAACATTTCGAGTTTTTCGTAATCACAATACACAATACTCGAATTTTCTAAAGCCTCAATATTAAAACGTGTTGGCTGCTCTTGGAAAAGCGTATCGATATTGGCAACAAGCTTTCCTTCGGGATAAAAATTAGTGGTAATATCTTTTCCGTTTTCTAAATAAAAAGCACGTAATAAACCATTTTCAATAAAATAAATATTACGATTGTAACTTCCATTTCGGCTAATAACATCGCCTTTTTTCACTTCTAAACTTCTAATATTATCTATGATAAAATCCTGAATTTCGGTATCGTTAGGGAAAAACTGAGATATTATTTTTTGGAATATCATGGCGTTTAGTTTTAAAAAATGGAGAATCTGTTATTTACTCAATTGGAATCGGTTTTAAAAATACACTTTTTTAATGATTCAAAAAAAATAAGGCCTTCCCGAACTAACGGAAAAGCCTTATCAACAAACACAAAAATGAAAAACTGCCTAGACAGTTAATCTATTTTCTCTTCAATAACCTCTTTAGGTTTATCTTTTTTAAAAATGATTTTTAATTTAATTTTTAATGCTACCCAACCCAGCACAAAATAAACGGCTGCCAGCGTAAACAGATGCCAGAAATATTTGTCTGTTAAATAATCCGAACCATGTTGTATTACCATAATCTTCAACGCTTCTAGATATGGCGTTAACGGAATAATGTCTGTTAATGCACGTATTGCAGTTGGCATCGCATAAGTCGGCCATGTAAAACCACTGATGATGAATGCTGGTGATGCAATAACCATCAAAATTTGTGTTGCTTTTAACGCATCAGGAAGAATAATACTGAACAATACACCCAAATTGGTTGATGCTAAAACAAAGAAACTTGTCACCCACAAAAAGTTCATCACATTGTCTGGTGCAGGCACTTTGAAGTAAATACTTAATACGTAAAACATCAAAATATTAAATACTGAAAATACCCAAATCGGAAGACATTTAATCGCCATTATTAAGGCTGCATATTTTTCTTTACCTGCAAAATCTCTTTTAAAACTGTCTCTTTTAAACTCTTCTGAAAAAGTTACCGCCATCGCCAACAGAATAACTTGTTGTAAAACAACTGCCATTAAAGCGGGCCACATGAAAATTAAATAATTACTCGTTGTATTAAAAAGCGTGATGTAATTGGCTTTGAAAGGTTCATACTGCGAACTCGCTTCAGTGGCAGAAAGACCTTTCTTTTGTAGAGCTTTCATCTCAGCGCCAGCAGAAAAACTTCCTAAAGTAACTTGTATTGCTTTACTCGCAAAATTGGCGGTTAAGACATTGGAAGTGTTTACAAAAACATTAATTTCTGGATACTTTTTTTGCAACATCATGGCTTCAAAACGTTCAGGAATAATAACCACAGCCGCAGCATCTTTTTTAATAACTTCATCTTTTAAATCCAAAGGTTGTTCAAGATAATTTAGAACTTTGATAGAAGAGTTATCGTCAAGCATATCAACAACCTGCTGTGACAGAGGCGTTTTGTCCTGATTAACGACAATGACTGGGATGTCGGTTACTTTTCCTTGTTGGTAGGTAAAGCCCATTAATAAAGCATATACCAAAGGTGCCAAGAAGAAAACAGATCGTAACGTACTATTTGATAGAAAGAGTTTGAATTCTCTCTTTATTAAAAATAATATTTGTTTCATCGCCTTGTTTTTATTGTAAAACAACACTAGAGTTCACCAATAATCCTTTAGTAGCGGTGTTATCATTTGGAATAACTTTCACTTCGTACACGGCATCTTCGGGATTATAATCTGGGAAAGCCGTTGTAATATCAGCATACTTTGTCAACTGCTTGATGCTAACAATTTTTCCAGCAAATTCTTTATTACCGTAAGTCGTCTTCATCTGCACAGCCAAACCTTTTTGATATTTAGAAATCAAACTTTCTGGAACTGTAAATCTGAAGTAAGTTGTATTCGGCACATAACCATTGAACAACGCATAACCCGCAGTCGCCAATTCGCCTTTATGTAAAGCAATGGTCTCGATTTCCATGTCGTTGGTGGCGATAACATAACGCTCAGAATAGGCAACATTGGCTTCTTGCAATGCGCCCATCGCTTGGCTAGCTTGGCCTTCTGCCATATTTATTTTTTCGTAACGCGTTCCTAATTCTACGTCGTGTAACTCTGCGTTAACGGCGTCTAGTTGCGCTTTTGCACCTTGATATTTTGCAAAAACTTCGTCATAACTTTGCGGCGACATGAGACTATCACGGAACATATTTCTTGCACGATTATAAGATTTATTAGCAAAATCATATTGCTCTCTAAGACCTTTCTGCTTGGCTTTTAATTGTCGTAATTGATCGGCTGTTGCACCATTTTTAGCCATTTGAGCTTGTGCTTGCGCTGCTGCGGTTGCTCCTTTTGCTTGTGCTATTTTTGCAGAAACTTCGGGTACATCGAGTTTTGCTAACGTATCGCCAGCTTTTACAGTTTGTCCTTCTTCGACAAAGATTTCTAAAATCCTGCCGGTTACTTTTGGAGAAAAAGAAATGACATCTTTTTTAGTTTTTCCTTCAAAACCTTTTTGGACTTTGGTGTCGTTACAAGCTGCTAAAGTTAAAATTGTCGCTAGACCTAATATTTTTGATAAATTATTCATTGTTTTGTGATGTTTAAAGTTGGTTGATGTCAAGATTTTGTGTGGCTTTCATCAGTTCGATAGCGCTACGTCTTTGGTTGTAGATGGCGGTTTGATATTCGAGTTCTGCAGTTTGCAAATCGTTTTCGGCATCGATAAGATCTGATGATTTTTTAGTCCCGTAACGGAATTCTTTCTCTACATTTTGCAAAGCAATACTTGCAATACTTTTTGCTTTGGCTTTCAGATTAATCTGTGCATCGGCAATGTCGTAATTGGTTTGATTGTTTGCTAAATTTAACTTTAATTTCTTTTGTGCATCACGTTTTTTATTCTCTAATATTTCTTTATTTATTTTTGCGCTTTCAACAGCAACTTTACCTTCATTACCGTCAAAAACATCCCATTTGAAACCGACACCAGCTTGGAAAATCGGTAAGACATTCAAGTTAGATGGGTTGATATTAAGTTTGGTATTTAAACCTTGAATTAAATCTTTGGAAGTCGAAATATGATTATTGTAAAGTCCAAAATAGGAAAGTGACGTCTGTGCTTGCACCTTCGGAACCCACCATTTTTTCTCAGCTTCAATCTTGAATTCTGTCGCTTTAATCCCATGATCTAAAGCTTGAACTTCTGCACGTTGGTCGATATTTTTGTCAGCAACAGCGTACGAAATGGGTTTAAGATTAGGTTTAATCTCCGCAATTCTTTCGCGCTCGATGCCTGTTAAAACTTCGAGTTGTGTAATCAAAAGTTGCTTTTTACCTTCATATTCAACAATTTTTGAATCTAAAGTCGCTTGTGCTAATTCAATTTTTTTATGATCATAAGGTGTAATAAGTCCATAACCAAGAGCTTTGTCAGCGGTTTCTCGGTTGATGTCCAATCGTTTTTTGCTCTCGTCAAGAACTTTTCGAGATTCTTCTAAAAGTGCAAATTGATCGTAAGCTTGCGAAATCATCGATACAACGTCGTCTTTGCTTTTCTCCATCAACATTTGTTCTGATAGATTTTTTTCGCGATTGGCTTCCTTTAGATATTTCACTTTTCCACCAGAATAAAGCAACACCGAAGCTTCGGCTTTTGCCATTGCAGAAATCCCGGAAATATTAAGATTATTACTTCGTTCTGGCACAGTTAATCCTGGAAAAACATTCGGAATTGCTGGCAGGTTGACTTCTGGCGTCGAAAACTGAGCTGATGTGTACATATAACCACCTTTCCCCGAAATTTCGACTTTCGGTAGAAATATGTCTTTCAGTTTTTCGTCGTCGAGATGTGTGATTTTGTTTTGCAGAACTTGTTCGTTAAGCGTCGCATCATTACGAAGTGCGCTGTTGATAAGCTCTTGCAATGTTGGCGCAGAAGTTTGCGAAAAAATAAGCGATGGTAGCAAAAGCAGAATCCCCGCCCATTTCTTATTTCTGTTTTTCATTTTTGTATGTTGTTTGTTTGTGGTACAAAGTTGAGACAATTAAAACCTCCTTCCTTTGACAAATGTCAAAAAGTATAAACAACAGCAATAATCCGCTAACATTAGGATAGTTGTAAAGTTAAAAATTTAAGATTCAACTTTCAATTTATTTTATTGATTTTAGACTGAAATTTTAAAATGAAAAATTAATAGTTTAGACGAAAAATAGCAAAATAGAAATTCAATTAAAAGTAAAAATTTACACTTATTTTAAAAATGTTAGAAGCACTTTTTTAATTAATTTAGCATAACAAATTGCAAAATATGATGAATTGGAATAATCAAATCACAGCGCTTTTACAGATTAAATATCCTTTTATACAAGCACCAATGCTCGGTGTGTCGACGCCAGAAATGTTAGTTGCTGCTGGCGAGGTTGGCTGTTTGGGAAGTTTGGCTTTGGGCGATTTGGATGCCGAAACTTGTCTTAAAAGTATTCATCAGGTTCAACAAATGACCAACCGAAATTTTGCTGCAAATATTTTTGTTCATCAACTTCCAAAAGTGAATGATGAATTAAAATTTCATTACGAAAAAACAAAATTATTTCTTGAAAATTTCGCAAAAAACCAGAATTTAGAAGTTGAATTTCCAGATTTTGAATCGATAAAACTTAATCCTTATCAAGAACAAATTGATGCAATTATTGACGCAAAAGCTAAGATTTTTAGTTTCACTTTTGGGAACATCGATGCAGAAAGTGTTGAAAAGCTTAAATCAAAAAACATTAAAATCATCGGAACTTGTACATCATTACATGAAGCTTTAGAGCTCGAAAAAAATGATGTTGACTTAATTTGTGTTCAAGGACTTGAAGCGGGCGGTCATCGCGGAAGTTTTGTTGACGATAATATTCCAAAAATTGGCGGTTTATCTTTGTTAAATACTGTTTTTGAAAAGGTGAAAAAACCAATTGTTTATGCTGGTGGACTTTGTAATTCGCAAACTATTTTAGCTGCTAAAACTTTAGGTGCACAAGCTTTTCAAATTGGCTCGATGTTGCTTTGTTCCGAAGAAAGTCAATTAAATTTAGCTGAAAAACAAAAATTAAAATCAGCATCCGAACAAGATATTATGCTGATTAAAAGCTTTTCTGGACGCTATGCACGAGGATTGCAAAACACTTTTACAGACGCTTTTGAAAACTCAGAATATGTTCTTCCATATCCGTATCAAAATAAGTTAACAGCAAACTTGCGAAAAGTCGCAAAATCGCAATCTAATACTAATTTTTCGAATATTTGGACAGGTCAATCGATTGGTCATTTCAGTGAAAAAAGCACCAAAAATATTCTTCAAAATTTAATTAAAAGCATTTAGTTTTAAACAAAAAATCCTCCATTGTTAATAGAGGATTTAGAATTTATTATTGAGAAAAAACTTAATTTAAAAATCAACAAAATCTGGATTAAGACCCGAAAATCCTGCTTCTTCCATAGCGCTAATCGTTTGCATATCGTCATTATCAATTGTAAAAGCATTAACATCAATATTGGCAAGAATATTCTTCGGCGTTACAGATTTTGGAAGTGGTAAAATCCCGTTTTGAAGACAAAATTTAATACAAAGTTGCGCAACAGAAACATTATACTTTTCAGCAATGTTTTTTAATAATTCGTTGTCAAGAATTCGTCCCGAACCAATTGGACTCCAAGCTTCTACCAAAATGTTATTCTTTTTACAATAATCAACAACATCATTTTGTAGATAATCTGGATGATACTCGATTTGGTTAAGCATCGGCGGTATTTTTGCAGTTTCTATTAAGCTTTCGAGATGATGAACAAGGAAGTTACAAACGCCAATTGCCTTTATTTTTCCTTGGTTATAAAGATCTTCCATCGCGTGCCAAGTCTCGGAATTAAGTTCTTTCCAATTATCAAACTGTTTAGCATTTGCGGGCCAATGGATTAAATATAGATCAACGTAATCGGTTTGTAAAAGCTCCAATGACTTCTCGAAAGCATCCAAAGTTGATTGATAACCTCGGCTTGTATTCCAAACTTTAGTTGTCAAGAAAATATCTTTTCTGTCCAATTGACTTTCTTTGATCGCATCGCCAACGCCTTTTTCATTTTCATAGATTTTTGCGGTGTCAATATGCGTATATCCATTTTCTAAAGCAAAAGTCACTGCATTTTTAACATCATCACCATCAGGAATTTGCCATGTTCCGAATCCAATTTCTGGAATCTCTAATCCATTATTTAAAACAAAATTTTTCATATTTCTGTATTAATTCATTTAATGAAAACAAATTTAGTTTAAACAAAAAAAACTTCGAGAAACTTTAAGATAAATTAACTTGTGGAAAGTGAGCTACAAACCATCTTTTAAAAAAGAAAAATTATCTTTGCACCGAAAATTAAAACAACTAAAAATGTCAACAAAACAAGATAAAATAAACAACTTCGATCCATCGCAACCAGGTTTAGCTGATGGGACAATTTTCGGATTACCTTTTACGGCAGAAGAGTCAGAAATTGTTGTTGTGGCAGTGCCTTGGGAAGTTACTGTAAGTTATGGTGCTGGCGCTTCGGAAGGTCCAGATGCTATTTTGGACGCTTCTTTTCAGGTGGATTTGCTGCATCAAGAATTTCCGGAATTATGGAAGCAAGGGATTTATTTTGATGCGGGAGCCGAACATTGGAAATCGACAAGTGATGAGCATAAAGCTTTGGCGCAACCAATTATCGAAGCTTTAGAAAATGGAGAAATTATCGCTGAAAATGAAGCCTTAAATCAAAGTTTAAAAACAATAAATGAAGCTTCCACTAAGTTAAATGCAGAATTGAAAGAACGCGTTTTGGATTGGCATTCGAAAGGGAAAAAAGTAATTTTGTTAGGTGGTGATCATTCAACGCCTTTTGGATATTATCAAGCTTTGGCGTCTCAATACGACAATTTTGGCATTTTGCATTTTGATGCACACATGGATTTGAGAATTGCTTATGAAGGTTTTACTTATTCTCACGCGTCTATTATGTATAACACAATCCAGCTTCCGCAAGTGTCAAAGTTGGTGCAAGTCGGCATTCGTGATTTTAGCGAGGAAGAAGTTGGTGTAATAAAATCAACGGATAAAGTAAAAGTTTTTACAGATACCGATCTTAAAAAAGCGCAGTTTGAAGGTAAAACTTGGAAACAACAAGTGGACGAAATTATCGAGTTGTTACCTAATAATGTTGCGGTAAGTTTTGATATCGATGCGCTTTATCAATGGTATTGCCCGAATACAGGAACGCCAGTTCCGGGAGGTTTGTCGTACGAACAAGCGGTGTATGCGCTAAGTCGTTTGGCAGAATCTGACAAAAATATTATCGGAATCGACCTTGTAGAAGTTGCTCCAAGCGAAACTGACGAATGGGACGGAAATGTTGGCGCAAGAATGTTGTTCCACATGTGTGGTGTTTTGGCGAAGAATAACAAACTGAATGTTGGCGAGCCAGTTCGGTTTTAAGAAAGTATAAATTCAAAAAAATATAAAGCAGCTTGTCGTTTGGCAGGTTGCTTTTTTGTTTTAAAAACAAGCAAGGAACAATTTTTGCGTCCAAGAAAACTAGAATAAATCTTATGTTTGACAAACAACAAAAAAAAATAAAACGATCGGCAAAACTTCTTCAAGTTATTAGCAAATATGGACTTCAGGATATGTTGAGTCGAATATCAAATGGTTCAGATTCAGATTCCGAGAAGAATAAAGCTGGTTACGAAAGACTTCGTTTAGCCTTGGAAGAGTTGGGACCGAGTTTTGTTAAATTGGGACAATCGTTTAGTAATCGTGATGATCTCTTACCTAAAGATTTAATTCTTGAACTTCAAAAATTACAAGATCGGGTAGAGGTTGTTGATATGGATGTCAAAATGATTTTGGAAAAGTCTCTAGACATCGTTGTTGATGAGCATTTTAGTAACATTGATACAACGCCGATTGCCGCAGCATCAATCGCGCAAGTTTATAAAGCGCAACTTAAAAATGGACAAGATGTTATCTTAAAAATAAAGCGTCCGAACATTGAAAAAACCATACAAGCGGATCTTTTACTCTTAAAAGATTTGGTGAATTTAATCGACACTTATTCTGATATTGGCGATCAAATCAATCTTAAAAATGCTTTATTTGCGTTCGAAAAATCTTTGTTGGAAGAATTGTCTTTAAGTAATGAAAAGAACAATATTCTGAGGTTTCAAAAGAATTTTAAAAACGATAAAGATACTTATGTTCCTAAAGTTTTTGAAGATTATTGTGACAACCAAATCCTTACAATGGAATTTGTGGAAGGTACAAAAATTACCGATATTGCTTCTTTGACAGCACAAAATATTGATGTTAAAATACTTGCAGAAAAAGGCTATCAGCTTTTTGTTTCACAGATTTTGGATTACGGATTTTTCCATGCAGATCCACATGGTGGCAATATTTTGGTCAACAAAGAAGGTCAAATTGTTTTCATTGATTTTGGTGCGGTTGGTGCAATTCCGGAAAGTGATCAATCAGTTTTGGAAAGTTTAATCCTGAATTTCGTTGCGAGAAAGCCTGATAAAATCATCAGAAATCTCAAAAAGCTTGCGATATATTATAGTATTCCGAATGATAGACAATTCGAAAATGATGTTTTAGAAATCCTAAATACCATCCATAACAGCTCGTTAAAAGACATCAATGTGGCAGCGATAATGTCCAAAATGAAAGATGTTCTTAAAGAAAATCGTCTTGTGATGCCTGATTATTTTTATTTGTTGTTTAAAGGAATTTCTTTGATAGACGGCGTTGGACGGACTATTAATCCAGATTTGGATGTTGTTAGCAGTCTAAAACCTTATAGCAAAAAGATACTTTATGAAAAATTAAATCCTGAAAAACTTGCCAAAAAAGGATTTAATAAACTAACAGATTTAAGCGATCATTTTGAAGAAATCCCGAACGAATTGCGATCTGTTCTACATAAATTGGACGAAAACCAATTGAGTCTCCAAACCGAAATTAAGAACATGGACCGACTAGAAGTGGTGATTAAATCGAGTATTGTTAATTTGATTTTAGGAATTGTGCTCGCAGCAAATATTGTCGTGACATCGATTCTTTGGGCTGCGAAAATAGGACCTCAAATTGGCGACTTTCACATCTTTCCAATTTTAGGATTTGTAGTTTCGATTGTATTAATTGTTATTCTTTCATTAAGAATTCTTAGAAGATAACTTTTACTTTAAATAAAAATTGTAAATAGTTTTATTTTAATATTTTATAAAACTTAACTAAAGTATTTTATTGATTTTAAAATCAAATATTTGCCTTTAAATCCTCTAACCAATTGTTGTCAATCCTTTTGATTTTTTGAGTTTCAGAATCGAATAAAATCCAAAGCGTTTCTGACAAAACTACCAATTCATTATTACAATAGAATTCCACTTTGCGAGGTTGTTTGATGCCAATTGGTGGAAGTGGATAGGTTTTAGTAATTAAAATATCATCGAGAAATAATTGCTTTTTGTACTGAATATGATGATCCATTAACACCCAATAATCTTTGGAATAATTGGTTTTGCCTTTCAAAATATCCCAATGTTCTGCTGCAATTTCTTCAACCCAATGGACATATTGCACGTTGTTAACATGTCGAATTTTGTCAAGATTTTCTTCTGTTATTTTTATTTCTTTGGAATAAACTAAATCCATTCTGTTTTAATAATTACTTCAAATTTATTAAAAATATAAGTTTTAAAACTTAATCAAATTCAATAAAAAAGTCTTGTAGCATCAGATATTTTTATAATTTAGAATCCTGAATTGAAAATGGATTTGATATCCTTAGACAAGTTTATCAATGCTAAATTCAGTTTAAGATTTAATTTAAAACTTTAAAGAAAATGGACATCGATAAGGCGACACAAACGATGATTGATAATCTTCACAAAAATTCTGGTAAAACTTTGGAAGAGTGGATAGATATTGTCAAAAAAGAAAATCTTGTAAAACACGGCGAAATCATTAAATTCTTAAAAGATAAACATGAGTTTACCCACGGTTTTGCAAACCTCGTTGCGCATCGTTCAAAAGCTTCTGATGCAGCTTCTGTAGAGAATAAAGACGATCTAATTACTGCGCAATACAAAGGAAAGGAAAGTCTAAAACCAATCTATGACCAACTTGTCAATGAGATTAAAACTTGGAGCAAAGACTTAGAAATTGCACCAAAAAAAGCTTATGTTAGTCTGCGCCGAAACAAGCAATTTGCGACTTTGACACCTGCAACAAAGACTAGATTCGAAATCGGTCTCATCTTGAAAGGCGAAGAAGCAAAGGGCATTTTGGAAGCTGAAAAACCAAATACTATGTGTACGCACAAAATAAAAATTACCCAACTAGAAGACCTAAACAATGAAGTTCTTAACTGGGTTAAAAAAGCTTTTGATAAAGCACTTTAGACGATGACAGAAAAGAAAAAGCTAACAACCATGCAAGAAAGCGATAATCCTTGGCATGAAGAATTAGAGAAAATTGCTGCAATTCTTAACAAAACCTCCTTAGAAATTGCGATAAAATGGAATGCAGAAGTCTATACTTTAAAAGGTAAAAATGTTGTGAGTTATGGCGGTTTCAAAAACTATTTTACGATTTGGTTTTATAATGGCGTTTTCTTGTCCGATCCTTACAAAGTTTTGGTTAATGCCCAAGAAGGCAAAACGAAATCTTTGAGACAATGGCGTATGACTTCGGCTGATGAGATTGATGAAAAGAAGATTTTGGAATACGTCAACGAAGCTATCGAAATTGAGAAAAAAGGATTAAAACTAAGTCCAGAAAAATTCCAAGCAGTAGCAATTCCCACGATTTTGCAATCAGCTTTGGATGAGAATAAAGTTTTGAAAAACTCTTTTGAATCTTTAACACAAGGTAAGCAAAAAGAATACAATCTTTACATCGACGAAGCCAAGCAAGAAGCTACTAAAATAAAGCGTTTGGAGAAGATTATTCCGATGATTTTGGATAATAAAGGTCTAAATGATAAGTATAAATAATTGTAATTGACATGGCAAAAACCAAGACAACTTTTACAGAGGCTGATGTTGAAGAATTTATTAAGACTTTTGCAAATTCTCAACAAAAAATCGATGATAGTTTTGAACTCATAAAACTGATGTCTGAAATATCTGGTCAACCACCGCAAATGTGGGGACCAACGATTGTCGGTTTTGGATGTTATCATTACAAATACAAATCGGGACACGAAGGTGATGCTCCGATTCTAGGTTTTTCACCAAGGAAGGCGGAGTTTTCTTTATACGTTTTCACAGGTTTGGAAGAACACGAATATCTTTTAAAAGATTTAGGAAAATTCAGAATGGGGAAGGCTTGTATCTATGTCAAAAAACTTTCTGATATTAATATTGACGCTTTAAGAATATTGATGCAAGAAAGTATTAATTATATTTCTGAAAAATATGAACGAGTAAAATAAATTTTTGATTATCCGTAATTGATTATAAAGATATTTTAAACGCAAAGTCGCTATTTTATTTACATTAAATCGTTTTTAAGACGCAAGGTTTATCTTCGATAAATTTCAGGAAGTAAGTTTGAAAATCTTCGATTTTCTTGCGTCTTAATTTTCATTGTGTAATTGAAAATTTTGCGACTTTGCGTTAGTTTTTCAAATATTATTCAAGACGGATATTCATAAATAAATTTGTTTCTTATTAATTAACAATAATATTTCCATTAGTATCATAGTTAAAACTCCAAGATTTCTCAACAGCATTTGTAATTTCATTATTAATATTATAATGAGTTTCTGTATATTTTCTAAAATTATTTTTTGAAAGACTTCGATAAAAATAATCTCCTAATAAATATAACTTTTTGGTTGGATTTTTGGAAGTATCATAATTCTCAAAAGTTCGAACTATTCTTTCATTTTTATTTTCGCCATTAATTTGTAGATAAAATTCTGTTTTAACAAGATTAGTATTGTTATCGTAGAAAAATTTTTCAACATAACCTGCCTTATAATCATTAGGATCTTGTGGGTTATAAGGCATATTTGGAAAAGTAGTTGTTATTTCCGTTAAAAGATTATTATTGTATGCATAAGTCAATTTTTTGTTTAAATATGCTTGACTAACGTCAGGGATTTCCCTTATTAAAATTTGGTTGGAAGCATTTAATGTATAAATATTAGTATTTTTAGGAACAATATATTGTGGCGATGATAAGAAGTTTTCAACAAGAACTGAATTGTTACTGTTGTATGTTAAGCTTGTGTAAATATCCTTTGAAAAAGCACCATTGAAACCTGTGCTACTAGATATAGGTAGAAAACCACCAATTTGTTTAACTAATCTTTTTTGACTGTCGTACTGTAGCGTAAAATCGATTTCTTGTGGGTTAATCCAATTTCCTGTTCTATTAAAATCAATTTTAATATTTTTAACTAAATCATCTTGCTCTTGTTGAGGATTATCATCTCTATTGCAAGAAAATGTTAGAATTGATAAAAGTGAAAGTAATAAATATTTTTTCATTTGACTAAAGTATTATTTTTCTTTTAAAAGCTCCAAATATTGATCAAATTTGTTTTAGTTTTCTATAAATTGCACAGGTAAAAAATAACATAAACATAAACGAAAAATGGCAACAACTAACATTTATTTAACTTTTGAAGGTAATTGCAAAGCGGCTTTTGACTTTTACAAATCAGTTTTTGGTGGTGATTTTCCACATGTTGGAAAATTCGGAGATATGCCCGAAACAGACGGTAAACCAATCTCTGAAGAAGACAAAGAAAAAATTATGCACATTTCGCTTCCAATTAGTAAAGAAACTGTGTTAATGGGCAGTGACGCTGGTACAGATTGGGGAAAAGGATTGACGATTGGCAACAACTTTTCGATTGCTATCAATGCAGATTCTCGTGAAGAAGCTGATAAATTATTCAATGGACTGTCAGAAGGCGGAACAGTTACAATGCCTTTACAGGAGACGTTTTGGGGCGCTTATTTTGGGATGTTCGTTGATAAATTCAATATCAATTGGATGATGAATTATGACGATCCTAGCAAGGTTCAGCCACATTAATTTATTAAAACAAAAAACTGCTTTGCAAAACCGAAGCAGTTTTTTTAATAAAAAAAGGCGTTCGCCACAACAGCAAAAGCCTTTAACAATACAATATTTAGTTCGGTAGGTAAGCTTCAAACTTACTGGTCCAAAGATAGTTTTGTTAAGCCTTTCAAAAATACGGTTAACCGTAAAATCAGTTTTTTAAAACTTTGGATTAGGATTTTTACTTAAAAAATCGATAAGAATGTTTTTGATTTTCGTTTCAATATTGTAATAATAGTCGCTGTTTTCGGGCATTTGGTTTTCGAGGATAACAAGACTCAAATCATATTTCGGAATGTAAATATTAAGTGCGCTAAAACCGTCACCTAAACCAGTATGTCCATAATATTTAATATTTTGCTCATTTACAATACGAATTCCGTAACCATAAGGCTGCTTTTCTTTTCCGAAAACATCATGTTGAGACAAGGTTTTTCCTTTTAAAAATTCTTGTAAACTTTTATTTTTTAAAATCTTACCAGAATAAAGTAATTGATTCCAAAAACTTAACTCGCTTGTTGACGCCAACCAACCATCAGCCGCAGCATAGTCTGGTCGAATACCACTTTTCTCTAATACTTCAATTTTGTCGTTGTTGATTAAATGTCCTTTAACACTAGACAAAGCGCTATTATTTGTAAAAATTTCTGGATTTTTAAAACCTAGAGATTTCAAAAACGTCATAGCTTGTTCTGCATAAGGTTTTTTATAAATCTGTTCTAAAATCTGACCAGCAAGCGCAAATGACAAATTTCCATATCGAAATTCTGAACCTGCGGGATAAGCCAGTTTTTGATCCAATTTTACAATACCATGCGTGTGATTCAGTAATTGATAAACTTTTACAGAATCTTTCCAAGTCGTTTTTAAGTCAGGAAGATATTTAGAAATTGGATCTTCAAGATTTAGCTTCGAATCTTCAACCGCTTTCAGCAACATAACTGCTGTCAATTGCTTGGTAATGGACATTACTTCAAAACGGTCAGTATTTTTAAGTTCGGTTTTAGTGTTAAAATTTTGTACGCCAAAACTCGATTGATAAAGATTCTGTTTTCCTTTTGTTATTAAAATATTTCCATTAAACTTAATTGGTGAATCTTGATGCATCACCGAATCTATTTTTGAATAAATGGACGAAAATTGTTGTGCGGAATACTGTATACTCAAAATCGAAAATACAATAATTAAAGACAAACGACTTTGTGTAGAAAGCATCTTTTTAGGATTTTAAAAACTGGTTTCCGATTGTTTATTTTTCTTGGGTTTAGTTTGTAAAAACACCATCAAAATTGCAGAGGTAATTACTCCCAAAGCTAATGCCCCGAAAGTCCCTTGTCGCACATAATTAGCAAAATTAAATTGAGCTTTTGCTTCATCAAAAGTTCCATAGTAACCATGATTCAAACCACTTTGAATAGCATTTTTAAAGAAGTCTGGCGATATCACAAAAGAGACTACCCATTGTACAAAAGGACTTAGAAAAGCAATAAAAAGTGACAAAACGATCCCTGAAGTCACACCTTGTTTAAAATCCATTTGCCCTTTATAGTAGTTTTTCTTTTTGTCACGCAGTGCTAGATAAACCATTATCGTCGCAGGAATCGCAAAAAGATTGGTCAGATACATTTGATAATCAATATATTTATCATGTAGACCTGTAAGTTTTTCTAGAAACATCCAAACTAAGGCCACTATGCTAAAAAGTATTGCCCATTTTATTTCAATCTTTATGCTCTTCATTTAATTTTTATTTTCGATGGCGTTTTTTCGTAATACTTGCTAAAATATTCAAAATTTCTAGATTAGCAAATACCTATTGATAGGATTTTATTAAAAATAACTTAATTTGTCATTTTCAAAATACATACTAAAAATACATACTTCTAAAAACAACTTTTTTGTCACTATCAAAGTGTATAGCCACCAGATAATTATAAGCTTCTTTCTTAATTTTAGTATTGCTATCTGTTCTCTAAATTTTATTTTTTTGTGACTATAATTAAGAACGAATAAGTGTTTATTTTTTGAAATCCACTTCACTTACTCTACAATCAATAATGATTTCGATGACGTCGGAGATCGTTAATAAACTGCTTTCTATACGATTTTAATAAACGTTTTATATTTAAAAACTATTTCAATGGTAAAATATTCATTATTTTCGTTAAAATTATTTTCTTTTTTTTCTGATTTTGGTTTGTACCAATTCAATTTTTGCTCAAAACGAGCATACCACGGAGGTTAAGTTTTTAGAAAATGAACAATGGTGGGGTGGCGCGGTTGCGTTGGGCTCTCAAATGCCTTATGTAAAGCCTTTGAAGGAGTTTAATCTAGCTTCTCAAAACTATAATAATCAGGTGGTGCCTTTGTTTCTATCGAATAAAGGACGTTTTATTTGGAGCGAAAAGCCTTTCAAATTTGAAGTTCAAGATAAAGCGATACAAATTAAATCCGATTTCGAAGATATCAAAATTCAACAATCGGGTTCGACTTTAAAATCTGCTTATTTGGAAGCCAGTAAAAAATATTTTCCAGCAACGGGAACGCTTCCAGATCCTTTATTTTTCTCGATGCCGCAATACAATACTTGGATTGAGTTGATTTATAACCAAAATCAGCATGATATTTTAAAATATGCCCAAGGAATTGCGGATAATAACTTTCCGAAAGGCGTTTTGATGATTGATGATAACTGGCAGAAATACTACGGTAATTTTGAATTTAAAGCTGAAAAGTTTCCTGGCCCGAAGCAAATGGTTGAAAAACTCCATTCGATGGGGTTTAAAGTGATGTTATGGGTTTGTCCTTTTGTGAGTTCGGATAGTCCAGAGTATAGAATGTTGGAAGAAAAAGGCTATTTAATTAAAGAAAAAGGGAAAAAATCGCCAGCAATTATTTCGTGGTGGAATGGAAAAAGTGCGTGCTTTGACTTAACCAATCCTGAAGCAAAAGCCTATTTCGTAGCTCAATTAAAAAAGATGCAAACGGAATATGGGATTGATGGATTCAAATTTGATGCGGGAGATAATCAATTTTACAATCCGAAATATATTGATAGTTATAAGAAAGATGCAATTTCTGTTGATCACACCAAAGCTTGGAGCGAAATTGGCTTGGAGTTTCCGTTTAATGAATACCGTGCGGGATGGCAAATGGGTGGACAGCCGTTGGTACAAAGACTTGGTGACAAAGCCTATTCTTGGAAAGCCGTTCAAATGTTGATTCCAGATATGATCGCAGCTGGACTTTTAGGTTATGCCTATACTTGCCCAGATATGATTGGTGGTGGCTCTTTCGCAGCATTTTTGAATCTAAAAGAAGGTGATTTTGATCAAAAATTAATCATTCGATCAGCTCAAGTTCATGCGTTGATGCCGATGATGCAGTTTTCTGTTGCGCCTTGGAGAATTTTGGGCGCTCAGAATGTTGAAATTGCAAAGAACGCCGCAAAATTACACGAGAAATTCGGGCCATATATTTTGAAATATGCTCAATCTTCATCTAAAAATGGTGAACCAATTGTTCGTCACATGGATTATGTTTTCCCGAATCAAGGCTTTGATTTAACGAAAGATCAATTCATGTTGGGTGACAAATATATGGTTGCGCCAATTGTGACAACGGAAGATAAGCGAACGGTGAAACTTCCGAAAGGAAAGTGGAAAGATGATTTAGGAAATGTAATTCAAGGTGGAAAAACTATCGAAATTGATGTTCCGCTAAGTCGATTGCCATATTACGAAAGATTAGGAAAATACTAGTATTTTGTATTTAAATTATAGAAAACCTTGCGATTATTTTGATTGCAAGGTTTTTTCATTTTGGTTAAAATTGATTTATATTTGCTGCATAAAACACAACACATGATTTTCTATTTTCGTCTGCAAACCATATTGCTAGACATTCATCATCAGCATTTTGATTAAAGATTTCAAGGTTTTGATTTTCAAAATCGAGTGATTATTTCTTTACAATTCAACCTTTTTTTACAACGATTATTTTTATGTTGCACGAGCTTTTACCATTTGGTTTAATCATGGTTTTCATCATTGTGCTGCTCAATATTTGGGCGACAAAACTCAAAATAGCCTATCCCATTTTGCTGGTTTTAGCAGGGTTGGGGATTAGTTTTATTCCAGGTTTACCCGTGATTCGTATCGATCCAGATATGATATTTTTTATCTTTTTACCGCCTCTTTTGTATGAAGCCTCATGGACCGTTTCTTTTAAAGAAATGAAAAAATGGTGGCGTATTATTGGAAGCTTTGCCTTTCTAGTGGTGTTTTTTACGGCTTTTTTGGTTGCTATTACAGCCAATCATTTCATTCCAGGATTTAGTATCGCATTGGGTTTTGTTTTAGGTGGAATTGTTTCGCCTCCCGATGCTGTGAGTACGGGTGCTATCACCAAGTTTGTGAAAATTCCGAAATCGACATCTGCGATTCTAGAAGGGGAAAGTTTGTTAAATGATGCGTCTTCATTAATTGTATTTCGCTTTGCTTTGGTTGCCGTGGGAACGGGACAATTTATCTGGCAAACGGCGATAACAGACTTTTTGTGGATGTTAGTTGGCGGTGTTGGAACCGGTTTGATTGTTGGTTTTATTTTCATGAGAATTCATAAAAAATGGTCTACAGATCGTGTTTCTGATACGGCGCTAACGCTAATTGCACCATATTTTATGTATTGGCTGGCAGAACAGGCGCATTGCTCGGGAGTTCTGGCGGTCGTAAGTGGCGGATTGTTTCTGTCGTCTCAACGATTAAGTTTTTTAAGTAGCAGCAGTAGAATAACTGGTTTCAGTGTTTGGCAAAGCTTTGTTTTTATCTTAAATGGAATCGTATTTCTCATCATTGGGCTTGAACTTCCCGAAATTGTTGATGGCATTAAAGCCAACGGAATTCCTCTAGAAACGGCAATTTTTTATGGTGCTATCGTCACGCTTGTTTTGATTTTGGCGCGAATGGTGAGTTCGTATATTGCGATTTTTGCGACCATCATTTTTCGTCCCAAAGTAGCCCATAATATGCAACAACAGGGCAGAAGTTGGTGGGCGCCATTAGCCATGGGTTGGACAGGAATGCGAGGCGTTGTTTCTTTAGCAGCGGCACTTTCAATTCCGTTGCAATTAAATGGTGAGCCTTTTCCGCATCGTAATTTAATTCTATTTATCACTTTTGAAGCCATTTTATTAACCTTGGTCGTGCAAGGATTGACTTTACCGTGGGTGATTTCAAAATTTAAGCCTTTTTCTGGATTAGCCAATTTGGAGCATGATGAACAAGAAACGCGTCAGCATATTAAAAAAGGTTTGAAACAGCATGTTTACGATCATATCAAAAACAAATTTGAAAGTGAAGAACGTTGGCAAGGTCATGCTGGGATGGAAAAGGTTTTAAAACATTGGGAAAATCAAGCCAATACACAGGATATTCGATGGATTGATGATGATGTTAAAGCCGTTCTTTTAGAAATGTTTGAGTTGCAGCGAAATTACCTTCATGAACTGAATAAAGATCCAAAAATTGATGAAGAAATTATCCGTATGCAAGTCTATCAAATCGATTTGGAAGAAGAAAGAATTCGATATGTTTGATTTTAAATTTAATTTCAAAAACAAAAAAACCTCCAACATTTTTGGAGGTTTTTTTATAATTTATGGATTAATTTAATCACATTTTCCGTTAATATCACAACTTGCACCAGAGTCAGATTCCAAAGTTGTAAAACCCGAATCTTTATTAAAATCGGCGTAAGATTGCTTAAGTGCATCTAAGAAATGATGAACCGGTTGCGCGCCTTTTACCGCATATTTTCTATTAAATACAAAAAACGGAACCGAGTCAACGCCAAGATCAGAAGCTTCAGCAATATCATCTTTTGCATATTTTAGAAACTCATCTTGTTGAAGTGCTTGGTTAACATCGTCAACTGACAATCCGATCTGTTGCCCCAAATCAAGTAGAGTAGTATCATCTGCTAAATCTTTTCCATCTGTGAAATGTGCTTTAAAGAAAACTTCTTCGGCTTGATCGCCCAATCCTTTCTCTTTTGCAAACTGAATAATTCTGTGCGCTTTGATGGAATTTGCTAACAATTGTGTTTCAAAATCAAAATCCAAGCCTGCATTTTTTGCCATTCCAGTTACATTTTCGAACATCACATTAACATCGTTAATGTTCATCCCTTTGCGGTTGGCGATGTATTCTGCCATCGTCGTTCGGATTTTAACTTCCTCTGGAATTGTCGGATCTAGTTGGAAAGATTTCCATTCGAATTCAACTTGGTCTTTGTGATCAAATTGCGCTAGAGCAGCTTCGAAATGTCTTTTTCCGATATAACAAAAAGGACACATGATGTCACTCCAGATTTCTATTTTCATTTTATTTGGATTCATATTTTTTTAAATTTTATTTAAACTAAAACTTATACAAAGTTGCGACAATTAAAGTTTAAAACTCATATCCTAAGTTATGAAGTTCCTTTGCCAAGTCTGTTTCTGGCGTCACATGAATTGTAGCAAAACCTAAAGATTCCGCTGTTTTGATATTGTCAATGTTATCATCAATAAAAACAGATTCTTCCGCTGTTAGATCATAACGTTTCAACAAAACATGAAAAATTTTTGGATCAGGTTTTATTAATTTTTCGTCTCCCGAAACAACTATTTTACCTTCAAATATTTGGAAAAAATCATAGTTTTCCAAAGCATAAGGAAACGTTTCTGCAGACCAATTCGTCAATCCATACAAAGGATATTTACCTTCTAACTGACGAAGTACAGCAACATTTTGAGGAATTTCACCTCGCAACATCGTTGTCCAGTTATCGTAATAAGCGCGGATATCTTTTTCGAAAAGAGGATGTTCTTTAACCAATTTTTCGGTGCCACGCTCGAGTGTTCTGCCACGATCTTGTTCTATATTCCAAGCGTTGGTTGCAATATTTTTTAGAAAAAAATCCATGTCGGCTTCGTTGTCGAAGTGTGTTTTGAAATAGTATCGCGGATCCCAATCCATCAACACACCTCCAAAATCGAATATTATATTTTTAAGTTTCATGTATGCAAAATATAAAAAAGACCGTTAAAAACGGTCTTTAGTACGATAAAAAATCGCTAATTATTTATCAATAGAACCCATCACCTTTTGTGCAAAAGCGTTAAGGGCATCTTTCTCGGATAATCCGTTGCTCACTTCGTTGTGTACTTCCAAAGCACCGCAGATATTGGTAATCATCTCACCAACAACATCCAATTCTTCTTCTTTCACACTACGGAATTCGCAGAAGCTTTCCAATACTTCCAAAGCTGTGTTAAGTTGCTCAGGCGTTTGTGTTTGATAAAATTGTCTTATGATAGGTAATTTCATGTCTTACTTATTTGGTTTAAAAACATTTATTTAAAATTAATTAGTTCTCGAAAAATTACTAAAACTGACTAATTTTACTTAAAGTTTCAAATTATTATTAAAATCGAAAAGCTATTAAGCTTTCAATTCGTCGAATAAAGTGTTCAAGCTATCCGCTTGATTGGTTTGCACTTGGTTTTTCAAAGCGCCATTTTCGAAAGCTGCAAAAGTTGGAAGGTTATCCACGTTTGCCATTTTTCTACTTTCAGGAAGATTTTCCGCATCTACATAATAGAAAGGAATATCTTCATTTTCCGAAGCCAATTTCTTGAATTTAGGCTTCATAATTCTACAATTTCCACACCAAGAAGCGCCGTATTGTACCATCACTTTTGGGTTTTCACTTAGGATTTGTTGTAGGTTATCTTCTTTTAATTCTAAAAACATTTTCTTGGATTTTGGGTATTAAAAATGTGATAATTTGTAAATAATCATCTTCAGTCACCCTCAGCATTACAAATTATCACATTAGATTATTTTAGGACAATTAGTGTTTTG
Organism: Bacteroidota bacterium; assembly: GCA_023440705.1. Taxonomy (GTDB): domain Bacteria; phylum Bacteroidota; class Bacteroidia; order Flavobacteriales; family Weeksellaceae; genus Soonwooa. The sequence goes on from JAEXRP010000008.1 coordinate 116,982, forward strand.
CTAAGTATTCTGCAGTCGAAGTTCTGTCAGCTTTCATAGCATCTTTACCTTCTTCCCAGTTAGCTGGACAAACTTCTCCGTGTTTTTGTACGTGTGTGTAAGCATCGATAAGTCTTAAGAACTCGCTTACGTTTCTACCTAATGGCATATCGTTAACCGCTTCGTGGAAGATTTTTCCAGTCTCGTCGATTAGGTAAGTCGCTCTGTAAGTTACGTTAGATCCTGTGTAGATTTCGTTACCTTCATCATCAAAATCGATATCTTGGTCAACAATACCTAATAGGTTAGAAAGGTGTCTGTGTGTATCCGCTAGGATAGGGTAAGTTACACCTTCAATACCACCGTTATCTTTTGGCGTGTTCAACCATGCGAAGTGTACTTCGTTAGTATCGCAAGACGCACCAATTACGATTGTATTTCTTTTTTTGAACTCATCCAAAGCATCTTGGAAAGCGTGTAATTCTGTAGGACATACAAAAGTAAAATCTTTTGGATACCAGAATAATAATACTTTTTGTTGATTTTCAACTGCCTCATTTAGGATGTTAATTCTAAGATTATCACCCATTTCGCTCATTGCATCGATTGTTACATTCGGGAATTGTCTTCCTACTAATGACATAATTTTATATTTTTAAAGTTAAACTCTTGTTTCAAATTTTGTAGTACAAAGGTAATAAGATTTTGTGAATTAAAAAATTAAAATCAATTTATAAAATCTATCACTATAAATTTGAAATTATTCTAAATTATTTGGGCGCTTTAACCGGCTTTCACTACTCGCTTTTTTGCAAGGTCGCTGAGCGGAGCCGAAGCTACCTTGCAAAAAGAGCTCAAACATGCCGTTCAATCCGGAGCGCTTTGACTATCTTTTTGCTATATAAATTTACAACTTAAACAAAAGAAAACCAAGCTTATACAACTTGGTTTTCTATGATATTTGTTAGGTTATTTTAAATATTAAAACATTAAAAAATTTAAGTATTAAAAAATTAAAATATTTAAAAATTGAAGCATTTAAAAATTCCGAATGCAATTAGATTAATCAAAAATCATATATTAAAAAAATTCATAATTCTTTAATCTCTCAATCTTTCAATCTTTTAATCTTCTAATCTTTTAATCTTTCAATAATCAACAACTACAAATCTTTAACAAATTCCTTTATTCTTCGCATCGCTTCAATAAGATCAGCTTCAGAGGTTGCGTAAGAGAATCGAATACAATTAGGATTTCCGAACGATGTTCCGCCAATGCAACCAACATGCGCATGTTCTAAAATGCACATTGCAAAATCGTCAGCATCTTTTATTAATGTTCCTTCAATCGTTTTCCCAATGAAATAAGAAATATCTGGGAAGAAGTAGAATGCACTTTTCGGAAGATTACATTTGAAGCCGTTGATGTTTTTCATTAGATCGTAAACCAAGTCACGACGTTTATGGAAAGCGTCGATCATATAGTTAAGTTCAGATTTTGGCATTTCCAAAGCAGTGATAGAAGCGCGTTGTGCCACGGTATTGGGTCCACTCGTCATTTGACCTTGGATTTTATCACAAGCTTTCGCCAACCATTCTGGACACGCCGAATAACCGATTCTCCAACCAGTCATCGCAAAAGCTTTACTCATCCCGTTGATAACCGCCGTTTGCTCATAAACTTCAGGGAATTCCGCAATCGAAGTATGCTTTCCTGTATAATTAATGTATTCGTAGATTTCATCGGAGATTATCGTGATTTGCGGATATTTTGCAACAACTGCTGCAATCGCTTTTAGCTCATCATAAGTGTAAAAACTTCCCGACGGATTACATGGCGAACTGTAAAGAATAGCTTTTGTTTTTGGCGTAATGGCATGTTCTAATTGTTCGGCCGTCATTTTAAACTCGGTGTCGATGCTGGTTTCGATAAAGACAGATTTTCCGCCCATCATTTTTACCATTTCGTCATAACTCACCCAATATGGCGCTGGCAAAATTACTTCATCACCATCATTAATAATAGAAGCTAAAACATTAATTATCGATTGTTTAGCCCCATTAGAAACGCAAATTTGCGTAGGTTTATAATCAAGATTGTTATCTCTTTTTAGTTTGTTAGCGACGGCTTGTCTCAATTCCAAAAATCCGGGAACAGGCGAGTAGTGGCTATAGTTTTCGTTAATGGCATCAAAAGCCGCTTGTTTTATTTTTTCGGGAACATCAAAATCGGGTTCTCCAAGAGTAAGACTGATAACATCTATACCATTAGCTTTCATTTCTCGTACTTTATTACTCATTACAAAAGTTTGAGAATAGCTTAATCTATTAAGACGGTCAGAATATTTTTCCATGATAAAATTAATTATCGGACAAAGATAATATTTAAAAGGAATAGAAATTAGATTAATCTTTTTTAAAAAGCTTTAAAACTTGACCTAAAACTATTATTTCTTTTTCCTAATTTCGCAGCATGTCTTTAGAACTTATTTTAAAATACTTTCCGAACATCACGGAAATCCAAAAAGAGCAATTCGCAAAACTAGAAGACCTCTATAACGAATGGAATGAGAAAATAAATGTTATCTCACGAAAAGATATGGAAAGTCTTTATGAGAAGCATATTCTGCATTCTTTAGGAATTGCAAAAGTTATGGATTTCGCACCAGGTACCAAAGTTTTGGATATTGGTACTGGTGGCGGTTTTCCAGGTATTCCGTTAGCGATTTTATTTCCAGAAAGTCAGTTTACGTTAATAGATAGTATCGGAAAAAAGATTACGGTTGTACAAGCTGTTGCCGAAGGCGTTGGACTTACCAATGTTACAGCGATCCATGGTCGTGCGGAGAAAGTAAAAGACAAGTTCCATTTCGTGGTAAGTCGCGCTGTGACGCAGATGCCAGTTTTCCTTCGTTGGTTGCATGGTAAGTTTGAAAAGGAGCAATTCAACGCAAAACATAATGGGATTTTGTATCTTAAAGGTGGTGATTTGGGCGAAGAATTAGCAGGTATCAAATGCGAACTTTTTCAATTAAAAAACTTCTTTGAAGAAGACTTTTTCGAAACCAAAAAAGTTGTGTATATTTCTAAAGGAAATGTTTAACCTAAAAATATCGCTATGAAAAATTTTACAAAATTTGGAATTGCTGTCTTAGGTATCATGTTTTTGCAGTCTTGTAACAACGATGCCTACGAGCTAAAAAGCTATGAAGAACGAAAAATTGACAGCGTTAAGATTGATAACGATACGATGACTGTGTTTAATATGCAGCCGATAAAAGTGTTCTCAACCTATAATAAAGAATGCGAAGGCTTTTATGGTATGGATTATATCCCTAAAGATTCTATAAGAACGGTCGTTAATTATGCCTACAAAAATAACCAAACTTGTCAGTCGGGGACTTATCGCGCATTTAACCTTATCCGTTTTGAACCTCAAAAAACTGGAACTTACTATTTTAAATTTTGGCAAGGCAAAGATGCAAGTGGTAACAATATTTGGCTAGAAAAACAAATCGTTGTTGAGTAGCTTTTACATAAAAATTTAACTAAATTGAGACCTTATTATTAAGGTCTTTTTTTATGAAGTTTCTTGAGAAAATTGTTGAAGATTTATTATCAAAATTTTCAGATTTATCTAATCTAAATATTATCCTTCCCGGCAAGCGTCCTTTGGTTTTTATAAGTAGAATCTTAAAGCAAAACGCCTATTCTGGTATGTTGCCGCAGTTTTTAACCATCGAAGATCTTATCCAAGATTTGGCTGGCAAGCAACATTTGCAAGGCGTTGCTTTACATTTGTTTGCATATCGAGTTTATCAAAAAGTGGATAATTCAGAGGACTTTGGAGGTTTTTTAAAGTGGTTTCCGACTTTGCAAAAAGATTGGGACGATATGCTAAAATTCACGGATAACGACGAGAAGGTTTTGCAATGGATGTTGGATGAGGAGCGTATCAAAAACTGGTGCGAAGATCTTGGTGAAGAAGATAACGCCCGCAAAAGAAACCTTAATTTCTGGCGCAAAATGAACGAGTTTCTTCCTCTTCTTAAACAAGAATTAAATGCTAAAAACTGGGCAACTTCAGGAATGATACATGTTGCCGCACGTGACAAAATCGAAAACTTCGCAAAAGATACCAATTCGCAATTTGTGTTTTGTGGCTTTAATGCCTTTACTCCGATAGAAGAAAGTTTGGTCAAAAACCTTTTGCATTGGGACAAAGCGATTTGTTATTTCCAAGCCGATCGATATTATATTGATGATACACGACAAGAAGCTGGCAAGTTTTTGAGAGAACATCTCAAATGGAAAGAATTCAATGATCATCGCGGTTTTAATTGGATAGAAGACGACTTCCGACAAGAAAAAAACATCAATGTGTACGAAGTTTCTGGCAATGTTGAACAGACCAAAGTCCTTCCAAAGATTTTTGCAAATATTCCAAGTGAAGATATTTCTAAAACCGCTGTTGTTTTATTGGACGAAAACCTTTTGCCAGCGAGTCTTGATGCCTTGACAATGATCCCGAATCTGAATATTACAATGGGTTTTCCGTTGAAGAATATGTCGTTTAGTAATGCCATCAAAAAGTTATTTTATCTTCAAAAACAATTGGAGAAAAAGTCAAGTTCTTATTATTATGCTGACGTATTCCCTATTTTGCAAGAGCTTCCGAATTCTGACGATGACCAAAAGATTGTTAACGAATTTATCAGCAATATCGAAAGTCGAAACATTGTTTACATTTCCGCTAAGATGTTCGATGAATTGCTTGGAAAACTAAGCTATTTTTCGTTATTAAAATATCCGAAAGATGTTATTAAATATTTGGATGATTTGATACATTTTTGCATCGATATCAAATTCAGTATTACGGATGACGACATTCTTTATGAGAATATCAGCCATTTTGAAACAACTTTTAAAATCTTAAAAAATCAACTTCAGCCTTACAAGATTCCTATTAAAATAGAGACTCTAGAAGTGCTTATCAACCAATTGGTTAATTCGGAATCGATAGATTTTCAAGGAGAACCTTTGGCTGGTTTACAAGTTATGGGACTTTTAGAAAGTCGACTTCTCAATTTTGAAAACATTATTTTGCTTTCCGTTAACGAAGGAAAATTACCTTTAGGAAATACTCAAAATACTTATTTACCATTCGATGTTCGTAAGAATTTTGGATTAAATACTTTCCTTGAAAATGATAGTATTTATGCTTATCATTTTTATCGTTTAATCCAAGATTCCAAGAATGTACATTTGCTGTTTAACGCATTAAGTTCTGGTGTCAACACTGGCGAAAAGAGCCGCTTCATCACTCAAATAGAAATGGAAAGCCAACACAAAATCAATCATATTGTAGTTGACAATGCGTCAGAACCTATCATTCAGGAATTGATGACTATCCAGAAAACTGAATCTGTTCTCGCTAAATTGCAAGAATGGAAAAAGTCGGTGTCAGCATCGCATCTTACAAGTTATCTTTATAATCCGATTGATTTTTATCTTAAATATGTTCTTAAGGTCCGAGATACCGACGAAATAGAAGAGGAGCTTTCGGTGCGTAACTACGGGAATCTTGTGCATTTTGCTGTTCAATATTTGTATGAAGATTTAAAAAACAAAATCTTGACTTTGGAGGATTTCAAAATTTTAAAAGATAGGGTAGAAGCTTCTATTATCCATGCCATCGAAACGCTAAATCATCAAAAAGAATTCTACGATCGAGGTATGAATTATGTGCATCGTCAAATTGCAGAACGTGTGATTAGAAGCATTCTTAAATACGACGAAGATTTAGTGAAAAATGGATCGTCTTTAGAAATTTTAGAACTCGAAAAGAATGTAAAAGCAGAGTTTTTCATTAATGAGGACAAAACAGATTCTGTCATGTTTAACGGATTTGTGGATAGGATAGACCGACTAGACGGCGTTATCAGGATTATCGATTACAAAACCGCAAAGACTAAAAAACTTCAGATAAAATCAAATTCTAAAAAAGATAGGGAAGAGCAACTAGAGACTTTGTTCTATAACGAAGATTATAAACAAGCTTTGCAATTATCTATTTACAAATATGTCCTTCAACAAGATGAAGACTACAACCGAAATCCGTTAGAGTCGGGGATTTGGTCGTTTGCAGAAGTTAGCAAAGGTGTTGCAGCTTTGGATGTTGTTGATTTTGACGACTCCGAAATCGAGTTTGCAATCGCTTCATTAATCAATCTCATCCTAGATCCAAATATTCCTTTTGAAGAGAAGGAACAAGTGAGTTGGTAAAAGAAACCGCCTTTTCAATTTGATTGAAAAGGCGGTTTTTATTTATTCTTTAATGACTTTCTGAGTGAGAGTTTCGGTTGAAGTTTTAATTTTTATCACATAGTTTCCTTTATTTAAATGTGTTAAATTCAAAGATTTTGAAACCAGTTGTCCATTTTGATTATACACCTCAATACTTTTAATATCAGTCTGTGGAATATTTGTTTTAAAATTTCCTTGAGATGGATTTGGATATATGAAATTAGTTTTAACTTTAGTTGATGAAGCGGCCAAAGTTGAAGAATTTTCTAGATAGCGAATTTCGGTGGGTGCTATGCCAGCATTAGTTTCAACAGCGGTTACATCTAGAACTGGGAATTTAAAATCGGGGCTAAACCATTGATAATTAATTAGCTTAACGTTTCGTTGCTGATTGGTGCCATTCTGCGTCGTAGTTAACACTTGTTCCGATACCGTTTTTAATCTAAGGACGTTTCTAAAAGTTTGATCTGCAATAACAAGATCGCCGAAACCATCAACAGTGTTGTTTCTCGTCCCAACGCCACTTACCTGAAGATTGAAACCTTGAGGTTGCACATTTCCAGTATATGAAAAAGCTTCTGTGTAAGCATCGTTATAATTCATAGGGAATTTGTATACAAAGTCGGGCTGTTGATAATTGAGAACCATGTTAAAAGTGGTACCAAAGGAAAGGACTTTCACCCCAATCATTTTGAGCGTAAAATCCGTCGAAGTTTTATTAAAATGAGCATAAACATTTTCTAAAACTGTATTGGGACCAGCTGTATATGGTGCTTCAAGAAGTTGTATTGCAGCACTATAATTATCGTTAAATTGTGTATCACAATCTGTTATGTAACCTTCCGATAGACACCATAAGCTCTTATATCCAGTAATATTAGGATCAACGTAACTAACGGATTTACTAGATTGATTTTGAATACTTGAGAAGTTCCATTGATGATTAGGACCAGAAAGATCAAAATCAATATTAGTAGAGACATTTCCCAGAAAGTAATCGGCTTGATCACCAGCATTTGCATAATCTGCAGAGGTATAAGTTACCTGTGCATCTACCAACGGCTGCAATAACGCCATCAGTAGAACTGTGTAGATTTTTTTCATGATTAAGTTTGTTTTTAGTTTTCAGTAAAGTTAAATAAAATGAAAATTTTTTATACTATACTGAAAACTAAACGCTTACATGTTTAGTCATGAAAAATAGATACTTTATATTTTTATCAAATTCGCTATGTTTTATATATTTTAATAATAAGTAAATAATTTACTAATAAAAAGATGTATTTGGTGTTTATTTGTTAAAAAAAATCAATAATTTTAAATTATTAGTTTTAAAAATTCTTTAAAAAAACAAAGATTTTAGAACAAAAAATAATTAAAAAATCATTATTTACAAGTACCAAAAAACCAGTATAATTTTTATTATTACACTGGTTTTAGTTATAAAATTGATAGGATTTAACCTAAAAAAAACTATTTAGAAAGCATTAATCCCAGTAATATCCAATCCCGTGATTAGTAAATGGATGTCGTGTGTACCTTCATAAGTGATAACAGACTCTAGATTTGCTGCGTGACGCATCATCGGGAATTCTCCCATAATGCCCATTCCGCCAAGGATTTGACGAGATTCTCTAGCGATATCGATTGCCATTCTTACGTTGTTACGCTTAGCCATCGATATTTGAGCAGGAGAGGCCTTATGATCATTTTTAAGCTTTCCTAACTGTAAACAAAGCAATTGTGCTTTTGTGATTTCAGTTAAATATTCAGCCAATTTCTTTTGTTGCAATTGGAAAGATGCAATTGGTTTCCCGAATTGTTTACGCTCTTTAGCATATTGGACTGCTGTACAATAACAGTCAATTGCAGCACCAATAACACCCCAAGAGATACCATAACGTGCTGAGTTAAGGCAAGATAAAGGACCTTTAAGACCTTCTACACCAGGAAGAAGATTCTCTTTCGGAACCTTAACATTATCAAACACCAACTCACCAGTTTTTGATGCACGTAAAGACCATTTATCAGTCGTTTCTGGTGTTGTAAAACCTTCCATACCACGTTCTACAATGACACCACGTACTTTACCAGCTTCATTTTTTGCCCATACAACAGCGATGTCACAAAGTGGTGCATTGGTAATCCACATTTTAGCACCGTTTAACAAGAAATGGTCGCCCATATCTTTAATCGTTGTTTCCATAGAACCAGGATCAGAACCATGGTTAGGCTCTGTCAATCCAAAACTACCGATCATGTCACCAGCAGCTAATTTTGGAAGATATTTTCTTTTTTGTTCTTCAGAACCGAATTCATTAATTGGGAACATGACCAATGAAGATTGCACAGACGCCGCAGAACGTACTGCAGAATCGCCACGTTCAAGTTCTTGCATGATAAGTCCATAAGATATTTGATCCAATCCAGCGCCACCATATTCTTCAGGAATATACGGACCTAGAGCGCCGATGCTTCCTAATTCTTTCATCAAGTTAGGAATATCGCGATGTTCTTGAGCTGCTTTGTCAATTTGTGGCATGACAAAACTTTCAACCCAATCTCTAACAGATTGTCTAATAAGTTTGTGTTCGTCGCTTAAAAGCTCATCCATCATATAATAATCAGGAATGCTTGAAAGTGGATAATATGACATATTTTGTAGTTTTGGTTAATTAAATATTTGTTTCCCGAAAATAGGCTTTTCTTAGCAATCCGAAAAATTATTTATTAATTTTAGATCAAATAAGTACAATGTGATAATATATCGGTTAATCAAAAGCTATATAATATAATGTTAAAGGTGATAATAAGAATTAAAATACCGCATTTATAGTTCAATTGCGTGTTCCGAAATAGACATAATTTAACATAATATAAATTATAGGCTGTTTTTTACAGTTATGCGGAGGAGGAGCATTTGTTTTGGCTTAACTACTTTACTAATGTTAATTACAAGAAAATCTATGAGATCTGAGAAAATTATTAAACTAGACTTAAAAACTAAACCTTTACATTGCGACAATCCTCTAAAAATAAATTTATTATATGTTCAATGGAATTTATAGTCTTCAATATTAAATAAATCAGATTTTACAGGATTGTTATTTTAGATTCTATAAATCAAAATTTTAGGCTAAACTAATAAATCATTATTTTAAATAAAATGTTATCTGGTTAATCAGTCGTATTAAATTAAAATTATACTTTGTAAATGATTCTGAACAATAAATTTGGTTCCAAATTCAGTGATTAATTATTGTTATAACATCTTTAAATTTTGTGAGTAAATATTATGTTAAATAGCAATGTTGTAAATTTTATCTCTGAATGTTAATATATTATTTAGGCTGATTTTATTTTTATTAAATATAAAAATTCCATGATGAAAAGCTTGGTAAACGCGATTGATAAAGCTTAAATTTGTAAAAATTACATTGTTATGAAAGCTTTAAAAATTATCGGTATTGAAACTCGAACTTCTAACGAAAATGGTGTTGCTATCGAGGATTTAGGAAAATTGTGGGGACAATTCTTCGGCGAAAATATTACTTCTAAAATTCCGAACAAAATTTCGGATAATATTTACGCAGTCTACACCGATTATGAAAGCGATTACAAAGGAAAATACACCACAATTATGGGATGTGAAGTTGATAACTTAGACAACATCCCCGATGGATTAATCGGAAGAGAATTTGCTGCTCAAAAATCTGAAAAGTTTGTTGCAAAAGGTGAAATCCATAAAGCAGTTGGCGAAACTTGGGGTGAAATTTGGGCAAAAGATAAACAACTTAACAGGACTTATCTTCACGATTATGAAGTCTATGGCGAAAAAGCTCAAGATCCAAATAATGCCGAAATCGAAATTTTTATTGGCATTAAATAGATATAGTTTTCAGTAAAATTAATTCATAATTCAATTCGTAAAAAATGTCTTTAAAAGAAGATCTTCAACATAAAATAGATTTTAAAACAAAGCCTTTAGGAGCTTTGGGACAACTTGAGAACTTAGCTTTAAAAATTGGTTTAGCACAAAATACTTTAACACCAGAACTTAAAAATCCACATTTAATTGTCTTCGCTGGCGATCACGGCATTGCACAAGAAGGTGTCAGCGCGTATCCGCCAGAAGTGACTTACCAAATGGTTTTAAACTTTTTAAATAATGGTGCTGCAATTAATATTTTTTGCAAACAAAATAATATCAATTTATCGATTGTTGACGCTGGCGTTAACGGAGATTTTGACGAAAATAAAAATCTAATTCATCATAAAATTACAAAAGGAACAAAGAGTTTTTCGTCTGATAAAGCAATGTCAAACGAAGATTTAGAACAATGTTTTGAATATTCGAAAAACTTAGTCAACCGCATTGCAAAACAAGGCACCAATATTATCGGTTTTGGCGAAATGGGTATTGGTAACACTTCTTCCGCTTCGATGATAGTTAATGCACTCACAGATATTTCTTTGGAGAACTGTGTTGGTAGAGGAACTGGTTTGAGTAAAGACGGCGTTACCAAAAAGTTGGAAATCCTTACGAAAGCTAGAGATTTTCACGGGAAAATTTCTGATCCCAAAGAAGTTTTGCAAACATTTGGAGGTTATGAAGTTGCCCAAATTACAGGTGCAATGTTGGCTGCATTTGAAAAGAATATGCTGTTGATGGTAGATGGTTTTATTGCCAGTGCCGCTTTTTTAGTCGCTTACAAAATCAATCCTGAAATAAAAAACAATGCTATTTTTTGTCATCAAAGTCAGGAAGTTGGGCATCGATTATTACTCGATTATTTTGAAGAAAAAGCTTTGCTAGATTTGGATTTACGTTTGGGTGAAGGGACAGGTTGTGCTCTCGCCTATCCTTTGATCGAGGCTGCTGTTAATTTTTTAAATGACATGGCGAGTTTTGAAAGCGCCGGAGTTAGTAATAAATAGATTTTTGATTTACGATTGTATCATTATCTTTTATGATAAATTTACAAATCTTATTTCAAAATTCGTAAATCGTTATTTTAATCAATGAAAAGAGAATTCCATATATTTTTAACGGCTTTAATGTTTTTCACTAGGATTCCGATTCCGAGTTTCAAAAACTACGATGAAAAACTACTTAACCAATGTACGCGGTATTTTTCATTGATAGGGATTTTGGTGGGAAGTATTTCGTTTTTAGCATTTTGGATTTCAAGTTTATTTTTCCCAGTAGAAATAGCCATTATTTTCTCTTTCGTTGCTGGTATTTTGACCACAGGCGCTTTTCACGAAGATGGATTCGCTGATGTTTTTGACGGTTTTGGCGGTGGTTGGACGAAGACCAAAATCCTAGACATTATGAAAGACAGCCGCCTCGGAACTTACGGAACAGTGGCACTTTTACTAATGTTTGCTCTCAAATTTTATGCACTACTTAAGTTTGTTGAATTTGCAAATACAGATTGGTTTTTAATTTTTGTTGGATTTATCTGTTATCATGCCTTGGCAAGAACCGCAGGTATTACACTAAGTTTTCTTATACCCTATTCTCGCGAAGATGCAAGCAGTAAAAGCAAACCTTTGGCAGTTTCTTATACTTGGAGAGAAGTTTTTGGTGCTTATTTTTTTGGTTGTTTAACGTTGTTATTTTTAGTATCTTTCTCTTTATATTTTTTAGCAATTATTCCCGTTTTAATGATGTTGGTTATGTATGCCAAATACTATTTTAACAAATGGATAGATGGCTTTACAGGCGATTGTTTGGGTGCTGTTGAGCAGTTTGCGGAAGTATTTATTTTATTAACGATTGTTGCAGTATGTCGATATATTTAATTCGTCACACAGAAGTGGATGTTCCGAAAGGGACTTGTTATGGGCAAAAAAATGTGCCTTTGAAGAAAAATGCAGAGAAAGAGTTTGCGAAATTAAAACGACTTTTACCGAAGTCTTATGATGTTGTATACAGCAGTCCTAGTCAACGTTGTACAGAATTAGCACAGTTTTTAGACCCCAATTTTAAAACTGAAAAAGCACTTCTAGAACTCAATTTTGGAGATTGGGAAGGCATGCTTTGGCAAGATATCCCAGAACATGAACTTAAAATTTGGGGAGAAAATTTTGTTACCGAAAAACCACCAAAAGGTGAAAATCTACTAAAACTTTTTGAACGTACCAGTCAATTTTTTGATACTTTAAGAATGTATGATGATCAAGATATTGTGATTGTTGCTCATGCTGGCGTTATCCGATGCATGATAGCTTACATGTTACAAATCCCGTTGGAGAATATTTTTAAAATCCAAGTTGGCTTTGGAAAAGTTTACAAATTTGACCTTAAAGACGATTCGCAAATGGATCAATGGTTTGTTTAATCTTTATTAAACAAAATTCAGAAATTCAATAAAATACACTGTCCGAAAAAACTAACTCGGAAAAATTTTCATAATGGTTAAGGATTTTGACTGTCCTCGTTATTAGCTGTTTTTTGATCTAAAATTGCTTCATATTTATCCTGATATGAAACAGTTTTACTTCGATATTATTATTTTTTAGTTAAATAACTAAATATATTGAAAATAAATAAGTTAAATGCGTCATTCATATCCATATTTGCATTCAATTTCAATTTGTATTGTATACTATTTTTTCATTATATAATGCTATTTTTTCAATTTTTAATAAAATTAAACTACATGTTATTGAAAATATTACCTTTAGCCACAAAAAAAAATGAAAAAATTCAATTTTCTAACTGTTTTACTATCTACAGTTGTTATTGGCTCTAGTAGTAATGCAGTTTTTGCACAAGCTAATTCTAATAAAGTAGCACCAAACGAGTGCGAACAAAAATCTCCATTCGGAGGATGGCGCGGTGCCGCAATGGGAAAAGCTGCTGTTGATGTAGAAGTTCCTGCTGGACAAAATTACAAATACTATGGTCTAAAGACGACTTACCTTTACCTAGAAGATGGTGCAGGTGCATTAGATTACGTTTTGTATGAAGATAACAACGGACTTCCTGGACAAGTTATCAAAGAATTTTCTGGGACATTAACTAGAAATGTTGTTATGAGCAGATTAGGAGGCGGTGCTGCTTATATCTCAGAAATTACTGTAATGTTTGATACGCCTCTAGAACTTGCAGGTGGTAAAACTTATTGGATTTCTACAAAAAGAGATACTTGGGCCGTAACAGAGACCGTTGTTGGTGGTGAAGCTGCCTTCCTAGAAAACGGTGAATGGACAAAACGTAGCACCCCAACAGAAATGGCTTTTGAGCTTCTTTGTTCATCAGACATTATTAATTATGACTGTACAACACACGCTTTTACAGGTGTTACACCTAACAGCCCTTTTGACTCTCCATCTATCAAACGTGGTACATCCGAAGCTGCAAATGATATTTTCGTAGAAAAAGACCGTGAATTTGTAATGAATAAATTAACAGCTGAAGTTATTGTTGAACATCAGTTTTTAAAACCTCTTGACTTTGATGTAGTTATATATTCAGATAAAAATGATGCTCCAGATCAGTTAATTGCAAACTATAACAATATCACACCGACAGACTTGACAGTTTCTGGAATTTATATCGATGCTTTCACCCCAATGTATTATGCAGATATTACATTACCACAACCATTGACTTTATCAGGTGGTAGCAATGGTACTAGATATTGGATTGGTCTTAGATCAATTAGCGACAATTCGGATAATACAAATCCAGGTATAAGATGGATGACTTATTCTTATAATTCGGGTATTAATTCAAAACCTGCAATGAGCCGCGATGACGTTGCCAATGCGACTTGGTCTACGTTTGACTCAGGTTACGAAACTGGACTTTTTGTTTTTGGAGAATGTAAGGCATCTCTTGCAACTAACGACACTAAAGCTTTTGATTTTAAATATTATCCAAATCCTGTTAAAAACTTCTTGGACTTAAAGTCTGAAAAGAAAATAAACAGTGTTTCAATTTATTCTACAGATGCCAAAATTGTTGTTAACAAGACTATTAAAGCCAACAACGACAGAGTAAATCTATCATCAATCGCAAACGGAATGTACATTGTAGATGTAAAATTCGAAAATGGAACTTCTAAAAACTTTAAAATTGTTAAACAATAATATTTAAAGTCTTCACGTAGAATTATTACTATTTATTTTGATACTATAGGAGCTTATTAAACTTAGTTTGATAAGCTTCTTTTTTTTGATTAAATTAAAACTAAGCATTTGCTACTATACTTTTTCGATAAAAATAGTAGGCATTTAACAATCCCGAAATCAACCAAAATAGATAACCTACTGGTACTTTGTGATACTCTGTCATTGCATAAAAATCTAGTTTAAAAATATAATCTAGACCATAAACCAACATCGGAATTATTGTAAAATAAGCTAAATATTTTCCAAAATTCGCAGTATAAAGCATCCAAGAAATTATTAAAGTAAAATTACATAACCATGTTATAAAATCTGGCGCTGACTCAAATGCCATCCAGCCCAAACCTGCATACTGAAAACCAAAAGTTTCGGATCTCGTAAAATCTGGCGGAATATGCGAAAACACAGGCGTCACCAAACTAATGATGTAACTTATGATACTAAAAGCGAGAAAATTCTTTTTCATGTTTATAAAATTAAACTAAAATTTTCATCAAAACTTAAAACACCTTCTTCAATATTTTCAGTATGAGTTGTAAAACCTTTTAGCTTGGAGGTTTTTCCTTTTTTAATTAAATCAAAAATCTGTTTTTCGGTCAGCTTTTTTCCAAAAACATCAAATCCAACTTTGAAACCACAAACTTTAAAATCCGAACAACCAATTGCGGTCTTCCCTTTCATTAGTTTGCTTTTTTTGCATTTTGGACAATCTTCCTCTTCCCAAACTATGCTTGTCGGTTTTCTAGGAGCGCGTTCTTTCTTCTCTTTTGGAGCCTCGATTTCTTGATGCGCAATAACTTTTGGCTTCTCATGAATAACTTTCCTTGTCAAATCTGTCACCATTTGTATCAACTCATCTTTGAAGTGGTTGGCCTCATACTCCCCTTTTTCAATTTTACGAAGTTTGGACTCCCATTCTCCAGTTAATTCGGGGCTTTTCAGAAGTTCATCTTCGATCGTGTCAATTAACTCAATGCCAACAGTTGTTGCAAAAATATTCTTCTTTTTGCGATCGATATATTTTCTTTTAAATAAAGTTTCAATAATATTGGCACGCGTTGAAGGTCGTCCAATGCCATTGTTTTTGAGCATTTCGCGAAGCTCTTCATCTTCCACTTGCTTGCCCGCAGTTTCCATCGCACGCAACAAAGTCGCTTCGGTATAAGGTTTTGGCGGACTCGTTTTTCCTTGATGGATCAAAGGTTCGTGCTCCCCCTTTTCACCAATAACAAATTCTGGAATCGATTGTTCTTCGTCTTTTTCTTTCTTTTCAGAGTCGTCTTTTTTGTCTTTCGCATAGACTTCGCGCCAACCCATTTCGAGGATTTGTCGTCCAGATGCTTTAAAAGGAATTGTCCCAACTTGAGCCTCAACCAAAGTATTCGAAATTTTACATTCTGGATAAAAAACAGCGATAAAACGTTTCGCTACCAAATCATAAATCAGCTTTTCTTCTTTGCTAAGATTTGACGTGGGCGGAATTTCGGTCGGGATAATTGCATGGTGATCCGG
>JAEXRP010000094.1:0-22924 GCA_023440705.1 Bacteroidota bacterium
ACTCTGGACAAGTGGTTGCAGGAATTGTTGGTGTTAAGAAATTTGCATACGATATTTGGGGCGACACGGTGAACACTGCGGCTAGAATGGAACAAGCAGGCGAAAAAGGAAAAATCAATATTTCAAAAAATACATACGAATTAGTAAAAGACGATTTCCAAACGGTCTATCGCGGAAAGGATTTCTGTGAAAGGAAAAGGTGAAATGGAAATGTATTTTGTTGAAGCATAGTATTTACTCACAATTTCAATTATATTTGACATATGAATTATCACGAGGTAAAAAACATAATTCTGTCGGAACTTCAAAACAAGTTGCCGAAACATTTGTCGTATCACAGTGTGTCACACATTGAGGATGTAATTCAAGCTTCGCGAGAAATCGGTGTTGCCGAAGGTCTTTCGGAGGAAGATTTGGTTTTGCTAGAAACGGCGGCACTTTTCCACGATACAGGATTCTTGTATGGTTCAAAAGATCATGAAGAAAAATCATGCGAAATCGCTCAAGAATACTTACCAAATCATGGTTATTCCCAAGAAAAAATCGATTTGATAAAAGGAATGATTATGGCGACGAAAATTCCACAATCTCCCAATAATCATTTTGAAGAAATCCTTGCTGATGCTGATTTGGATTATCTTGGGCGAGATGATTTCTTCACCATTGGAGATAAATTGTATGAGGAATTAGCGATGTTTGGGATGATTTCCAGCGAGCGCGATTGGAATCTTCTGCAAGAACGTTTCCTCGAAAATCATCATTATTTTACCAAAACCGCAATTGAAAATCGTGCAGCTAAAAAAGCTGAAAATCTAGCGATCATCAAATCTAAACTATAAAATTAAAACCGAACAATGCAGGCAGGAACGCATCAGAACCATCCATTATTTACACTTTCTGATATTATTTATCTTTTTTTGGGCGTTTTGTCCGCAAGTTTTGCGCTTAAAAGTTTCCTTGTTCCCAACCATTTTTTGGATGGTGGTGTAACAGGAATTTCACTTTTATTTCATGAAGTTCAAGGCTGGAATTTAGGTTTGATTCTTATTTTATTGAACATTCCATTTATCGCTTTAGCCTATTTTAAAGTTTCAAAACATTTTGCAATTCGTTCAGCATTAACGATTGTTTTAATTGCATTAACACTGCATTTTATACCATTTCCAGAATTAACGCACGACAAATTGTTGGTCGCTATGTTTGGAGGTTTCTTCCTCGGAATCGGAATTGGATTATCCATGCGTGGTGGCGGAACCTTCGATGGAATGGAGGTTTTAGCATTGTTAACTTTAAAACGAAGCAGCTTTAGCATTACTGAAATTATTTTGGGGATGAACATCATTATCTTCATCATTGCTGCTTTATTTTTAAAAGTAGAAACGGCTTTGTATGCAATTTTAACCTACGTTATTGCTGGTCAAATGACGAAATATGTGATTGAAGGAATCGAAGCATATACAGGTGTTACCATTGTTTCCAGTAATCCGGATGCGGTGAAGCGAGCTTTGGTTTTAACTTTAAATCGTGGGATTACCGTTTATAAAGGTGAAAGAGGTTTTATGAAAGAATCGTTTGAACAAAGTGCGGATGTAGATATTATTTTCACGATTGTGACGAGATTGGAAGTACGTAAACTTCGAAATATCGTTCACGAGATTGATCCAAAAGCATTTATTTTTACATCAACGGTTCGTGAGCCTCAAGGCGGAATTGTCAAAGAAATTATCAAACATTAATTTTTTCAATTTTGAATTCTGAAATCTTTCAAAACACCTATCAACACTTTCTTTTGAGCGAGGACGACATCAATCAGATTGCGTCGTTTCACAAGAAAAGAACCTTTGCAAAAGATGAATTAATTCTTGCGAAAGATCAGGTTTTAGAATCGTATTATCTTTTGGAAAAAGGCGTAGTCAGAGCATTTGTAAATGATATGGATAACAACGATATCACCACCGAATTTTTTATTGATGGCGATATTGTGATTATTCCCAGTTCTTTGTTTCAGCAAATTCCTTCTCAAGAAAGCTTACAAGCTGTAACGGATTGCGAAGTTTGGGAAATTAAATACGACGATTTTCAGGAAGTTTTTCGTTCCATTCCAGGTTTTGCTGAGTGGGGAAGATTGTGGTTTACGTATCAATTATTCACATTAAAACAACGTTCTTTGGACATGATTACAATAAGTGCAACCAACCGATATTTAAAATTATCCAAAGAAAAACCTCAGATTCTGCAAACCGTTCCATTAAAATTTATCGCTTCATTTTTAGGAATCACCGACACTTCGCTCAGTAGAATTAGAAAAGAAATCGTTAGAGCTTAAGCCTTCATTTCATCAAGAGAATGTTTGATATTCGGTGTATAAACAGTTCTTATCGGATAAGGAATATCAATATTATTGGCTCTAAATTTTTCTAAAATATCAATTCTAATATCGCCTTTTATTGCTTCTGCTTTGAAGAGATATTTGGTATTGAAAAACAAACTAAAATCTAAAGAAGATTCTCCAAAATTAGTTAGCCTTGCTACGACTGGTTTCTCATGCATGACCTCTGGATGCGACTTTGCAGCTTCTTCCATCAAGCTAATAACTTGCTTAACATCCGAATCATAACCAACACCAATTGAAATACTGAACCCAGAACTATCATCATCATAACTCATGTTCACCAATTTGTTTTTGGTCAAAATGGAATTTGGGATAATCATGGTCTTATTGTCACGTGTTAACATTGTCGAGGTACGGATGTTAATTTGTTGAACTTTCCCGACAACGCCTTCGATTTCAACAACGTCGTCCACTTTAATACTTCGATCTAGAAGAATAATGATTCCGGAAATAAAATCGAGAATTAAATTTTGCAAGCCCAGACCAATCCCAACCAAGATTGCACCTCCACCAACAAGAAATGGAGAAACATCAACACCAATCGATTTGAAGGCCAAAATTGCCGTGATCAGGATAATTAAATATTTTAAAATCTGAGAGAACGCAAACTTTTTACCGACATCGATACGTTCGGATTTATAAATAAAAGTTCGGAAAAGCTTTGTTACAAACATCCCGACTATGACGATAATCGCTGATGAAATCAGTTGATAGACTGATAAAGAGTATTTTCCGATTGTTAAAATATCGTATTCTAAAATTTCTTTTAGGCTAATGTCCATTCTTTTATTTTTTTGAAAGATTACAAGGCTTCAAGTCTTATGCCAATAAAAAATCCGTCTCTATTCTGATACGGATTTTATTGTTACAAATTAATCATCGTCATGGTCACGGTGATGTTTTTTGTTTTTTTTTTTTTGTACTTTCTTCCCTGATCATTTTCATCGTCGTGGTAATAATAGTTTTTGGCTTTTTTACGCTGACCTGGTGCATATTTTTTAGCTGATTTATCACCATATATTTTTTTTGCTTGGCCAGGCGGTAGATTTCTATAATCGCCAGAATTTCTGTCGTAGACAATAACTCTACCATTTTGATAAACACTACCATTTCTATCTCTGTAGACCTCCCCTTGTCTATACACACCGCCGTCTGGCGCACGATAGACTCGGTCATTCTTTCCGTATATCGAACCTGTAGAACATGATATTGCTAAAAAACCTCCTGCAATACTAAGTCCTAAATATTTAATCCATTTCATAACATTCAAATTTTACGTTCGCTTATGTTAATTCAATATGAATGCCAAAAAAGAAATAATAAATTCAAATGCTTATAAAATTCTTAAAAATTTCTTTTTCTTCGTAGCCATTTTTTATGTCTTGTATAATGTGTCGATCCGTTTTGATCCTGAGACACAACACTTATATTACCATCGACTTCCAAAATAGCTAGTTTGACTTTATCTAGGCTTTCGATGCCGTGTTCATGGACGGTTTCGAGAAGTTCATCTTTTGAAATTTCTACTTTTTGACAAGTTTCTTGGAAAATTTGTCCATCTCTAATCAAAATATAAGGTTCTGACTCTAGCAAGTTTTTGAATTTTTGATTTCTAAACATCACTTTTTTAACAACAAAGTTGGCAACAAACAACACCAAAGCAGCTAACAAACCACCTTGTAAGGTTGTATCTGGGCCAACCATCGCATTCTGCACTGCATTAGAAATTAATAACAACAAAACAACATCGCCCGCATTAAGCTGTGACAACTGATTTTTACCAAATAATCGCAATGCAACAAGCATAAAAATATATACAGCAAGTGATCTTAGCGAAATGTCTAAAAATGGATTCATTTGAACTAAATTTTAAATAAAAGTAGTCAAAAAAAGCCTTCCGTTTTGGAAGGCTTTGAGATTATTGTTGAATAAAATTATTCTTTTACAAACTTGGCATTTATTACTTTGCCCGATTTTGAAACCCCTGAAATAATATAAACGCCTTTTGTTAATTTTGAAATATTTATTGATTTTTCTGGTTTTAGAGTTTGAATAAAAAGTTTACCAGAAGCATCTGAAATTTTAATATTTGAAAATTCTTCCGAAAAATTAAGAACGTCTTTAGCTGGATTTGGAAAAATTGAGATTTTAGTTAGTGATGTTTCATTTATATTTAATGCTGCACCGCCGACTTCAAAAGAAACACGATCAGATTCTACATTTCCTTTATAGACGGCTGCAATATAACCAGTGAATGGACCACCACCATTATAGGAAATAAAATTACAATTTTCGGTTGCACCCCATTTGGGATTACACCCAAAAGAATTTTTTGTGAAAAACTTATAAAATTCATTATTACGATAAACATTATATCCTAACAATTCATCATGCGGTGTTTCTGGCTCTGACCAAAATAGTCCATAGAGATTTCCGTAAGGCCATTCATAACTATGACTCCATTCTAAATTCTGAACAGGATTAGCTTGTCCAAAACCAAAATTACCGATAACGCAAACAAAAATAGATAATAAAGATTTTTTCATAGATATTAGTTTTATTTAATTCAAATTTATAAATTTTACTTAAACAAATAATAATACTGTAAAATATTCTTTAAAAACAAAAAACCACACTCAATTAATAAGTATGGTTCTATAAAAAAGTTTAATACAGAAATTATCTTTGTGCAATACTTACGGTCACTGGGAAAGTGTACTCATCAGCAAGCATGCTAGATTTTAGTTTAGAAATATCTACTTTGTATAACAAATGTGTCATTACATTTTCGATTTCTTTACTTACATTTTTGCAATCTCCCTTTGCGTGAACATTAGAAATTTTACCTTCTGGCGTTAAGCTAAAACTAACATCAGAATTGATAATTCCTTCTTTAAAAGTAGGATTATTAAAATCGAAATTGTCTTTTAAAAGGTTTCTAAGCTCTCCAAACCCATCACCAGATTTAACAGTAACTTCTTGTAATTCGCTGTGGTTACTGGTTTGCGCTTTTGCTGTAGAAAAAACTCCTGCAAGTCCAAACATGAATATAGATAGCGATAAGATTTTGATATTTGTTTTCATAATGCGTTGATTTATAGATTAATTATTCAATAACAAAAACAAAGTTACAAATTTTTAATATACAATTAAACTTTAGTTAACATTAAATTCACATTAATATAAAAATTTAACATTGAAGAAAAAAAATACCTCATCAAAAAGACAAAGTATTTTTATATGTATAACTAAAATTTGTTTAAAATTCTTTCTTCAAAAACTTACCAGTTAATGATTTTTTAGATTTGATAATTTCTTCAGGCGTTCCTTGTGCAACGATGGTTCCACCGTGTTTTCCTCCTTCTGGTCCAACGTCAATTATATGATCTGCCAATTTGATAACATCCATATTATGTTCAATAATAATAAATGAATTCCCCAAATCGACCAACTGATTAATGGCGTCCATCAAAATTTTGACATCTTCAAAATGCAATCCAGTCGTCGGTTCATCCAAAATATACAAAGTGTTACCCGTTTGTCTTTTGGAAAGTTCGGTTGCCAGTTTCACACGTTGCGCTTCTCCCCCACTCAAAGTCGTAGATTGCTGTCCAATAGTGATGTAGCCAAGGCCAACATCTTTCAAAGTTTTAACTTTATTATAAATTTTTGGAATTGGTTGGAAGAAATCCACTGCTTCGTTAATGGTCATTTCCAAAACATCAGAAATCGATTTTCCTTTGTATCTAACTTCCAAAGTTTCTCTGTTAAAACGTTTACCATGGCAAGTTTCGCAGTGAACATAAACGTCTGGTAAGAAATTCATTTCGATAACTTTAAGTCCGCCACCTTGACAAGTTTCGCAACGTCCACCTTTTACATTAAATGAAAAACGTCCCGCTTTGTAACCACGGATTTTTGACTCAGGAAGCTCCGCAAAAAGATTTCTGATATCTGTGAACATTCCAGTATAAGTTGCTGGATTCGAGCGCGGTGTTCGACCAATTGGACTTTGATCAACATCGACGATTTTATCAATATTATCAATTCCATCAATGCTTTTGTAAGGCAAAGGCTCTTGAACGCTTCTATAGAAATGTCGATTAAGAATCGGATACAAAGTTCCGTTAATCAAGGATGATTTTCCACTACCAGAAATCCCAGTCACAACCACCAATTTCCCAAGTGGAATCTCAACATTTACATTTTTAAGATTGTTGCCCGTCGCACCTTTTAGCACAATAGATTTTCCGTTGCCAGCTCTTCTAACTTCTGGAATTTCGATTTTACGCTTTCCTGTGATGTAATCTGCGGTAATCGTATTGGCTTTTTTAATATCTTTTGGATCGCCTTGCCAAAGAATTTCACCACCGAATTTCCCTGCGCGTGGACCAATATCCAAAACATGATCTGCTTCCAAAATCATGTCTTTATCATGTTCTACAACCAAAACCGAATTGCCGATGTCACGAAGATTTTTCAATGAATTAATTAATCTTTCGTTGTCACGTTGATGCAATCCGATACTAGGCTCATCTAGAATATAAAGAACATTAACCAACTGTGAACCGATCTGTGTGGCCAAACGAATACGTTGAGACTCGCCACCAGAAAGGGTTTTCGAACTTCGACTAAGGCTTAAATAATCCAAACCAACATCCAGTAAGAATTGAAGTCTAGTTTCGATTTCCTTTAAGATTTCGTGGGCAATGATTTTATTTTTTTCACTGAATTTATCTTTAACCTCAGCCAACCAATCTTTTAGATCAATAAGAGAAAGTCCGTTAATTTCAGCGATATTTTTTCCATCGATTTTAAAACTCAAACTAGAAGCTTGTAGACGCGCGCCTTTACAACTTGGACAAGTTTCTTCGGTTGTAAAATTTCTTTCCAAAACAACGGCGTCATAATTTTCGCGCTCTTCCACCATTTCTTCCAAGATAGCGACCAAACCATCGAAATTGATTTTCAGCTTTTTAGAAATTCCTGCGTGTTTTAGCTCTTTATTTATTTCTTGATGTGCACCATAATAGATCATGTCCAAAGCTTCCTTCGGAATATTTTCGAAAGGCGTCGACATCGGCAAATCAAACTGTTCTAAAATCGTTTTGATCTGACCAATAATCCATTTATTATTTTTAATTTGCTCCAATGGCAACAAAGCGCCTTGGTTAATGGATAATTTAGGATTGTCTACAAAATAATCGGTATTGACTTTTTTAACAGTTCCTAAACCTTTACAAGTTGGGCAACTTCCTTTAGGTGAATTAAACGAAAACGTGTTAGGCTCTGGCAAAGCCAAAGAATCTCCCGTGGCATCGTCCATTAAGTTTTTACTAAAATATTGGACGTCCTCCTCTCCCATTTTTTGGATTGCGATAATGCCATCTCCCATTTCCATAGCGGTTTTCAGAGATTTTGGCATTCGCGTTTCCGAAGCAGATTCGCCAATAATCCAACGGTCGATAACGACTTCGATATCGTGGGTTTTGTAACGATCAAGTTTTAGATCATACTCGATATCCTGAAGTACACCATCAATTCTTGCTTGCGAATATCCTTTTTTTGCTAACTGAACAAAAAGCTCGTGGTAATGCCCTTTTCTGGAACGTACAATTGGCGAAAGCAACAAAATCTTTTGACCTTTAAAGTTTTCTTTAATGGTTTCTAAAATTTGATCCTCCGAATAACTCACCAACTTCTTACCAGAACTTTGAGAATAAGCATCAGAAACTCTCGCAAATAAAAGACGCAAAAAGTCGTACAACTCCGTAATCGTCCCCACTGTAGACCGTGGATTTTTATTAGTTGTTTTTTGTTCGATTGCAATAACTGGCGAAAGTCCTTCAATTTTGTCAACATCGGGACGCTCTAATCCTCCCAAAAATTGTCGTGCGTACGCCGAAAAAGTTTCGATGTAGCGACGTTGACCTTCTGCAAAGATGGTATCAAACGCTAAAGAGGATTTTCCACTGCCCGAAAGCCCCGTGATAACCACCAATTCGTTGCGCGGAATTTTTACATTAATATCTTTAAGATTGTGCTCGCGAGCACCATAAACTTCTATAAAATCTTGATCTGCCATAGATTTTGCAAAGGTACAAATAATCAAATCTTTAGTCATCATAGCAACAAAAAAATCCCAGAAAATTCTGGGATTTTATGATTAATTAATATTCTAATCTTAGTTGATAAAGTTGTTATAACTTGAGATTGCAGAATCGTAAGCGCTGTCCAACGTACTCATGTTAGACTCAGAAACATTTCCGCTTCCTTTAGAGTCGCGCATTACTTTTCGTAACTTATCAAGATAGCTACTGATATCTCTATTAAAACTATCAAAGTACACACCCTTCGATGTGTAAGAAGCATCTTTAACTTCGAATTTTTTATCTTGATTTGCTTTCAAAGTTTTTTCTAATGCATCATAAGCTTTTTGCACTTCAGCTTCGTTGTATTTCCCTGCAGCAAAAGATTTATCCATCGCATCGTAAGATGCATCAAGACTATTAAGAACAGTTTTAGAACTTATGATATAATCTTTAAGAGGATGATCTTTAAGCGTAATTTCCTCAGCTTTATCAGCAATCGGTTTTAGCGTTTTTAAAATAGAATCTCCAGCAGCAAAGAAGGTATTAGATGCTGTTTCTATTTCTTTAGCGATTGCATCAGCTTTTGCTCCTTTGTCGTCTTTATAATCTTCCGCAGACATATAAGATTTTAGCTCTTCAAACTTTTTCTCAATGGTAGCAAAAGAAGATTTAAAACTTGCATAAGACTTATCCATCGCGTCTTTATCCTTTCCAAAAGCTTTTGGCACTTCCGAAATATCTTTTTTACTAAAGCCAATCATTGGGATGACAGATGGTATAAAAGGTACATTTTCCCCTTTTGACTTCGCGACTGCTTTGTCCATGTATTGCAAAATATTGTCAACACGCTTAGACTTCTTTTTGTATTCTTCGATAATGATATTGTTAAAATCGATAATATCATTAGCATCGTCAGAACCTTTTACGCTAACTTCGGTTTTAGAAGAATCTGTTGCACCATCTTTTTTGCAACTTGTTGACATGCTTGCGATTGTTAAAGCACCAACAATCAAAAATACTTTTTTCATAACTTATTTTTTCAGTGTTTCAATGTTTGTGTTTTAAATATAGAATAAAATCAACTAAAACCAATAAAACATTACGATAATTTAACATATTTTGACACTGTGTTAAAATTGATGTTGAATGTTTTTAAAATCTAGCTTAGTATCTTTGCAGTTCTAAAACTTTTTAATAAAAAATGAAAAAACTTTGGGTAAAAGTTTTGATGCTACTAAGTATCTCAACGTCGATATATTCTTACGCATGGGGATTAACTGGTCACCGTATAATTGCTGAGATCGCTGAAAATCATCTTGATGGTCGCGCACGTCGCCAGATAAAAAAAATAATGGGACAAGAACGCCTTGCCTATTGGGCAAACTGGCCAGACTTCATCAAGTCTGATAAAACTGGTATGTGGAAAGAAGCATCATCTTGGCATTATGTTAATATTGATCCACAAACGGATTTTAAAGCTTTTGAAGAAAATCTAAAAGCGCAAGCTGGACCAAGTCTTTACACACAAATCGGTGTTCTGTCTTCACAGATTAAAAGTGATAAAACTTCTGAAAAAGATAGAAAAATAGCTTTAATATTTTTGATTCATTTGCTTGGTGATCTAGCACAGCCGATGCATACAGGTCGTTCGGAAGATTTGGGTGGAAATAAAATTAATGTAACTTATTTTGGTGAAAAGTCTAATCTACATTCGGTTTGGGATGGTAAATTGGTGGATTCTCAAAAATATAGTTACACGGAATATGCAAAGCTTCTTGATATTAAAACTAAAGATGAAGTAAAAGCGATCCAAGCCGGAACTTTGGAAGATTGGTTGTATGATTCTCATAAAATCGCCAACGAAATCTATGCAGCAACGCCTAACGACAGCAAATTGGGTTACGATTATCAATACCAATTTAATGAAGTTATGGAAAGACAATTGCTTTACGGCGGTCTTCGTCTTGCTAAAGTTTTGAATGATGTTTTTGATTAGTGATTCTAGATACTAGATATTAGATATTAGATATTAGACATCAGATACTAGATATTTTAAAGCCTTTCAGAGTTTGAAACTCTGAAAGGCTTTCTTGTCTAAATAATATTTTACTAATTCATAATTCCCAGAAATTTTAAAAATTATCCGTTGTCCGCGTCCCAGATGGAACGGCATGTTGGAGCTCGCGCCGCAGGTGCGGGCATTAGCTTTGGCGCGGCGCAGCGACTAGTGACAGCTGGTTAAGACGCCCAAATAAGAAAAGCCTTCAAAATTTTGAAGGCTTTTATATTTAGGGAATATCTAATGTTAGATTTCTGTATTTAGATCCCAGTTTTCTAGGTAATCGTGAACGTGTTTTAGCATCATTCCACCCAAAGATCCGTCAACAACTCTGTGATCGTAAGAATGCGACATAAACATTAGGTTTCTGATTGCGATAACGTCACCATCTGCTGTTTCCAAAACTGCAGGTTTTTTAACAATCGCACCAATTGCTAAAATTGCAACTTGCGGCTGAGGGATAATTGGCGTACCCATAAGGTTTCCGAAGCTACCAACGTTAGAGATTGTATAAGTTGCACCTTGCGTGTCTTCTGGTCTTAATTTTTTGTTTCTCGCTCTATAAGCCAAATCGTTAATGGCTTTTGCAAGTCCAGAAAGTGATAATTGATCAGCATTTTTGATAACTGGAACAATTAGGTTGCCGTCTGGTAAAGCCGTTGCCATACCGATGTTGATGTTTTTCTTTTTGATGATATTTTCACCACTAATAGAAACATTGATCATTGGGAAATCCTGAATGGCTTTAACAATCGCTTTCACGAAAATTGGCATGAAAGTCAGTTTTTCACCTTCTCTCTTTTCGAATGCTGCCTTGTTTTTAGCTCTCCATTTCACAACATTAGTAACGTCTGTCTCGATGAAAGATGTTACGTGTGGTGCAATTTGTTTCGCCTTAACCATATTTTCTGCGATAATCTTACGCATTCTGTCCATTGGGATAATTTCGTCACCCGCTGCAACCGCGATTGGCGTAACCGGAGCAGTTGGTGCAGCAACTTTTGGAGCTTCTTGTACTGGCGCAGCAGCAACAGGCGCTGGTGCTGCCTGATTACCACGATTAGCTACATAAGCTAAAATATCTTCTTTTGTAATTCTGTTTTCTAAACCGCTTCCTTTAATGGTTTTAAGTTCAGTTTCAGAAATGTTTTCTTGTTGTACAATAGATTTTACAAGTGGTGAAAGATTAAGATCTCCCGAAAGTGCTACCGCAGCTGCAACTTGTAATGGTTCTTCTATCGTTTTTAAAGTTTCAGCATCTGGTTGCGCATCTGCAACTGGGGCAACCTCGGTAGAAGCTGATCCTTCTCCTTCAATTTCTAAAATGGCAATGGCTTCGCCGATTTTAGCAACTTCGTCCTTTTGTTTTAGGATTTTTACAATTTTACCAGAAACTGGCGTTGGAACGTCTGAGTCAACTTTATCTGTTGCAATTTCTACAACAGAATCGTCTTCTTTAACCATATCACCTTCATTGTATAACCAACTGATGATTGTCGCTTCCATCACACCTTCTCCCATTGAGGGTAGTATTAACTTATATTCAGCCATTTTACTTTTTTTGAATTTTTACAAAAATACATTTTTTTTTGATAGATATATAACGTTCTTAAAAATATTGATAAAAATTGTTTGAATTGTATTTGAAGATGATTTTTAGGCGTTTTCTTAAGGATGCAATTGAAAATATCTGTAAAAACAAGTTTATACATCTTTTAATTATGATTATTGATAATTGATTATAATCAATTATTTTTATGAAAATAACAATGATGTGGGGCTTAAACTTTAATTAAAACTTAACTATTTAACAATTGAATTTTAAATTCAATAAAAAAAAAGCTGTACATTAGGGCGTTCAAAAAATCAAAATATACAATTGTAGTTTTAATATGAAAAATTCTTTATTAAAGCGTTCAATCGGAGTAGGAGCATTGTTCTTCTTAACTGTGGTGAACGGACAAAGTACGGAGACGATTATTAGAGATCATATCTCAAATGATGCAAGTTTTAAAGGAGTGTCAAAAGCGGTAGAGTTTAAAATCCTTAATGAGGATAATTCTGCTAGCTTGAAAGCAAATGTTGTTGATGTGCAACAAACTGTAAATGGTGTCCCTATTTATCATTCATTAGCAAAAGCTATTATTAAAGATGGTAAAATGTGGTCATTTAATAATAATTTTGATACTGTTCAGAATGTTTCAAAATATTCGAAACCAAATTCTGTAACTTCGGCATTTTCTTCTGTTATTAGTAATCTAGGTCTTGCTGAAGCTAATTACAAATTGATTGCTGATGGTGTTGCTGTTGATAACCCAAAAGCTGATCAAGTTGCTAATTTTGCTTACTATTATCAAAAAGATGGTAAGTTAGTGCCTGCACGTTTATTCTTTATAGATGATTCTAAAAACAATGCATTTTGGCAAGTAATGGTTAATCTTGAGAATAACGAGGTTTTGGAAAAACATAATATGGTTATTTCATGTAATTTCCATGATGATGCCTACGCAGCTTCAGAAGATGGCGAGCATGTACACAACCATTTTTTACCAGCTTTTGTTGAAAATCAAATAAATACTGCACATAAAGCGGCGGCTGCGGTTGCAAGTGCTTCGTATAATGTTTTCCCTTTTCCGATCGAGGCTCCAACATTTGGCTCTAGATCGATTTTGACGGATCCTTGGGATGTTGCAGCATCGCCGTTAGGATGGCACGATACAGGATCTGCAAACTATACTTACACTAGAGGAAATAACGTATGGGCATATTTTGATAATGCGAGTACAAATACACCACCTAACACAGATATAACTGATGGTGGATCAGGTTTGAACTTTGATTTCCCTTATGCTGAAGGACCAGAAATCTCAGCGTATGATAACAAGCATTCTGCCATAACCAATTTATTCTATGCTAATAATATGGTGCATGATGTTTTTTATCGATTTGGATTTACAGAATCATCAAAGAACTTCCAAACAAATAACTTCGATAAAGGAGGTAGAGGTAATGATGCTGTAAGAGCAGAAGGTTATGATGGTAGTGGTTATAACAACGCAAACTTTAATGCAGGTTATGAAACTGAATCAACAGTTGCTGCACCTAGGATGCAAATGTATCTTTGGAAATCAGGAACATTAGGTTTAAAACAAAAACTATTCTACAATTCTCCAGAGGAAGCTGTAACTAGACCAGGTGTAGCGGCAGGTGCTGCAACTTTTGGGAAATTATTATTTTCCATACCAACAACTGGAGATGTTGTTATTCCTAACGTAGCTAACGGTTGTAGTACTATTACAGCTGGTTCATTGACTGGTAAAATAGCATTATTAAATTATTCTCCGGGAAGTGGTGGAGAATGTTCAAATATTGTAAAGGTGAAAAATGCTCAGGCTGCAGGAGCTAAAGGAGCTATTATACATCGTACAAATACCAATTCTGCGATTGACATGAATGGTACAGATCAAACAATTACTATTCCTTCAATTATGGTTGGTAAAGACGAAGGAGATTATATCATTTCGCTAATTAACAGTGGAAAAACAGTTAATGTAGATTTGAAGGATATGGGGAATGGTTATAAAAACTCTAGTTTTGATAATGGTGTAATGGTTCATGAATATGGACATGGTATCTCTAACCGTCTTACTGGTAACAGTATGGGATGTCTTAGCAATGGTGAGCAGATGGGTGAAGGTTGGTCAGATTTCTTTGCTTTGATGATGACTAACAAGCCAGAATATACTGCTGCAACTGCAAGAGGTATAGCTACTTATTCTGCTGGTCAACAACCTACAGGTTTAGGGATTAGAGGAAAAAAATATTCTCCTGATTTTGCTGTTAACAACTGGACTTATAACAGTATTGCTGGTGCACAGTCGCCACATGACGTAGGTCAAGTTTGGGCAACTATGCTTTGGGATTTGCATTGGAAGTTAGCAGAAAAATATGGATACGCTTCAGATATCGTTGCAAATCCTAATAGTGGTAGTGCTAAGGTTGTACAGTTAGTAGTAGATGGGTTGAAGTTACAACCATGTTCTCCAGATTTCGTATCAGGAAGAAATGCTATCATCCAAGCAGATCTTGCTACTGGTGGTGCCGACGAATGTTTAATCTGGAATGTTTTTGCTAAAAGAGGTTTAGGTCTTAACGCAAATGCAGGTTCTAATAACAATGTTGCTGATCAAACTGAAGATTATAATGTGCCTGAAAAATGTAAAATGGCAACTTCTGAAGCTAACAAAACAAAAGCATTTAATGTATATCCAAATCCTGCTAAAGGAGAATTCTTTATTGCTGGAAGACCAACGCTTAGCCAAGGTTCTGTAAAGGTTGAAGTAATCGACATTTCTGGAAAAACTATCAAATCTTTTGAAAGAAAGAAAAATAGTGTTGAAGCTGTATCAACTTCTAACATGCCAAAGGGTGTTTACTTAGTTAATATCTCTGAAAATGGTAATGTTATCCAAACTGATAAATTGATTGTAGAATAATTAATTTTTGCAATTATAATTTTTTAAAAGTCCATTCGCAAGAGTGGACTTTTTGTTTTTTTGTTAAATTTTCGTCACTTATAATTTTTTTTTCTGAAAATTCCGTAATTTTGCACCCGTAAAAATCCTTTATGCAAAACATTAGAAATATTGCGATTATCGCGCACGTTGACCACGGTAAGACTACTTTGGTTGATAAAATCATCCACGCAACCAATATCTTTAGAGAAAATCAAGAATCTGGAGAATTGATTATGGATAATAACGACCTTGAAAGAGAAAGAGGTATTACTATTTTATCTAAAAACATTTCTGTTACATACAAAGACACCAAAATCAATGTTATCGATACGCCTGGTCACGCCGATTTCGGTGGAGAAGTAGAACGTGTTTTGAAAATGGCTGATGGTGTTATCTTGTTAGTCGATGCTTTCGAAGGTCCAATGCCGCAAACGCGTTTTGTTTTGCAAAAAGCTTTAGAATTAGGTCTTAAACCAATTGTAGTTATCAATAAAGTTGACAAACCAAACTGTCGTCCAGACGAAGTACACGATCAAGTATTTGATTTGTTCTTTAACCTAGATGCAACAGAAGAACAGTTAGACTTCCCGACATTCTACGGATCGTCTAAGCAAGGTTGGTTTAACACAAGTCTAGAACCTACAGATAGCATCTTACCAATTTTGGATGGTGTTCTTCAATATGTTCCTGAACCAAAAGTTGTGGAAGGAAATCTTCAAATGCAAATCGTTTCTCTAGATTACTCTTCTTTCTTAGGAAGAATTGCGATCGGAAAAGTTATTAGAGGTAGCATTAGCGAAGGTCAATGGATTGGTCTTGCGCAAGAAGGTGACAAAATCGTAAAAGGTAAAGTAAAAGAGCTTTATGTTTTCGAAGGTCTTGGTAAGAAAAAAGTAACTGAAGTACTTGCTGGCGATATTTGTGCAGTTGTAGGTTTTGACGCTTTCCAAATCGGTGATTCATTTGTTGATTTAGAAAATCCAGAACCACTTCCAAGAACGTCTATCGATGAGCCAACGCTTAACATGACGTTCTCAATTAACAACTCGCCTTTCTTCGGAAAAGATGGTAAATATGTTACATCTAACCACCTTAAAGAAAGATTAACAAAAGAATTAGAGAAAAACTTAGCACTTAGAGTTCAACAGACTGATGATGCTAACACGTTCTTGGTTTTCGGTAGAGGTATTCTTCACTTATCTGTTCTTATCGAAACGATGAGAAGAGAAGGCTACGAAATGACAATTGGTCAGCCACAAGTTATCCTTAAAGAGATTGATGGTGTACAATGTGAGCCTTATGAATCTTTGGTAGTGGACGTTCCAGAAGAAGTTGCTTCTAGAGTTATCGACTTAGCAACACAAAGAAAAGGTGATCTTCACATCATGGAAACTAAAGGTGAAATGCAACACTTAGAATTCGAAATTCCGTCAAGAGGATTAATCGGATTACGTTCTCAGATGTTGACTGCGACGGCGGGTGAGGCAATTATGGCACACAGATTTACAGAATATAAGCCTTTCAAAGGTGCTATTCCTGGAAGAAATAATGGTGTTTTGGTTTCTAAAACACAAGGTCCAGCAACTGAATATTCTATCGCGAAATTACAAGATAGAGGTAAGTTCTTTGTTGATCCAGGAGAAGAAATCTATGCAGGTATGATTATCGGTGAACAAAACAAACCAGGTGACTTGGTTGTAAATATTGTTGAAGCGAAACAATTGAACAACATGAGAGCTTCTGGTAAAGATAAAGATACTGGTGTAGCTCCAAAAATCTTACTTTCTCTTGAAGAATGTATGGAATACATCCAAGCTGATGAAGCGATCGAGGTAACGCCTAACTTCATCCGTATGAGAAAGAAAATCCTTTCTGAAGAAGAAAGAAAACGTGTAGAACGTAACGCAAAAGGATAATATTAAAACATATATGACGAAAAATTTTACAATTGCATTTGTGTGCTTAGTTGCGCAAATGTCTACTGCTCAATTAACAGCAAATGGTTCTATTGCCATTAAAACTAACAAAATCCTTTATGATAAAGTTAGTGATAAAATGTTTGCAACAGTGCCCAGTACCAATGGTAGTAATGGAAACAGTCTTGCTGTTATTTCGCCAAAAACAATAAGTGTTGATAAAACAGTTTTTGCAGGTAGCGAACCGACCGTTATGGCTATTTCTGATAATAGTGCATTTATCTATGTTGGATTTCGAGGAACTAATTCCGTTAGAAAATATGATGTAGCGAGCCAAACTTTTGCTGCGCCGTTTTCGATGGGTACTTCGGTAAGCTATGGTCCTTTATATGCAGGAGACATTAAAGTAATGCCAGGAAGTCCTAACACAATTGCAGTTAGTAAAAAACAGTTTAATACGTCAGCGTCGTTTAAGGGAGTCGCTATCTATGATGAAGGGGTAATGCGACCTACAACTAGTTTTAATCCAGAAAATTTCACTTATGATTCTGCTGATATCATTGCATTCGAATCGCCAGAATATATTCTAGGAATAAGCACAGGTACATCTGACTCCAAACTTAGAAGAATTAAGGTGACTGCAAACGGTGCAACAGATATTAATCAGAATGTTACATTAACGTCTTATCCAGGTGATTTTGTGATTTTTGAAGGTAAAGTTATCTTTGACAATGGTCAAGTGTTCGACTATAAAAACAGCACATTGTTAGGTACTTTTAGTAATGTGAAAGGAAGCTTTACAATAGATTATACCAATAGAATTATTACATATGCTAATAATTATTACAGCTACAATGCTGGTATAAAAAGATTTAATATTGATACTTTCTTACCGATTGATGATTTTCCAATTTCACAATCTGAGCAAATTCTATCAGTAGCTAATTGTGGACAAGGTTGTATAGCGTATAACACAGAGTCTAAAATTTATTTTTTAAAGGATAATGCACTTGCAACGAGTAATATTAATCTACAAAAAACATTTGTAATTACTCCAAATCCTGTAAAAGACGTTCTTAGCTTCGTAACTGATCAGAATATTAAGATTAAATCAGCTAAAGTTTTTGAGGCATCTGGAAGAGTAGTTATCGAAAAAGAAGTTTTAGATAATAAAATTGATGTTAGAAATCTAAAGGCTGGTACTTACTTCGTAAGTGCAGTTGATAATTATGGAAGAATAAATCAAGCTAAGATTATCAAAAATTAATCTAAAAGAGACTAATTTTATTGAAAAATCTTAGAAGAACTGTAACATCATAAGCTTTTCTGAAAAAGAAAGAAAAATATCTAGAGTTCTAATAGAAAAGGATAATCATAAAAATAGGCTGTCATATTTTGGCAGCCTATTTTTTAATGTTAAATATCTAAAATCTTATTTCGATTTTGACATAATTTCTTGTGCGCTATAAAGGTCCTTTTCGGCTTTATAAATTCTAAATTTTGCTTCGTAACCATCAGGAATATATAACACGATAGGCATACGTCCATTATAATCTGTGAAGTATCCTTGTGATTTTACAAACTCATTCTTAGGCGCTGCATTTGGACAAGCCATATTGGTTGAAGGTGTTGATCCATCAGTCTTAAAGGTTAAATAATCGTAACCCCAACCTTTCAACTCAGACTTAGAAAATTGTCCAGACAACCAAATTCTGTTACAACCATCCGTTTGCATAGATTTACCAACAAATATTTCGATCTTTTTGTTTGCGTCATTGTTAGAATGTGGCACTTCGATAACCACTTGTCTCATACCTTTTTCTGCTTTTGGGAAAGGTGTAATATCAACTTTTTGTGTCGATTGAGCAAATGCTAAACCTGATAATAAACTCAATCCTAAAAGCATTCCGCCAGTTAATGTACTTTTCATTTTTTTATTTTTTGCTATAACCTAAGACGCAATTAACATACCAAAACAAATTTCCAAAAACTGACAAGAATCAATTTAACCTTTTTAATGAAAACCAATCGCAGAAGTATTTTCAATAAAAAAAGCCTCAAAAATGAGACTTTTAAATTTAACTAGTTTGAAAGCTTTTTCGCATTGTTCTTCTTAACACCTAGATAACATAAAAATAAGAATGCTAACCAAATCGGAATAAGTTCTACCGAAATTTTTAGTCCTGTGAACCACATAATCACCAAAATTCCGAATAAGAAAATAAGACAAATATAATTGGTTAAAGGATAAGCAAAAGATGGGAATAAGGTTTTTGTATTTTTATAAGCTTGTTTGAATTTAATATGCGTGTAACTAATCATTATCCAATTGATTACAAGACAAGAAACGACTAATGACATTAGGATTTCTAAAGCTTGTTCTGGTATTATCTTATTAATGACAATACAAATTGCAGCAAACGCAGCTGACACCAAAATCGCCATTACAGGAACGTGATTTTTATTTAATTTAGACAAAAATCGAGGAGCATTACCTTGTTCAGCAAGACCAAATAACATTCTACTATTACTATAAACACTACTGTTGTAAACTGATAAAGCAGCAGTTAAAACAATGATATTAAGAATATTAGCAATTAATTTTGTAAACTGAATTGTCGTACCAAATATATCAAATTGAAATCCATTTAACCTTTCAAATACCATAACAAACGGGCTACTTCCTGCTGTAATTTTTTCCCAAGGCGACAACGAAAACAAGATTATCAAAGCACCGACATAGAAAATTAAGATTCTATAAATAACTTGATTGGTCGCTCTAGGAATATTTTTCTCTGGATTTTCTGCTTCTGCCGCCGTGATACCAACCAATTCTAACCCACCGAATGAAAACATAATCAAAGCCATTGCCGCCAATAGCCCTACAAAACCACCTTTTCCGTCAGTGTCAATCCATCCTTTTGGGAAGAAACCACCATTATTCCAAAGGTTAGAAATGGTTGCTTGATCGCCACCAGTCCCACTAATCAACAAATAACTTCCGAAAATAATCATCGCAATAATTGCAACAACTTTAACGATGGAAAACCAAAATTCGGCTTCACCATAGACTTTAACCGAAGCTAGATTCAAAGCATTAATGACAAAAAAGAAAAATAAACTCGACATCCATAGTGGTATTTCGGGCCACCAAAACTGGACGTAAACGCCAATTGCCGTAAGCTCTGCCATACTTACAAGAATGTACAACAACCAATAATTCCAACCAGAAGCGAAACCTGCGAATGAACCCCAATATTTATACGCAAAATGACTAAAACTTCCTGAAACTGGCTCCTGAACGACCATCTCACCAAGTTGACGCATGATAAAAAAAGCAATAAGTCCTGCAAAAGCATAACCCAAAATTACTGATGGACCCGCCAAAACGGCAGCTGGACCAATCCCTAAAAATAGACCTGTACCGATTGCTCCTCCTAGCGCAATTAGCTGAATATGACGATTTTTGAGACCTCTTTTTAATTCGGTTTTAGATTCGCCCGATTGTTGTTGTGTTTCCAAATTCTTTTGTATTGAAATAAAGTCCCTAAAATAGCAATTTAATTGCATTCAACAACCGAAATGTTGTGAATCCTTTTTTTATTTTCAAATCTTTAATCATAATGACTTATATTTCTTTAATATCAACTATTGTCATTTAAGGCTGAGCTAAATTCTCTTTATACTAATAGGCCTCCTCTCCTATTTCTAGATTTCGTCGGTGTTTTGTTATCGCTTAATCGTGAAAATTTGCAATTTTTTGCTCTTAGTCACTTCACTTTTATTTGACGTTAAATAATAATTTGATATTCAGACTTTTGATTCAGATTTAATAAAAGTGAAACGCTAAAGAAGAAGATTCTGAAACCCAGAAACCGACTTTATTTAATTTTATAAAATCTATAATAAAATATAATTATATCGAAAATTTCAATAGTAAATTGAACTTATCTGTGATTTTAGTTTAATAAAAATAAAATTAAGGCACAATTTATGCAAGTCAATTAATATATTAATCCTTTAAAACTTTTATTATGAGAAGTATATTATGGACCGTTGCAGTAATTTGTATTATTGTTTGGTTGCTAGGGATGATCGGAATTGTTCCTGGTTTAAGTACAGGTTATCTTGTACATATTCTGTTAGTTATCGCAGTTATAGTTGTTCTTTTTAACATCATTTCAGGTAGGAAACCTTTGGACTAAAAAATAGAATTAGGTTTCAAAATAAAACATTTAAAAATTAAAGACTGTCTTATCTTAGTCAGTCTTTTTTTTGCTTTGAAATTTTTAAATATACAGCAATCGTATATATTATAAAAAGGCTGATCATGATGAAAAGGAAATTAATAAACATCAGTTCTGACGGAAATTTATCATAACGAGAATAAGATTGAAGGATTTCAACAGAGGAAAAAAACAATAGATAAAAATAAACCTGCACAAATAAAAAGTCCAACAATGTAATAGGTTACACCCATTTTCTCAATAAGGTTGTACTGTATTTTTTCATTTTTATTGACGAAAACACCCATATTTTTAAAACTGAATTGATTTGGTTTTACGAAGGCTTCTTTTCTATTAAAATTCTTATTGATGTACGGTAGAAGTTCTTCAAAAAATTGGTCAAGTTTACTAACATCTTCCTCTTTCGAAAAAGGTGTAAATCCGCCATTCCCTACTCTAATTTTCACCACAGAATTTTTTGCATAAAAACTTAAATATCGAAAGACATTAGAATTACCAACATTCTTGATCTTTAATATATCTGACAACGGAATAATCGTTTCTTTTTGTCCATATTTAAAATAAAGTCTATCATCTATTAGCTTGATAGTCCAAACTTTATTTTTAACAAAATTCATTATAAACTTTAAATACAAAAAACTCCCTGCCACAATAATTCCAGCAAGTCCTACAAGAGAAAACCTCGCAACATTACTCAGCAAAAACGGTGCGACTGCAATAGCAATAAACACACAAATAATGATGACACCTAGTCCAATGCCCAATTGCAATTCGGTTTTATAATCGATTCCATTAATCGTGTAATCGGCGGTGATGTTCTCGTTTTCTTCTTTCTTTTTTCGCATTTATAAATCTGAAATTTCATATTTATTGCAATCTATTGAATTTTCAGAAAATATTTCAATGAAAATAAGTTTTGAGGACATAATTAACTTTCATCAAAAGCCAAATTTTCTTATTTTTAGAAAGACAAAATACACAAATAATGACAAAATCGAAGTCAAATATTTTACTAATACTATTTACAATATTTATTGCAAATATGGTTATAGCACAAAATCAAGATTCGTTGCGAAATGTCATTTTAAAATCTAAACCCAACAAAATTTTAAAAGAAAGTTTTCTACAAGAATTATACATCCGAAACGCAGTTGAAGTTAAGAATAATGAAATTGTCGGAAATATTGTTTTTAATTTGCATGGTCCAGATTGTGGCGCGCCAGATTGTTTTTCCAATGATGTTAGTTTTAAAATGAAATTGACAAATCCTTTTAAATTTCCAAAAACGCTGGAAATTTTCGAGAAAGAAGATGGTTGTATCGAAAAGAAACATCAGTATAAAGATACTTTTGTCTTGGTTGAAGAAAGTAAAAAATTTGTTTTGTATCATTCTGCCAAACTAAAGAAATCACTGGTATTGTTTAGGAATTACAAAGATTTTGGTTCGACAGCATTTTATTTTGTAAATGTTTCTAAAAATCAAATTACAGAAAAGAACCTTAGAACTTTGATTGAAAATTATAGCGAAAACGATCCAAAATCTATATATCCATTTTCGAGTTGGTCGTTAGATATGTAAGCTCCCCCGAAAACAGTACGGTTTAAAAGTATAAAATTATTAACTTTAAATCGTAATTAAGACAATGAAAAAGAGCACATTCAGTCCTGCAAAGATTGCAGGTATTTTAAAGGATTTTTCCG
>JAEXRP010000095.1:0-8306 GCA_023440705.1 Bacteroidota bacterium
GTTCTATATCTTTCATTGGCTATACTTGCACTGTAAGATGTTTTAGCTTTCAAAATAATTTCATCTTCTTTCGAAAGAATTATTTTGTCGACTAAAGTATAAATGTCCTCGTAAAAGTGAAGTTTAAAATTTCCACACCTTAAAATATTATTTTTTTTATCAAGATATTCGATAATTGCATTTGTTCCATTTTTAATGGCTTCAATTTGATAGTAAATATCAATTTTATATGAACTTGTTTCCTTAGTTTTATAATGAATTTTAATTTCAGTTTCAAAATCGTTCATTTGATTTTCAACTTGTCTGACTAATTCGAAGTTTTTATCATTGCTTAATTCATGCAAAATTTTAAAGGTTGCAGTTCTGGTAAAATTATTTTTTTCAATATCCGAAAGTGAATTAACTTTTGTGGAATCTATTCCAAAATCAATATACTTTATTCTTTTGTCAATATTTCTATTTGATATTAATATTTCATTCTCTTTTAAAAATGTTGTGAAATTTATATAAATATGGTCATATTCGTCATAAGAATATTCCAACTCATTTAGTTTCCTTGCGATTCTTTGTCCTATGAAATTTGTATCGTTTGTTGGAATGAAAAGTTTACCCAATTGATGAGGCATACTTTTTCCCTCAATATTTTGAATTTCACTTTCGTAAAACCTTATGTCTTTCAAAATTCTGTTTGGCATCGCGGTTTGAGTTAATTGCAGCTAACGGAAAAAGTATTGGCGAAGTGCGGGCTTAATTTGAATGAATGTTCAAGTTCAGACCAAGCGGAGCCGATGCTTTTTCAGATTGTCTAAATTATGAAAAAAAACAATATGAAAAGCAGCGGCGGATAAATAATTCTACTTTTTCTACTTTATATTTAACCCCGCATTTTGCCAATACAATGTTGTGCGATCGTGCTTATATTTTTGATTGATTTCTTAAACCTATTACAGCATTTTTAATACTCTGTTTCTCTTCTTCGCTAGACCATTCTTGCCAAAAATTAATAGTTGCACTTTGTGGTTTTATGTTAGGTTCTGAGATATTAATTCGTGTCGGTAGTAAAGAAGCATCACCAACTACTAAAGCTTCTCCAATGTCAAGAATTGGTAAAGAATCCGTTAATCCGGCAAGGTTATCAGGTAATAGTTTCTTTATAACAGCTTGGTCATCTGCATTTGACAAACGTAATGAAATAAAATTATTGCATTGACTCAAAACAGTTCGGTTAACTTCTGATGGTCTTTGACTAATAACGGTTAAATTGACACCATATTTTCTACCTTCTTTTGCTATTCTTTCAAAATTTTTCAAACCTAATTCAGATGCAGAGTCTTGATTTGTTCGTTCGGGAATGTATAAATGTGCTTCATCACAAAATAAAGCGATAGGATGTCTATTTTCTTTATTTGTCCATTGTTGTACTGAGAATATTAATCTTGAAATCAGTCCAATTACTAAGGGAAGTACATCAGAAGGAACTTCCGAAAAATCAATAATTTTTACACCCGAATTTTTATTTTGACATTTAGAACCGTGCATTAAGGCTTCACAAAACTCATAAATCCAATCAATATTATTTTCATCATCTGTTACTTGAAACAAAAAACCTAATCTTTTGTCTTGTGATTTAGCTTCCAATCTTTGGATGAAACGGGATAATTTTCCATTAAAATCGCCATTTTTACCAGCGGCAGTTGAACCAGCAACTCTTTCTGTGTCAAGTCTTTTTAATTCTGTTAGAACGGAGGTAATATTATAAGGGATAGGACTATCAATGGTAATATTTCCTTTAAATGTTTCATCACCGATAGAATCTAGAAATGAAATTTTTTCATTGAATACAGTTCTAGAAAAAACCATTGCTTGATTTGGTGCATTACTATCACTTCGGTCTAAGAGCATTGCCAACATTTCTTCATATGTTAACAACCAATAAGGTATCATAAGTATACCATTGGCTAGTTTGTTTTCTTTGGTTAAGTCAGATGGATTTGCAATTTTAAACCTTTGTATACCTTGAACATCAAAATTGTCTGAACTATATTCTCCATGAATATCGAAAAGAATTGTGTTTGCCATTGGCAAAGTCGCTATTTGTTCAATAATTTTTGCCACACACCATGATTTTCCAGAACCTGTACTTCCTACAATTACAGCATGGCGTTGAAATAATTTATCGCCATCTAAAAATGCTTCCGCTTCTTCGTCAATTGAATATTTTCCAATTGATAATGGGGTTTTAATTTCTGAACTTGTAGTAATTGCTTTCATGAAGTTGGTTATGTTTTCACCAATAATTTGAAAACACCTAGCATCAATTTCTGGAACAGAATCAAGAGTTCTTTTAAAAACGTTATGCTTACTTCCGACTTTGTCAAAAAAAGTTCCTATTAAGTTTACTTTTACAATATTTTCTGTAAGTAAAGCTATGTTTAAACCATCTTCAGAAGAAGCTTCTTCATCTGAAATTTTTCTTGTTATTTTATTGATGATGCCAATCAATAATTGTCCAGCCTTTGAACTTTCAACGGCTAATAAGTGATTGACTTGTAATTTTCTGAGATTTTCAATTTTGTCTACTTTAACTATAATCGTTGATGTGTCAACACTATAAACAGTTCCAATGTCGGAGTTATCTTCAAAAGTAAATATGCTCATGGTTATTTTATTACATAATTTATAAATTCATCGAATGACCAAATGTTAGATTCTTCAATGATAGGTTCTTCAAATCTAGATGAATATATTCTTGTTTGATTTTCTCCAGCTTTTTCAAATAGAAAATAGTTTTTGCAATTATTTTCTATAATAGATTGTTTTGTTTTATCAGTTAAAGTTCTAGCTAATACAATTATAGGCTTGTCATTCCTAATTTGGTCTATTAATTTGGGTTGAAAATGACTATCATTAAACCCGTATCCAACACAAAAAAAACTTTTTGAAGATTCAATTACAGAATCTGCTTTTGAAAAAATTGTGCGATATGGTTCCATGTGTGTTTCCTCGTATTTTGAAACACCTGGTGTTACAATTGAAGGAATAAAGCCTTGAGGAATAGTTTTTCTCAAGGGAAATTGATATTTTATATCTTCATGAGATTTAAACCAATCTAATGAACCATGAACTTTTAATATCTCTATAATACCTGCATATCCATGTAAATTAGCTGGTAATATTCTAGAAATATTTGTATTTGATTTTCCAATATAATTTTGAGTAAAAGTATTGTTTATATATGCATTAATCTCACTAGATGCATATTCAACGATTCTATCATAATTTGTAGTAATAACTGAAACTTTATGATCAGAAGTTTTTATTAAATGCGAGAGTAAATCTTTTAAAGGTAAATTATACTCAGAAGTCAAAATTTTATCATATGCCTTTAGGTCTGCATTATTAATACATTCCCATGTTTTAGAAACAATGGTATTTACTACATTTCTAGTAACTTTAATTTCCAATAAACTAGCTTCTAAATCTTCAGTTTCATCAAATTTTTCAACGAATGAGTTAAATGCTGTTTTGTCTGCATCTTCATCAAATTCGCAATTTTCTTTTATGTAAGTTCCCAAATCAAACATTCCAGGAATTTTATAAGGAACAGAAGCTCCACTTCCTAAAATTATAGTTGGAACATTATTTATCCATTTTTGAATAAGTGAGAGTAGTTCTTCGGTCATATTTTTTTAGCAGAATATTGGTTTTAGCATGTCGCACAACGGAAAAAGTATTGGCGAAGTGCGGGCTTTCGAAGAACTAAAAGTTCAAGAACGACCAAACGGAGCCAATATTTTTTCAATGGAACTAAATTAAACAAAAATGTGGAATTGAAAAGTATTGGCGGCTAAATATTTCAAATTTTTCAATTTATACCTTAACCCCGCATTTTGCCAATACAATGTTGTCTGCAGTTATAAAAAAAACTGAATCTCAATAAGAAATTCAGTTAATTAGTGCTAATTTGTTCTTTTTTAAGCTGCGTCCCAAATTTTAATAATTTCTTTGCATTCTTTCTTGTAAGAACTTATTAAATTTTTCTTTGCATTTGAATTTGAAATAAAGCCATTTCCAAAAATATCAAGGGAAATACAAAATTCAGGAAGAACAATTTGGTTTTCTGTTGCAACATTTTTTTCTAAATAATTGCAAATTCCAGAAGCAATAATTTGCTGTTGTTCTGAATCAAAAGAATTGGATTTTGAAACATGTAATTTAATTCCCCCAAGAACCTCTTTTCCGTCAATGATTGTTTTGAAAATTATTTCTGGAGAAATTATTATTGATACTCCATAAACATCAATTGCATTTTTAAAATCTTTGGGGTTTAAGAACTCAATACTCTCATTTCTTAAAATTTTTGGAATCTTAAGAATTAAAAATTTCTCAAGTGCTTCAATCGAAACCGATTTATCACTTGATTGCCTTTTAGAGTTCGGAACTCTATCTGATAATTTCTTTAGAGCATCTTTTATATGAACTAAAGAACCATTATCTTTTAGAGTTTTTCTAATTCTTGCTTTTGCAAGTTGATAATAAGCTATTCTGAAAAGATTTGGTTTCTTTTGTTGCCTAATTATCCTTAATTTTTTTGCATCAGTTGCCTTTATGAAATCAGCATACTGATTAATTGAAATAATACACTTCTCCATAATTTAACCTTTTGGAGGAAAACTATCATTTCCATAAGAATCTTTTGCTCTTATCTGACCATTTTTCCCGTGTATTAATAATTCAGTTTGCAAATTTTTTGCAACTGTTTTAGCAATATTAATTGCTTCCTTTTGCGTATCAACGACTCTATACGCTTTTGAACTATTGGAAGTTTTTACATTCCAACTACTCCCATTCGGAGTAACATGTACTGTTTTTTTCATAATTTGTTAACTTTTTAAATGTTAAATACTGTTAAAATAATCTTAAAAAAGCACCAAAATTTGTTAGTTAACAAAATGTTTTTACCTTTGCACACTCAAACGGTCAAGTTTTAGTGTTAAAAAATGCTAAAAAACATAACTTTGGTGCAAATTAGCACTAAAGTTTTTTCACGCCAATACTATGCCAAAAATATCTTTTCTGACAAATTTACTTTTTTAGTGACAAATGTGGTTATTTGTGACGGATTGTCATATAATTGCAGACAACGGAAAAAGTATTGGCGAAGTGCGGACTTAATTTGAACGATTGTTCAAGTTCAGAACAAACGGAGCCGATGCTTTTTCAGATTGTCTAAATTAAGAAAAAAACAATATGAAAAGCAGCGGCGGATAAATATTTCTACTTTTTCTACTTCGTATTTCACCCCGCATTTTGCCAATACAATGTTATGTGCAGTTGTTATTAGCATTCGAATAGTTCACTTATTTTGTCAAATAAAGGTTTAAAGTTTATGAAATCAGCGCTTTCCAAATCAAATAGACTTTCCCAAATTTTATTTTTTTTAGCATCATTAATTTTCACATAT
The DNA here is from genome assembly GCA_023440705.1 of Bacteroidota bacterium. Lineage (GTDB taxonomy): Bacteria > Bacteroidota > Bacteroidia > Flavobacteriales > Weeksellaceae > Soonwooa. Next base: position 5,465 of record JAEXRP010000095.1, read on the forward strand.
TGTCCACCTGGAAAATTCATTTTTGCAGCAAAATTATTGTCAATTAAAAATTTTTCTGGAAGTAGATTTTCGATTTCCACATAGCTAATAAAATTCTCCCATTCATTATTTGCAAAATTTTTGTGAGAATCAGGAATAGGAATTAGTAATGCATAAAAGCATTTGTGATCTTTTCTTTTTCTGTAGATGCCACTTTTTTCATCACCATAAAATTCATTATTCCAAAATGTTTCTTTTTTTAAATTATAAATTTGCTCTCTACCTTCTGTATCAAAATCGTATAAACCTACGATTTTTTTGTCTTCATATCCATCATTGTTTGATACTCTCATTCTTCCAGATAATTTCCCTGCACCTTCCGAACGTCGAATTGTAAAAGGACATTTCTCTTTAAAGATTTCTTGATAATTTGTTTTATCACAAGGAATTTTGGCTACCTTTAAAAAAGCTATTTTATAGATTTGATCATACTTATCTTCAATAAATAAAATAGGTTTTCTAAACTCTTCAATTTCTATTTCCAAAGCTTGTTTATCTAAAATTGCATTTTTTAATCGATTATTCAAATGATTAATAATCATTTCTTTTTCACCAATCTCAAGTCCAGATTCTTCAACAATTTTTCTTTGAGTTTTCAGCTGATTTTGTAGCTTCTCCACAATATATTGGTCACTTTCTAAAAAACCAATATCTTGGAAAATAGTATTTAATACATCTTGTTTTTCTTGAGTTTTGTTCACATCTTCAATACCTTCCCAAAAAGATTTTTGAATAAAGTTTTTATCGAATCCTTTGTCTTTTTGATAAGTGTCAATCATTGAACCATTTTCAACAGTTTTATATACACGATGGAGTGACACTTTTTCCTCACTGCCTTTTATTAGCGATAAAAATTCTTTGGTATGGCTTGTAATAAATATCTGTTTTTTGACTGAATATACATTCAAAAAGTCTTTAGCAAGATTTTCAGCGTTTCTATATTCATATGAGTTCTCAGGTTCCTCAAATCCCCAAATTACATTCTTTTTTCCTTTTGAAATTTCATTTAAAATTGCTGGAATAAATCTTGCTTGAATTCCATCTCCTCTTGAATAAAGCGAGATCCCATTTTCTGTCGAAACATTTATCGTTGAAAAAAAATCTATAAGTGAATCTGGAATTAAAAAAGTTGCATCAATACCGGTTTTATCTTTAAATTCTTGAAAAAGATCTATAGTTGTACTTGCAATATTTGAGTTGATTTGGTTAGATGTTCTTTTAAACGTATTGTCTCTTTCAAATAATGAATTTTGGAGCTTTTTAAATAAGTATTGTAAAAATTGTCGATCTTTTACAGCAGGTATATATTCAAAATTTATTGAATTAAGAAACTGGGTTAACTGGCCTTGTAGTGCTGCACCTTGGGTTTGAGTTGGTTCTCGCTTATTCTTTTTCTTGTATGCAACTTGAATATTACTTGTTTGTTTATTGAAACCATTTTTATCCCACGTTTTTTCAACCCAGAAGATTTCAGGAGTAGTTGATTTTTCGGACGTAATCTCTCTTTTAAAATGTACCTTTATTTTTACAAACAAGTCCCTTTGAGATGCGTAAGGGTCTTCCTTCGTTCTTGTCTTCTTTTTAATTTCAAGTTCTGACTCACTTCTTAATCGTTGAATAATCGATAAATCTTTTCTTAATTCAAACTCTTCACCAATATTAATTTCTCCATTAAAAAAAAGATTTAGTGCTTTGAGAACATTGGATTTTCCGACGTCATTTGATCCAGAAAATATATTTAAATCTTTTAAATCGTTAATTTTAACCACTTTACTTCCGAAGCTACGAAAGTATCTAATTTCAATTTGTTCAATAATTTTCAATGGTATACCTTTTTACAATTGCACATAACGGAAAAAGTATTGGCGAAGTGCGGGCTTAAGTTGAACGACTGTTCAAGTTTAGACCAAACGGAGCCGATGCTTTTTCAGATTGTCTAAATTAAGGAAAAAAACAATATGAAAAGCAGCGGCGGATAAATATTAAAAATCTTTCTATTATACATTTAACCCCGCATTTTGCCAATACAATGTTAGCTGCAGCAAGAAAGGCAGGTAGTTTTTATTCATTGATGTGAGAATCAACATCCATTTGTTGGTGCAAAACTCTAATAATTTCTACTTTTTCCTCTTTCAAATTAATCTTGTAAAATATGAAATGTGATTTTACTCGTGAGCGAAAATATCCTTTTCTTATTTCATTATAATCTTTTCCAGATTTGGGATTTTCTGAAATATATTCGATTTCATCCATTATCAAATCGTAATAATAATCAGCTTGCTCTTGCGACCATTCTTCAAAAGTATAAAGCCAAATATTTTCTAAATCTACTTCTGCTTGTTTACTGATTTTATACTTCATTATTCACCAGAATATTTCTTATGTAAATTTTCTTTAAATGTTTCTCTATTGAAACTTGTAGAAAATCCGGATTTTTCTCCTTTTTTAAGTTCTTTAATTAATTCTGTTTTTTTTGTTTCCTCATGTTCAAACATTCTTAGAGCTGTTCTTATAACTTCACTCGCTGAAGAATATTTTCCAGTTTTAATTTGTGAATTGATAAAATTGTCGAAATAATCGCCCAATAAAATCGAAGTATTTTTAGCCATGACTTTATAATTAAATTTCTAAAATCAAATATACCAAGTTTTGGTATTTTAACCAAATTTATTTTTCTGTAAGCTCCCCCGAAAACAGTACGGTTTAAAAGTATAAAATTATTAACTTTAAATCGTAATTAAGACAATGAAAAAGAGCACATTCAGTCCTGCAAAGATTGCAGGTATTTTAAAGGATTTTTCCG
>JAEXRP010000099.1:0-2780 GCA_023440705.1 Bacteroidota bacterium
ACGGATTTAGAATTAGGAAACTTAAAACTTTGCAACAAGCTAACGATGGACATTGACAACAAAAAAACATGGATTTTTCATGGTGATGTTTTTGATGCGTCGGTTCAACATTCTAAATGGATTGCGAAACTTGGTGGCAAAGGTTATGATCTTTTGATTCAGATTAATAATGTTGTCAATTGGATTTTAGTAAAAATGGGACGCGAAAAGTATTCATTTTCAAAAAAGATAAAAAACAACGTTAAAAAAGCAGTCAAATTTATCGGAGATTTTGAGTTAACTGCTTCAGAATTAGCCATCGAAAACGAGTATGATTACGTTATTTGTGGACACATCCATCAACCTCAAATGCGCGAAGTTGTAACTAAAAAAGGTCGTTGTACTTATCTTAATTCTGGAGATTGGATCGAAAATCTTAGCGCTCTCGAATACGAAAATGGCAAATGGAAAATCGTCTATTTTGATGATATTAAAGAAGAACTTAATGCTAATTCTACAAGTGAGGACGAAGAACTTGTTGATTTGCAAATTGCAGATATTATTCAATTAAAAAATATCGCAATATGAAACTCCTTTACGCATTGCAAGGCACAGGAAATGGACATATTGCAAGAGCACAAGAGATTGTCCCAATTTTGAAAAAGTATGCTTTGGTTGACGTGTTAATCAGCGGACATCAAAGTCAATTAAAACCAAAAATCGACATCGATTATCGTTTTAAAGGCATTTCTTTACTTTATGATAACCATGGCGGTTTATCTTACAATCAGACCTTATTTAAAAACAATTATTGTAAAGCGGTTAAGCTCATCAAAAACTTCAACCTCGATAATTATGATTTGATTATAAACGACTTTGAACCGATAACTGCTTGGGCAGCAAAACTAAAACATCATCCAATAATTGCGTTAAGTCATCAAGCTGCATTGTCTTTTCAGGGTGTTCCGAAACCAAGTCACAAAAGTTGGTTGGGCGAACAGATTCTAAAATATTATGCGCCTTGTAAGGAGAAAATTGGATTTCATTTCGAAGCTTTCCATCCCAATGTAAAAACGCCAGTTATCCGAAAAGAAATCAGATCGCTTGATGCAAAAGATGAAGGGTTTTATTTGGTTTATTTACCAAGTTATTCGGACGAAGCCATTTTTGAAACTTTATCAAAAATAGATGTCAACTGGAAAGTGTTTTCAAAAAAGTCAAAAGATCCATATCGAAAGAATAATGTAGAATTCTATCCGATTGATCAAAAAAAATTCATCAATGCTTTTGCAAATTGTAGAGGAGTACTTTGTAACGCGGGTTTCGAAACACCAGCCGAAGCTTTATACCTTCATAAAAAACTCTTTGTAATCCCAATTCATAATCAGTACGAACAAGCTTACAATGCTAGTTCTCTTAACAAACTAGGCATCGAAAGTTCGGATAAGTTATCGCTACAACTCCTCCAAGCTTGGGTTGAAGAGGATAAACATTTTACGGTCAATTATCCCGACAATATTGAGAATATTATCATAGAGAACATCCTTAAGAAAGTTCAAAAATAAAAAAACCTCCAAAAAAATTGGAGGTTCTTTTTTATATAAGATTGTATCTTAAGCTTTTAAATATCTAGCATAAGCATAACCTTCTACACCATCAGCAGTTTTTACTTTCCACCAATCGTCAGAAGATTGCTCAACCAAAGTTACTGTAGAACCTTTAGCGGCTTTTCCTAGGATACTAGCATCAGTAGAAGCCTCTTGACGGATATTAAGGTTAGACTCATCTGTTGCAACCGTTAAAGCCGCACCAGCTGCCAAACCACTAACTTGAACATCAATATTGATATCAGTCGCAGTGTAGTTAGGATCAACAGCGCCTAAAGCATTCCAAATAGCATCTTTAGCTGCACTACTACTAGCGCCACCTGTGATGTACAAAATACCATCTTGCTCTTGAATATTAAGGTCAGAAAGTCCCGCTCCTTGTGCTGCAGATACTACACCTGCATATTTATCTTGTAAACTCATAACTTCTTATTTAACTACAATTTTGTTATCGTATTTTCCAATTTTCAAAGCATCAACAGACTCTTTTACTTTTCTAGCATCAGCAGAAGAAGCAGTTCCTGTTAGTGTAAGAACACCAGCAACGTCTTCAGCTTTAACACCTTTGATATCTTTAATTGCATCACTAACTTTTTGCAAAACCGCAGCATCAACAACGTTAACTTCTACAGCTGGTGTAGCAGGCGCTACAGTAGCCATATCGTGTACATCTTTAACACCTTCTACAGCTTTCAAAGCAGCAATAGCAGCATCTTTATCAGCTTGTGTAGCAAATACACCACTTAGATGTGCTTGTCCGCCCTTAACTTCAACAGTAGTTCCTGGATAAGTTGCAACTACAGTTGTAGCCTTACTTGTTAAATCCGCATCAGATACTTTTTTCTTACAAGAAACAGCAGTCATCGAAACCATCAAAGCCAAAGCTGCCATTTTAAGTGTTTTTTTCATAGGTATAAATAATTTATGTTTATCAAATGTAACGAAAAGAAACCAAATCCAACTTTATATACTGCTAAATTTTTCTTAAATATTTTATTAAATAAGCATTAAACTCACCTAGATTCAAAAGAAATAAAAATATAAAAGATCACTTGAAACCTATTTACAATTATTTTCAGTAGCTATTTCCCGTTTTCACTACTCGCTTTTTTGTGCTTGGCTTTTGGCCACTACTTACAAAAAGAGCTCGAACATGCCGTTCAATCGGGGCTAGGTTTTTAGTTACGAGTTATA
>JAEXRP010000101.1:0-8247 GCA_023440705.1 Bacteroidota bacterium
CCTCAAGACTACAAAGAGCTCCACCTACGTCGGGGCGCAGATCCTACGTTCTTACCCAATTTGGATGATACAGTTTCAGAATTTGAAACAAAAAATAAACGTCAGTTTGAGTGATTTTCGAAGAAAATTGTATCGAAAACAAGTTCATTTTCTTCTCATTAAATCGTTTCAATACAAAATCTATCAGTTTTTTCGATAATAACTAGAACTTGTAAAGACTTACTACTAATACACAATAAAATTTAATTATCCTTTAATAAGAAATAGCAATCCAATAATTCTTTAATTTTGCATCACAACAATTAGAACAATGAAGAAGATTTTTAGCATCTTAAGTATATTTATTCTCGTTTTAGGTTACTCACAAAAGATACCAGCAGTTAACAAAACGACATTTAGCAAAGAAGCTTTAGCCGAAAAGATGCAAGACGAAAACGGAAATTTCATTTCTGTTAAAGACATTCTAGATCAGTATAAAGGAAAAGTTATAGTCATTGACTTTTGGGCAAGTTGGTGCAAAGATTGTCTTTTAGCCATTCCAAAATCAAATGAATTGGCAGAAAAAAATCCAAATATTCAGTTTTTATATTTTTCGTTAGAGCGTAACAAAGAAGCTTTTGACCGCAGCATTGATAGGTTTAACATGAAAGACAAAGAAAATTTTTGGTTCGCTTCTGGTTGGAAGAATTCATTTAATGATTATATCGAACTTAACTGGATTCCGAGATTTATGGTAATTGACCAGACTTCCAACATTGCAAAATACTATGCAACTTCACCAGAAGATCCAGACATTCAAACTACAATTGACAAACTTATAAAACCAAACTCAAATTGATATTTGAGTTTTTTTATTTTCTAAATTTGCGACATGACTTCAAGCCAACGAAAGATTATTCATGTTGACATGGACGCTTTTTATGCGTCTGTGGAGCAACTCGATAATCCTGACTTGAAGGGCAAACCCATTGCTGTTGGTGGTGGACATCGTGGCGTTGTCGCTGCTGCAAGTTACGAAGCTCGAAAATTTGGCGTTCGATCGGCGATGCCAAGCAAAACAGCCAAAGAAAAATGTCCGCATCTTATTTTTGTACCACCAAGATTTCCACGATACAAAGAGGTTTCCAAAAAGATTAGAAGCATTTTTTACGAATACACGGATCTTGTTGAACCTTTATCTTTGGACGAAGCTTATCTCGATGTCACAGAAAACAAAAAAGGCATCGAATCAGCCAATCAAATTGCTAAAGAAATCAGACAACGCATTTTTGAAGAAACGGGATTAACGGCTTCTGCAGGAATTTCGGTGAATAAATTTTTAGCTAAAGTTGCTTCAGACATTAACAAACCGAACGGTCAAAAAACCATACATCCACAACATATCGAAAAATTTTTGGAGGAACTACCCGTAGAAAAATTTTATGGTGTTGGAAAAGTGACAGCCAACAAAATGTTTAGTCTGTCAATTTATAAAGGTGCAGACATCAAGAAAAAAACATTGGAAGAGCTAACCAGACTTTTCGGAAAGTCGGGACAATATTATTACAATCTTGTGCGAGGCATCCACCGAAGCGAAGTCAAACCCAACCGAATCCAAAAAAGCGTTGCCGTAGAACGAACATTTTTTGATGATTTATCCGACGAGCAACAGATTGATGAAAAACTAAAAAGCCTGAGCGAAGAGTTACAAAACCGACTTTCGAAACATCAAATTCTCGGCAAGTCGCTAACTTTAAAGATTAAATACAAAGACTTTGCACTTTATACACGAAGTTTTACTAAAACCGAGTATTACCAATCCAAAGAAGAATACTATCGCATCGCAAAAAATTTGTGGAAGCAACGACCTTTTGACCGTGCTGTGCGACTTTTGGGATTGTCACTTTCTAACCTTAATACCGAAGAAAAAAAACAAGTTTCTATTCAGTTGAAAATTCCGTTTGAGGATCTAGATTAATTATTGTAAATCATCGTAAGTCACTTCTCGATTCACAAGAATATTTTGATAAGTAAGCTCTGAAGTTTTATTTTGTCGAGTTGTAATGATTTTTGTCGGAAACAAAATTCCATCAAAGCTTGTATAATCCGAGAAATTTTGGTTGCCTTCCGAGGTTTCAATTTTAGAAAGAAGTTTGGTTTGTTTATCAAAGTAGATTTTAGAATCCGATTTTACAAGAATATAAAATTGCTGTTGTCCATTTTTATATTCTTCAACTTTATTAAAATCATTAGCATCAAACTCTAATGCTGCAATCAACTTTCTCTTTTGTAATTTTTGAACAATCGGCTCCGACAAGGCTTCACGATGATCGCCTTGACTTACATAGCCGAATTTCCCATCAAATAACTGGATCACTTCCTCATGTCCCAATTTTTGTGTCTTCTTAAAAATATTAGGAGCAATCCAAGCTTCAGTTCCTGCATAACTTTTAGAATCAACCGTCAAGATGGTTTGCATTTTCAGATATTTAACTTGTTCTAACTTTGCAAGTCCGCCCAATGCTTTATAATATTCAGAAATTATTTCGCTAGAAGTTGGAAGTTTTTGACTAAAAAAACTACAACCAATCAACAAAAAAAGGACAATTTTAAGTTTATAAAAATAGGAATTCATAGAATCATTAAGTAGTTTTGTCGGTCATTAATCTTTCAAATTTATAAAAAATGTCCATTAATAAGCCCGAACTTCGTCAACATTTATTGGAAATTTTAATTCAAAAAATCTCAAAACTCGAGCAACTTATCGAGGATACGCGGGCATCTAACAACGATACCAAAAGCAGTATGGGCGACAAATATGAGACAAGCCGAGAGATGTTGCAACAACAGATTAATAATCTTCAACTACAACTAAACGAGCTTAAAAGCCAATATAATTTAGTCAAAAACTTAAACATTACTGATAAAAAAGTAGTCAGCCTTGGCAGTTATGTGGAAACTTCTTTGTCAAAATTTTTCATCGCAGTTTCTTTAGGCGAAATAAAATTTGAAAATGAAAAACTTTATGTCATTTCTGATAAAAGTCCAATTGCGTTGGCACTTCACAATCATAAACAAGGCGATGTCATTTCATTTAATGGTCAAAAAATTTCTATCACCGAAATTTCTTAATTCAAAATGTCAATCAAGAATTCTTTCGTAGTTTTGCGCTGATGAAAAAAGCGATTCCTAATCAAAGAAAATCCAGAAAAAAGCAACTAGAACGCCGCCAACTGAAAAAGAAAATCATGTGGTGGACGCTTGCTTTTGCGATAATTGGACTTTTAGGAACAGGCTTTTATTTAAAAGAGAAAATTCACTTTTACTATTCTACTTACTTTAACAAATTTCATCACAAAAAACTAAAAAACTCGAAAGAGGAAGAAGCGCGCATCAACCGAATAATTGGTGATTATGCAACGCAAACTTTTGGATTTGATATATCGCATTATCAAAATAAAGAAGATATAAAATGGGATAGTTTGAGCATTGGCAACAAAACGATTCCTCTAAAATTTGTACTTCTTCGCGCAACGATGGGCAACAAAAAGTCTGACAAAAATTTTGAACATTTTTGGGAACAAGCCAAAAAACATGAGCTTCTGCGTGGTGCTTACCATTTTTATCGCCCAGATGAAGATCCTATTTTGCAAGCCAATTCTTTTGTTTCGGTTGCAAAACTAGAATCTGGTGATTTGCCTCCCGTTCTCGACATCGAGAAAATGCCTCGTCACAAATCGAAAGAACAACTTATCAAAGATTTAAAACTTTTTGTGAAAATTTTGGAAGATGCTTATGGTACCAAGCCGATTATTTACACCTATTATCATTACAAAAAAGATGTTCTCGCAGACGAATTCGACGATTACACACTTTGGTTAGCCAACTACAACGACGTCCCAGCGCCTTCTCCCGAAGACAACTGGAAATTCTGGCAATTCACAGAAAACGGAATTGCCTATGGCATCAATGTAAAAGTTGATCTCAATGTCTACAACGGCAGTTACTGGTCGCTACGACAGCTGACCTTGGATTAATTGTAAAACTTCGTCCTTACTTATTTTGGAAGTTGGACCTTTTTTAGTGGCTGCAACCGCACCAAGAGCATTCGCAAAAGTTAATGCTTCATTGTAATCTTCTTCGGTTTCACAATCCATAATTTTTGAAAGTAGCGCAGCTAAAAAATTATCACCAGAGCTTATCGTATCAACGATATCAACTTCGAAACCTGGATGAGAATAAAGTTGTTCGCCTGTCAATAGAACCGCGCCATTTGTCCCACGAGTCACACAAATTTGTGCCGTCTCAGTATACTCCGATAAAAATAAAATATTAAGTTCCAAAGACTCATTATCTGCGCCAAGATGTTTAGCGAGATAGCGCAACTCAGTTTCATTCAATTTAATAAGATCAGCTTTACGCATCAATTTTACAATCTCGTCCATATCGCAAAACGGCTTTCGAACATTAACATCAAAAACTTTATATTTCGCAATATCAAGAAGTTTGTACAAACTATTTTTAGAAACTTCGCTGCGCGCTGCCAAGCTTCCGTAAACGAAAATATCAGCAGCAGAAACCGCGTTTACGATTTCTTCTGTCAATTCGATATGATCCCACGCTGCAGGTGATTTAACATCATACACAGCTTCGCCATTATCATCAAAATGGACAATTGCTTCACCAGTTGGGAAGTTTTGGTCAATCTTGACATAGACACCAGTAAGATTTAAATTTTGAATATTTTGTAAAAGTGTACGACCTTCGGCGTCATTTCCGATTTTAGAAACGATACGCGACGGTACACCAAGGCTAGATAATCTAGCAGCAACTTGCAAAGGAGCCCCACCAATTACTTTCCCACTCGGGAAAATATCCCACAATACTTCTCCGAAACAGATGGCTTTTCTCATAGGTTTAATTTTAATTCTAAGATAGCATTTTTAAAATATGACTAGCAATTAATCTTTCAATTCTAACATTTTTTAACAATTTTAAAGATATTTAAACATTTAATAACAGAAATAATAAACAAGCATCATTTTTATTAAGATTAAAGACTATATAAAGCCGAATTAAAACAATTCTTATTCGTATTTTTGGGCTATGAATTACGTGACGGCAGAACATCTTTCAAAATCTTATGGTTTGAAAGTTTTATTTGAAGACATCAGTTTTAACATCAACGAAGGCGAAAAAATTGCGATTGTTGCCAAAAATGGTAGCGGAAAATCGACGCTTCTCAAAATATTAATGGGAAAAGAAATTGCCGATCAAGGTTCTGTCCTTATCAATAAAGACATCCAAGTTGTACTTTTTGATCAAGAAATTAGCTTTGATCCAAATCTTACGGTTGAAGAATTTATGATGACTTTAGATTCTGCACCGATTGTTGCGCTTAAAAATTATCATTTGTCTCTAACATCTACCGACCACGATTTCATTGAAAAAGCACTTCTCGAAATGGAAGCTCACAAAGCTTGGGATCTAGAAAATGAGATGAAACAAATCTTGTCTCAGCTTCAGATTACGGATCTTACTGTCCAGATGGGAAAACTTTCTGGTGGACAGGTGAAACGTGTTGCGCTTGCAAAATTGCTGACCGAAACGAGAGCCGAGCATCGTCACGTTCTTTTGATTATGGATGAGCCAACCAACCACCTCGATGTCGAAATGGTCGAATGGCTGGAGAATTATCTGTCTAAACAAAAAATCACTTTGCTGCTTGTAACGCATGACCGCTACTTTTTGGATTCGGTTTGTGATACGATTTGGGAAATGGAAGATGCGCAATTGTATATTCATAAAGGAGGTTATGCCACTTACTTGGAGAACAAAATGATTCGTGAAGAAAACTTGGACGCGACTATCGATAAAGCCAACAACCTTTATAGAAAGGAGCTTGAATGGATGCGTCGCCAACCAAAAGCTAGAACTACAAAATCCAAAAGTAGAATCGATGCTTTCTACGACACCGAAAAAGTTGCTAAAACCGATACTAGAAAACAAAGTCTAGAATTGGATTTTGAAATGCAACGTCTCGGAAAAAAAATTCTTGAACTAAAACATATTGACAAAGCTTACGGCGATAATGTGCTTTTAAAAGATTTTAATTATCAATTTCAAAGAAGTGAAAAAGTTGGAATTGTTGGTAAAAACGGAGCAGGAAAATCAACATTATTAAATATTATTCAGAACCTAGAAAAGGCTGATAGTGGGACAATAGAGACTGGTGAAACGATAAGTTTCGGTTACTTTTCGCAAAAAGGTTTAGCCTTTAAAGAAGATGAACGTGTTATTGATTTTATTAAAGAAAAAGCAGAATATTATCCTTTAGCAAATGGCAGAAGTCTTTCTGCTTCTCAGTTTTTGAGACTGTTTTTATTTGATGATCAAACGCAATATTCGCCAATTTCAAAACTGTCTGGTGGTGATAAACGTCGTCTGCATCTAATGTATGTTCTTTATCAAAATCCAAACTTTTTGATTTTTGATGAACCTACTAATGATTTGGATTTGCCTACATTAACGGTTTTAGAAAACTTCTTGTTGCAATTCCAAGGTTGTTTAATCATCGTTTCGCACGACCGTTACTTCATGGACAGAATCGTTGACCATGTTTTAGCATTTGAAGGAAAAGGTAAAATAAAGAACTTTGTCGGCAACTTCACAGAATATCGTGAATGGAAAAAAACGCAAGATTCTGAAACTAAAAAACTAGATGAAGCTAAATCTAAAGTCAGTGTAGAAGCTGCTTCTGCACCATCGCAACCAAAAGTTTCTAAGAAGAAATTATCCTTCAAAGAGCAACGTGAATTAGAATTTCTAGAAAAAGAAATGCCAGAATTGGAAAAGAAACGCGACCTCATTTTAGAAGCTCTAAACAACGAAACCGATTACGACAAAATTGCGGGACTTTCTAAAGATTTAGAAACAATTTCAGAAAACCTAGAGACGTCGGAAATGCGATGGTTAGAGCTACAAGAGATGTTAGAGTCTTAAAGTTTTTTATTCATTCGATCCAAAGGCGAAACAACATTAGAAATATTCTTATCCGTAACTTCGGTGTAGATTAAAGTTGTTTTAATACTGTTATGTCCAAGTAATTTTTGGATTAAAGAAATATCCGTTCCGTACTCTAACAAATGCGTGGCGTAGCTATGTCTCAAGCTATGGATCCCAACTTGCTTATTGATTTTTGCTTTTGTCATTGCTTGTTTAAAAACCGATTGTGCACTACGCTTCGAATATTGTCCGCCATTCTCACCTTCAAAAAGGTAGTATTTGGGACGAAACTCCTTGTAATATTGACGTAGCTCATTAAGAATAGATTCGGGCAAATTAACATAACGATCTTTCTTGCCTTTCCTTCGTTCGATAAAGACTTTAAGCTTGACACCATCAACATCTTGGACTTTCAGATTAATGATTTCACTAACCCTAAGTCCCATTCCATAACATAGTTTCAAAATTAAAAGGTGTTTAATATTTGTCGTAACTTGGAATAGCTTATTAATATCTTTCTCATTCAAAGCTTTAGGCAAAATAGATGCTTTCTTAGGTCTAGGTATGTCAACGAAAAATTTAGTTCGCCCAAGCACCTTCTCAAAATAGAATTTAATTGCATTCATCCGACTATGTATCTGGTTTTCGGATAGCCCCAAAACTTTATGACAATATAGAAAATAACTACGTAACTTTTCCTCACTAAGATCTTGCACTTGGTAATCACCAATAACCTTCAAAAGTTGAGAAAACTCCCCTGTATACGTACGAATAGTACTTTCAGAAAAAGCCTTTAAAGCAAGCTGATCTTGTAAACGGCACAACTCAACTCTATTATTATAACTTAAAGAATCTACCAGCTTTCTGCCATTATAATTCGACTTAAAACCGAGTAAAAAACGTGAATAATTACAATCTTCAACATAAAACATATTAGACTCAAGGTCAATACTATATTCAATCCTATCTTTCAGAGCGTCACTCACAACATCGGTAACATAATTCCCTAACCAAATAACTTTAATATTGTTAAGGCTACCATAACGAGGGAATTCATTAAAATTGCGAGATTTCATTTTAAACAAAAGATTATGATTAAAGTTAATGAAAATCAAACAATTAACAAATGACTTCTTAATTATTTTCAGTAGCTATTTCCCGTTTTCACTACTCGCTTTTTTGTGCTTGGCTTTTGGCCACTACTTACAAAAAGAGCTCGAACATGCCGTTCAATCGGGGCTAGGTTTTTAGTTACGAGTTATA
>JAEXRP010000090.1:0-3716 GCA_023440705.1 Bacteroidota bacterium
CACCAGTTTTGGTCAACCAAACGCGACTGATAACTTTTCCGTTTTCCAAAACAAAATGTTCGTCCATCTCAAAATCACCAATCTCATCTCTCAACAAATCTTCCAAAGATTGAATCTTCTCAAAATAAGCATTTCGGAAGAGTTCGTCTTTCATTTCGATGTCGAGAGAGACTTCAGCTTTTTTATTATCCGCACTGAATTTAAAAGAAAAGTCTTTAATCTTAGTATCATACAACAACCATTTTCTCGGAAAAGCTTTCCCGAAAGCGGTCCAAAATTCTTTCTTTAGTTGCGCTGCTTCTTGTTTTGAAAACACTTGTAATTAGTTATGAGTGATGAATTATTAATGTAGATTGGTTTTAGTTTTAGTTTATCGTGTTTGGTTTTTAGTAATGTTTAATTTGAGATAAAGCATTATTTGTAATACTAGACGTCAATCTAAAAGATTTTGTATCGAGAAGTTTAGTCCGTCCTAATAATCAAACAGTTCTCGATACGATTTTTGCAAAATCTACTCGAACTGACGTTAACTTTCTCATTCCGAACTCATATTTGTCCTTAAAACCTAATTCCTAACATCTATAATTTAAGATCTAAATTAGCGGCATTAAACTCTGCCACCAAATTCTTGATAACTTCTTCGACTGGCAAAACACTATCGATAAGCGCCGAAGATTGTCCAATCTCTAACTCGCCTTCCTCCAAATCGCCTTCGAACATTCCACGTTTTGCACGCGCTCTTCCCAAGGTTTCTTTTAGTGCTTCAACATTTCTACCTTCTTGATAAAGCGCTTCCAAATCGTTGAAAAATTTATTTTTCACCAATCTAACCGGCGCTAATTCCTTTAAAGTTAAATGTGTATCGCCTTCACCAAGTTCAACAATTTTATTCTTGAAATTATCGTGAGAACTCGCTTCCGTCGTTGCAGCAAAACGAGAACCAATTTGAACGCCGTCTGCACCAAGAATCATCGCAGCTTTCATTTGAGCACCTGTTGCAATGCCGCCAGCAGCGATTAACGGCGTCGAAATATGACGTTTAACATTTGGAATAAGAGATAAAGTTGTCGTTTCGTCGCGACCATTATGTCCGCCAGCTTCAAAACCTTCTGCAACAATTGCATCAACACCAGCTTCTTGACATTTAACAGCGAATTTGGTTGACGACACAACATGCGCTACTTTGATGCCTTCTTTTTTCAAAATTTCGGTGTAAGCTTTTGGACTTCCAGCTGACGTGAAAACAATCTTAACGCCTTCCTCTAAAATAATATTGATAATCTCTTCAAGATTCGGGTACAACAAGGCGACATTAACGCCAAAAGGCTTGTCTGTTGCTGCTTTACACTTTTGGATATTTTCTCTAAGAATATCGGGATACATGCTTGCAGAACCGATAAGTCCTAATCCTCCATTGTTAGAAACCGCCGAAGCCAACCTCCAGCCACTATGCCAAATCATTCCGCCTTGGATGATTGGATATTTTATATTAAAAAGTTCTGTTATTTTATTCATATTTTGTTGATGATCGTAAGATTTTTTCGCAATACCGAAGTCGATAAAACTTGACATTATGTTGAATATTTCCCCAAAAATAAGGATTATTTTGTGAGTTTTAAAACGTCATTTGCAAAATCGAATCTTCACTTTCTTAAACCACAAAAGTTTAAAGTGCATTTTTAAAATTTAAAAAAATAGGAAATAAAGTTTTCATATAAATTGGAAACATTCTTTTTAAGAATCTAAGAAACTTATTAGCATTTTTAAAAACCGCAAAAGTTTAAAATTTCACTTTTCATATAGAATTTGTATTTTGCTTAAACCACAAAAGCTAAAGAATTTTCATCTAAACTAGAAACATTCTTTTCATTAATACAAGAAACTAAATAGCAATTTTGTAAACCACAAAGGCTAATTAAAAAAATAACTCTGTAGTAGAAAAGCAAATATTAGAGAATAATTGCAACGGCGTGGTTGCGCCCCGACCTGAACGGAGCTCTTTTTGCGCTTCGACGCGGTGGAAAGCCCTAGCTTTGGAAAGTCGAAACGCAAAAAAGCGGGAGTGGAGGGCGGAAAAGGCGCCCAAATAAAAAATATTACTTTATTTTTACATTTTAAATTACAAGATGGATTTATCACTACGGACGGTCACCGTCTTACGCTATATATTACCGTTGCGCGAGGGCGGCTCGTTGCCAGCTTTGGCGGAAGCCGACGACGACTTCAAATATGTGTTGAAATTCCGTGGCGCAGGTCACGGCGTGAAAGCTTTGATTTCGGAGTTGGTTGGTGGCAAAGTGGCGCAGGTTTTGGGATTGCGAACGCCTGAATTGGTTTTTGCAAACTTGCACGAAGACTTCGGAAGAACCGAAGCCGACGAGGAAATTCAGGATTTGTTGAAAGCAAGTGTTGGACTAAATTTGGCGTTGCATTATTTGTCTGGTGGCATCAATTACGATCCTGCTGCTGTAAAAATCGATGGTAAACTGGCGTCCGAAGTCGTTTGGTTAGATGCTTTCCTTACCAATATCGACCGTACTTTCCGAAATACAAACATGTTATATTGGCATAAAGAATTGTGGCTGATTGATCACGGTGCTTCTTTGTATTTTCATCATTCTTGGGACAATTGGGAAAAGAATGCTGTAAGTCCGTTTGTGATGATAAAAGATCATGTTTTGTTACCGCAAGCTGATCAATTAGACGAAGTCAACGAAAGATTCCGAGCGATATTGACGGATGATGTTTTGCGCGAAATCGTGAAATTAATCCCTGAAGATTGGCTACAGTGGCGCGATACCGAACTTTCGCCAGAGGAAATAAAAGAAGTGTATTTTCAGTTTTTGACAAGACGTGTTGCCCATTCTGATAACTTTGTAAATGAAGCGAAACATGCAAGAGGTTAAATTATACGAGTATGCGGTGATCCGTCTGGTGCCGAAGCCTGAACGCGAAGAGTTCATCAATGTTG
This sequence comes from Bacteroidota bacterium, assembly GCA_023440705.1. Taxonomy (GTDB): domain Bacteria; phylum Bacteroidota; class Bacteroidia; order Flavobacteriales; family Weeksellaceae; genus Soonwooa. The sequence goes on from JAEXRP010000090.1 coordinate 2,972, forward strand.
GTTTGGTGCTTTTTAGTAAGCGCGAAAAATACATCAAAGTGAAAACATACCTTTGCTCTGACCGCATGAAATGTTTTGTTTGTGAAACCGAATTTGACATCATCGAAAAACATTTGACGTCTTTTGAAAATGTTGCAAAAGGAGGGAAAGACTCTGGACCAATTGCGCAACTCGAAATCCCAGAACGATTCCGTTGGTTAACGGCTGTGCGAAGTTCTATCATCCAAACATCGCGTCCACATCCAGGACAAGCCAAGGATTTGGATCTAGCTTTCGATCGACTGTTTGAAGATTTAGTAATGTAAAAAATGAGAGCTCCCCTACTCGATTTTCAGTTAATTACGGATGATTATCCTTATGAGCTTTTGCTTTTGGCGGACGAAACACGCGTCGCTATTGACAAATATTTGTCGAGTTCTGATGTCTATGTTGTAAAACTCAACAACGACAATGTTGGCGTATTCTGTTTGTATCACCAAGATATTGAAACTGTTGAATTAAAAAACATTGCAGTTTCTGAAAAGTATCAGCGACAAGGAATAGGCGAACAAATGATAACGCACATAAAAAAAATCTGCTATCCAAAATACAAGCGTATTATCGTTGGGACGGCAGATTGTGGGATTAATCAGATTCGGTTTTATGAAAGAAATGGATTTCAAAAATATGACGTTAGAAAGAATTTCTTCATCGATAATTATCCGGAACCGATTTTTGAAAATGGCATTCAGTTAATAGATATGCA
>JAEXRP010000115.1:0-11374 GCA_023440705.1 Bacteroidota bacterium
CTGTTGGACAACGCTATACTGGTTGCAACTTCTACCAAAGTGCCTTGACTTTTAATAAAAAAGATACGTTGGCGGTTTTGTCAAAATATAATATTCCGTCTGCGAAAAGCATCTATTTAAGAAAAGGCGAAGTTGTCGATCAAGAAAAAATAGTTACAGAACTGGGACTTCCTGTTTTTGTAAAACCTAACCAATCTGGAAGTAGCCTCGGAATTTCGAAGGTTAAAGATATATCTGAACTAAACAAAGCGATTGAAATCGCCTACAAAGAAGACGACGAAATCCTTATCGAAAGCTTTTTGGATGGTACCGAAGTTTCAGTCGGTGTTTTAGATTATCAAGGAAAAACGATTGTTTTGGGAATTACGGAAATTGTGCCTGACAACGAATTTTTTGATTATCAAGCTAAATACGAGGGCGCTTCGCAAGAGATAACGCCAGCAAGACTAGACGAGGAAACACGCAAAAAGGTTGAAGAAATTTCGATTCGCGCATATGATTCTCTTGGGATGAGTGGCTTCTCTAGAAGTGAATATATCATCATGAACGGCGAACCTTACATGCTGGAAATGAATACCAATCCTGGTTTTTCGCCAGCGAGTATCCTTCCACAACAAGCCAAAATCTATGGCATCAGCATACAAGACCTTTGTGGTAACGAAGTTGAAAAAGCGCTTAAAAAACCTTTACATTAACCAAACTAAAACTAATGAGAATAGCAGTTTTCCCAGGTTCTTTTGATCCGATCACACTTGGACATTACGACATCGTAGAAAGAGCTTCCCCTTTGTTTGACAAAATAATTATCGCCATCGGCAAAAACTCACAGAAGAAATATATGTTCTCTCTGGAGCAACGCAAAGAGTTTATCCGTAATACTTTCAAAGATTTTCCGAATGTTGAAGTTGATGACTTCGAAGGTTTGACCGTGGATTATTGTAAAAGTAAAGGTGTTAACTTTATCTTGCGAGGTCTTAGAAATCCTGCCGATTTTGAGTTCGAAAAAGCGATTGCGCAAACCAACCGAGCACTAACACGAGAAAATGTTATTGAAACTATTTTCCTACTGACTTCTTCTGGAAAATCCTTTATCAGCAGTAGCATTGTAAGAGAAATTATCTCTTTTGGTGGTAACTACGAGATTATGGTTCCTGATTCTGTGAGGGTTTAAAACTTTATATTAAAAAACAAAAACTCCGAATACTAGATAGCATTCGGAGTTTTTTTCGTTTTATTTTAAATCTGAAAAATTCGATTAAGAATTCTCCAAAATATAAGTAAACATCAATGGTGCGCAAATAGTTGCATCTGATTCCACGATATATTTTGGGGTATCGATATCCAATTTCCCCCAAGTGATTTTCTCGTTCGGAACAGCTCCAGAATACGATCCGTAAGACGTTGTAGAATCTGAAATCTGACAGAAATACGACCAGAAAGGTACGTCTTCCCATTCCAAATCCTGATACATCATCGGAACTACGCAAATAGGGAAATCTCCAGCGATACCTCCACCAATTTGGAAGAAACCAACTCCTTTTCCACCAGAATTTGCTCTATACCATTCCGTCAAATAAATCATATATTCGATACCTGATTTTACGGTGTGAACGTTCAATTTTCCTTTGATAACGTTTGACGTGAAGATGTTTCCTGTTGTAGAATCTTCCCATCCTGGACAAACGATTGGTAAGTTTTTCTCTGCCGCCGCTACAATCCAAGAATCTTTAGGGTCGATTTCGTAATATTGTCCTAGAACTCCAGAATTCACCACTTGATACAAGAATTCATGTGGGAAATATCTTTCGCCTTTTTCTTCAGCTGCATGCCAAACATCTTCCAAATGCGTTTGCAATCTTCTGAAAGCCTCCTCTTCTGGAATACAAGTATCGGTTACACGATTGTAGTGCTGATCTAGCAATTCTCTCTCCTGCTCCGGCGTCAAATCACGGTAGTTAGGAACTCTTTTATAGTGCGAATGTGCAACAAGATTCATTACATCTTCCTCCAAGTTGGCACCTGTACAAGAAATAATATCTACTTTACCTTGACGAATCATGTCCGCAAGAATTTTACCCATTTCTGCCGTTGACATTGCACCAGCAAGAGTAATCATCATTTTCCCGCCATCTTTTAGGTGGGCAACATAACCTTTAGACGCGTCTACAAGTGCAGCTGCGTTAAAGTGTAAATAGTACTTTTCAAGAAATTCTGAAATTGGTCTATTGCTCATTTTTGAAATTTGTTTTTGCAAAGATAGGAATATTGAAACGTATAGGCTAAATCTTGGTTAAGGAAAAGCCGATTTTATCATTTGTTAAAATTTCTGTTTTAATAATGAAATAAAAAACACTTCTAAAAGTTTAAAATAAAGCTATATGCATGTCTTTTTTTAATAAAGACCTATCTTTGCCGAATCAATTCAATAAAATGAAAGGATATATTTTCGCTTTTTTACTTTTAAATATCAATTTTTACTTCAGTCAAAAAAACAAATCTTTAGATTGCTACGACTTGAAAAAAGTTCTCGAGGTTGAAGCAACACCTTTGTACCAACCTCATCTTGACGCTTCCAAGAAGTTTAACATCAAGCTTTTAAAAGACTCCAAAGATGTTACAAAGTACAATAACAAAGGGAAAATGCCGAAAGTTAAAATGACGGCGAAAGGTTATAAAGTTCAGAAATTGGACTACAGCCGACCTTATCTTGTTTCGAAAGCGAAAACGACTTTAGAGAAAATCGGTTCTAAATTTAGCAAAGACAACAAAGGCGCTACAATTACAGTCACTTCTATAACACGAACTTTAGAGGACCAATGCAAACTTCGTAAAGTCAATAAAAATGCTTCTTTAGGCATTAGCTCGCACAATTATGGCAATTCGTTTGACATTTCTTATGTCCGATTTAATGGAAAACTAGAACATAATACCAAATTGGATGCTGCTCTTTTAAAGGTTTTAAAATACTACGAAAGCCTTGGCAGAATTTATTTCATTAAAGAAAAGCAACAGAGTTGTTATCACGTCACTGTGAGAAATTATTAGTTTTGGTTGATGGTTGTCGGATTTTGGTTGTTGGTTGTTGGTTGTCAGTCTGAGCGAAGTCGAAGACTTGGTTATTAATTAATAGTAATTCTTAATTCTAAAATTCTAAAATTCTAAAATTCTAATATCCTAAATCGTCAATCGTAATTCATACCTAAAACTTCAATTTTCTCTCTCGCTTAAAATCCTTACTTTTGCACCGTAAAATTTAACACATGGTTTCAGTACAAGGTTTAGGGCTTCATCACTCCGGAAATTATCTTTTTAGAGATGTGAATTTCACTATTAAAAAAGATGACAAAGTCGGTTTGGTTGGTAAAAATGGAGCAGGAAAATCTACACTTCTTAAAATACTTTCAAAAGAAATAACTTTTTTTGAAGGCAACGTTGTTACAGAAGGTAATATCACGATTGGTTTCCTAAAACAAGATTTAGACTTTGTAAAAGGTAGAACCGTTTGGAACGAAACCATGCAAGCTTTTGAGCAAATTAACGCTTGGAAGGACGAATTAGAAGAGGTTAATCATCAATTAGCAACGAGAACAGATTACGAAAGCGACGCTTATTCTGACCTTATTCAGAAAATGACAGAGCTAAACGATTTGTTGATGAATCACGATGCCTACAACCTAGAAGGCGATGTAGAAAAAGTTTTGTTTGGACTTGGTTTCAAAGCGGATGATTTTCATAAAATCACTGACGAATTTTCTGGCGGTTGGAGAATGCGTATCGAATTGGCGAAGCTTTTACTTCAGAAAAATGATTTAATGCTTCTCGATGAGCCGACCAACCACTTGGATATGGAATCCATCATTTGGTTAGAAAACTTCTTGAAAGATTACAATGGCGCCATTGTTTTGGTAAGTCACGATAAGCAGTTTATGACTGCGGTATGTAACAGAACTTTTGATGTTAACAACAAAAAAGTTGACGATTACAAAGCCAATTATTCTAAATATTTGGTGATGCGTGAAGAACGTCGCGAGAAATTGTCTCAAGCGAAGAAAAACCAAGATGCGGAGATTAAACAGATGGAAGACAACATCAACAAGTTCCGTGCGAGTGCGACCAAAGCTTCTTTTGCGCAGTCTTTAATTAAAAAATTAGAAAAAATAGAACGTATCGAAATAGACAACGAAGACGTTTCTAAATTTAATATTCGATTTGTACAATCTGTTGTTCCTGGTAAAGTGGTTTTCGAAGCCGAAAAACTGGGGAAAGCTTATGGAAAAAAACAAATTTTCGATGATGTCGATTTCTTTGTACAACGTGGCGATCGTATCGCTTTGTTAGGACAAAATGGTCAAGGTAAAACGACTTTGGCTAAAATTTTGGCTGGCGAAATTAAAGATTATTCTGGCGACTGGACTTTGGGACACAATGTTAACATTGGTTATTTTGCCCAAAATCAGGAAGAAGTTTTAACACCTGACAAAACGGTTCTGCAAGAGGCAGAAGATTCGGCAACGGAAGAAACCAGACCAAGAGTTCGTGACCTATTAGGATCTTTCCTTTTCCAAGGTGAAGATGTTACTAAAAAGACAAAAGTCCTTTCGGGTGGAGAACGTAACCGTTTAGCACTTTGTAAGTTGTTGTTACGTCCTTTCAATACATTGATTATGGACGAACCGACTAACCATTTGGATATTCAGTCTAAAGAAATTATCAAATTAGCACTTCAAAAATTTGAAGGAACCTTGATTGTTATTTCTCACGACCGTGAATTCTTGCAAGGTCTTTGTGATAAAATCTTTGAATTCCGTGATGGAAAAATGAAAGAATTCTTAGGAAACATCGACGAATATCTAGAATTCCGTCAGAAAGAAAGTATTAGAGAAGTTTCTGCTGAGCGTGCAAAATTACATGGGGAAGAAGCAAAAGTTGAACAACCCAAAAAAGAAGAAAAGCCTGTTGAAAAAGAAGCTGCAACTAATTCTGGTTTTGTAAGTAAAGAGCAAAAGGCCGTCTTAAACAAGATTAAAAAAGTAGAAGAAAAAATTTCGGAGCTTGAAACAAAAATTGCAGAATTTGAAGTTCAGTTTACGAAAGACAATCCATCAGACGAGACTTTAGAACAATATAACAAAACGAAAGAAGACCTCGACCTTGCCTTGCAAGAGTGGGAATATCTATCAGAACAAACTTCATAAATCAAAATCCTCCAATTTCGGAGGATTTTTTTGTGAGCTTAACAAGGCTTTCAGGGTTCTGAACCCTGAAAGCCTTTTCCTTTATCACATTTTTCATTTAGTTATTTCATCAAAAAGACTTTTAATCAATCCAAATTTCAAAATCAAGATAAATCCGTATTTTTGAGTACTTAAACAATTACTCAATGAAATTTATAAAATACTCACTGGTTGCTTTGACCGTTGGCAGCTTTGCTTTCGCACAGAATCAAAAACTCACGATGGCAGAAGCAGTTAACGGAATGCGAAGCAATTTAGCTCCAAAAAACATTTCACAATTTTCGTGGTCAGATGATGGACAATCTTACATCAATTCTGTAAAAAATGCTTATCTAACAACCAATGTTAAAAGTAAAAAACAAGATACGTTAATCTCTTTGTCACAACTTAATCAAAACCTTGGAACTGCAAAACTAAAATCGCTTCCAAGAATTAATTTCGTTGATCAAAACAAAGCTTATTATGTTAGCGGAAACAAACTAACTTGGTTAACTAAATCTAATAAAACTTGGACAATTGGCGAGTCGATTACTTTAGGTGAAAACAGCGACAACCTTCAACTTTTGCAGGACAATAAAAGTTTAGTTTACACCAAAGACAACAATCTTTTCATCAATCAAAACGGAAAAGAAACTGCCATTACTAATGATCAAAATAAAGATATCCTTAACGGTCAAGCTGTCCACAGAAACGAATTCGGGATCAAAGGCGGAATTTTCGCCGCACCAAATTCTGAGATGATCGCTTTCTACAGAATGGATCAAAGTATGGTGAAAGATTATCCGATTATCGATTGGTCGGTGACGCCTGCGGTTAATACCAATATCAAATATCCGATGGCTGGACAAAAGTCGCACGAGGTGACTTTGGGCGTTTACGATGTTAAAAGCAATAAAACCAATTTCCTAAAAATAGATGGCGATAAAGAGCAATATTTAACGGCTATTTCTTGGAGTCCAGATTCTAAATATGTTTTCGTTGCGGTGCTTAATCGTGGACAAAATCACATGAAACTGAATCAATATGAAGCAAAAAGCGGAAACTTCATCAAAACACTTTTTGAAGAAACCAACGATAAATATGTAGAGCCTCAAAATCCAATGCTTTTCTTACCAAATTCTAACACCGATTTTATCTGGCAAAGTCAACGTTCGGGTTACAACCATTTGTTCCATTATAATTTGGAGAAAGGTCTTATTTCTCAGTTGACAAAAGGCGATTGGTTGGTGACGGAAATTCTTGGATTTAACGAAAAGCAAAAAGACATTTATTTTATTTCCACTAAAGAAACAGCTTTAGAAAGACACATCTACCGCGTTAACTGGCAGAATCAAAAAATGGAAAGATTGGACAAAGCCGAAGGTATGCACCAAGCGGTTTTATCTAAAGATGGAAGTAAAATCTACGATGTCTACGCTAATGCAACAACGCCACGCATTGCCAATATTATCCACACCAACAATCTGAAATCCGAAAATATTTTAACTTCAGAAAATCCGCTTAAAAACTACAAGCGTCCTGAAATTAAAAATGTAACGCTAAAAGCCGACGACGGCACAGATCTTTACGGAAAAATAATTCTTCCAACAGACTTCGATCCCAACAAAAAATATCCGACAATTGTCTATTTGTACAATGGTCCGCATTTGCAGTTGATCACCAACTCCTTCCCTGCTTCGGGTAATCTTTGGTACGAATATATGGCGCAAAATGGCTACATTATTTTCACGATGGATGGTCGTGGATCATCTAACAGAGGCGTTAAATTCGAACAAGCTGTTTTCAGAAACTTGGGCGATACCGAAATGAACGACCAACTAAGAGGCGTTTCTTACCTAAAATCTCTACCTTACGTTGATGCTCAAAATATGGGAATCCACGGCTGGAGTTTTGGTGGTTTTATGACTACCTCTTTCATGTTGAAGCATCCAGAAGTTTTCAAAGCTGGTGTTGCTGGCGGTCCAGTTATCGACTGGAATATGTACGAAATTATGTATACAGAACGTTACATGGACACGCCACAAGAAAATCCAGAAGGTAACGCCAAAGCCAATCTTTTGGACAAAGTACAAAATCTGAAAGGCAATCTTTTGATGATCCACGGGGCGCAAGACGACGTTGTGGTTTGGCAACACTCTATCGACTTCCTAAAGTCGGCGGTTGACAAAGGCGTGCAGTTGGATTACTTCGTTTATCCAGGGCATCAGCACAATGTTATCGGCAAAGATCGTGTCCATTTGATGCAAAAAGTGACCGATTATTTCGATCAACATCTAAAAAAATAAAACAAAAATCCGTTCTTCATTTTACAAGAGCGGATTTTTTATTTGGGCGGCATTTCGGGCTATTCAGGGGTTCCGTCTTCAGAAGCCATCGCCTTCCCAAGCAATTCTTCAGACCGCTTGGAATGGATAGTTTATATTGAGCGTAGTCGAAATGCGCCCTTACTATCCCAGCCGCAGATGGTGGATAATTACAAAAGTGATAACGAAAGAAATTTCTCTAAAGGCTTCAAATATTTATTTTATTTATCAGTTATAGCAATCTAATTTTAAATATCTATAATCTAAAAATATTTATAATAATAAACTATTCAAAACATAACACTACATTAATTGATAGATTATCAATATTTTAACGCAAATAAAATTAATAACATCACAAACAAAACAAATAAAGAAATTATAGACAATATTAATTACATTACATAATACCTATAATTTAATTCTATTTATTGAATTTTTCTCAATAATTTTATTTTTTCATTGAGATTTTATTATACATTTGTCGATACCAAATCTTAAAAAATGAAAAACAAGTACTACCTTTCTGTTGCTGCTTTAGGAATAGCAGTAGCATTTTATGGTCAAGAACAAAAACAAGACCTTAACAATCAAAAACTTCACAACTCACTGATCGAATTTACAGAATCTAATGCACCTAACTTCCAAAAAGGTGTTTTTGCTTTCGACTCGAAAAGTACAAAAGATCAACTTCCAGAACTTAAATTCATTTCCTTAGAAATTGACAATCTAGGTATCGAACATTATCGTTATCAACAAACCTACAATGGCATTCCTATCGAAGGCGCTTATATCGTTCAACATGTAAAAGCTGGTAAATTGCTTGCTCAAAATGGATTAAGCATTAAAGAGTTTTCATCAGATATAAAAAGCAAAAGCTCAAAAATTTCTGAAAGCTCAGCATTGGCTGCTGCCAAAAACTTCGTTGGTGCTAAGCAATATAAATGGGAAAATCTAGCCGAAGAAGATTTCCTTAAAAAAGAAACTCAAAATAAGAACGCAAGCTTTCTTCCAAAAGCTGATCTTGTTTATTACAATTCTGGCTCCGAGTTCAATGCTGATCAATTGCGTTTAGCTTACAAATTTGACATCTATGCAGAGGCTCCAGTTTCAAGAAAGTTAGTATATGTCGATGCACAAAACGGCAACATCCTAGGAAGTGAAGATCTTATTAAAACCCTGTACGGCGAAGGGACTACCAGAGAAATACATATCGATTATCACCCAGTTATTGCCACATCATCCAGTTTGTTAGCTAATACAACAGGAAGCGCAGTAACCGCGTACAGTGGCACACAAAGTATTACAACAGATTATACAGGTTCTACCTATAGACTTCGTGAAACTGGCAGAGGCAACGGCATTGAAACTTACAATCTCAAAAAATCAACATCCTACACAAATGCTGTTGACTTTACTGATGCTGACAATAATTGGAACAATGTTAACTCTGCAGAAGATCAATACGCTACGGATGCACATTGGGGTTCCGAAAAAGTTTATGATTACTATAAAAATACCTACAATAGAAATGGTATTGACAATAACGGTATGAAAATGTTAAGTTATGTACATTATAGCTCTAACTACCTTAATGCTTATTGGGACGGTTCTAGAATGACCTACGGCGACGGCGACTCATCTACTACACCATTAACCTCACTCGATATTGTAGGTCACGAGATGACGCACGGCGTAACAGAAAGAACTTCAAATCTTGCTTATCGTGGCGAATCTGGCGCACTTAACGAAGCTTATTCTGACATTCTGGGAAAAGCAGTCGAATTTTCGGCAAAACCAACAACAGCCAATTGGCTAATGGGACAACAAATCGGAATGACTTTTAGAAGTATGAGTAATCCCAACCAATACAACCAACCAGATACTTACAAAGGTACAAAATGGGTTAATGTGACTGGTTGCTCACCGACAAGCTCTAATGACTACTGCGGTGTACATACCAACTCAGGTGTACTTAATTATTGGTTCTACTTATTAACAGTTGGTGGCGCAGGCACTAATGATATCGGCAATAGTTTTAACGTTACTGGTATCGGTATTCAAAAGGCTGCTGCAATTGCATACAGAACAAATACATCATACCTAGGAGCTTCTTCAACTTATGCTGATGCTAGAACCTACTCTATCAAATCTGCAGAAGATCTTTACGGTGTTGGCAGCAACGAGGCCAATCAGGTCATGAATGCATTTTATGCCGTAGGAATAGGTTCTGCAGCTGGCTCAGGAGGCACCACAACTTGTACAGCACCTAGCACTATAGCTTCTGCAAATATTACACAAACTACAGCCACAGTCAACTGGTCAGCAGTAAGCGGATCAACAGGCTATAGTTTTGAATATAAGCCAACATCATCAAGTACATGGACTACAAGTTCGACAACAGCAACTACACAGAACTTAACTAGCCTTACAGCCAGTACGACTTATGATGTTCGAGTTAAAAATAATTGTTCAACAACTAGTAGTAGCAACTACACAACTGGACAATTTACAACTGCAGCTTCAACAGGCTCTTGCGCACAAGCTTACGAATCTAATAACACAACTGCGACTGCAACACCAATCACCGCACTTAGCACCGATTATAATGCAGCCATTCAAGTTTCTGGTGATATAGACTGGTACAAAATTACCTTTACAACTGGCGGACAAGCTACCATCAAACTAAGCAATCTTACACATGATATTGACTTAAGATTATACAGTTCAAATGGCACAAGCATACTAAAATCCTCATTGAATGCCGGCACAACAGCAGAGAAGATACAATATAATTTTGCTGCAGGAACATATTACATCAAAGTATATCCATATAGCGGCTACAATGCTAACTCTTGTTATTCTTTGCGTGTGGAACCAGGTTATACTGTTAATAATATTAATTCTCAAAACCAAAATTCAGAATTAACAAATGACGATATCAAACTATATCCAAATCCTGTTGTTGACAACTTCACTTTGAATATCCCTGCGAAATTGAGAAAAGACACCACTGCCAACATTTATGATGTAGCTGGTAATTTAAAAATGAGTATTAAACTAACATCAGACGATCAAAACATCAATGTTGCAAGACTACAACAAGGTGTGTACATTGTCAAAGTTGACAACTCAGAAGAACCAATAGTTCTAAAATTCGTAAAAAAATAACACTATAAAATCATTATTCAATGGCGGTATTCTTCCGAGAATACTGCCATTTTTTTTATTTAATCTTAACTTTCAAATCTGTTGTATATTTTCTAATATCTCTTTCTAATTTTTCAGGATAACTAAAATTCAGTTTCGCAGATAATTGCGTTCCAATTTCGTGCACCAAATCCATCATTGCAAACAAGGCATTCCAATTTTCAGTGATATCACTTCCCGAAAATGTTGCTTCAATTTTCCCCCATAATTCTGGCGACAAATATTGTTTGAAAAGCCTTCCATGTTTATTAGTTGTCACCTTCCAATCGTGTTGACTTCCGATAAAACACTCAATCAACGGAACCAAATAGTTACTTCGAATATGCTCAGACATATATTTTGCATAAAACAAATCTTCTCTTTTCAAACATTTTGAAACATAAGTTGTATCCCACCAAAAATCATTTAATAAGGTTTGAAATTGCACTTCTGTCGGCTTTTTGATAATCGAAACCTGATAACTAGGCTTCTTCATAACCTTGGTCAATTCGTCTTTATCCACCAAAATTTCATAACCAATATCCCAATCTTCTGGCAAATCTTGTTGATTAACTTCTTCGCGGAACTTCGTTTTGCTATACAATTTAAAATCCACCTTCACGCCATCTTCATACAAAACCATCTTCA
>JAEXRP010000030.1:0-64411 GCA_023440705.1 Bacteroidota bacterium
CTCTGGAAGTTGAGATTTAATATGTTGATATTGTTCTTTAATAGACATTTTTCTTAATTGTTAATTATGAATTATGAATTATGAATTATGAATTATGAATTATGAATTATGAATTATGAATTATGAATTATGAATTATGTATTATGAATTATGAATTATGAATTTCTTGACTTAATTAAAACTATCTTGTGAAAACTAGATTGGTGTCGGTTGATAGTTTCTCATCGATTAAGTAATTTTCATAATTGAATGCTTTAACGTCGTTAAGTGTTTTAGCATTTGTTTCTGCGCAAAAACGAATCATTAATCCTCTTGCATGTTTGGTGTACACAACAATCGTTTTTAGTTTTCCGTCGGGTTGTATTTGTCGGAATTCGAAATCGATGATTGGCGCTTTTATCTTTTTGCGATCGATAACTTTTACGTACTCGTTGCTGGCTAAGTTTAGAATTAAATCTTTGGCTTTTAACTCGGAGTTAAGTTGCTCTGTCACACGTTCTGTCCAGAAATCGTAAAGGTTTTTGTTTTTGTCAAAGGCAAAAGGACGTCCCATTTCTAATCGATACAACATAATGCGGTCAGACGGCTTTAGTAAACCATAAAGTCCCGACAACATTCTGTAGTTTTTTTGTAAATAATCAACCGCAGCTTTGTCCAAAGTTTTGGCATCCAAACCTCTGTAAACTTCGCCCACAAAGGCAAACATCGCTGGTGCAGATTCTTTGGGTTTTGGATTGGCTTTCCAGTTTTGGTTACGCTCCCAGTTTTCGTCCGCTAATTTGGAAGAAATTTCCATGAGTTCGGACAAATATTTTGGGTCTTTATGTTTGAGGTAAGATTGTATTTCTTCGGCTTCTTTGATGAATTTTGGCGTTGTCGAACGCAGTAAATCGGTGTGATTTTCGATATTCATCAATTTGGCTGGTGAGCTTAGTATTTTCATAATTTTTTAAGTTGTCAATAAACTAACTTTTAGCTTGGCTTTTAAATAAATTGGCCACAAAAGTCACAAAAGAAATTCTAAATGCAGATTTTACAAAAGTACAAATAAGGATTAAATGCAAGTTTGAATCTTCGTTTAAGAATTCTTTTAGCTTGGCTTTTAAATAAAATGGCCACAAAAGTCACAAAAGAAATTCTAAATTCAGATTTTACAAAAGTACAAATAAGGATTGAATACAAGTTTGAATCTTTGTTTAAGAATTCTTTTAGCTTGGCTTTTAAATAAACTAGCCACGAAAGTCACAAAAGAAATTCTAAATGCAGATTTTACAAAAGTACAAATAAGGATTAAATGCAAGTTTGAATCTTTGTTTAAGAATTAATTCTAAAGTTAATATTTTCTTGAATTTTAAAAAGGCTTCTGCATTTTATTATTGTTAGTTGCAAAACTGAAATCTGCCATGGCTATGTCAACTATTCGGGATTGCGCCCCGGCGTAGTCGGAACTCCTTTTGCGAGAGGCTTTGCCGAGCAAAAGAGTGGGAGACGAAGACGGAAATGTGCGCCCAAAATAATTTTAAAACTCTAGATTTCGCCTTTTCCTTGACGGATAATTTCGGGTTCGCCAGAGGTTAAGTCCACAATGGTGGATGCCACGTTGTCGCCGTAACCGCTGTCGATAACGATGTCTACGAGGTTGTCATACTTTTCGGCGATCAATTCAGGATCGGTAGAATATTCGAGAATTTCGTCGTCGTCACGGATGGATGTCGAGGCAATGGGATGGCCAAGCTTCTCGACAATTAGTTGCGGAATGCTGTGGTCGGGCACTCTGATACCCACTGTTTTGGCACCTTTGTAAGCTAGAGGCAGATTTTTGTTGGCATCCAAAATGAAGGTGAATGGCCCTGGCAAATGGTTTTTTAGAAACCTGAAAGTCGAGGTTTCGATAGGTTTGGTGAACTCCGACAAATGGCTAAGGTCGTTACAGATGATCGAAAACTTGGCTTTCTCTAGTTTGACACCTTTTACGCTCGCTAGTTTTTCCATGGCTTTTAGGTTGTTGATGTCGCAGCCTAGCGCATAGATTGTGTCGGAGGGGTAGATGATAAGCCCGCCGTCACGCAAGGTTTTCACGACTTGGTCGATGTAGTTTTCTTGCGGATTGTCTGGATAGATTTTCAGAATTTTTGCCATAAGACAAAGTTAGTGAATTATGCGTTAGGATTGTGTGGTTATGGTTTTATTAGTTTAACCTGAGTTCGGGATAAAAAGATTAACCTCAGTTTGAGTGGTTTTCGCAGAAAACTGTATCGAAAACAAGTTAATTTTCTTATTATTAAAACTTCTCGATACAAAATCTTTCATATTTTTACTCGAAATGACGCTTCGTATAAATAAAAATGCTTTATCCCGAACTGACGTTAGTTTACGATGAAAATATGCTATTCAACATTAAACAAAGAGGTTACATGTAATTTGTGAATATCGATATCTCAGCACAACGAATTTGAATTGTGTATGTTGGATAGAAATAGTAGAAGAGATGCTTTAATCATATATTATCCATACACTATCCATACTTTATCCGTACTCTATCTATACACGAGCTCTTTATTAGTACTTAGTTATTTAGTTTGTTTTCAGGCGCTTGATTATGATAATCTTGGTTTTTTGATTCAAGTTCTGTTTGATATTTTAGAAAGTGTTTTCAAATCATTACAAGTTAATAATCTCAGGTTTGATTTTCCAAAAGAGAATTTTTTATCAAATACAGCAGTCTTATTTTTGATGAAAATTCAGGTGAACTTTTAAAAACAATTCGATATAAAGACAAGAACTTTGGCGAAAAAGTTGTTGGCGCCAATTATGACATCCATGTTGGTTCTATTTTGGGACTTCCCACAAAAATTATTGCTTTTGTTGTTAGCTTAATGATTGCTTCTTTACCCGTGACTGGTTTTATGATTTGGTGGGGTAGAAGGAAGAGGTAGTATTTTGGACTTATACTAAGTTATCTACTGACATCGAATAAGGTGTTTTTGGCTTTAGCTTTCGGTTTGTGATGATGAGAAGATATTATCTATGTTGGATGTAAAATGATTATCGCTTTTTATGTTTATGAATGTTTTAAATATTTTGCGTAGGCAATGTTTCGAGAGTCACAACTGATTAAAACTCATATCGATTTTATCCAACCTAGTTAATAAAAGTTGTTTTTGTTTTGAATTTAAGTATCCAATTTTATAGCTAAATTTTTTTGGAGTAGTTTTGGTTTTTATCGTAAGATGTAGGTAGTATGTTATAGTAATTTTTTCAATTTTATAGCTTATAATTTGATCTATAGGAATCTCCAATGCAGGATATTTCATACCACGGTAGAAGGGTCTCATGTAATTAATAGATATAAAATGATGTGTTATTTCGATGGAAAAGTATCTTAAGCTTAAGAGTTTGTATAGACAGATACCAGCTAAGAGGCATAAAGTAATGTATATAAAAATACTATGGTTTTTCGCTATTAATTTTTCGTAAGCGATTACTACCAATAGGATTAGTATTGAGATTGACCAGAAAAAGATCGCTGTTTGTTGTTTATTTATAAATTTATTATGCATATGGGATGATTATAAATTATTGTATGATCTTAGGTTGTAGTTTTTGTATTAGTTCTCACTAGAGGTTTAATATCGCATCCAGTACTACTTTGTAGAATAGATTATTGTTCTGATTCGAATGGATCATCCTCTTTCAAGTGGTTGATAAAAATTGAGGGATACTCTCCAACGATATTTTTAAATTCTTTAGAAAAAGCACTGTGGCTAGAGTAGCCAGTTAATTTTGCCAAATGACCAATTTTGTATTTTCTATATTCTGGGCATTCTCTCAGTTGTTTAACAATATAATTAATTCTTAAATGATTGATGTATTGACTAAAACTAAAGCCTTTATTGTTTTTAATATAGTGTGATAAGTAGTTTGTGTTGACACCTAGAACATCCGCTAGTCTATATCTGGATACTTTTTTATCATTGAATAAAAATTTATTTTCAAAATTTTGAAGGCCTTCAGCAATTTTTAATTCTACTTCTAAAGAAAGCTTTGTTATATTTTCTTTTTGAGAATCATTATTAAAATCGGTATCATCACAATCCTCATAAGTACTCTTTGTATTTAAGTTTTTTTTGACGTTATTTTTATTTCGAAATAGCCAGTAATATATAATAACGCATATCGTTATAGTCAATATGATACTTATAATTTCTAGAAAGATGATCCAGTCTTCTCGTTGATTAAGTTTTTTAGTGAGTTGTTTTTTTTCATCGGTAATGATAAGATTAGTTGCTTTTTTGTGGCTAGCATTAATTTGTTGATTAATTTGTTCGGATTGGATTTGCAGTTTTTTTAGTTCTACATTGTTACCAATTGCTTTATAAACTTTTTGAAGATCTTTATTATTTTCTTGTTCTTTTTCTTTGAAATTATTGGCTCTAGCTAGGAGCAATGATTTATTGTAATAGACCACAGCACTGTCCATTATTCCTTTTCGAAAGAAAGCATAGCCAATATCATGTAATACGTTACAACGAACGTAGACTTCATTTGGTTTTAATAATTTAAGCGCCGCTTTGAAATAGTAATTAGCGGAGTCAAATTTTTTCATTTCTGCTAAATTATAGCCTATGTTGGTATATGCAGAAGTTAACAGTTGATTTTTTCTTAAGGTGTCATTTAGTTTTTCATACTGCTGTATAGCTTTACGAGAAAAGTAGTTTTTTTGGCTGTATTGATTTTCATTTAAAAGAAGTAGGTAGGAGTTATATAAAAGTCCCTTGGTCTCTATAGCCTCCTGCGTTTTAATGTCGTCAATAAGGATTTGTGCTTCTTTTAGTTTTTCATAAGCATTTTCTATTAATCCGAGTTTTGCCGATTGTGATGCCTCCATACGTAATGCCAAAGACTTTCCGATAGGGTCATTAATTTTATCTGCTATTTTAAAAGATTTTTTGGCATAGGAAATACTATTGTTGGCATCTGATGTGAGGTATGCAATATAAGATTTGAGATAATAGGCTTTAGATAAGTACCTTTGTTGGTTATATTTCTGAGCATTTATAATTATTTCGTCTAGAACTATTTCTGCACTATCAATCTTTCTAGTAACCAAATCTCGGCTATAGTTATACTGTTTTTCAAAATCATATGAGTTTTGACTATATAAACACCAATATGAAAAAAGTAAGCACATACTAATTCCACGGATAAAAAATTTTTTTACTATCATGAGAATTGTGAATTACTTATTATTATGTAAAAATAAGCATTAATTATGTTTTTATAAGTTGTTATTGTTGAATTAAGGCTTATTATAATGAAATATTAGTATTTTTTAGTCTATTTATCAAGGTTTTTATTGAGATAATGTAAATTTTCATATTATGGACTGAAGAACTTATATACAAAGGAGGTTGCAGCGCTTTGCTATTTATTGCTCAGAAATTGTCAAATTATTATAACCTCCAGTCGTATTAAGAGAAAAATTGGAAGCGTTGGATGCATTTAAGTTGAACCACACATAAGGAATTAGGCGTTGACCTTGTCTCATATATATTGAAGCCGTACAATAGCTTCCTGAATCTAGTGTTGCATTATTGGTTGTGTTAGAAGAGTAGTTATTAACACATTTTACGGTATTCACAATATTATTAGAGTCAAAGTTTGTTGTGTTATCGTATAGCTGCCATATCGCTTCAGTTTGTAAAGGGTTGTTGGTTGTAGCAGCGTCGAAGTTAAATTGTATAGCTTGTAAATTAATAGTATATACCACAACATAGACTGCATCTCTAGGCGCAGTAAATACGCCGGTAGTGGCATTAAAAGTCGAGGCGTTATTGGATTCAAATATTTTATTCCATTCCACCAAATAATTACTTCTTCTGTTTTGCAAACCATTATTGACTGATGCGGTTGGTGTTCCTAACTTAACAGAATTATTTGTTTTAGTCGCAATGACCAATACTTTATTACTAGGTAAGTTTGGAAGGATTTTGTTCCAGCTTTGTCCGTTTGAATATTCGATACCATTGTTATATCGTATAGCGCCTTCCCCAAGATAATTGGCCGTTAAAGTAGTATTTCCGATTCCGATTGCCCCATTTGCTGCGTTTCTTAAATCCAGTTTAGAATTTGGTGATATATTTCCAGCACCTAGCTTTCCATCTTTTGTAATAATAACGTCATTTAGTTGTTGGTTGGTGCTAAAATTATTACCCGTTGTAGGATTATCTTTTGCTCCGTCGGTGTGTAAAATTCCGATTGGGTTAACCGTATTAATTCCTATACCTTGACCTTTATAGTAGTTTGTAATTAAGCTTAACAAGCTTATTACTAATGTTATTTTTTTTATGTTGCTTATCATAGTCCAATTATATTTAAAGAAGTTACGCTGGCTTCTATATCTAGTTTTTTTGTTGCGCCTAATTCATTTTTTAAAGCCACGGATATTTGGTCTCCTGCGTTAATATTAAAAACGCCAGAGCAAGCACCAGATAATTTATTCGCGATATTATTATTTCCTGGAAATGAATTAACACATTTAAAACTTTTTATTGTCGAAACGACATTTGAATTTGTTTGAATTATTGCTTCAATGCGAGTATTACTTGCGATTGTAGATGAAGCTAAAGTATAATTAAAGGTGACGATATAGATGCCATTTTTAGACGCTTTAAAAATGCCCGTTGAGGCGGTAAAGCTATTGTTAACGTCTGTATTTTTTGTCCAGTTTGTAATTGTTGTTGTTGCATTATTAGAGAAATTTTGTTGCGAGCTATTACTAACATCAACAAAATCATTTACTTCTTTGTGGGCTAGTCTAATCCAATTGGTAGCATCTGAATAGCTAAGGTCTGCTGTTTGAGGGTTATAGCGTAAAGCACCTGCTTTCGCAGCAGCAGCTGTTTGATTGGTTGTACCAATACCTAATTCGTTTAGGTTTTCGTCAGAGCGCAGGTCAAGCCTTGTTTTTGGTGATTTTGTTCCTACTCCGAGCAGACCATCTTTGGTAAAGACCACATCATCATAGTAACTTGCAGGAGTATTTTTGTTGGTGTTAAATTTTGGATCTATGTGTAAGGTGGCTTCAGGTGTTGTTATTCCTATTCCGACTTGCGAAAAGACTAAGCTTATGTATAACAAAGTTGTTAGGAGTATAAATTTTTTCATCATCATCATTTTCTTATTGTTCCATTATTGATAAATTAATAAAGCCGAAATCATCATTGGATGCTGAGGCCGGTATCCCAGTTCTTAAGCTTAAGCTTCCATTGTATACGGACTGGTATAGCATTGGGCGAAATGTATCGCCTTGATTGAGCTGTATTGCTGCAGTACAGCTGTGTCCCACCTGCGTTTGAAGGTTATTATTTTGAAATGATTTAATACATTTTTTAGAGACTTTGTTAGAATTTACCATAAAAATAGCTTCGGTGTAGTAATTTGTTACAATAGGGATTCTTACAAAATCGTAGGTAAAGGTGATGAGATATATACCATTTCTGGGTGCTGTATATACACCTTGAGTGGGATCAAAATTATTAGTAGAGTCGTTGAGTTCTTGCCAATTATTAATGCTAGTATTACTTTGATAAGGTACTTTCATACTAAATTGTGCAGCTTGAATATTGGCAACAACTATTGATTTTGTTGGGTTTGATAGTAATTCTTCCCATTTGGTGCCATCTGAATATTGTAATTTTCCCCCGTTATAGCTACTGTATCTTAAAGCCCCAGCTTGGGCTTCAGTCGCTGTTTTCGTTGTTTTGCCAACTCCTATTGAATTGTCGGCATTTATCGTTGATCGGAGGTCAAGTTTTGTGACTGGTTGCGTATTCCCGACTCCAATATTTCCTTCGGCCGTAAAGACAATATCATTTGCGGTTTGTGCTAGGCTGGGTGACGACAGGGCATTGTTGTCTTTTGCGCCATCAACATGAAAGGTAGCAACAGGAAAAGTGGTTCCTATTCCAACTTGTGCCTTAGTAATAATAAGCATCATTATCATACTTAGACTAAGTGCTTTTTTCTGCATAAAATTGTGTTTTTAGAATAAAAATAGATGTCTACTATTTGAGAAACAAAGTTATTTAAGAGGAGAAGAGTTTGAAAGGCTAAAAGAAGCTTACGGATATGACTTATGTTTGTTTGTTGGTTAGTGTGTTGGTTTTCAATGTATTATAAAATGTTTATTATTGAGACTTATTTAACATAATTCCTAATTATACACAGAGAACTTCATATTTGATGCTTTTTGTCTACAATTTGTAATGCCATATTCGACGCTGTATAAGCATTAGGTTTCACTTTTTTACTACTAAAATGCATACAAGGTGATGGGCTTTCAAATTTTTGATTTGGAAACGTTTTAAGAGATTTAAGAATATGTTTGACGCTCATTTATGTTTTGTGTAGATTTTTTGTAGATATGATGGCTATGATAATTTGCAATGATTTTTTGGTATAAATTATTAGCAGGAGAAAGTTGCTTGCGTACTATAGATGTAGAAGATTATGATGTATTATTAAAGTTCTAGAATGCTGTTATGTCAATATCACGGGATTTGATTGTGGGTCTCGTTTCTAGAGGTAAGGTCATTATCTTAGTGAATATATTGTCGTGTCTGCCAGACTTATTATTGAGATCTTGTCTCCTGTATTTTTTTCAATTATGAGGGCTTTTTTTTAAGTTGAACTGTCGTTCTAAGTTGTTAGATCTAATCTTGTGCTGTGTAAAGTGTATTCTCAATGCGTTGTCGTCATTTTATTTTCTCGGTTTTTTTGAATATTAAGTGCAATAATTTGCATTTTCGGCAAAAAGAGTTGGATTCGGCTTAGTTGTTTGTAGGTCAGTGGATTAAGTTTAAACTTTGCGGTGTGATCACGAAGGTTTGAGCAGGTGTACCTAACATCTGAAAATTCAATAAAAACAAACGAACAAAATTATGGCAAGACAAAAAGGTATTATCAAAATAGATGGTACGATAGGCGATATCACGTTTTATCGCAGTAAAGATGGCTATATGGCCAGAGAAAAAGGCGGTGTGTCGGGTGACCGCATTATGAATGATCCAGCATTTCAGCGTACCCGAGAGAATGGCGCTGAGTTTGGGCGTGCTGGGAAGGCCGGAAAAATTTTAAGAAATTCTATTCAGAATCTTTTGCGTAGTGCGAAAGATACGAGGATGGTAGGACGCTTAACTAAGGCTATGGTAAAGGTTATCCAGATGGATGCTGTTAACCCCCGTGGTCTTCGCAATGTCATTGATGGCGAAGCTGAGCTTTTGGAAGGTTTTGAATTTAATATTAATGGTAAGCTTAGTACGACATTGTTTGCGCCTTCTACAAAGACCTTGGATCGTGTTAGTGGGAATGCAAAGATTGATATTCCTGCCTTTGTACCCACGGACAACATTATTGCACCTGGAGGAAGTACGCATTATAAGATTGTAGGTGCTGGCATGGAGATCGACTTTGAGGGAGGTACTTATGTTTGTGTTCAGTCGGAAACTGCTATGCAGACCTTGGACAATGTGCTGACTACGGCTATAGAACTGGACCATGCTTTGCCCCCTAACAGTACACATCCTTTGTTTCTGGTATTGGGGATTTCGTTTTATCAGGAGGTGAATGGTGAGCATTATGTTTTGAAGAATGGCTCTTATAATGCTTTGCAAATTGTTAAGGTTGTTGGAACATAATATAGATACAGTTATGGAACTACAATTAATTAGAAGTTATCTCGCTAATGGCACCAATGGTTGCTTATATTATAATGGTCGAGAGCTTTGTAAAAGTATTGAGCTGGCATGGCATGACAATGCTCGTCGTCGTTCCTGCATTCCAGAAGGTCTCTATCGTTTAAGTAAACGTTACAGTTCGCGACATGGTTGGCATTTTCAGGTTTTGAATGTCCCAAACAGGCATTTGATTTTGTTACATCCAGCTAATAACGCGTTACGTGAACTTTTAGGTTGTATTGCTCCTGTCACAGGTTTTACAGGAGAAGGCAAGGGCTATTCTTCGCGACTAGCTATGCAAAGATTGAAAGATCTTCTTTTTCCGATGATGGATCAAGGACAAGTTGTGCAATTATTAATAAGTTCTTAGTGATGAAACAAATTATAGAACGTATACAGTCACCCACGCCTAAATTTTTTCGCTATATTCGAAATGTGGGGTTGGCGTTAACGGCGATAAGTGCAGTTGTTAGTACGGCGCCTATCAGTCTTCCGTTGATCGTTGTCCAAGTGGCAGGTTACCTAGCGGTCGCAGGAGGTATAGCGAGTGCTATTAGTCAGACTGTTGTTGAACATGAAGAAGAGGAGTAATGCATGGGGATGTTTATCAACGGGCAAGTGCTTTGTTTGGAATGGGCTTGGTTATGCTGATACATTTTGAAGAGCATGAGATTTTGAAGACTGTATTATTAGCTGGTTTGGGAGGCGGATCTAGTTATTTGGTTAGCCAGCTGGTAAGGAATCTTATAAGTTATATAAGATGTAGAATGAAACGGAAATAAGTTATTAAATAGAGAGCTGTAGCATTGGTTGCAGCTTTTTTTGTTTATTAGTTATTAGTTATGAGTTATGAGTTATGAGTTATGAGTTATGAGTTATGAGTTATGAATTATGAGTTAGGATAGACGATTAAGGGATTGTTTTTTCTATATGGTAATTTTAATTCCTAGGTCGGTTTTGCGGTTCGTCACCTCGAGTGCGGCTGAAGGCCGTGTATCGAGAGGTTTTTTATTTCTGTTTCGTTCTTTTACTTCTGCATTTTTTGTTATTTTTTATGGAATCAGTGAATCTCCTTCGTGGATTTTGACTTCGTCGAACCACTACGTTAGGTTTAACTCACTTTAGTCGTTGAACCGCTTCGCTAGGTTTCTTGATACAAAGGTTACAAAAGATCAAGGCTCTATTTTTTTTAGCTAAAAATAATTTTCATCCGCTAAAATTTCTAAAATTGACTCCTTTTTGTTTATTGTTTTTTTATGAGTCGTCGAACCGCTTTTCTAAGTCGTTTCTCTAACTTTTGCCTTGATGCAAAAGTTACAAAAGATCAAGGCTTTAAACTTTTTCGCTATAAATTTTCCTAATTCGCTAAAAACTTTAAAACTCGTGCCATGGCTTTGGCAAGAGCTTACTCAAACAGTAAACTTTTTTACGCTCATTATTAAAATTTATTTTACGCTAAAAGTTTAGAGGCCGATGAAAGGGGTGTTTTTGGTTTGTTAGATGAGGTTTTTGAAATTTGGAATTTGGAATTAGGACTTATTAGTTATGAATTATGAGTTAGGATTGATGATGTAAGATGTAAGATGTAAGATGTAAGATGTAAGATGTAAGATGTACGATGTAGGATTGACGAATTGGGACTTAGTCGATTTTGGTGTAGGCGAGGCCAGTGTA
Organism: Bacteroidota bacterium; assembly: GCA_023440705.1. GTDB lineage: Bacteria > Bacteroidota > Bacteroidia > Flavobacteriales > Weeksellaceae > Soonwooa. The sequence continues at coordinate 11,412 of JAEXRP010000030.1, forward strand.
GTTGTAGAAGTTTTGGATGCTGTCCTGATTTGTTGGAATGATCTTTTAACGCAAGGATAGACGATGGATATTTTCGATGAACTGTGTTATTTTTAAGGAAAACAAAGACGTGAAACTTCAATTCGGGATACAAGGTTGTGTTATGAGTTATTAGTTATGAGTTATGAGTTAGTCGATGGTGAATTCGATGACTTTGGTGTAGGCGTGGCCAGTGTAGTTGTAGAAGTTTTGGATGCTGTTCTGATTTGTTGGAATGATCTTTTAACGCAAGGGTAGACGAGGGATATTTTCGATGAATTGTGTTATTTTTAAGGAAAGCAAAGGCGTGAAACTTCAATTCGGAATACAAGGTTGTGTTATTAGTTATGAATTATGAATTATGAGTTATGAGTTAGGATTGATGATGTAAGATGTAAGATGTAAGATGTAAGATGTAAGATGTAAGATGTAAGATGTAAGATGTACAATGTCAGATGTACGATGTAGGATTGACGAATTGGGACTTAGTCGATGATGAATTCGATGACTTTGGTGTAGGCGAGGCCAGTGTAGTGGCAGAAGTCTTGGATGGAAACGAGGTGGTGCTCGGGCATGTTGAAATGGATTCTTATCTTGTGAATTAAGGCGCGACTGTAGCGCTCACTTTTACCCGTGATGCGCTGTATATCTTTTGGATAGATGCATAGTCTTGTAGGATGCGCTTTCATGATGCTGATTTGAAAGCTAAGTTGGGACTTCCGCGCCATATTCTTTCGGTAGTTCTTCGGTAGTACCGAAAGATTTTTTGTGTTGTGAATAGTTTGATTATGAATAATTAGTACTAAAAGAGAATTTAAAATATAGTTCTGCCTTTGTTAGTTCTCTCGAAAAGTTTAGGAAAAGTATGATAGATTAAAATAAAAGTTTAGTAAATTGGACGTTTTTTAATGGGTTTAAAATCCTTAATCTAATACCGTATACTTTCAATGTCAGAAGAGCAAAAGAAGATTTTAGAGTAACAGCTCTAGAATATCACCAATACGTTACTTGGTAAAATGAATGCCGATGAATTCCGAGATTATATTTGGGGATTTATTTTTTACAAATATTTGGCATAAACATATGGTAAAGCGCGAGTGCGGACAGAATGCGTTTTTCCAATAGTGATTTTTTCATTACATTTCCTAAACCGCTATAATAGATTAAGACATTGATTGGGAATATCTTTTCAATAGAACCATATTTTTGTTCGATTGAACGATTCCTTCTGATACTTGTTCTCCGCTAAGTACTCTGTATTTGAGTTTCTGTGTTGCTTTTTCAGTACTTCTCTGCATTAATATAGTCTTTCTTAAATTCAGCAGATGTAGTTGTTTGTTCAAGGATTTCTTCTAAACATATTTCATATTCGATAGAAAAACCGAACTTGGATTTTTCATCCTGATAACAATCGCTGAAAATTTGAGCAATTACTTCCAAAATGCTTAAGTTTTTCGAACCATTGATACCAATCAGAATAGAAGCATATTTCTTGAAGTTGATAGTAAAGTCTTTAAGTAGCTTGTAATTGTTGATATACAATGATGTTATCTTCATTTTTTACGAATTATTATTGTTTGTTCAATTTTTTGAACTTATTCTGCTATTTTCCTCTGATAGTTTTAAGAGGGTTGTTGTTATCTTTGATTAACCAATATTCCCAACCATTCATATTTCCACCTGTTGCATAATTAATTGCACTTGAAACAGAATTGAATTCTTTGTCAGTATTTAAAATCCAATAATCTTTTTGTAATTCAGCTATTTTCTTTAATTCTTTGTTTCTTTCAGTTTTTGGTCCGTAACTATCAACAACATTAATGGATAATTTACTCCCTGTTTTAATTGTTATTTTCTTCTCATTGTAATAATATGCATTTACTTCTGTATTTCTTCGAGCTGTATAAATTTCAACGTATTTTTCTACACTTGGAGGGCTTTCTTTTGATGCTTCAGGAGTCTGTTGTTTTTTCTTTTCTTCCTTAGTTCCTTTTATTAAGCTATTTCTATACTCGGAAATTTCCAAAATTAAATCAAGCAATGCTCTAAAGTTTTTAAAATCTTCTACGTTGAAAGTTTGAGAATTCTCACTCAAAATATTCTTGGCTTGTTCTTTTATTCCTTTTGTAATTTCATCAATAGATTTATTCTTTAAGTGTCCCAAGGCATTCTGTGTAGCTGACTGTATAGCTTCTTCAAATTTCTCTAGTTCATATAAAGTTTCAATGGTACAATCACAAGTAATGTCATTTGGCTTTGGTAATTTTATTGCAAAATAGCTGTTGTTTTCTTTACCATTATTTTCTTTCAGCTTTTTAAAATTGTCTTTTACTTTTTCAAAACCACTATTGAAGGATTTTTCTCCTGCTCCATCATTATCATAAACTCCAATGTAAAGTTTGTCCGTGTAAAAATCACTTTCATACAAACCACTTAAAAAAGGTTGAATTTTTGTTTCACCATTCAACACAAAGCATTGAAAGGCCAATTGAGGATAATCTCCTTTTAATGCTTCAAAAGCATTATGAATATGGATTTTATCGTGTTTACCTTCTACAAGTAAAATAATTGGCTTTTTTGATGCAATAAAAGCATTTTGCTGAAACTTGTTCCAAAATTCTCCTGATACATTTTCTAAAATTTCTTGCTTTTTATGATGCACCAAATTACCTGTATTCAACATAAAAAGGCTCTCTTCTTCTAATGTATCCGTGAGTGTAGGGGAATGTGTTGTTAGTATTACCTGTCTTGTATCTAAGTATTCTTTGAATACGTTCTTAATTTGAATTTTGTTACTTAAATGTATATGGGCATCAGGTTCGTCTAATAAAAACAAACTATCCTCTAAACCGGCAAATTCCAAAGCGGCTTTGATTAATAACATTTTCTTTTCTCCTTCGCTGAAATCCTCAATGTCTAAGTTGTAATCATTGTACTTAATGGTAATGTTTTCCAGCATTTTCTTTTTGTCAGGAGTAAATGCCAGATAAAGGTATTTGTAAATCTCATCAAGCGGGAAAGGACATTCAGAAATTATTTTCTTCAATTCATCAATACTATATTCACTTTTTTTGTCTATTAAATTGATGAAAGTTTTAACGGAGCTATTGGTGTAATTAGCATAATTAGCTGTTTTAAAATCAAATTTTATGGAGTTGATTTTATTAATACCGAGCGTCTGTTCGCAAAACGTTTTGGTATCAGGAGCATCGGAAATTAATAGACAGAGCAATGAGATGTGCCAGTAAAACTTGTTGATGTAAAGCATTTTAGGAACAATATTATACTCTCCCAAGCCACTTGTTTCAGACTTATTAATATTGTTGACATAAGCCATATATAGTGGTTCATACGATTTTTTCCATAACCTGTTTTCTTCACCACTATATAGTGCAACAATTTGTTTCGGCAAGAACTGCTGAATATCTGCACGTGGATTATTATCAACTTTAAAATGTATAGTTGAATTTTTCTTTTCGATGCAAACTGTTTGATTTCCTCCGAATTTATATTCGATCAGAAAATTGAAAGGGATATCTTTCTCTTTTTTCTGGAACAGGTGAAAGAAAATAGTACTAATCGCCTCTAATATGTTGCTTTTCCCGCTACCGTTGTTGCCTATCAAAGCAATGATGCTCGAAGTATTGGTTAATTCGACATTTAGATTTTTGTAATTGTATATATGGAGTTTGGTTATCTTCATAGTTTAGCGAAATATTGTTTGCTCGAATTCCGTTTTTGCATGAGCCTTTAATTGCCCTATTTTTTCCTGTATTTTTTTTACCTTGGTTTTGATATTATCTATATACTTAGATATATTTACCTGCATATCAATATTAGGCAAAGGAATTACAACTTCTCGTATTTCGCCTAGATGAAGATTAGGCACGCCTATACCAATCAATCTTGAAGAGAATTGAATTCTTGCAATATCAGAGTTTATTAAATGTAATAAGTACCTTGGAAATATGCTTTTTCTATCAGGTTTCAACAAGGCTAAACTTACATAAATTGAAAATTCTCGATCGTCATCAACAATTGCAGCAATACCTGTAGTACCATTTTTAGCTAAAAGTATATCATCAATCTCGGGTTTTACTCTTTTTATATATTCTAAATGAGCCTCTTTAGAAACATATTTTACATCAGTCCAGTCTATTATTTCTTTAGTTACATTTTTAGCCGAAAGAAAAATAATTCCATTATCAAAATATTTTGGTGTTTGATGAGTTCCATCAGTAATTAGAGTGCATATAGAATTTAATGATGTTAAATCATATTTATAAGAATTTATAGTGTTTTTCTTAAATATATCATCTATCGACCATTTATCAATATTACTAAAGTCAATTGTTTGAATTCCCTTTTTCATTCCCGAACCTAATTTTTTATATACTCCCAATGCTTCAAACAAGTACTCTTCAATTTCACTTTCTAAATCATTGGCTTGCTTACTTAGGTTTTGGGCTTCTTCGATTTTGCTATAATAATTTTTTACAATTTTTTCCTGCTCTTCAATATTTGGTAATGGAATTCTTTGATTTAAGAACATATCCATATCCATTCTTTGCCTATTTGTAGTTCCACTACTACAACTTTGGGCAAATCCTATGAACTCTGTTGTTGTAGTTATTAGCAGTAAAAATCGAGGGTTTATCTTCTTGGTATCAACATCATATAATGGGAAATCATTAGTAACTATTGCACCGTTAAGAACTTCGGGAATTATACCAAATGCCCCATTACGTGCATCAATTTTAGAAACAATAAATTGTCCTGACTTTACTAAGTATTGCTTTTTTGTTCCAATATTTATCCCTTTTTGCTTATCTCTTAAAAACACTCCATTATTATTGATTCTAACAGTTACCCGTTTATAAGTTATATCATCATCAATATTTATAACATTTCTATTCTTTATCAAAAAATCTCCGATTCTTGATAATGAAAATTGATTAGAATAATTAAAAGTAGCATCAAGCAAACCTGGTACACTCCAATTGTCTAATCGAAGAAGGTCTATATAACTTAAATATATTTTTTCCGCTACCGGCATTAATTGTGTGTTTTAGTATAAAAAAATTCGGGTTCTGAAACAACTCCATCAATAATACTCAATCGACCAATTTCTTCATCGATTATTTGGTATTTGATCTCTTTCGTATAGTTTATCCAAAGTTGATTTTGTTCTTTATATGTTTTAAATTCAGTAGCCAATGGCTCTAATTCATTTTCAATTTGTGCACCTGTTGTGCTAATACCTGCTTTTTCAATTTCAGCAATCGGAATTTGATAATTAAATTCTTTTTTAACCTGCGATTTTATTTCTACTGCAATACTTTCCTTAATTAATTTCAGTTCTGCACGCAGTTTCTTTTTTTCTTCGTTACTAGGTGCTTCTTTACCTTTTAATTCCAACTTTGCAAGAATTGGTTTTACTTTCGCCTCGTACTTCTTAGCGATTTCCTTTTCGGATTTTGCAGTAATTTTTTGGTACTGTTCAGCTTCTTCTTCGGTAAACTTTTTAAAGAAAAGTAAGCTTGGTTTTACCGTTGCCCCACTTGCTATAAATACATCTTGCGGAATAGAGACTATAAGCAAAATTTTAGCTCTACTTTCCACATAATCTCTGATTCTTTGCAAGTTGATATTATTCAATACACCTTCGGGCAATACGATTCCCATTCGTCCACCTGCTTTTAGCAAGTTTAGGCAACGTTCAATAAATAATACTTCTGTGAGCGTACTCATACTTCCTGTATCGTACAGTTCCAACAATGACTTGTCTATATTGTCATTGATTTGTTTTAGGGCTTCATCATAAGCTTTGCCATATCTTTCACGGTACTTTGCAATTCTATCCACATCCGTATATTTATCTGCTTCCGTTATTTTAAGAGATTTCTCAACCCGACTTCCAAAAGGCGGATTGGTCAGAATAATATCGAATCTATTTTCAAAAATTCCGTTTACATTTAATAAACCGTCATTATGATGTACGCCACCGTGTCCATCTCCGTGCATAATCATATTCATTTTTGCAGTACGACTCATTCTTGGGTTGGCATCTGTTCCAAAAATACAGTCATAGCTCAATTCTCTGATTCTGCTTTTGGGGTTGTTAATATCTAATTCTGCATTCAGCTTGGTAAAAAGTTTGTTGACTTTTTCATCAATTTCTGTTTTCTTTTTTTCTGTTAGCTTTTCATACTTTGCATCATAGAAGTCCCTTTTGATTTTTTCTTTTGCTAAATGGATTTCATTTTCAATTTTTGCTCTGACATATTCAAAAGCTTTAATTAAAAAACCTCCTGAACCACAGCAAGGATCGCAAATCACTTCGTTTTCTTGGGGGTCGAGAACTTCCACCATAAAGTCGACAATCGTTCTTGGTGTGAAAAATTGTCCTAATTCTCCTCTGAATGTTTTACCTAAAAACTGTTCAAAAGCAATACCTTTTACGTCATCAGAAGTCGTGGAAAGATTATAGGTTTCCAATTCTTTCACAATAGCTTCAAAGCTATTTTCTCTAATTCTGATTATTTCGTTCGGCTCAAAAAGGTCGTCGTCAATTAATTCCTTTTTAACTTTTTCAAAAAGCTCTTGATAGAACGGTAAATTTTTATTTACAGGTAAGTCTGAAAAATTTTGTTTTAAATCTAAATATATTTTTTTGCTGAATATATTACCTTCATTATTCGACCTTTCATATAGTGTTTTTACAAATAATATTTTACTTATTTCATCAAATGCAGCCTCTGGCGATAATTTGTCATTGTTCCTAATTATATTATGACATCTTGTAAGAGTTTTACTAAATTCATCTCGAGCAAATTCATTTGTCTGTCCTAATAAAATAGAAACGATATGGTCATCCTGAGCCTGTTCATTTGTAGGAATATTTATTAATTCATCGGGCTGTTCTTTTTCAGATATTTTGAAAACTTTGGAATATATTTTAGTTTGTTTGGAATTTGTAGCAACAAAAAATTCTGCTCCAATTTGTTTAGAAATTTCAATTCCTTTAAAGTAATCTTCGGGTCTTATTATTATACTATCTGATTTACATTCAATAAAAATTAAAGGTTTTTCATTGTTTTTTTGACTTTTTTCATTTCGCCAAACTAAAATATCAGATTTTATTTTTTTATCAGTTACCTTAGAATAATCATAATCTTGGGTCATTTGTTTAGTGGTAAAACCGTAAACGTTGACCAATCTACATATATATTTTTGACGAATTTCCTCCTCAGTACTTAAGGTTATCCAAACATCATTTCCTTTTAATGGCGCTTTGATCTTATTACCTTTTATTTCTACACGCATTACTGTTCTTTTTTAGTTGGGATTATCAGTTCTCTTACATCAATTTTTGATAGAGTTGCAAATGAGACGAAGATATCCATGGATGGTTGTACTTCGTTTGTGCACCAGCGAGAAACAGTGGTTTCGTTTTTCTTTGTTTCGCTAAAACAGGTTTATGTCTATTTATAGGCTTTTTCCTCATACTAATTGGCATAATCTGCAAATATATCAACTTCTGAGAATATTAAAATACTTTATCGATTGATTTAACAATAAGGATAAGATTATTTTAGAACAATTACAATAGCCTATAAAGATTTTAGATAATTTAAGTAATTATGCTCTATTCATAATAAATGTAGTACAGAACAAATTTTTTACATTAGTGATAAAACAAAATGCAGCCTGATGGAGCTTTGTGCTTATTTATAGATTGTGCGAATGTCGCTTGCACGGACTTTGTTGATACTTTTTGGCTTCGCTAAACCACTTCGTTAGGTTTTAGATTGTCTAAATTAAGGAAAAAAACAATGTGAAAAGCAGCGACGTGTAAATATTACTAAAACGTTCAGTTATCACAAAACTCCGCATTTTGCTAATACAATGTTAGCTGACGTTTTTATTCAGCTTTGTTTAAAGTCCAAATTAATGCTTTTTCTTTAGTTGCTCTAAATATTGTAGTGTGTTTTTCTTTTGGTTCGTCAGAGTAATTCCATTTCAAATTTGCAAGGTTTTCTGTTTTTAATATACCTGCTAACTCTTTTGTATATGGTGCAATATCTGTGGCATTTGAGCTAGCAAACCAAAGTCGCTTATTAGTAGTTGTAGGAAATTTCGTTAAATGTTCTTTAGCTGTTCTAACCAAATAATGATTGTTCCACCATAATGATGGATCAAAAGCAATATAATTGTCGAACATTTCGGGCGTTAGAAAAAATGTTTCCATCACAAAAAGTCCAGAAGCTGATTCTCCTATAATACTTTTTTCTTTTGTTGTTCGGTAACGTTGGTTTATTTGAGGAAAAAGTTCGTCTTTAATAAATGCTCTAAATTTTTCTGAACCTCCAACAATTGGTGCAATTTTCTTGTCTTCTTCAACTTCAGTAAATCCTGTTAAATCTCGTCTTCTTTGAGTATTTTCAATGCCTACAAGAATAACTGGTTTGATTTTATTTTCTTTGATGAGCTTTGCAAGCGTATTTGCAATATGAGGAAAGTCTTCTTTTATTCCTCCATCAGCCATATAGATTACCGATAAAGAATCCGTACTTGTTTTGTAATTCTCAGGTGTCCATACATTAATGACTCTATCCTCGTTAACTTGTTTAGATTTAATAGTAAAAGTTTCGTGTTGGGGAATTGGATCATTTGTTTTTGACGTATTAGAACAACTTGTTAAGTATAAAATTCCTATCAAAAAAACGTAATATAATGTCTTCATTTCAATATCATTATTTGGTTTTACTCTGCTTTACAAAATGTCTGCTAACTGGAAAAAGTATTGGCGATAATGACGGATTAGAAAGCGAAAACTTTCAATCTTGCACTAAGCTAAGCTGCAGATTTTTTTATTATTTTATAAATTTATGAAAAAAGTAAATATAAAAGACTGTTGCGACAAAAAAAAGAAACTTTCAATTTCTCCTTTAATGCCATTTCGCCAATAAGATGTTATGCCTAGTTTTTTATTATTTTATGTGTAGTCCAACACTGTGCATTATTAATTTTAATATTATTAAAATTTTCGGCTTTTAATTTGTTACAAAAAATAAAAATCATCCTATTTGATTTTCAAAAGGAAAGTTGTTACCATTGTTAAGTAATCAAAAAATGAATGCCTATCTGACGGAAATTGTAGATTTATGTGTAATTTCTAAAGAGTTGACTTTCCATGTTTCTCGCCCCACATTGCCACAACTGTTACTTTAGCTAATGGCGTTTCTATCGAAAGTGTTAGCAAAATGCTGGGACATAAAAACATAAAAACCACACAGCATTACGCCAAGATCCTCGATAAAAAAGTAGGTGATGATTGTTATTTAAAGAATGTATTAGAGTTAAAAAAATGATAAGAAAACAAGGTTAAATGTATAGTTATATCTTTTCAACTTACATATTTTATGATTGAACTAAAATACTTGTGAAGTCAAATATCAAATGCCTCAAAGTACCAATGTCAGAATGATTGGATTGGTAAATAGACTTTATTACTTTCTCTGACTTTAAGTTTAAGACTTCTGTATTCCTTTTGTCTTTCCCCAATAATGAGTTTATTCCTTTTATTGTTTCATCTGTTTTACCTTCAAGAAGATAGCCTAACATACAGCCCATTGGATACTTTTTAGAAATATATCTGTCCATTCCCTCATTTATGTATGCTCTTTTCAAAGCAGAACTTTTTTCTTTTAATCTTTTGGCTTCAAAGAAATATTTAAACTCCTGCTTTAAAGCAAAATGAGCCATTTTTAAATCAATTCGAGGTAATTTATCTGAAAATCCTTTTACTTTGGACACATTTTTTGGAACACGGAACTCGGGTGATAAATGTATTTTGAATTTTGAAATCCTTTTGGGATTTTTTTCCATTTTTTCAAAGAGTTCATAAGAAATATCATTTTCGTTCCAATCTGATTGTATTATTTTTTCAGTTAGTGAAACTTGATATGCTTCAATGATTAGTTGACAACTTTTTTGCTCAAAAGCATTTCTGAATTTTTCGTAAACAATTGTATTCAATGCCATGGTTAATTCCCGTTTAAGATTTCAAGAATTAATTCAGATGCATCTTCTAATGCCATTGATTGTGACCAAAATCTATGTTGATTTGGACGAATAATATAAATATCGTCGCCTGTTTTATAGTTCAGTTTCTTTCTGAAATATATGCTACTAGACTTTTTCTCCCATAAGTGTTGGTCTAACTTTTTCAGTTCTGTATCAACAAATTCTTTTGATGTTGTAACTTCTTTTCTTTTTTTATCAAAAGTTAGTTTAATGAACATCAATGGTGTAAACCTACTAATATTATAAACCGTTAAGTTTCCATATAATTCCTGACCGTCAAGAAAATCGTTAATTTCCTGACTAATCACTTGGGCGTATTTTTGCACCTGTATTTTTTTTACAGGAAACAATGAAACTGATTTTTCTTGTTTGTGAAATAATTCAATATTATCTAAAAGATGTTGAACAATATATTGTTCATTTTCAGATAAGCAACTTAGAATTAATTCGTTGATTTCATTTTCTATTGATTTATTTACAGTATAAAACGTCTTATCGTAAAGCTTTTCATCAAATAGTTTTACGATGTGATTTTTTTGCTTATCACTTAATTTTTCTAATAGGTAAGGTGCTTCAAAAAGTTCTTTATGCTTGACTACGTCTCTTTCAATTCCCCAACTTGATGTTGTTAAGAAAGCGTAGTATCGAATAAAGTCTGAATTAAGATAAGCTGTCAATAATTTTAATAGGGCTTCATCATTATTTTTTGAATAAATACCAACAATTCCTTTTGAATAAGCACTTTTGTAGTCAACAAAAGAAGCTAATAATGAAAGTTGATGTTCATTGACTTTTATTCCTTCATTTAGTAAAATATGAGAAGTTTGATAGGCTTCTATTTTGCCCAATCTTCTAAATTTAACTGCATCAATTCTGTCAATTGGTGTAGGAGTATAATATTTTAAAATATTATTTGGGGTATGAATAGGCAATTCCTTTATTTCGTTATTAGGCTTATTTGCAGGACTGCTAAGCTCAAAACCAACGCCGTAATCAATATCTCCATTTGCAAGGAAAGATTTAATTGTTTCAAAACCATTATAGAGATTTTGAATTAGTCCCCAATCATTCATTCCACCCCACATTGCAATCTTCCAAATTTTGGTGTCAGGTTTCTGACATTCTTCTCTTGGTAAAAATTTTAAATCTGTAAAGTCTATGCTCAATCCTTCAATAATATTGGATTTGATAAATGTTTTTGGAGCATAATAAGCAATTTTATCATTTAGCTTTTTAGGTTGATCTTTTTGATAAAATATAATGCTTATTGGTCCTGTCGCATCTCCAAATAATTGTCCTCCAAAATTCTTTTTAGCATTACGGAGAATAGAAAAATTGAAAACTTTATCTACATAACAATCATTAAATAACCACTTTCTGAAATTCTGATAAGTTCCACCTGTGTTGGTCAGAACTTTAGTATTGAATATCAAAGCTACTTCACCATTAGGAGCAAATTGTGTTGCTTTATGTAGAAAAGGCAAAACCATTTCTTTTGCAAATTTATATTTGTTGCAATAGTTTCTAATGTTTTTGTGTTTACCCTCTATATCTTTTTCTACTGATATTAGTCCGCCAAATGGAGGATTACCAACAACCAAATCAAACTTAATAGTCTCTATTTCTTCGTTTAGTGCAATGGTATCCCTGCAAAATAAATTTCTTCCCTGTGCTTTTAATGATTTATCATTTGGATTGTTTATCAAATTAGGCAAACGGTGTTTTTTCTTTTGCCATAAAGTTTTTGGGTCTAAACAATCCACCAATGCCAAATATAAACTAAAGGCAGCCACTTTGATGGCTTGTGAGTGCAGTTCAATTCCAAAGATATTGTCAGTTAGTAAATTCTTTAGTTTATCAAAATCATTTAGCTTTTCTTTGTGTTGGTTTTCATAGCGTTTTACTAATCGCTTGAAACTCTCAACCAAGAAAATTCCTGAACCGCAACTTGGGTCTAAAATTTTTACATTGTAAATATCTTCTCCATTATTAGTTGGTAGTTTTTCATTCAAAATAAATTCAACCAATGCAGGAGGAGTATAATATGTTCCTGTTTGTTTCTTTAATTCAGGGTCAGTTTTAAATAAGAAATTTTCGTAAATTTCACTTAATAGCTCAATCTGAATAATACTAAAATTGAACAATCTCCAATCTTCAAAAAGTTTAGCCTGCGGTGTATTGTCATTTCCGCTGATGAAGCATTTTTTTATAATTTGAAGCTGTTCGTTTTTTATTGTTTCGTTGTCTTCTAATGTAAATACATTACCGTTAAAATCTTCCTCTAATCGTTCGTACAGCTTGTAGGTGGCTTCTGCGTCATCTAAAACATCAAAATAAGAATTTGCATCTTTTTTATAGGTGGAATATAGTTTTTTATCGGTTGCTCCTCTGTCTTCAAGGTATAAAAGAAATAAGGAGCGAAGAATAATTTTATGGATAAAATCTATTTCTAAACCTTCATTTCTGAGTTGTTCAGATGTATTGATTAGACTTTCTATCAAGTATTTATCAACTCGCTTTTGCAAGTTAATTTTATCTCGGATAAATTGGGCATCTTCTAAAGTCCAGATAATTCCTGTATCAATGGCAATCCTCGAAAACAATTTATTGAGTTCTTGTAATTGTTGTTTGTCGGAATATTGGTAAGTTTTGATTTCAATCTCTTGTAACTCTTTATTGTAATCAAAATTTTCTTTGGTTACAATAAGAGGTTTTTCAGAACAGTTGTAAATGCGGATTTCTGTTTCAGAATATACATACAGAAACAATACTTTTTTATAATTCCAAATCTTACGTTGTGTTTCGGTAATGTCTTTTAGAACTTCTACATCAGTGAAATTGGCAACTTTTTTCAGAAAAACTGCAGGAAAGCTATTATTGTTTACTTCATCTGTATTAAAGTAAATTAAATCCACTCCAAAGTCTTTTTCTTTTACTTCATTTAGGATAACGGCTTCGCTGTCCGATAGTTTTTTACTATCGGATTGAATGGACTTTGCTCTGTCCAAATCAAGGTATTGAAGTATATCCTGTTCTCGCATATTACTTATTATAATGCAAAATTAATTTATAAAATAGAATTTTTCAAAGTTAAACAATTAAAGAGCAAGTCTAATGAATTTTATGTATAATCAAGTATTATTATTGGATTAAGATTGGTGATATGACTTGGTGCTAAATTCTTCGGAAATGTTTTTTGAGCTTTGAGGTCTCAAAATTCTTCAGAATAACTTTTCGACTTACTCAGTTTGCGAGATACCAACTTTTACGAATTTACTCAATTGCCAATGGCGCAAAAGTATGACTTGGTTTTTACTGTTGGAACTTATATTGACAAAGTTGATAGAGGGCAAAGTAGATTTGTATTGTACAAAGTATTTTCTTTCTATGTTGAAATAGAATATGATATCGCTTGTAATAAAATAATCTCTCTTTATTGTACTGATTATTTACAGTTTGAATAATACAAGTAGTACAGAATTAAACTAGAAGAAAAGACAAAAAAAATTAAAGATGATAAAGCTTTTTAAAAAGTTCACCCTCTTTTAATCCTAATGCTTTTTCAATGATAATCAGCTCATAGGCTTCTAATGCTCCTTTTCGATAGTATAGTTCAGAAAGTCTGGTTTCGCTTATTCCAGTTTTAGCAGCTATTTCTTCTAGAGTATTTTTTGATTGTTCATAATGATACATCATTGATCCAAAAGTATTTCTCTTTTTATGATTATGTTTCCTTAAATTGTAATTTTTTAATGATGGATAAACTAATGGTATGGCAATAGCGAAGTCATCCTGAAAAGCATTCACTAGTAGATAAAAAGTTTCAGCAGATAATTTTTCTATCATACCATTTTTCAACTTACTAATTTGTCCTTTTGATATTCCAGATTTATCAACTAATATTTTATCCTGCCAATTATGCTGGTTTAATCCTCTAATAATATATTTATCAATTTTATGAATCATATAAATATTTAATTTCTTTGTTTTAAAATTTTGTAATTATGAAACTATTTTGTATATTTGTTTTAGCGATTTGATAATTACGTTTTATAGACGTTAATTAACGATGTTTTCTCGACCCAAAACTGACCAATACCATCATCGAGAAAGCCGTGAAATCGCTTCATGTCAAAAAGTTTCTTACTTTTGTATGGCATGTGAGCGGTTCTCACGTTACTTTAGATGATAGCTTTCTCGGAAGGCAGGGTTTGGTCACCCTTGGGTCTAAAGTGTGAGGCTGCTCCATGCTTTTATATATTTAAGTTTCACCTTCGTTAACATCGTTCCATAAACACCAAAAAAAGTATTATTATGAGAACGACCTATCCACCGCCATAGCTTATAATAAGTGTATTTCTACGCTTACATCTTTATACAACATAAAGAGCGCCAACGCTATACCCGTTAGGGTACTAGGCAGTAGCCTATGTGCCATGATAAGCTATATCACGATGATATTGCCTAGGAGGGAATTGATAAATTACTGCACCATAAAAATAGATTCTTTCCGTCAATTATCCAAATACTTGTTACATATTAGTTAGTAAAAGTTTATTAGGTTGAGGATAAGGCTAGCGTTGGTTTTTATTAATCAGTATGTTACAATGCTTGTGTCGGCATTGCTATAAAAAATAGTTCACACATTTTTTTTTCATATCATCATATTAACAGTTTGTGTGTTTTGGGTTGGTGGTGCTAGTGCATTTTTTTGCATAGCCTTACCTAGCACTGCCGCCCAATTTATTGAGAAGAGTGATTAATTGTTAATTGTTAATTATGAATTATGAATTATGAATTATGAATTAGAATAAAGAATAAAGAGGAAAGAGGAAAGAGGAAAGAATAAGGAGTCTGATATAAAAGGGGTAAAAACTAAAACCAAAAACCAAAAACGCCCTTCTCGGTATGTATGGGGATACTGATGCGAGAAGAGCAGTAGTAATCAATATTAATTAAATACCAAATCAAAAGTATGAAAAAAAACTTTTGCAGTCTCGGCCATTTTCGATTAGGCCTAGGCTTTACGATGCTGGTCTCGGGCATCGCGTTAGGGCAGGTGCGTAATATCACCGGTCAAGTAGTGTATCATGACAAGCCATTGGAAGGGGTTGTGGTCAAACAGCAGGGCAGCGATGTTAGCAGTATGACCGATATTGGGTATTGAGATAGTATCGCTATTTCTGTATAGTACTTCTGTGTTTTTGTGAAGATGTTCTTTGTTATTGAATTGTTCATCTTCTCTACAATTTGATAATATTAACATAGATAGTATGCCAATATAGAATACATGTTTTTTCATAATCACTATATTTTTGTTAATAAAACCAGCTGGGGATTGATAGAATTCTAGGGTAAAATTATGCTTGTGTTACATTATTGACAAGCTAAGAATGTTTGTATTTCGAAAAGAAATTGTTGCGATTTCGAAATTTATACAATTAAAAAACTAACAATAAATCTTTATTACTAGGTATTATGTGTCAAATTGTGCAATGTTTTAAAAAATTATAACATATGAAGGCGAGGCTATGTAATTATTCAATACATTTGATTATGCGTTGTGTCAGAAAAGTAGGCTATGTATTACCCAATGCTTTCTTTTGTAATATTATTTTTCCTTCTGCCATTATATAAGGCACAAGCTATAAAGGGTAATGCCTATACTTTTTTGCGATCGAGCTATGCTAATCAGTCAAAAAATGATAGCACGGCCTTACCTATGGTTGCTCGTTATATTGCTTTAGCCAAATATGAGGGACGCTATGATCGGCTAGTGCAAGGCTATCAAGACGCCTTGCTGTTTAGTCCACGATCTTCCAGAAAGCTAGCCTACGCAGATAGTGCTATTGTAGCGGCACAATCCTCGGGTTCGCCATCGTTATTGTGTTCGACCTATCTAGGACGAGGCATTGTTTATTATTTTTATTATCGAAAATACAATAGAGCCTTAGAAGATTACTTAAAGGCTCAGATATACAGCCATAAGACTAGTGATTTGTATCTGCGACATAAAGTGCTTTATCATATTGGTGTTGTGAAAAGTTATCTTGGATACTATGAAGATGCTAAAGATCTATTTAAAGAAAGCATTCAGTATTTTGAACATGAAAAAGCTAAAAGTCAGGATATTAATCTCACCTATAATATGGCTAGGGGATATTACAATAGTCTGCATCAGCTGATTGTAATTAATCGATATCTCCATAAAAAAGCTACTAGCGATAGTCTATTGGCTTGTGCTTTTTCGGACTCTTTACAACTTGCTGCTTTTCCATTGGAAGTGGCATACTTTAGAAAATGTCGTGGTATTTCTAAATATTATGATGGGCGATATTCTAAAAGTCTAGAAGATTTTGATAAAGCACTTCCTGAAATAATTAAACATCAAGATTTTGCATGGGCAGCTGTTATCTACCACTTTATAGGTTTAAATCATTGGAAGCATGGTGCCTATGCTACAAGTTATCCTTATTTTTCTAAAGTCGATTCTATATTTGAGGAACATCAATTTATCTTGCCTGAGCTTCGAGCCAATTACGATTATTTGTTAAAGTTAAGTAGGGGAGCTAATGGAGGAAAGGATTTTGTCTATTATTTGGGTCAAAAGCAGAAGATGGATAGTATTATATTAACAGAGCATTTGGGTGTTGCACAACGCATGCATCAGGAGTATGACGAGTTAAAGTACAAGGAGGCTAAGGAAGGTTTGGAAAAGGCGAATGCGTATCGGAAAGTTCAAATTATGGTTGTTATATCGGTTGTGGTTCTTTTATTAGTTTTTTTAATTTTCTATTATCGTCGACAAAGACGATTACTAGCACGATATAAACAATTGCAGGTGCGATTGGAACAAGAGCAGCAAGATCAAGATTACGATCAAGATAAACCGATACCTAGGTTAAAGAAGACCAGTCTTCGCCCAGAGTTGTATGATATGTTAAAGCATAAGATTAAGTTATTCGAGCAAGGTAAAAGCTATACTAAGAAGGGCATGAACCTCACTATGCTTGCTAAGCAATTAAAAACCAATACTAATTATTTGTCAATTTTCATCCATGAGGAAAAGAATATGCGTGCCGATCGGTATTTAAGTCAGCTTAGAATTGAATATATCACTAAGAAAATGAACGAAGATCCTAATTTTTTAAAGATGCGAATAGATGCATTAGCTGAGGAATGTGGCATGCAGAGTCGTCAGAATTTTTGTAAAACTTTTTATGATTATCAGGGTATTGAGGTAACTGAGTATATAAGATTAAGAAAGCAGGAGTTAAAGTCGAATGAGTCGTCCGAATAAGAATTTATGGTGTAGTTTTAGGTATAAAATATCGCTTTGAAAATGCATGAGTTTTTCTTAAATTTAAAGAAAAGGCCATGCTAAACACAAAATTTCTTAAAGCGACAGAAGCTATGTTCGTGGAGCTCGAAGAAGAATTAGGAAAAATCTCGAATGCAGATCATGACAAGCTTTCAAAAAGTGAGGAACGATTGATGGTGATTGATGAAAGCATACGGCGATTAAAGACATATGTACTAGCGCATCGTTTTTCTGATATGGCTGAGGAGGTCTATTTCTTTAAGTACGTGAAGCCAAAATTTATAGCTGTATTTCTGTATCATCTAGGTATTTTAGGTTTTGAATCGAATAAGCCTTTTGGGGATAATAAGTACATCGTCCAATATTATAGAGGGGAGCTATTAAAAATTAAAAAATATCAGGATGAGCATGTGGATTTTAATAATTATATGTTACGTGGTGCTAGCTATCTTGACCAAAAGTATTTCGTTAGAAATAGCTATGATATTAAAATGTGGCTACCCTCCCAGCTTTATAGTTACGATGAGCATTTTACGACTTCACACGATTACCAAGTTGCCGTTTTAATATCACAAGATCAATTGACAGCCTATCTTCATAGGCAAGTATTAGCATTAGAGCAGCAAAAGTCTGTAGAAGCCGTACAAGGTAGTATCCGTGTAGAATGGACAGCCTCTAAAGCAGCATTGGTTGAGTTGATTTATGCTTTGCATCAGGAGAAGGTATTGAACAATGGTAGTTTGGAGTTAAGCGAGACCATTCATTTTTTTGAGAGGCATTTTGGAGTTAAGTTAGAAAATTTTCATAAAATCTTATATGATATCAAGCAAAGGAAAATCAATAGGTTAAAGTTTATTGATCTATTGCGGGACGATCTAGAGCGGCATTTTAGCCGAGAAGATGAATAGAGGAGGGGGTGATGGTTGCGAATTAGGTGTTAGGTTTCTCGATACGGCTACGCCTACTCGAAATGACGGGGAGCTCTAGCTGTCGATTATTGGTTATTGGTTATTGGTTATGAGTTATGAGTTATGAGTTATGAGTTATGAGTTATGAGTTATGAGTTATGATGTAGAAATTGGTTTTTAAATATTATGATGTTAAAAGTAAGTGACAAGTTATTGGAAATGGAACTGTTTTAATACATGTGATGGGATTCAAGTTTAATACATTGCGCTTACCTTCCAAATGCAAAATATTTGTCTAAAGGATGTTTTTTGTTTTGTAACCAAAATGAGAGCATTTCCATACCTGTAACTGAAAAGGTAATGCCGTTGCCACCAAATCCTAACACGAAATAAGAGTTTTTAAAACCTTGATGTTCCCCAACGTAGGGCAGGCCATCTTTGGTTGAACCAAATGTTCCTGCCCAAGCAAAATCTTCGCGAAACTTGAATGACGGGAAATTATGTTCGAATTTTTTATTGAGAACCTTGGACTTTTTAGAAATAAGGGCATCTCTTAGTTCGGGGTTATAAAACTCTTCATCTTCACCACCAATTAACATGCGATGATCGTCGGTTGTGCGCATGTAGAGGTAAGGTTCTGCGGTATTCCAAAGGAGTACATCTTTGTAGGTATTCGATAGCTTTTCATCAACCTCGGAAACGATGGCAAAAGTACTGAGCAAATCCACAAACTTCTCCTTGATGAGATTGGTGCTTTCGTAACCCACGCAATACACAATTTTATTTGCGGTGATTTTTGCGCCAGAACTCAGGGTCACGGTATTTTTTCCTTTATTATTTTTTACCGATTTCATTTCGGTTTTATCGTACACTTGTAGACCTTTTTTAACGTTGAAAGCTAAAAGCTCGTGTACCAACTGAAAAGCATCCACGCTGGCTCCCTGTTGCGAGAGGATTCCACCATAGGAAGTTGGGGTTTTAAATTTGGTTTCAATTTCCTGCGCTTCTAACCATTTTACGGCAAAACCCGCTTCTTTTCTGGCTTCAAATTCCTTTTGCAACCAAGAAATATCTTTTTTAAACGAGGCAAAATACAGGGATTGTTTTTTCCGAAAACCAGCTTTTGATTTTATTTGAATGCAGATTTTTTCAAGTGTATCAATAGCCTCGGAACAGGCTTTATAACATAATTCTGCTCCCGTTTTACCAATCATTTCTGATAATTTGAACAAAGGAACATCAATCTCATATTGAAGCATAGACGTTGTTGCAGACGAACTTCCGTTGGCGATTTCTCGTTTGTCGATAAGAATGGTGTTTTTACCCTCTGCAATACATTGATGTGCGATGAGACTTCCTGTAATTCCGCCGCCAATTATCAATACTTCGCATTTTTTGTCTTCATGTAAAGACGGATAGGAGTTGATGATTCCGTTTTTTATCATCCAAAAAGGTTCGTTCGACTTGAGATCCATATTTTAAAAGTTTAGGTTACTCATAAGAAAGCATATGTAAATTTATTTAAACTTAGACTATAATCAAATACTAATTATTTTAATTTTAAATGCTATATCTATGATAATAGACCGATTTTTTGTTAAATAGTTTCAATGCTAAAGCGTTGGTTAATAGTGTTGAATTGACATTAACTATCGGTGGATAGTAGATTTATTGAGTTTTATTTGCGGTTTTAAAAAATAGTTGTATATTTGCACCACAATATCGCGGGATGGAGCAGTAGGTAGCTCGTCGGGCTCATAACCCGAAGGTCATCGGTTCGAGTCCGGTTCCCGCTACTACAAAAGGAGATTCAAGAATGAATCTCCTTTTTTTGTTAATCCTATTGTATTATTCTGACAATGATAAATTCCAAATTGTCTGGGTGCTTATTTTTTGCAGGATGTTTTCGTAAATATTTTTCAGTTTTTTATTTATCCTGCTATTCTAATATAAAACATTGTTTTTATCATTCGGGATTTATTTTTGTTACTAAGCTAACTTTCTAGATTTTTTTGACAAAACACTATTTGTGTGATGACGCAGTGTGTCATCTATTATGCGATTGTTAAAAGTATGTTATTTATTTTTTTAATAGATGAATTATTTATTGGTTATAGATAATTTTCATGGTATTAAATTCTTATTTTAAATAATTATAGTTAAAGAATTTATGATGAAAGTCATATTTGATTTGGTTTTAGTAGTTTGATTTATTTTTACATTTGTTTATAAAATAAACGCATAATGATTAAAATGTTAAAAAAATTCACAATTTTACTATTTTTACTATGTATTTCCTTTTTTGGAAGTGTGGCATATTCCCAAAACTATTGTGGGGTAAATACCGAAAATCAAGGTTTGTTCGTATATAATGGCGATGCGAATAGGCCAAATCCGTCGTATGGTGCGACCACATTAAGTTCTAATCTTAGTGGTTATTATACCGTTGGTAATATTCTTGTTAATAATTCGACAAGTAGTGGGTATTGGTTTCATACAAGTGCTAATGTTGGGCAGCCTGGTTACTTAGCATCATATAATGGTAATAATAAGATTAGTGTGAAAGATGCAACGGTATTTCGTTTACAAAATGTAACAGGAAGCTATACCGCTTCAAATGCCCTGACATATAGGATTACATTAAGTAATACATCTCCAGGCTTTGTTATTAATCAATTTACGATCGGTTCTTTAATGACAGTTTTCAATAATGATTCTCCTGATCTAAACTTTTGGGTGATGGCTTATTTGTATAGTTCGACTGGTTCGCAATTGGCTCAATTAACAGCGGGGGACTATATTAATGCACAGTTAAAATATGTTTCCACCACTTCGAATTATGTGTTGCGCCCTGGTAATACTTATGAAATACGTTTTGCGGTCGCAAATGTTAATAATAAGACTGATGCCTTTATTGATAATCCAGGTATGTATGCCGTTCCGGTACCCGTTACAACATCGAATAGTTATGTTATCTGTAATACGACTACTTCGGTCTCGGCACTTAATTCTTTATTGAAAAGTCCAGTAAGTATTACAACGCCACAAGCTAGTACAGTGCGTTGGTTTAATGGTAGCACTTATGTGACAGGTAATTTATCTCCGAATACAACCTATACACCATACTATTATAACAATGCCACAGGATGTTACTATCCAGCAGGAGATGCTGTGTCTGTTAGTATGGGTGGTGTACCAGTGGTAAGTACGCAACCTGCGAATATTAGCATTTGTGATCCTGGGAATGCAAGTTTTTCGGCAAGCTTTAGTAACAATCCGGTTTCCTATCAATGGCAAGTTAGCACAGATAATGGCGCAAATTATAATAATATAAATGACGGTGGTGTCTATTCCAACACTCAGAGTGCGAATTTATTAATTACTGGCGCTACGGTAGCGATGAATAATTATCGTTATCGAGTGATAGCCACTAATAGTTGTGGAAATGCTACTAGTAATGCGCGTGTTTTGACTGTTTCGTCTAATCCCGCGATCACCAATCAACCTTCAAATGTTAGTATTTGTGAGGGGTTGAATACAAGTTTTACTATTACTGCTACAAATGCTAATAGCTATCAATGGCA
Source organism: Bacteroidota bacterium (assembly GCA_023440705.1). Taxonomy (GTDB): domain Bacteria; phylum Bacteroidota; class Bacteroidia; order Flavobacteriales; family Weeksellaceae; genus Soonwooa. Next base: position 33,332 of record JAEXRP010000030.1, read on the forward strand.
AGTCAGTACAAATGGCGGTAGCAGCTATAATAATATTTCTAATGGTAGTCTATATTCAAATGTTACTACGTCAAACCTTAACATAACAGGCGTAAATGTTACAATGGATACTTATCGCTATCGTGTGCAGGTGACGGGTACTTGTGGAACGTCTTTTAGTAATGGTGCCGTACTTAATGTTACAAAAAAACCTGGGGTACAAAGTAATGCTGTTAACCAAAGTGTTTGTTCTGGTCAGTCTACTTCTTTTGCAGCCTCCATAACTAATGCCACGAGCTATCAATGGCAGGTAAGTACAGATGGTGGAAGTAATTATGTTAATATTAGTAATAATAGTATATATAGTGGTGCTACTACAAATACATTGGCTTTAACAGCGGTCCCTGCAAGTTATAATGGATATTATTATAAGCTGATTGCAGGGAATACTTGTGGAACGGTTGAGACGTCAGCAAGACTTATCGTTAATGGATCTACGAAAATAACTACTCAGCCCAGTCCATCTAGCGAGCAACTAAATGTAAATCAGTCTCCTAGTTCTATTTCGGTGGTTGCGACAGGTGCGACAAGCTACCAGTGGTATAAAAATAATGTTAATAGTACGGTCGGAGGTGTTGCTATTGCTGGTGCTACTTCAAGTTCTTATACACCCGTGACCTCTTCTGTACCAACAACAGACTACTATTATGTTGTGGTAACAGGATTGTGTAATAATGAAACTAGTATGGTCGCCAGTAAAACTTATGTAGATGGTGTATGTGTTAAGCCGGGCAATAATATGGATAGTCCTTTAGCCTCTTCTCTAGGGATATTAACTAAGTCTAACATAAGTGTTGAAGACTGGCCTGCGGTGGTGCCAAATGGCTATATTGTTTTAGACTCGGCTAACAAAGGTTTGGTGATTACGCAAATGACAACCAGTCAAATTTTTCAGCTAGTCCCTGTAAAAGGTATGTTAGTGTACGACTTGGATGCTAAGTGTGTCAAATTGTACAGAGGGGAAGGTACTAATGCTCCAAGTGTTGACCCATCACGTTCTGGTTGGGTATGTATTAAAAAAGGATGTAATAATTAAAAGTGATGAAAAATAATTTGTTAATCTTTAGCCTTGTGTTGGTTTGTATTCTAGGGAAAGCACAAGTTTCGATTGGAAAAGACTCGGTGACCAATAGTAGTGTTTTATTAGAATTTGGCTCGGCTAATAAAGGTATCATATTACCGACCACCATTGACGCTCCTACCAATGCAACCGACGGAACATTTATCGTAAATAAAGCACGAAAATCTGTTCAAGTTAAGCAAAATGGAATGTGGACGGATCTAACTGGTATAAACTCAGTCCTAAATAATCCCTTTATCAATGCGGGAAATGTGGATGTAGGCGAAAGCGTTATCATTGGTAAATCCTCGTCAGCGCATGAGGGAATCTTGGTTCTCGAGTCTACCACCAGAGCCATGGTTTTACCAAAAGTTAGTAATCCTAGTACTATTGTTGGAAAGCCTGTTGTGGGGACAATGTTGTATGACACTGTTAGTGATTCTTTAGCGGTATTTGACGGTGTTAATTGGCATTATTGGAAGTAGTTCTTTATTTCCATAGTGTTATATTGCCTTCGTTGAGCGGTCTTAAGACCTTGTATCTAAAAAAGTTTGTATCGATAAATGTATCTTTTATCGATACAATTTCTTTCAAGATAGTTAAAGTAATCTCCTTGGTTTGACTTGCTAGCTTTCTCTAGACTTTCGACTTTTGATTTTTCGAAATAGGAAGCCAAGCCTTGGAATTATTAATTTTGGATTAAATACTTTGCTATGTGTTAATTGTCTGTTGTTCTTCTTGTGTTTAGGTAAGTTTTTTAATTGTCTTAAAAACTATTTTCGAACAATTCTTTGTAGAAGTTAATTTCGTTTTTATAATAATCAGAATGCATTTGTTGAAGCTCTGGGAAATCTTTAAAGATAAAATAATCGCCGCTTTTTGATTTGCTAACCAAGCAAAATGTCTGTCGATCGCCTCTTTGGAAGATTAGACTTTTGTTGGATTTAGAAATAAGCTTACAATTTTCTGAATAAAAAAATCTGAAATCATTATCAAACAAATATTGAAAATCCTTTTCGCTGATTTTAAGATTTGTGTTGATGGCGACGGAACTCAGTTTTTTCCAAACCTCATTAATTTCTGGATTTGACTTGAAGACGCTATAATATTTGATGTTTCCTTTATCGGCAGGAGAAAAGACTTTTTCGTCGGGATCAGATTTCAAAGCATCCAAGACTTCAGAATTTAATTTTTCAAAAAAGCTATTTTCTAACAATGATAATTGTGATTTGTACATCGGCCAACTTTCTTTTTCAGCAGTAATGGGTTTCAGGACATTTTTTGCCATTCTTAAATGATAAGCCAATTGGTTAATCTCTAATTCTGGTTTTAATTCTGGCTGAATATTCCAAAAAGGGGAGTTGCTAGTGAACAAGATATATTCTTTTTTATCGACTAAATAATCAAAATATATTGACCTGTATTTACCATCAACCTTATAAATTGCACTATTGTTGTCTTTATAAATTACTTTGTCAGCAGGTTTGAGAAAATCCTCAATTTTAACATCAGCAGAATTGGTTTTCTTGAATATATAAAACTCGCCTTGGTCCGACGAAAAAGGTATTATGTTTATGAAATTAAAAACCTGAAATCGTCTAAAACCTTCGGATTGACTGTCAATTTCAAAATCGGGTTTCACTTTCCAACGCATTTTAAAAGAATAATTTGGACTATTTTCTGTGGACAATTCGTTGATTCTGAAATTAAATGGAAGGTTAAAATTGTAGCCATCTAACTTCTGCGAATACCTATTGGTAGGTGTTTCTAAAATCTTTTTAATATCATCATTATTAATAGCAATGTTCGCTGGTTGTTCGTTGTTTACGATTGGATAATCGGTAGTGGGAGCCGTTTTTTTGTCTTTGCTATCACAACTAAAAAATACAGCTGAGAAAAAAAGTATAGGAAAAATTTTTAAGGTCATCTATTTGATATTTTAGATAAAGAAAGATAAAAAAAATAATTTATTTGTGGTTATAATTGAAATTTTTAATAAAGACTTAAAACTGAATAGTAAAAATTACGTGTCTTAAATTCTGATTTAGAATTCGTTTTTCAATGGTTAAAATTCAATTAATATTGAAAATGATATTTTTCTCTATTTTACTTGGAGTATTAGAATATTGTTGTATATTTGCAATCCAATATCGCGGGATGGAGCAGTAGGTAGCTCGTCGGGCTCATAACCCGAAGGTCATCGGTTCGAGTCCGGTTCCCGCTACTACAAAGGAGATTCAGAAATGAGTCTCCTTTTTTGTTGATTTCTAGTTTTATTTCAAGTTTATTTAGTAATATTTTATTTTTAATTATATCATTAATTGTTTTAAAAAGAATTGATTTCAGTTGTTAATAATAGGATTTATATTAACAATTTCTAATTCTTTTTAATTTAATTATTTTAAAAATTTCCCATAAATATTGAGAATTTATCATAAGATAAATTTGTTGTTGTTAGCAAGTGATAATTTTGTAGTGCTTTTAAAACTTATATAAAATGTCAGGAACTAACAAGATTAAACAAATGTCATTAAAAGATATAATACCTTCTAAAACAAGGATTCTTTTAATATTAATATGGCTAATTGTCATTGGGTTTTCTATTTTTGGACATTCTATTTTGGGCGATTCTATGTCACCAGGTGTAGCCACGCTTGTATTTTTAGTTTTATTGGTCACTATTATTGCTGCCGCTTTTGGTGTCGTAAAAGAAGCTGACGAACTTGCGCATAAACTAGGCGAACCTTACGGAACCTTGATTCTTACCTTGGCAATCGTTTCGATCGAGGTGGTGTTAATTGCTGCTGTGATGTTGGGACCTGGCGAAGTGGCCACCATTGGTAAAGATTCAATTTTTTCGGTGATGATGATTATTATGAATCTCGTGATTGGCTTGTGTATTTTACTAGGCGGTAAAAAGTATGGTGAGCAGGAGTATAACTCGCAAGGTACGATGTCTTATATCGCCATGATTATCATGCTTGGAGGCTTGTCTATGATGCTACCAAATTTTATTCAAGGTGCTGGTGGAGGTGCTTTTACTAATGTACAAGCAGTTAGCTTATCCGTTTTTATAGTTATACTTTATGGGTTCTTTTTGGCATTTCAGGTGAAAGGTTATAGCCATCTGTATATTCAGCCTAAAGCAGGATTTATGGAAGTTCCGTATCAAGAAAGACTTTCTGTATCCAAGTCGGACGAGAAGAATAGTTCGTTAACCAAAGAGGATAAAAAGGAAATTTGGATTCGAGCGGTAGTGTTAATTTTAATGATTTTGCCAATCGTTTTGTTATCTCACAACATGGCAACAGTTGTTAATTACGGCATAAAAGCGGCTAATCTGCCACTACAATTGGGCGGCGTTTTAATCGCGTTTATTGTCTTCACGCCCGAATCTATGACTGCTGTAAAAGCCGCATTAAATAACGAATTTCAGCGCGCTATTAATTTATGTCACGGTGCTTTTGTTTCAACAGTAGGCTTAACAGTGCCTGCGGTGTTGACTATTGGCTTAATAACTGGGAAGACGGTACTTTTTGGACTTACTTCAACTGAAACGATTTTGTTTATCATCACATTGTTATTGAGTCTGATGACTTTTGCTGGTAAAAGAACGACGCCTTTTGTAGGGATTATGCATTTGGTTCTTTTTGCAACATTTATTTTGTTAATTTTTAATCCTTAAAATATTCTGAAGAATTTTTTTGATAATCAATAAAGAAAAACAGTTGTCTACTAAGGCAGCTTTTTTTTTTGGATTTTTAAATAAATTAAATTTTGAAATCTGCTTGAGGTTTATTAATAATTAGAACAAGAAATTTATTGACGACTATTTTTGAATTCATTTTATGATTTGATGTCCTCGTTTTTGGATTTCCTGATAGTATAAAATTTAAAAAATATAACTTGCTGTAAATCATGTTTATTGTTTAAATTTTATAATGCGGGAAAGTGGTGACTACCCAGCGACTACCCAGTTTTTATCGGAAAACTACTCCATGACTATCCATTATTAAAATAGTTTTTTTACTGCTTTCACTTAGTTTTGTTGCCAAGAAAAAAATCTCTAAAAGATAGGATTAAGGCTCTTTATTTCTTTCTGAAATGAAGATCAAAATCTAGCTTTTTTAATTTTTTTTAAAACAATTAAACTATAATAAAACAATTTCCATTATGAAAAAATCTATTTTATCACTTGTTCTATTTTTCCCTGTAAGTGTGATGTTTTCTAGTCTTCCTAGCAATAATCACACGCCTATAGAGGTAGAAGATTTTAAAGTGCAAACTATCAAATTTCCTGTTAATTTTTCTTCAAAATCAACTTTAATTAAAGGGACTTGGAGTAATTGGTCTTCGTGGTCACAAGTTAAAAATACCTATTTTGAATTAACAACGATAACCCAAGGTAAAATCTATAATTTTAGATATTTCGAAAATGGTGTAATGACTAAAAATTACACGATAACTTACAATTCGGAAGCTACAAATAAACAGAAAGCTGAAAACAAAAATGTAAATTGTTACAAAATTAATGACTCAAAAGATGATTGGATCTATTTGTATGACACGACTATGGGAAGTCTTATGAAAAATAGCACCAAATGGGCAGATTCTAATAACGCAAGTATCAGTATTTTGGATGATGAAAAAACAGGTTACTTTATGAGAATTAAATAATAAGACTTCTATAATATTCAAATACTTTTTTAATTAAACTTTTAGCATTACCTAACTCACAATCAATTTGCTAGAAAACTGTGTTGTCACCAATGGTGGCAACTTTTTTTTGTTTCAGTTTTAAAAAATTTAATATATTTATTTAAATCTAAATTTTAATGAAAGAAAAACTAAAATACATTGCAAAAATATCTTCAATAGGTATTGTTAATTTCTTAAAGGTTAATATTCTAGGTCTTATTTCAACCGTGGTTTCAGGTGTCATTGGTTTTTTTGTTATAAGTTCTTCTATCGATGCTGGTCATACGGGGCATGCTGGCGTTATTCCTTTTTTGGTGGTTGCATTTTTGGCTCGACCTATTAGCTCTGTTTTGTGGTTAGCTTCTACTTTTGTGAGTCCCTATTTGTTTTTTGTTTTAGGGAATAAATATGCACTGATGAAAGTCGCAAATCGCTTCATTAAAGATCATTCTGATAGTTATATTCGTCAAGTTATCGATAAAATTCTGAATATGGTTGTGCCCGACAACAGCTTCATGAGTAAAGGTGCGGACTACGCCATGTTGAAGTTAAAAATGCTTGACCGCCTAAAACAAGAACCTGAAAATAAATGGATGAAACGTATTATTGCTTTTGGAATTAAGAAAATTAGTCTCGATGATGTGGATTTTCAAGACAAAACTTTGACGCCTAAAATGGTAATATCGAACAAAATTCTTGCTGTAATCGAAGATTTTTCTGATGCTTCTCTTAAGCCAACCTGGATTCTTATTGCTATTCAGTGGATATTATTGGTGTTTTATTGGTTGGTTAAGTTCTAGTTTTAATTTTAAATAATTGATTTTTAATCAGTTGTAAATTTTAACATGCTTTAACTATAAAAATAGTTGTACGAATTAAAAATTAGTCTACATTTGTATTACTAAGAAATTAGTGATATAAGATTGATTGATATATTAAACTGAAGATTATGAACAAGTTGACAAAAGCGGAAGAACAAGTTATGCAGTATCTGTGGACGATAGAAAAAGGATTTCTAAAAGATATTTTAGAACATTTTCCAGAACCCAAACCGCACACTAACACTGTATCTACCATCCTTAAAATCCTTATGGAAAAAGGCTTTGTCGACTATACAACTTTTGGAAGACAACACGAATATTTTGCGTTGGTGTCTAAAGAAAGTTACAGTGGTAGAAGCATCAAAAGTCTCGTGAGAAACTATTTTGAAGGCTCTTATAAAAATGCGGTTTCGTTTTTAGTCGAAAAAAATGAAATCAGCGTTGAAGATTTAGAAAAACTTTTGGACGAACTCAAAAACAAAGACTAATGGACGCTTTTCTATTATATTGTCTCAAGATGATCACTTGCTCTGCGGTGATGTATGCTTACTATTTGTTGTTTTTAAAAGACAAAACTTTTCACCATTATAACCGATTTTATCTACTATTAACGGTAATAATAAGTGTTAGTCTGCCATTGTTAAAGCTGTCGTATTTCACGATAGATGTTAATCCGAAGCTTATATTTTTGTTTCAAAATTTACAATCAACCGAAAATCCTATTAATCATGGCATCACTATTCATCAAATTTTTTATGCTGTTGTTGGACTGGTTTCAGTCGTACTTATAGCAAAATTAGTAATAGGTTTAATAAGAATCAATCACATCAAAAAGTCATTTCCTCACGAGGAATTGCAGGGTATTAAGTTTTACCAAACCAACCTAGACGAAGCACCGTTTTCGTTTTTTAGAAATCTATTTTGGAAGCAATCGATCCAAATGGAATCGGCAGTAGGACAACAAATCCTAAAGCACGAGATGGTACACATCGAACAAAAACATACTTGGGATAAGCTGTTTATGCAAATCATGAAGTCTGTTTTTTGGATGAATCCCATTTTCTATATCATTAATAAAGAAATCAATCTTATACACGAATACTTAGCGGACAACAAAGCTGTTAAACGTTCTGACACCAAGGCATTTGCGCAGATGCTTTTGGAGAGTCACTTTCCGGGGACGACTTTGCCAGCGACAAGTCCATTTTTATCATCTAACCTCAAAAAAAGATTAAAAATGCTTACTAAAAGTAAAACCAAATACAGTTATGCGCGCAGGATTTTTGCTTTGCCGCTATTGTTTATGCTGTCTTTCGCTTATCTCGTTAATGCGAAAAACAAAGAAATCAAAAAGACAAATATTGAAATTGAACAAGCGATCCAAGGTATGAAAAAAGATACTGCGATTGTCGATACAACCTCTTTGTCTTCGATGCCTAAAGCAGTTAAGTCTGCTCAGGAAGGACTTTCGTCTGTTAACAATCAAATTAGTAATGATAACAAATTGATTTCTGAAATCAATAAAAAAATTTCTGATAAAAATAAGGCAATCAATGATTTAATAAAAGCTAAAAAAGATGACTCACCAGAGTATCTTGCAAAAACGAAAGAAGTTGAAGCTTTAGCAAATGAAGCTGATAAAATCATCAACTCTGACCGTTACCAAGCGATGTTGAAAAGATCGGATGACTACGCGAAACAAATTGATGAGTATTATAACTCCGCAGAATGGAAAGAAAAAGTAGCGCAAATTGAAAGAAATGCTGCCGAAATTGAGAAAAAGTATAACTCTCCAGAATACAAAAAGAAAGTCGCAGATATGGAGCAACGTGCTTTAGAAATGGAGAAAAAATACAACTCTCCAGAATGGAAAAAGAAAATCGCTGACATGGAGCAACGTGCTTTAGAAATGGAGAAAAAATATAACTCTCCAGAGTATAAATTGAAAATAGCTGCTATCGAAAAACGCGCTGCCGAAATGGAGAAAAAATACAACTCTCCAGAATGGAAAAAGAAAATGGCTGATATCGAAAAACGTTCTGCAGAATTGGAGAAAAAATACAACTCTCCTGAGTGGAAAAAGAAAATCGAAGAAGCTGCTAAAAGTGGTAGCAATGTCTATATCTACAACGGAAAAGATTATATAAGTGCAAATGATGGATCTAAACTAAATCGCGTCTTAAATCTTTCTGACTTTACAATGCCAGATATCGAATTAGAAAAAATACTTAAGGATTTACCGACTTTCGAATTCAAGGATTTTGGTTTTGAAGACATTGGGTTTGGTAGAGAGATGACTGCTAAAGAAAAACGTCAGTACGAAAAACGTAAAAAAGAAATCCAAGAGCTTCAGAAAAAAATAAACGAAAAACGTAAAGATTTGAGAAGCGAAAAACCAATGGTGGATCGACCTTGGATTGTTAGTTCTGCAAAAACAATTGCTGCGCCAAGAATGTCTGCTGCGCCTTCTAGCGGAATTACGTTATTCAAAAACGATAATCTTTTTACAATTGACGGATTAGATTTTAGAAATTATTCCTCGGGAGAAATGAAGTTTTTCATCAATGGAAAAGAAGTTACAAAAGCGGAAATGGATAAAATTGCACCAAAAGATATCAAAAATGTTAATGTTAATAAATACAATGACAAAGGCGAAATAAGAATCGAAACTAAATAAACCACACACATTTATATTTACGCATGCTGCCTCTATTTTATTTTAAAATTATGAGGCAGTTTTTTTAATAAATTAAGACTATGAGATTATTACTTATTTTTTGTTTAGCATTAAATTTAAATCTTTTCGCGCAAAATCAGCGTTACATCTACGAATACAAATTGGTCAAAGATTCCACAAACAAAGCTAATCAACGTACCGAAATGATGTATTTGGATACAACCAAAGAAGGTTCAGAATATTATAGTTATACGGCTTATCATTCGGATTCGTTGGTTCGAGCGGCTTTAGAAACTGAGTTAAAAGCGACTGGGATGGTTAATATTAAACCTAATATGAAGGTGGATGCAGAACGTTATTCTGTTTCAAAAACTTATCCCGATTTTAAAACAGAGTTACATAACCGTATCGGAATGAATCGTTATAAAATTGCAGACGAAAGAAAACTAACATGGAAAATTCTTCCAGACAAGCAACAAATAGGGAAGTGGCAGACACAAAAAGCAACTTTAGATTTTGCGGGAAGACTATGGACAGCGTGGTTCACTAATGAAATTCCGTTGCAGGACGGTCCTTACAAGTTTTCTGGACTTCCTGGCTTAATTGTTAAAATTGAAGATAAAACACAATCTCATATTTTGGAACTGAAAGGCATTAAAACCTTAACTGCTGAAGAAGTTAAAAATTACAAAAAACCAAAAAATGAATTGGCTTTAAGTATGAAACAATATCAAAAGTTGCTGGATGATTATGCGAAAGATCCCACACAAGGCTTCAAACAAGCAACTATGGGCGGGATTGTCATGACGCCAGCGGAAGGCGATAATCGTTGGATGAAAGAACGTGAAGCTCAGTTAAAGGAAGAACTTAAAAAAGACAATAACAAAATAGAATTGTCTTTCAAGTAATTTTTTTATTTTAGTAAAAACAGAAACACCATGAAAAAATTTTCATTTCTCTTTTTATTATTTATTCAGTTGATATTTGTAAATGCGCAAAGTCAACGCTTTTTGTATGAATATAAGATTGCAACGGATTCTACAAATCGCGATTCTGTAATTGTGGAAATGATGCGATTGGATGTTCTCTCCAAAGGTTCAAAATATTATAGCCAGAATGTGTATATGCGAGATTCGATTCTGGATTCGAGGTTAAAGAAACACGAATTTGTTAAGAACGCAGATGGCGATATGATGATAAGTAACGAAGGTACGCCGAATGGCGTTATAGAGCATAAAGTTTATAAAACTTATCCTGATTTTAAAATCAATTTTATTAATAAAATTTGGCCAGATTTCTATAATCAAACGGATGATCGAAAAATAACTTGGAAGGTTCTTTCGGACAAACAAAAAATAGGGAAGTGGGATTGTCAAAAAGCCGAAACTTACTTTGCAGGACGAAAGTGGATGGTGTGGTTTACAAGTTCGATTCCATTGCAAGATGGACCTTATAAATTTCGTGGATTACCAGGTTTGATTGTTAAAGCGACTAATCTAAATGAAACAATTTCTTTTGAATTAAAAGGCGTTCAAAATATTATTAAGCAAGATTTGGATGACGATTTTGAGAAGCAAATTAATGCAACTCCTGTAACTTATAAACAATATGTGAAACTTTATAAAAATTATCTTAAAGATCCTATCGCTGGTGTTAGAAAGGCATACACTGATAAAGTTTTACAAATGTATGACGAGTCAGGAAATCTAATTCCTCAAGAAAAAGCGCTTAAAGATTATGAAGCTCGGACACAAAAGAAACTTAAGAAAAATAATAATACTCTAGAACCTGATCTTTTAAAATAAATTTAAACCAAAAAAAATCCGAAGCCAAAACTTCGGATTTTATATTTATCAAGTAAAAATGATTAGTTCATTTTTTTAGCATCAGCAACAAATTGTGCCAATCCGCTGTCTGTTAATGGGTGTTTTAACAAGTTAAGGATTGATGGAAGTGGCGAAGTGATAACATCAGCTCCGATTTTTGCACAGTTAATGATGTGCATTGGATTTCTGATAGACGCTGCTAAAATTTGAGTATCAAATAAATAGTTATCGTAGATTATTCTGATCTCTTGGATTAACTCTATACCATCAACAGAAATATCATCTAATCTTCCTAAGAAAGGCGATACGTAAGTTGCTCCAGCTTTTGCAGCTAACAAAGCTTGACCAGCTGAGAATACTAATGTACAATTGGTTTTGATGCCTTTGTCAGAGAAGTATTTTAGCGCTTTGATACCGTCTTTAATCATTGGGATTTTAACAACGATTCTTTCGTGTAAAGCCGCTAGCTCTTCACCTTCTTTGATCATTTCTTCATAAGTTGTTGAAAGAACTTCTGCAGAAACGTCACCATCTACGATATTGCAAATGTCAACATAATGTTTGTTGATTGCTTCTTTACCAGCGATACCTTCTTTAGCCATTAGCGATGGATTGGTTGTAACACCATCCAAAATTCCTAAGTCTTGAGCTTCTTTAATCTGCTCCAAATTAGCAGTGTCGATGAAAAATTTCATTATTTTTTAGTTTTAAAATCTTAATTACAAAGATAGTTTAATTATTTGCCTTTAAACAAAAATTGGAAGCCAAGGCCTCCAATTTTTTTATTTTTTAAGTTCAGCTTCTTTAGCTTTAAACTCATTGAATTTAGTTGTATTCTGTGTTGCATTATAAAATGCTTTAAGAAGCGAAACCATGTCACCATCTTTAGGATCTAGCGCATAAGCTTTTTCTGCATAAGGAATTGCTTTTGCAAATCTTGCACGACGCAGATCCATTACCTTATTAGCTTCGTCAATTTTCTTAGCTTTTCTTAGGGCGTTGAATTCATCAACCGCTTTTGAGTCATCTCCCATGATAAGATATACCATATTGGTTAATGCATTCTTATTGCTAGGATCAAGGTTTATTGACTTGTTGAACGCCTCTTCAGCTTCTTTTTGTTTAGAAGCATCTTTGCTTAAAACTACACCTAGATTGTAGTAATTAACTGCATCGTTAGGGTTTTTAGCAATTTGAGACTTTAATGAATTTACAAATTCTTCAGTTTTCCCAGCTTTGTAATAAGCAAGTCCTAAAGTGTTACCAAGTTTTGCGTTGTTCGGGAATTTTTTAAGACCTTTCTGTGCAACATCAATCGCTTGATCATACTTTTCCATTTCCATTAACAAAGCAGATTGGATATCGTACATTTCCTCTTCTTTGCTTGGTGTTTTTTCTTCTTTAAAGTCAGTATAATCACTAGAAGCTCCCATCTTTTTATAAAGATCAAAAGTCGCTTTATCTAGGTTGTCAACAGCATTTGTTTTCTTATTTTTAGCAGTATATACGGTTTCAACACCAGTATAATTCATTGTGATTAATTGATCGAAAACTTTCGCCGATTCTTCTTTCTTGTTACCTTGTGCATAAGATACAGCTGAAGAATAAAGCAAACTTTGATTTTCGGCACCTGCTGCTTTTGATAAATAATAAGCTTCTTCGAACTGTTTTGCTGCGCCAGCTAAATCTTTGGCTTGATAAAGGTCGTAAGCTTTTTTGTTAATCGCTTGGTATGACGCATTGAGTTGATTACCCAATTTACTAGCTAAAGATGGAGAATATTTTTCTTCTTTTAAAGATAATCCAGCACCTAGTTTATCAGCTTGTTCTTTTCCTACAAAGTAAACTTTGTTTTTGTCATTGTCTTTACCAGAGTAGATTGTAGACTTTCCTAAATCTGTAATTTTTGAAAGGATTTGTGCACCTTCCGCAATTTTTCCAGCTTTTACTAGGCCAAGACCTTTAGCGTAATAATATTGTTCTTGAAGAGATGGCTCTAATAAATAGATTTTGTCTCCGAAAATAGCTTCAGCTTTTGATACTTCAGCCGCAGTTCCGTTAACATCGCCTTGGTCTGCAGCTTTTACTGCATTAGCGATTTCTTTTTTTTGAGCAAATGACAGCGAAGCCGCGATCATTGTTAAGCTTAAAAATATTTTTTTCATTTATTTTAAAATTTATTCTTCGTTATTGTTGTCTTCGTTTTCTTCCGTAGTTTCTGATGTTGGATTTTCTTCAGAAGATGTTTCATTTACAATTGTTGTACCATCTTCGTTAGTTGTTGCTTCTCCGTTTTCAGAATTTTCAGAATCTTCATCCTCAACATCTTTGTCCATTTCTACTTTTGCAATTGCAGCAATTTCGTCATTTCCTTTAAGGTTAATCAATTTAACACCTTGCGTATTTCTACCCATCACACGAAGTTCGGCAGTGTTCATTCTAATAGCAACACCAGAACGGTTGATAATCATTAATCCATCTTCGTCAGTAACTGATTGGATGGCGATAAGATCACCTGTTTTTTCTGTAATGTTAAGTGTAATAACACCTTTACCACCACGGTTTGTGATACGATAATCTTCAACAGCAGTACGTTTTCCGTAACCTTTTTCAGATACAACTAATACAGTATCATTTTCTAAATCATTAACGACGATCATACCGATAACTTCATCACCTGCTCCAAGATCGATACCACGTACACCAATCGATGTTCTACCAACAGCACGTACTTTCTCTTCTGGGAAACGAATACATTTACCACCTTTAGAAGCAATCATAATTTCAGAACTTCCGTTCGTTAATTTTGCACCTAAAAGCATATCATCTTCACGAATTTCGATCGCGTTAACACCATTAGTTCTTGGTCTAGAATATGCAGCCAATGATGTTTTTTTGATGGTTCCGTTTTTGGTAATCATCACCACATTCATTTGACTTGTGTATTCTTCGTTTTTAAGATCTTTGGTACGGATGTAAGCTTTAATCTTATCATCTGGTTCGATGTTAATAAGATTTTGAACTGCTCTACCTTTAGCCGTTTTAGAACCTTCAGGAACTTCGAATACTCTTAACCAGAAACATTTTCCTTTTTCAGTAAAGAATAGTAAATACTCGTGGTTGGTTGCTGTAACAATGTATTCTAAGAAATCTTCGTCACGTGTTGTTGCACCACGATTTCCTACGCCGCCTCTTGACTGAACTTTGTATTCTGAAAGAAGTGTTCTTTTAATATAACCAGCGTGCGAAATTGTCAATACAACTTTTTCGTCTGGGATAAGGTCTTCGATTGACATTTCTCCACCAGAATAATCGATTTCTGAACGTCTTTCGTCGCCATATTTTTCTTTAATTTCAAGAAGTTCATCTTTAATAATTTGATATCTTCTTGGTTCGTTTGCTAAAATATCTTCCAAGTCATTAATCAAAGCCATGATTTGTTCGTACTCATCACGGATTTTGTCTAATTCCATTCCTGTAAGACGAGCAAGTCTTAGGTCTAGAATCGCTTGAGCTTGGATGTCGCTAAGGTCGAATTCTGCAATTAATCCTTCTTTCGCTTCCGCAGGATTCGCACTATGACGAATAATAGAAATCGCTTTGTCCAAAGACTCTTGCGTTCCGATTACCTTCATGAATCCTTCTAAAATATGCGCTCTTTCACGCGCTTTTCTCAATTCGTATTCGGTACGTCTAACGATAACAACGTGACGGTGATCTACGAAATGATGAATAATATCTTTTAAGTTAAGTTGCTCTGGACGACCTTTAACCAATGCAATATTGTTAACACTGAAAGACGTTTGTAGTGCCGTATACTTGTACAATAAGTTAAGTACAACATTCGGAATCGCGTCGTTTTTCAATTCATAAACAACACGAAGACCGTTTCTGTCAGACTCGTCACGGATTTCATAAATTCCAGGGATTTTATCATCCTTAACCAACTCTGCAGTTCTTGCAATCATTTCAGCTTTGTTAACCTGATAAGGAATTTCTGAAACGATAATTGCATTACGGTTTCCGATTTCTTCAAAGCCAACTTTAGCTCTCAAAATAATACGTCCACGACCTGTATGGAAAGCATCTCTAACACCATCATAACCGTAGATAATACCACCAGTAGGGAAGTCAGGCGCAATGATATGCTTCATCAACTCATCGATCGTAATTTCGCGATTATCGATGTATGCACAAATTGCATCAATACTTTCTGATAAGTTGTGTGGCGCCATATTAGTTGCCATACCAACTGCAATACCAGATGCACCATTCACCAAAAGGTTAGGGATTTTCGTTGGCAAAACTGTTGGCTCAGTTAAGCTATCATCAAAGTTATTTTGGAAATCTACAGTTTCTTTGTCAAGATCTGCAAGGATTTCGTCAGAGATTTTTTTAAGTCTAGCCTCGGTGTAACGCATTGCTGCTGGCGGGTCACCGTCCATAGATCCGAAGTTACCTTGACCATCTACCTGCTCGTAACGAAGACTCCAAGGTTGAGCCATACGCACCATTGCATCGTAAACCGAGCTGTCGCCGTGTGGGTGATATTTACCCAAAACGTCCCCAACAATTCTGGCAGATTTTAAATATTTTCTATTAGAAAAAACACCCAAGCCATACATCCCGTAAAGTACCCTTCTGTGTACTGGTTTTAATCCGTCTCTTACGTCAGGTAAGGCTCTGGAAACAATTACCGACATCGAATAATCGATATAAGAGGACTTCATTTCATCAACAATGTTGATAGGAATTAACTTTTCTCCTTCTGATCTCATCTATATTCTTTAAAATTAACCGGGAAAATTCCCTATTTTTTAGTTCTTTAAAATTGATTTTAATGCTATTTTTGCTAAAATTTTCCATTAGCAAACGCATCTGCTAAAATACGAAAATTTTGCCTAATATTGCCTATCAAATTCAACTAATTGTCTAATTAAAATCAAATAAATGAGTATTTTAAGTATCACTTTTCATACAACCGAAAATCGCATTCCAGAATGGGATCAATATTGTGATAATGAGCTTCATAACATGGTCGAAAACTTAATAGATGTGGACAAATATATTCTGTCCGAAGTTAGCACTGATATGGTAAGAGAAGGTCGTAATACCAATCTTCTTTTGGTCTTCGCAAATGAGGAACTAAGAGAAGGATTCCTGTTAAGCGAGCTTCCAAATATTGCTGAACGCATCGATAAGGTTTTTGGACAAGAAGTGATGATTTTTCCAACGATGTTAAATCCAAAAAGGCTCAGATTTTAAAATCCGAGCCTTTCTTTTTTGATATATTGATTTGATTAATTTCTTCTACTCATCAAGATTCTAAGAATGTACCAGAATAGTAACATGATTGATGAGAATAATTGTAAAGATGCCCCTACATATTGATCTGTAGCATAGGTGTCTTTTAATTTACTAGTTTGGTAAAGGATACTTGCAGATGCTATCAAAATCATCCCTACAGAAAACCAAAGCCCTAAGTTGAATCCGAAAATTGCGCCTGCAACAATCAGTCCTAAAGCGACAAATCCTCCAATAACGATGATGGATCTTAAAAAAGAGAAATCAGTTTTACTAAAGAAAGCATAAGCACTAAGTCCAACAAATAAAGCTAATGTAAGAATTGCAGCTTGATAGATAACTTCTAAACCTGTGTATCCAACGGCAATGTACATGATTGGTAAGAAGATGATAGCTTCTAACAAGACATAAAAACCAAGTCCCATGTACTGTGTCGAGCGGCTTTGCGCCAATGTCCACTTGTTAGCTAATGTTGATGCTAACCAAAATGCACCAAGAATAAATAACCAAGTAAATTTTTGCTGAAACATCGCAAAAATATATTGTTCAGGGACGATATTAATTAATACTGTTTCGACAACGATGAAAGCCAAAATTGCTAAAGCAACGTGTCCGTAGGTTTTTTTGTAAAACTCCGCCTTTTCTAGGTCGGTAGCTTGTGATACTAATGTTTGCATATTGTGTTATTTTTTATTCTTTTTCGAATATAGAAAAATATTATTTTCCAACAAAAAAAGAACCTCATTTGAGATTCTTTTTTAATATAATTTAAGAAAAAATTTATTCTTGTGGACCTTTTGGCTCTTCTTTTGGACCTCCAAATACAAATTTGATTAATACAGGAAGTGTTGTAACAAGAACAATGATAATGATGATCCATTCTAGGTGAGACTTAAGGTCGATCCCGAATTGATCCTTAAAAACTTTATCTAAATAATGTCCTGCAAATACCAAACTAAATGACCAAAGCACCGCACCAATAATGTTGTCTAGCAAAAATCTTTTCTTGTCCATTTTAACAATACCAGCAACAATCGGGGTGAAAGTTCTTACAACTGGTAAAAATCTTGCCATAATAACCGCCATACTACCGTGTTTTTCGAAAAAATCATGCGCTTGATAAAGGTATTTCTTTTTGAAAAGCATTGTGTCAGGACGTTTGTACAAAGCTGGTCCAGTTTTAACACCGAAATAATATCCAACTTCGTTACCGATGATTGCAGCTAAAGAAATACAACTTGCAAGAAGGGTAGTGTCTAGAAGATCGTTGCCTGTCCCACCAAGTGATTCTTTAACGATTTCTACTGCATAAATTCCTGATACGAATAATAGAGAATCTCCTGGTAAAAAGAAACCAACGAAAAGTCCAGTTTCTGCAAAAATGATGAATAATATTAGCCAAAACCCACCCATTTTAATGTAAAACTCGGGGTTTAATAAGTCTTTCCAGCTTTCAAAGTGTTCCATATTAATTTTTGTGTCGCAAATATACTTAATTGATTAATTTTATCTATGATAAAGGGCGTTAATTTTAGTTAAAATTTATCGGTTTTAAAACTGACTTTCATCAGCTTCGGCTTGTCCTTCCGCCATTAGAAAGGATTTTAAAAAGGCGGTTATGTTTCCATTCATCACGCCGTCAACATCCGAAGTTTCAAATCCTGACCGTACATCTTTTACCAATTTGTAAGGATGCATAAGATAATTTCGGATTTGGCTTCCCCATTCAATTTTCATTTTGTTGGCTTCAATTTCGTTACGGGCGCGCATTTTCTCTTCAAGTTCCATTTCGTAAAGTCGAGACTTCAAGAGTTGCATCGCTTTTTCTTTGTTTTGAAGCTGAGAGCGCGATTCCGAGTTTTCTATGATAATACCAGTCGGCGCATGTCGTAGTCTAACCGCGGTTTCTACCTTGTTAACATTTTGTCCACCAGCACCTGACGAACGCATGGTTTCAAAACTAATATCAGCGGGATTAATGTTAATCTCAATCGTGTCATCAACCAAAGGATAAACGTAAACCGAAGCAAAACTCGTATGTCGCTTTGCATTACTATCAAACGGCGAAATTCTCACCAAACGATGGACGCCATTTTCACCTTTTAGATAGCCAAAAGCAAATTCGCCTTCGATCTCCAAAGTCACCGTTTTGACACCAGCCACGTCGCCTTCTTGGAAGTTAAGCTCCTTAACTTTATAGCCTTGCTTTTCTGCCCACATGATGTACATACGCATCAGCATTCCTGCCCAATCGCAGCTTTCGGTTCCGCCTGCGCCAGCCGTAATTTGAAGTACAGCAGAAAGCTCATCACCTTCATTAGAAAGCATGTTTTTGAATTCTAAATTTTCAATTTTTTCGACAAGTTTTGGGAAATTTTCGTCCAGTTCTTTTTCGCTGTCAGCATCTTCTTTTGCAAATTCTATCAAAACTTGCAAATCTTCGAACTCAGTAAAAATATCTTCGTAATCTTCAACCCACTTCTTTTTAGAACGAAGTTGTTTTAAGAAAACTTCGGCTTCTTTTGGATTATCCCAAAATTCTGGAGCTGCCGTTTTTTCATCATCATTGCTGATCTCGATTTTCTTTTTTTCGATTTGAAGATATTTGTGCAAATCCTTAATTCTGGCACTGATTTCTTTTATCTGGTCGTTGTTGATCACGGGTGTTTGTCAATTAGTTTTGCAAAATTAGGCATTCAAAAATATTTAAAGCCATTTTCTACGAATTATTCTCGGGATTTTCATCTTTATTAAAACCGATACTTCGCATAGGTTCTTCTTTTCTGATATAGAATTGAAGTTCTTGTTGCAGCGTCAAGATTCTTGGATAAAATTCTTCCTCCGAATTAATACTTACTTCTTGCAAAAATAAATGTATACTGTTGAGATATTCTTGTGTCAATTTGCCCGCAGCTTCCTTGAGCGCAGCATCCAAAATTGTCTGATCGATTTTTAAAGTTGTAACCTCTTTTTTAAGATAAAGATTTCGGATTCGTTTTTTGAGACTTTGTGTAAAGTCAATAATCATCGTGTTGGAGAAAGCTTTCATTTTGTTTGCGCTTTCTCGCCAAAAAGGTAATTGGTCGGCTTTATTATATTTTAGAACTTCTAGTAAAGTCGCATCTTCGGCAAGATTCTGTAACATATAATACAAAATCATTTCGGCGCGTTCTTGCGGATTCGGAGGGAAAATCGGAATCATCACATCAAAGCGTCCTGGCGCAAGGATTTCTGAGTCTATATCCGAGACATTTTTTGCAGCGCCAATCATTAAGATGTGCTCTTTCTCGAACTTGTCGATGGTATGGAAAATAATGTTTTTAGTTTCCTTAAGTTCCCAAGCATAATTATCTTGACTTTCTTTTTCTTCCATAATAACATCGAAATCATCCAAGAATAGAAGAATTTTTTCTTGCTTCATGATGCTAACTAAAAAGTCATTAAAATCCGATTTTTCATTATTAAAGAAATTAGTTTTTAGATAAGATTTTCGAATTTCTTCGAATTTGTAATCGATAATTTTTGCAATGCGTTTTGCCCAAAATATTTTTCCGCTTCCTGGAGGACCATAAAGTATAATTCCTGCCGCACGATGGATTCCCCAGTTGTTAAGCTGATTCTCGTCGGTGAAAGGTTCTAGCATGTCGATAATGTAAAAATACAAATCGCTGTAACCGATAAAATCTTTTTGGAAAAGTGGCGTTTTCTTCCCAAAATAATCATATACAAATTGATAATCGCCGCCTAATTCTCGATCGATATTGTAACTAGACACAGAAGCTTTGTAAAGTCCGTTGTCAAAAAGATTTTTATGTTCTTTATTAATTAAATCATCAACTTCTTCTATGGGTTTCGAAATTGTTTCCGCAATATCTTTTGGTGTTTTCTCTTTTTCTAGGTCGCTGCTGTATTTTGATAGAAAGTCTTTTTGTTCTTTCACAAATTTTGTAAACTCTGGCGTCGCTTGCATTTTGTCATTGATGACAGAGTCGATATTTAATTCAAAATCTTGAACGAATTTTTTTAAATTCTCCGTAGGTATGTTGATGTCTTTTGCAAGACTTGAAAAATCTTTAAGCATATTCTTTCTTTTGTTCTAAATTATCAAAAATTATACAAACTTGGTTTGTGCTGACATTTGTTCATGAAAATTATTACAATTAATTTTGTCAAATGACTTGGGAAGAAATTTTAAAACCAATAAAAGAAAGCGACTATTTTAAAAATTTGTGGCAAAATGTTAATCAGAAATATGTGTCCAGTAAATGTTTTCCACCAAAAGACCAAATTTTTCGCGCTTTAGAATTGACGCCTTTTGATGAGGTTAAAGTCGTGATTATTGGTCAAGATCCTTATCATAATGATAACCAAGCCAACGGACTTTGTTTTTCTGTGACCGATGGTGTTAAAGCACCGCCATCACTTAAAAATATTTTTACTGAATTAAAAAACGATCTCAATATTGATCGTTCCAAAACCGAATTGGATGATTGGGGAAAGCAAGGTGTTTTACTACTGAATGCAACGTTGACAGTCAAAGCGCACGAACCCAATTCGCACAAAGATTTGGGTTGGGAAAAGTTCACCAATTTTATTATCGAAAAAATTTCGGAGGAAAAAGAAGGTGTTGTTTTTGTATTGTGGGGCGCTTTTGCACAAAAAAAAGCAGGATTAATAAACCCTGCTAAACATTTTATTCTTCAATCTGCGCATCCATCGCCGTTTTCGGTACATCGAGGATTTTATGGAAGTAAAGTTTTTTCTAAAATCAACGAATGTTTAATATCGAAACAAAAATCAGCGATTGATTGGTAGTTTATTTCTGCTTTTGAATTTCTAAACCGATAGAATTTTTGGTGCCAGCTGGTTTTTCATTCTTGGAAGGATAAGGCGACACTGTTTTTAAACTAATGTCGTAGCCATAGACTGTTTCGGACTTTTTAAGACCGCGAGATTCCATTTCGGTCGTTGCTAATTGTATTGTTCTAGGTCGAGAACTTGGTGTCATAACTTCTAACTCCGCAACTGCAACGCCTGCCCAAACGCAAGTCATGCCCTCTGGACAACGGCTATCCTCGATAATTCCGTTATATTTTATGCTTAGATCTGTACCTGCGATTTGTTGATAATCGCCCATGTCGATGTTTACTTTTTTCAAACCTGATGTGTTTGTAGATTGGCTGCTAGTCGATGTAGAAGTTGAACTAGAGTTGGATGTAGAAGTTGTTGTTTTCTTCTGCGCTTCGCAACTTAAAATCCCTAAAGATAGGATTGTTGTTAATAAAATAGGACGTATCATAGTTTAATATTTTGTGAGGTTTAAATGTATTTAAAAAAATGCATAATACATAACTACCAAAAACATTGCCATTCCGACCATGAAGTTAAATCCTGTCCCGTAAAGGAAGCCTATTAAAGCGCCTTTCATCGAGTTGAAAGCTTTTTTTTTGTCGTTCATGTCATGCAGAAGCTCTCCGATTAACACACCCAAAAGCATCCCGATTAAAAAGCCAAAAGGAACCGGAATTAAAAACATACCTGCAATCGTCCCAACAAACGAGCCAATGCTTCCCCAGCGTGTTCCGCCATATTTTTTGTTAGTTCTTGCTGGAATTACATAATTGAGAACTGCGGAAATTGCTGTCAAAAATCCGAAAATCCAAACGTATAACATCGGCATATCCGAATCTGTCCCAAATTTAAAAATTAAAAAGCCAGCCAAACTTATGACCAATCCTGGTAAAACAGGGAGAAATGTCCCGAGAATCCCGATAATTAATAATATGATGCTGACAAGTGTGATTAATCCTTCCTCCATGTTCTAAATTTGAGTTAAAAATAAGGATTTTCAGTAAGGTGAAAAATAAATTGTTAATTTTGTAAATATGAAAGACGAATTGGACGATACCAAAGATTTTTTGCAAAACATTAGTGATCAGATTAATGTTTTTTTTGCACAGTATTTTCGAGGAGATGCTGCTTGGATTTTTCAGGTGACGTCCAAAATTTTGGTGCTATTAGGCTTTTTGTTTTTAGTAGATTTTCTAATCAAATTAGTCTTTAAACTCGTTTCAAAATATTTTTCGAATCCAGAAAAGTATCCATTTGTCTATTCTTTAATTAAAGCTCGTTTTTTTAATTCAATTGCGCACATTATAGCGCTGGGGCTTTGTACGTTTGCTCTGGATTCCATTTTTTATGCGGGCATGCATAAGATTACAAAAGGTATTCTTGATAAGATTGTCGATATTGGACAAGTTGTAGTTATTGCAGGTTTGGGCTTGCGACTTTACAATGCCATCGAGAATTATTATATCCTTGCTAAAGACAGTTATAAGCTGATTGCTTTTCGTGCGATTTCGCAAACCGTTAAGATTTTTGGTGGTGTAATTTTGTTTTTTGTCGCTATCAAAATCATTTTTAACATCAGTGCAGGGACTATTTTAGGAAGTCTCGGGGCGATAACTGCGGTTATGGTTTTGGTGTTTAGAGATACTATTTTAGGTTTTGTAACGGGAATTCATGTTGCGACTTCTCGAAGCTTGAAAGTAGGCGATTGGATTGGTATTCCGAAATATAATTTGGAAGGAAACGTTATGGAAATCAGTCTTTTAACAACTAAAATTATGAACTTTGATAAAACGATTTCGACAGTGCCAACTTATGATTTGATGACCACCGAAATTCGAAATTATCAAGTGATGACAGAAGGGAATCTTCGTCGTATAAAGCGATCGATGATTTTTAATATTAAATCATTTCATTTTTTAACAGAAGAACAACTTGATCTTTTTGAAAAAGTGAATTTAATTTCAGATTATATTAAAACCAAACGTTCTGAAATTGAAAAAGAACAAAGCGATTATCACAATCCTGAAAATGATCTCAATCGTCAACAATTGACTAATATTGGGGTTTTCAGAAAATATGTAGAAACTTATCTTAAGAATAATCCTAATATCGAGCAAAAAGAAATTATCCTTGTTCGACAACTCGAAAATACAACGCAAGGTCTTCCATTGGAGATTTATTGTTTTACAATTTACTCGAATTTAGCAGATTACGAGCGCGTTCAGTCAGATATTTTTGACCATCTTTTGGTCGCTGCACAAGACTTTGAGCTGGAGATTATGCAAGTCAATAAAATTTAAAATCAAATTAAAAAAATGACAACAAAACTAAGTGTCAATATCAATAAAATTGCAACTTTAAGAAATGCAAGAGGTGGCGATGTGCCAAGTGTAACACAAATTGCAATCGATGCACAGAAGTTTGGTGCGCAAGGTATCACCATCCATCCACGCCCAGACGAAAGACATATCACTCGCAAAGATGTTTATGATCTAAAACCCTTGGTAACAACCGAATTTAACATTGAAGGAAATCCTTATCCAGATTTTATTAAAATGGTTTTGGAAGTGAAACCTGAGCAAGTAACTTTAGTTCCTGATGCCGAAGATGCGATTACTTCTAATGCTGGTTGGGATTGTAAAACACATTTGGACAAGTTGACAGATATTGTTTCGACTTTTAAAAATGCTGGAATCCGAACTTCAATTTTCTTGGATCCAAATCCAGAAATGGTGGAGTGGGCGGCGAGAACTGGAACAGATCGCATCGAGCTTTATACAGAGGCTTTTGCTAAAGAATATCCTAACAATCCAGAAGCGGCGATTAAAGATTATTACGAAACTGCAGTTAAAGCAACCGAATTTGGTTTAGGAATTAATGCAGGACATGATTTAAGTTTAGACAATTTAAAATATTTTTCGGACAATATTCCTAATTTGTTGGAAGTTTCGATTGGACACGCTTTGATTTCGGAAGCCTTGTATTTAGGTTTAGAAAATACTATCCAAGCTTATTTGAAGCGATTGGCCAAGTGGTAATTTAATTTACTCTAACCCCAATCTTATCGCAAACTTAACTAATCCAACCGTACTTTTACAGCCTGTTTTTTCTAATAGATGTTGCCGATGATTATCAACGGTTTTTTTACTGATGAATAATGCTTCGGCAATTTCTTCGCTGGTCATTTCCTGTACGATTAGGCTTAGAATTTCGCGTTCTCTTGTCGTCAATAATGATAACTGTTCGTTTTGGATTTTCTCTTTGTGATACTGATTGTAAATTAGCGGAATAATGTCTTGCGAAAAATAAGTTCCTCCATTCGAAATCCTGTGAATAGCTTTCAAAAGTTCGTCTTTACCGGCATTTTTTAAAATATAACCATCGGCTTCGGCAAGAACAGCTTCTTTCACTGCTGTCGAATTGTTATACATCGACAAAATCAAAACTTGTATGTGCGGAAATTCATTTTTAATCATTTTGCAAAGTTCGGTTCCGCTTAGTAAAGGCATGCTTATATCCGTTAAAATTAGATTAAAATCATCGGGATTTGCAGCTATTTTTTCGTAGGCAACTTGTCCGTTATTAGCTTCGTCAACAATGTTGAAATTGGTTTCTTTTGATAATAAATTTTTGACACCATCAATCATCATTTGATGATCGTCTGCTAAAAGGATATTTATTTTTTTTAGATTATCCATTTTGAGGGAGAGATATTTCTATGTTAGTTCCGACTAATTTTTCTGATTCTATTGTCATTTTTCCGTCCATCATACTTACTCTTGCGCTGATATTTTTCCAACCTATACCAGAAGAGTTTGCAATAGAGTCGTCTTCCATGCCTTTTCCGTTGTCTCGGATGTTGATGGACAAAATGTTGTTTGATTTTTTGATGGATAGATTGATAAGACTTGCATCTGCATGTTTTATCATGTTATTTACGACCTCTTGCACGATTCTGTAAATTGAAATTTCGTTTTGTTTTTGAAATTTAAAATCTCTAACATCATTAGGAATATTAAGTTCCATTTTTGTTGTTTGAGAAGCATTGATTTTGTCGCTCAGGTTTTCTAAAGCACGTACAATTCCAAAATTCAATTCTTCGGGAATCAGGTTGTGCGAAATACTTCTGACTTCGGAAATGGTTTTATCTACAAGATTTTGAATGTTCTCATTTTCTTCAGTTTTGTTTTGAGAAGAGAGGTTCATTTTTATCAAAGACAACATTTGTCCAACACTGTCGTGAAGGTCTCTTGCGATACGGATTCTCTCGTTTTGTTCGCCATCGAAAAGTGATTTTGTTGCAACTTCTTTTTGGCGGAAAATTTCGCTTTGTAGTTTTTTATCTTGCTTGTGTTGGTAATTTTTGTAAACAAAATAGGCGGCAATTACAGAAATTAAAAACAAAAGTCCACCAAAAATCAACCAATTATTTTTTTGTTTGATTTCAAATTTTTGTTGATTGATAAGATTTTGTTTTTTTTCGGATTCGTATTTTATATTGAGCTCGGAAAGTTGTTTTGTATTTTCTATGTTGATAAAATCGTTCATCGCTTTGGAAAATAATTTGTGATAAGTAAAAGCATTTTTGTAATCTCCAGCTTTTGAAGCAGCCTCTGCCATGCTATCATAAATTGACCATATGATTTCCCCGGCATCAATTTCTTTAGCGATTTTTAATGCTATTTCACAATAATTAATTGCTTTTTTGTAGTCACCAATTTCGCCATATAGATTTCCGATATTATTATAAATTGCAGCCATGCTCCACTTATCATCTTGTTTTTCTGCAATTGCAATGGCTTTGAAGTTATAATTTATCGCTTCTTGATATTTTTTTTGGTATTTGTAAACAATTGCAATATTGCTGTAAGACATCGCAATTTTTTTTGGGATATTTTTTTGCAAATAAAGTTGCAATGCGGTTTTGTACGAATTAAGTGCTTTTGGATAATCTTCTTTTTGTTCAAAAACAATTCCTTTGTTATTATGACAATCGGCAACGAGTTCTTTGTTTCCGGTTTCTGTTGCAATTTTTTCGGCTTTATCATAATAAAGAAAAGCTTCATCCAATTTTTTCCAACTGACATATAAAACGCCAATATTTTTTAAAACGTGCGGAATCAATTCATTGTCATTTGTAGATTCTGCGGTTTTTAAAGCGTTCTGATAATGTTGCAATGCGAGAACATTTTCGCCTTTATCGCCATAAATCCGACCGAGATTAATTTCTGCACGAATGAAAACTTTCGGTTGATGTTTTCTGATTTCTGGTTTTATAATTTCTTTCAGCTGAACTTCGGCAGAATCCAATTTATAATCCGATAAAAGCTTAATTGAATTCTCCAGTTTCTCCTCTTCTCGAGATAGTTTCTGAGACTGGAAAATAACAAATACAAAAAGAAAAAATATAGAGATAAAGTTTTTGGTTTTCACAGTGTTAAGTTTATACAAATGTAATTATTGTAACGATTCAACAAAAAAAACAAACTTTCAAAATCTTAAGAATTTTGAAAGTTGTACTTTATTTTACTTAGTTCAATAGTTTTTTGGTAATGATTTGTCCTGCTTTAAATTTAAATAGGTACAGATGTTGGGCATATTACAAAGAGATTGATTTGTGTTCTAATTTCAACATTTCCAGTTGGACATTGACTCCAAAGATGTCCTGTAAATATTAAAATAAGTAAATGAAAAAATAATTTTGTTTTCATGGTTTATGAAATCTAAAAATTAATTAATCGTTCCAGTAAATTTTCCTTGTTCCGCAAATGCTTCTTTCCCACTATTGTTATGGCAAATTGCAACGAAAGTACCCTCAATTTGATTTCCATTTACTGCAGTTATTTTTACTTCACCACCACCAGTCATCAAGGTTCCGTTGTTATCAGTGCTATAAGACATGGATTGATCTGTAACATTCTGATAATCTTTTCTCATAACAATTCCGTTTTGCGAACCACTTCCCAATGCATAGGTTTTGTTAACCGCTACATCACCGTAAAGAACGATGTTTATAGATTCCTTTCCACCGTCTTTAATTCCGGATATTGTAATGATAGTCATACCAGATACAGATGTTTTTGCAATTCCTGCTGCAGTAGAACTGAATTTTCCCGCACTCGAATTTCCGTCAAAACCATAACGTTCAGCGGTTAATGAAGCTGAACCACCCGTGTTGTTATTATTACCACTGTCATCGCCATCATTTCTGTGGCAAGAAAATAAAATTGTAGTTGTAAATAATCCTACAAATAGGATAAATAATAATTTTTTCATTGTATTAATTTTTTAATTGTTTTTATGTAACAAAGGTATTTCTAGTAGATTAACATTACAATGATGATATATCCGGTTTCTTATAGGTATTTCTACCTATTTTTAAAACTATTTAGAATCATATATTTTTATATTCTTGGCTAAAGATTTTCCCGAATATTTATCGTAAATTGTACAAGCCTAATTGCAGTTTTTAATTGATTGTATTTCAGTGTTTTATATCGATGATGCAACTATATGTTTTGCAAAAGGTCTTGTTAAGAAAATAATAATGGAAATATTACATTCTAAAATATACGGAGAAGATAAGGCTGGGACGCCTTTGTTGGTGATACATGGGCTTTTCGGAATGCTCGATAACTGGGGAAGTTTCGGGAAAGAATTTGGAGAAATGATGCCGACGCATTTGTTGGATTTACGAAATCACGGTAGAAGTTTTCATTCGCCATCGATGACGCATGATGATTTAGCCAATGATATTATCAATTATATGAATGCTCATAACATGGATAAAGCCTATCTTTTGGGGCATTCTCTTGGTGGAAAAGCGCTGATGCAATGCGCTATTAATTTTCCTGAAAAAGTAGAAAAACTTATCGTTGTCGATATTTCGCCAAAAGCTTATCCACCGCATCATCAAGGTATCATTAAAGCTTTGCAGTCGGTTGATTTTTCTAAAGTTGAATCGCGTCACGATGTGGAAGATGTTCTTAAAGAATTTATCCCAGAAATTTTTGTTATTCAGTTTTTGATGAAAAATCTTTATTGGACGGATGATAAGAAGTTGGATTGGCGTTTTAACCTCCAAACTTTGGCGGATAACTATACAGAATTTGTTTCTAATGCTATTAAATTCGGTGTTTACAATGGACCTACTTTGTTTATTAAAGGTTCGAAATCCAACTATATTCTTCCACAAGACGATTTTTTAATCAAGCAACAGTTTCCGAATTCTAGTTTGGTGGAGATTGCAAATGCTTCGCATTGGGTGCAAGCCAATAATCCGACGGATTTTGCAATTGCAGTTAAAGCATTTTTGTTTGATAAATAAGAGGTTTTAATTTAGAGTTTCAATGCGTATCTTTGTCGGGACTTGATTTTATAAAAACTACAGCTTGGAGGCACATCCGCAGGAAAAAT
This sequence comes from Bacteroidota bacterium, assembly GCA_023440705.1. Classification (GTDB taxonomy): domain Bacteria; phylum Bacteroidota; class Bacteroidia; order Flavobacteriales; family Weeksellaceae; genus Soonwooa. The sequence goes on from JAEXRP010000030.1 coordinate 62,024, forward strand.
ACATTTTAGTAACTGGTGCAACGGGGATTTTGGGGCGCGTCATTGTTTTAGAACTTCTGAAACAAGGACGTAAAGTTCGTGCTACCAAACGTCCAAATAGCGATTTGAAAGATGTTCTGCATTCGTATAAATTCTATACCGACCAGCCTGATTTTTATTTTAACCAAATCGAATGGATTGATACCGATTTTGACGATATTTTTTCTTTAGAAAAAGCCGTTGAAAATGTTTCTGAAATTTACCATTGTGCGGCAAAAGTTAGCTTTCACCCGAAAGATCGCGAAGAGATGTACAAAACCAATATCGAAGGAACAAAGAATTTATTGTACGCTGTACAAGATTCTGGTGTAGAGAAATTTTGTTTTGTAAGTTCTGTAGCCGTTTTAGATGGTTTTAATGACGAAAAATTACAGGACGAAACTTGTGATTTTAATTCCAAATTAGATCATTCGCCTTATGCTAAATCCAAACATTTCTCCGAAATGGAGATTTGGCGCGCAGCAGCTGAAGGTCTCAATGTTGTCATCGTAAATCCGTCGATTATCATTGGTTCTGGCAATTGGTCGAGTAGTAGTGGTGAGATGTTTGGGCAACTTGCAAAATCAGGATTTTCGACAGATGGATCTTCTGGTTATGTTGACGTTCGTGATGTGGCAAAAATTAGTATTCAGTTGATGGATTCTAATATATTTGATCAAAGATTTGTTTTAAATTCTGAAAATATTAAAAATGAAATCATCGCTAATAAAGTGAGAACAGCTGTTGGTAAATCTCCTGTCAAAATTATTTCTAAATCTGTTTTAAATATCGGAAGAACGCTTAATACTTTATTTGGTTGGCTTATCCCGAGTCTTCGTATGGCGAACAAAGTTAATGTTGAAGCCATAACTTCTGAGTCCAAACTCAGCAATCAAAAAATTAAAAAAAAATTGAATTTCGATTTTATTCCCGTTTCGGAAAGTTTCGATTTTCATTTGAAAAATTATATACAAGATAAATAATGAATATTGCAAATTTCCTGATAACCAATGCGCAAAATTATCCTCTAAAGCAGGCTATCGGTTTCAAAAGTGGAGCAGGTTGGTCGCATCTTAATTGGAGAAAATTGAAGACGGTGGTTTTCAAAACCGCAAATGCATTGAAGGAAGCCGGCATCCAAAAAGGTGACCGCGTTGCGATCTATTCTGACAACTCTGCGGAGTGGATTACGATGGACTTGGCGACTTTGGCGATTGGTGCGGTGACGGTGCCGATATATTCGACCAATACTAAAGATCAAGCGAAACATGTTATCCTAGATTCGGGTGCAAAAATTATCTTGACAGGTAACAAAGAGCATTACGACAATGCCATTGCTTTGTTGGAAGAATGTCCGAGTCTTGAAAAGATTATCGTTACCAAAACTTACGAAAGAATCATTCACGACCAAAGTATTCATCTTCAAAAATTCATAAAACCTGCAAGCGAAAACTTGGAGATTTTGGATATGCAAGAAGATGATTTGGCGACCATTATTTATACTTCTGGTACGACAGGAACGCCAAAAGGTGTGATGTTGATGCACGGGAATTTTGTGAAAGCTTTTGATGCTCACTTTGAGTTTTTTAAATTTAAAAACTTCGAAGACGAACATTCGTTTGCGTTTTTACCATTAACCCACGTTTTCGAAAGAAGTTGGACTTTACTAGCGATGTCTGGCGGAGCAAAAGTTTCGTTTTTGACGAATACAAAAGCGATTGCGGAAGAATTGCCGATTGTGCAACCAACGATGATGTGTTCGGTTCCGAGATTTTATCAGAAAATTTATATTAAAATTCAAGAAACGATTCAGAGTTCTTCACCGACTAAACAAAAGATTTTTAATTGGGCTTTGGGTGTTGGTTCTCAATATCACGAATTAAAACGACAAGAAAAATCAATTCCATTGGGATTGGGTTTAAAATATAATCTTGCCAACACTTTAGTTTTCAAAAAGATAAAAGGACAGTTAGGCGGTAGATTGTGGTTTATGCCTTGTGGTGGTGCATCAATTTCTCCTGAGATTGCAAAGTTTTTTGATGCGATGGGCATTCATTTGACGGTTGGCTACGGACTAACTGAAACGACGGCAACTTTGGCGCTTTATCCTTTAACTAAATATAAATTTGGGACAACTGGTCGTACATTACCGGGCGTTGAAATTAAAATTGGTGATGACGAAGAGATTCTTGCAAAAGGAAACGGCATCATGAAAGGTTACTACAATCGTCCTGAAGAAACGGCGAAAGTCTTTACAGAAGATGGTTGGTTCCGAACGGGAGATTGCGGAACGATTGACGCAGAAGGAAATTTGACAATTACTGATCGTATCAAAGATTTGATGAAAACCTCGAATGGTAAGTATATTTC
>JAEXRP010000006.1:0-6318 GCA_023440705.1 Bacteroidota bacterium
CCAATGATGTACATGAAATAATCTGTGTACTCTGTTTTCGAAACCATTATTTGAATCAAAGGAATCAATAATAAAGTGCCAACATAGACTGCATATTCTGCCCATTTTGGAAGTGGTTTTGTTTTTACGATGGCGTCAGGATGTCCTGGTTGTAACCCGATTGGACCTAGTTTCTTTTTAGTGAAATGGAAATTAATCAAACTCACTAACATCCCAACAGCAGCCAGTCCGAAAGCGACATTCCAACGATGCGCTTCGTCGATAACAGATGAAAGCATATAACCTTTACCAATTGCGACACAAACGTATCCTCCTAAAAATGCACCAAGGTTAATCCCTGCATAGAATAATGAAAAGCCTGCATCGGTTCTGTTATCTCCTTCTTTGTAAAGTTCGCCAACCATTGTTGAGATATTTGGTTTAAAAAAACCTGTACCAATAATGATGAAAGCTAGTCCGAAGTAGAAATAAACGTGCGGATCAACTGCCAAAAGTATACTACCGACAATCATTAATAATCCTCCCCAGAATAATGATTTTCTGAAACCTAAAATCTTATCTGCGAAAAGTCCACCAATAAAAGTGAAAGCGTAGACAAAGGCTTGTGTTGCGCCATATTGTAAGTTGGCTTCTTTTTCGTGGAAGTTAAGTTGGTGGATCATAAAGAATACCAACATCCCACGCATACCGTAGAAGCAAAAACGCTCCCACATTTCAGAGAAGAAAAGACTCCAAATTTGTTTTGGATATTTGCCTTTAAAATCCTGAATTTCTTGTAATGTTAAACTCATTTAAAATTGAATTGAATAAACTTCAGTGACATGTTTCATAAAAAACATCATACGAAAGTACAAAAAAACCTCCGATTGCTCAGAGGTTTTTAAGATTTATTGTTGAATTAGATTTGGTCTAGTTAACACCATGCATCATTTTCTTCAATTTTGGAGAAATTAATGCTAATAAGACACCCGCAATACCACAAAGGATAACGAATACCATGAAGAATTCATACAAGTTGTGGATTGTAAAGCCCGCAAATGTTGTATATTCTGTTGGTAAGTGCATTTCGCTAAACTTAGCCGTTTGCTCTGGCGTTAAAGTTACTTTTTTATCAAGGACATCTTGCAAGTTGACACCTACTTTTTCTTGAGCCATCTTATATTTGTCACCTGTTGCAGGAAGTATAGATCCTAATGTACCAGCAAGAGCATAACCTGCAGCATTCGAAATAAAGAACACACCGTAAAGTAATGATGCGAATCTTTTTGGAGATAATTTTCCTACCAATGATAAACCGATTGGAGAAAGACATAACTCACCACAAGTTTGGATGAAATATAGTAATACCAACCATTTGATAGCAAGTAGTCCATCATTACCTAGATCTTTTACATTATGCGCAATGATGAAATAACTTACCGCGATTAAGATAAGTCCCATCGCTTGTTTTAGTGGAGATACAGGTTCTTTACCTTTAGCTCTCAATTTGTCCCAAAGAATACTGAAAGGCACCGCAAGCATTACAACGAAAATACCGTTAAAGATTTGTACCATCGAAGCAGGCATTTGCCATCCGAATAAGAATGTTCTGTCCGTTTGATTATCAGCGATAAAGGTTAATGAAGATCCAGCTTGTTCGAACGCTGCCCAGAAGAAAATAATAAAGAACGAAACAATATAGATTACTAAAATCCTTTGCGTTTCTACTTTTGTAAGCGCTTTGTCTAATAAAATTAATATCGCTAGCGATATACCAGAAGAGTAGATAATTGGATAAATAATTCCTTTAACTAAGGTTCCTATTTCGAATTTTGAAAACCAAATTTCGTCAACCGATAGATATCTGAATGTGAAGAACAACACGATGAATAATACTAAAGAACCTAATAAAGCGCTAGATGCAAATTTAGCAGATTCGTTTTCAGCATCTTTTACATCAGACTTCTTAGGAATGTCTCCGATTGGTTTTCCTTCTGGATCAACAACATATTTGTTTTTAAGAATGATAAAAGTAATTGTTCCTAAAACCATTGCGATACCAGCAGCTAGATAACCCCATTTAAAAGCGTGTACATCTCTTTGCCCATCAACAACAACGTCCGCAATAAGAGGTACAAAATATTGGCTTAATAACGCACCAATGTTGATACCCATATAGAAAATCGTGAAAGCAGAGTCTAGTTTACTTTTTTCTTGTGCAGGATAAAGACTACCAACCATTGATGAGATATTCGGTTTGAAGAATCCATTACCAAAAACAATCACCAATAGACCTAGCCAAAATGCAGTTTTCGAAGTGTCTAGCGAGCTTTCGAAAGTTACAGCACTATAAAACAATAAGAATTGTCCAATCGCCATTAAGCTTCCTCCAAGGATGATGCAATATCTGTTTCCTAAATATTTGTCAGCGATAAAACCGCCTAATAGTGGTGTTAAATAACATAATGCTAAAAATCCACCATAGATAATAGAAGCATTCGATTCCCCTAACATTAAGGAGTTAACCATAAACAAGGTTAAAATTGCACGCATTCCGTAGAAGTTAAAACGCTCCCACATTTCTGTGCTAAATAAAACCCACAGCCCCTTAGGATGCCTTTCTTTGGCCTGTACTGTATCCATATTTTTTATTGTTAAATTTTTGTTAAGACTGACAAATATAGCTTTTTTTTGAAAATGGCATGACGATAATCATAAAAAGATGCTGTTTTTTGATGGTTTTCAGATTTTTGTTCCTTTTTTGAACTTTATTAAACAAAAAAATCTCCACATTGCTGTAGAGATTTTTGTATTGATTGTCAGGATTTTAGTGTCCTTTTTCTTTCATGATTTTGTTAAGACGTTTTAACATCGAAAGTCCTAATAAAGTTGCAAAAATTAACAATGCAAAGTTCACTAAGAAGTAGTTGGCTTTGTTCTCATAATTGTACCATGTACTAGCCAAAATCCCCGAAAGCTTGTTCCCAACAGAGTTTGCAAGGAAAAAACCTCCCATCATCAAAGCTGTTAATCTTGCAGGTGATAATTTAGATACAAATGATAATCCCATCGGAGAAAGGCATAATTCGCCGACGGTAATAACACCATATGAAGCAAATAGCCAAAGCGCGGAGACTTTTACAAGGCCATTTTGTCCAGCATAGACAGCGCCTACCATAATCAAACATGATAATGCAGAAATGAAAAGTCCTAAAACTATTTTTGATGGTGTCAGCGGTTCTTTTCCTTTTTTTCTCAATAATGCCCAGAAGCCTACAACGACAGGTGTTAATACAATCACCCAAAATGGATTTATAGATTGGAATAATTCTGTGTTGTAAAGAAACACATTGTTGTCATTTTTGGATTCAAGTTTGGCTTTCTCATCGGTGGAAATATTACGGAAATAAATGTCTTTTCCTTGTTCTTTTAATGCTGAACCATCTTCAGCCTTTTGAGAACGGAATTGATCATCGTAAACATTAACATCTTTAGTTTCGTAACTTTTTTCTTCAACTAAAAATAAAGCTGCCAGAGGTTTTTCTACAGATTCTGAAACTGAACGATCTGTATAATAATTTGCCCATCTTGTCAAAGCGGTTCCGTTTTGTTTGAAAACTGCCCAAAAGAACATACTTACCAAAAATATTGATAACAATGCTCCGATTGATGGTTTCTCAAGTGGATTGGCTTTAAGATAAAGTGAAACATAAAAGTAAATAACTGGTATACATGCAAAAATAAATGCATCAGTATTGGTGCTACCAAAAATGTTGCTTCCAAAGATCATTGTCGGTACAAACCAACCAATAACACCAGCGATAATTGCTGGACCAAAAACTTTTAAAAGAATTTCTGAAAGTTTGGTGTCGCCCTCTTGTACAGGCTTCATCTGTGCTGCATGGATGTAATGTTTTCTACCAATAGTGAAAATAACAAGACCTAGCAACATCCCAACGCCTGCGGTGATAAAGGCTTCGCCCCAACCGAATTTGTTTCGCATAAAAGCAGCGATAATGTTACAGATGAAAGCCCCAATATTAATTCCCATATAGAAAATATTGTAGCCAGAATCCTTGTTTGCTTTGTAGGGCTCTTCCGAATAGAGATTCCCTAAAAGTGTAGAAATAGTCGGTTTGAAGAAGCCATTTCCGATAACAATTAAAGCTAAAGAAGTGTAGAAAAAAGGTTTATCCGTAAAAACGCCTAAGCCAATATATCCAGCAGCCATTAAGACGCCCCCGAGATAGATGGATTTAATATAACCTAAAACTCTGTCAGCTAAAAAGCCGCCAATAAATGGTGTTAAGTAAGTTAATGCGATAAAAGTTCCGAAAATATCATCGGCATCTTTATCTGGAAAGCCAAGTCCGCCACCAATACCTTGCGGCTCGATGAGGTACAAAACAAAAATTCCTAATATCAAATAGTAGCCAAATCGCTCCCACATTTCGGTAAAGAAAAGATAGGGAAGCCCTTTAGGATGCTTGCTCTTCATAATTTTATTTTTTCAAATTTTTCAAAAATAAGATTTTTATTCGATAGATAATGTAAATATTAACTTCAAATTTAATTTTGTTTAACAATTAATTTTAAATAAAAACAGCTTCCAAATCGTTGAAAGCTGTTTTTGTAAATATTGTTTTTGAAATTCTAAAGATTTTCCAAAATATAATTGGTCATTTTTTCGTAAAGTTGAGGTCTTGTTTGTCCACCGTAGATACCGTGGTTTTTATCAGGATAAGCCATAAAATCAAATTGTTTTTTATTCTGAATTAAAGCTTCTGAAAATTCCATTGCGTTTTGGAAATGTACATTGTCATCGGCTGTACCGTGAATCATTAAGAATTTTCCTTTCAACAATTTAGCATAAGTTGTCGGCGAGTTAAGATCGTAACCATCTTTGTTTTCTTGCGGTGTTTGCAAAAATCTTTCGGTGTAGATCGAGTCGTAATATCTCCAGTTGGTAACTGGCGCAACTGCAATTCCCATTTTGAAGACGTCGGCGCCTTTTGTCATCGCTAAACTTGCCATATATCCACCGAAACTCCATCCGAAAATTCCTATTCTAGATTTGTCAACATAAGATTGATTGCCAATCCATTTTGCTGCGGTAATTTGATCTTCGATTTCGTATTTACCAAGTTGTTTGTAAGTCGACTTTTTATAAGCCGTTCCTTTGTAACCTGTACCACGACCGTCAACACAAACAATTAAATAACCTTTTTGCGCTAACATTTCGAACCAAATTCCATTGCCATTGTCCCACGAGTTAGATACTTGTTGAGAACCTGGACCAGAATATTGGAACATGAAAACCGGATATTTTTTGTTAGGATTAAAATCTTTTGGTTTGATCATCCAAGCATTCATTTGGTCACCAACAGCATTCGGAATGGTTAAGAATTCTTTAGCTAAGAAGTTGTCTTTCTTTAATTTATCAAGTTGTTCGTCGTTGTTTTGTAGTTCTTTGACCGTCTTTCCATTACCATCTTTTAAAACATATTTAAATGGCATTTTTGCAGTCGAAGTGGTGTTGATAAAATAATTGAAATTCTTACTGAAATCCGCTTTGTTACTACCTTCTTTCTCCGAAATAATCTCAGTTTTTCCAGAGTTGATATTTAATTTAGAAACAACTTTATTGATGCTTCCGTTTTGTGTCGTTTGTAGAAAAACTTCTTTAGATTTTGGGTTATAACCATAGTAATCTGTGATTTCCCAATCGCCTTTAGAAACTTGCTTTTTAAGTTTTCCGTTGGTGTCATACCAATACAAATGACGATGTCCGTCGCGCTCAGACGCCCAAAGGAAAGAGTTGTCATCCAAAAATTCCATGGTTAGATTGTCGGTTTCTATCCAAGCTTTATCGGTTTCCGAAAATAATTTTTGCACCGATGCATTTTGCGTGTTAATTTTTAATAAATCAACTTTATTTTGATGTCTGTTAGACGTTGCTACGATAATTTCGTTGTTGGCGTTGGTTTGGAAAATCTGAGGAATATAATAGTTTTCAAAACTTCCTAAATTAAGCGTTGACAATTTTGAAGCTGCTAATTGATACAAATGTGCCGTAACGCTAGAGTTTTCTTCACCAGCTTTTGGATATTTGTATGTCATCAATTTCGGATACAAATTGTTGTTGTACAACGGAATGTTGATTTCTGGGACTTTAGTTTCATCAAATCTTACAAAAACAATCGCGTCGCCAGCTTTGTTCCATTGATAATAATCGGGATGTCCAAATTCTTCCTCGTAAACCCAATCGCCAAGACCGTTGATGATTTCGTTTTTCTTACCATCGGTCGTTATTTGCGTGATTTTTTGAGTGTTTAGATC
>JAEXRP010000036.1:0-16504 GCA_023440705.1 Bacteroidota bacterium
CCATTAAATTCTGCTTCGCGACCACCAGAAAAGAAGAACGTAACGTGTGGATATTTCTCTGTTTCTGCAATTCTAATTTGAGATTTTCCGTTTCTTTCCAAAACTTCGCCCATTGTATTTTCGAGAACATTTTCGTCAAAAACAACCTCAACATTTTGGAAGGTTTTATCATAATTGGTCAACGTGATATATTTAAGATTCAACTTATGCATATCATAATCTGGGAAATCTTGTTGAGAAAGAACTTCTGTAATTTCGCGACCTCTATCTGTTCTGAAATTAAAACAAATCACAACATCTTCTTCCTCTATAATAGCGATTGGCAGACCATTTTGGATACAAACAATCGGTTTGATAAACTCATCCGAAACATCATTTTGATATGATTTTTCAATAGCTTCCAAAGGATTTTTGGTTTCTTGTCCTTTTCCTTTCACCAATAGATCGTAAGCTAGTTTGACACGTTCCCAACGCTTGTCACGATCCATCGCATAATAACGACCAATAATGGAAGCCAAACGTCCTGTCGACTGCTTCATATGATCCAAAAGTTCTTCAATAAAGCCTAATCCAGAGTGTGGATCGCAATCGCGTCCATCGGTAAAAGCATGTACAAATACATTTTTTTCTAAACCAAAATCGTGCGCAGCAGTTAACAAAGCTTTAAGGTGATTGATATGTGAATGCACACCTCCGTTAGAAACTAGACCAATAAAATGAACTTTTTTATGGTTTAATTTTGCATATTCGAAGGCATCTTGAATTTCTTTTTGACTTCCCAAAGTGCCATTTTCGGCTGCCATATTTAGTTTAACAAGGTTTTGATAAACCACACGCCCCGCACCAAGATTCATGTGTCCGACTTCCGAATTCCCCATTTGTCCCGCTGGTAAACCAACAGCTAAACCGCTGGCTTCCAACGTTGTATTAGGGAAATTTTTGAGACAACTATCTATAAAAGGTGTATTGGCTTTTGCAAGTGCAGAGACTTCTGGATTAGTACCCAAACCCCAACCATCCAAGATGGCTAGTATCGCTTTTTTTGACATGATTTTGGAAATTTTTCTTCTACAAATTTAAAAAATAAGGCTTAAGAATTCTAGTAAAATTAATGTTTTTAGTTTCGATATTTTATTTATCTTTAAATTCTTTTTCAAAACATAAAAAATACAATGGACTTAAGAGACCAATTGAAAAACCTTTTCCCAGATCATGAAGAGCAAGATTTTGAAATGCCCGAGGAAAAATTTCAACAAAAAGAAGCGCTCGTTTGCAAATTCGAAAAGAAAGGCCGCAACGGAAAACCCGTTACTTTAATAGAAGGTTTCGAAGGTAGCGAAGATGAGCTAAAAGCGATTTCTAAAAAGATAAAAACAACGCTAGGCATAGGTGGATCCGAGAAAGATGGCGTTATCGTCATCCAAGGCGACAACCGTGATAAGATTATGACTATCCTGAAAGATATGGGTTATAAAACCAAACGCGTCGGCGGATAATTAAAAATATATTTGTGTTTGAGGCATTGAAGATTTAAGATTTTCAATGCTTTTTTTATCAATTGGATTTCCTGTTAGGATTAAAGTTTTTAAATTTTTAAGCGAACTAATCTCTTTAGGAATTAGACTTAACTTATTGTTAGACAAATTGATACTTTCAACAGATTATGATATGTTTACGTTTTTTTGATTAAATCAAGAAATTCTAATTATGACAAATGCAGTATTAATATAATAGTGAATATGTGAGAATATTTACTAAATTAGCACCTCTAAAAATTTTTAGACTTAAAAATTACCGAACGAATGCTGACTTCAATTCGTTCCAAAAGCTTCTAAAACAGAGGTTTTTCATTAATTAAAAAAACAATAAAATATGCTTAATAAACTTGCAGCTTCGGAGCTGGTTCTTAACGACGACGGAAGTGTTTATCACCTTAACCTTTTACCAGAAGATATTGCTGACAAAATCTTGTTAGTCGGCGATCCTGATCGTGTACCACGTGTTTCAAAATATTTTGACACCGTAGAAATCAAGAAAAACAAACGCGAATTCTACACGCATACTGGGACACTTCGTGGCGAAAGAATTACTGTTATGTCAACAGGTATCGGTACCGAAAATATCGACATCGTAATGAACGAATTGGATGCGTTGGTGAACATCGATCTTAAGAATAAAGAATTCAAAACAGAACATAAGTCTTTGGACCTTTTCCGTATGGGGACTTGTGGCAGCGTTAATCCTGACATCCAAGTGGACAATCTTTTGGTGAGCGAAAATGTTGTTGGTCTAGACGGACTAATGCATTTCTATAGCGATTATAAGTTTGAAAACGAATTTAGTAAGTCATTTTTAGACAACTTCCCTTACGCTAACATCAAACCAATGTTGTACTTTTCGGACTGTGCGCCAGAATTACTAGATCTTTACAAGGATGCAAAATACCACGGTAATACAGCGACTTTCCCAGGATTCTATGCGCCGCAAGGACGTCAGTTGAGACTAAAAGCTTTGGATGATCAATTCTTAGAAAAACTTAATGATTTAGGGATTTCAAACTTCGAAATGGAAACTTCGGCAATCTATGGACTTTCAAAATTGTTAGGACACAAAGCTATTACCGTTAACTGCGTTATCGCGAACAGAAGACGTGGCGAATTTGCTGCAGATCACCATGCTTCAGAAAAAATGATGATCGAATGGGTGTTAGAACGTGTTATTAAATAAGTTCACGCCTCTCATTTAATCCAAATAAAAAAGCCTAGGTAACATGTCTAGGCTTTCTTTTTTATCGGTTTTAAAATAAAATCTATCTCGCATGACAATCCAAAATGTGGTCATTAACCATACCTGTCGCTTGCATGTGCGCATAGACAACCGTCGAACCAAGAAATTTAAATCCTCGTTTTTTCAAATCTTTTGCTAAAGCATCAGAAATATCAGTGGTTGCAGGAACATCTTTCAAAGTTGAAGGTTGATTAATAATCGGTTGATTATCGACAAATCCCCAAATATATTTTGAAAAACTTCCAAATTCTTTTTGGACTTCCATAAAACGTTTAGCATTATTTATCGTTGCTAAAACTTTTAATCGATTTCTAACAATACCAGTGTCAGCCATCAATTCTTCCACTTTTGCATCATTATATTCAGCTATAATTTTGTAATTAAAATTGTCAAAAGCTTCTCTAAAATTTTCTCTTTTTCTTAAAATCGTAATCCAACTAAGTCCAGCTTGGAAGCTTTCTAAAACCAAAAACTCAAAAAGTGTCTCGTCGTCATAGAGTGGTTTTCCCCATTCGTTATCGTGATAGTCCATGTAAAGCTCGTCTTTACCACACCAACCACATCTTATTTTTTCCATTTTTGTCAAATTTTAGTTAAGAAAAGTTTGTGAAAAAATAAGAAATATTTTAACATCCGTTATAACTATGATGGAATATATTTTGAAAATACTATTAACATCAAACATTAAATATTTAAAACAATGGACAATCAAGATTATAACAAAGCAAAAGAAGTTGTTAACGATGCGAAAGAATCTCTTAATAGCTTTGCAAACAACTCTCAAGAAAAAATTACAGAATTAGCGAATAAAGCTAAAAACTATATTGATGAGCAAAAGAGAAATAACCAAGAACCTAGCAAAGATGGCTTTTTTGATCAAATAAAAAACTCGGTTGCTAATGCTTGGGACGACACCAAAGATTTCGCAGAAGAAGCTTGGCAAACGACAAAAAATACAACATCAGAACTTTACGAAAAAGCAGCTGATAAAACTGAAGAAATTAAAGATAATATCGCTGACAAGCTAGATTCTAATAAAGAAGAATAAGCTAAAAGCGCTTTCATATTGACACACTATCATTTACTTAAGAGGAATTTATAATTCCTCTTTTTTATGTTTAAGAATAAAATTATCTTTGGAAACCTAAACTTTTAAAATGACACTAAAATCTTCTTTGCTGATCGCGGCCACTTTTATAACCAATTTGTACTTTAGCCAAACTGCAAATCCTTATTATGCGTCGATTAGTAATCAAGTGACACAAAATAATATTACAACCAATCTTCAAGAATTTGAAAATATTGGTGTCAAAACTACTGGAAGTACAAAATTGACGCAAGCATTAACTTGGCTTAAAACTAAATACACAGGCTTTGGTTACAGTGCTTCAGAAATGCAAGAACATAGTTTTAATTACCAAGGTACAACCTCCAAAAACTTAATAATTACAAAAACAGGAACCAAATACCCAGATACTTTTGTCATTATCTGCGGGCATTATGACACGATTAACGGTCCTGGGACTAACGACAACGGAAGTGGCGTTTCTGTGATTTTGGAAGTAGCTCGACTTTTAAAAAATATCGAAACCGAATATTCTATCAAATTCATCAATTTTGCTGGTGAAGAACAAGGTCTTATTGGGAGTTCGGCTTACGTGAAAGATGTTGTCAATGCTACAAATCCAAAAATGAATATTAAACTGGTTTTTAATATTGATGAAGTTGGTGGCGTAGCTGGTAAAGTCAACAACCAAATCATGTGCGAACGTGATGAGAGTAACTATGTTAGTTCTAACAATGCAGCATCCAATACGGTTACGCAACAGTTGATGTCTTACGTAAGTCTATATTCGCCATTGCAACCAAAGTTGTCGCACGCTTACAATTCCGATTATATGCCGTTTGAAAATAATGGTGAAGTAATTACTGGTTTCTACGAAGCTAATGAAAGCAGTCAACCGCACTCTTCTGGCGATACATTCGCAAAGTTAGATCCTGTATATATTTTTAATGTTGCTAAAGTTGCAACTGGCGCAATGATGCATTTCGCCGGTGCAAAAAACCAAACGATGGCAGTTTGTTCACCCGAAGATCAAGTCAAAAGTCTAGAAATTTCTCCAAATCCTGCTAATGATTATATTACTTTAGAATTTTTAAATAAAAAACTTAAAGATTATAATTTTAGTATCGTTGATGCTTTGGGAAAAACAGTTTTAAATATTAAAAATGAAGACCGCATTAACATTCAATCCTTAAGAAAAGGAGTCTATTTTGGGACTTTATCGATAGACGGAATTTCTCACACCAAAAAAATATTGGTAGATTAAGAGAACATTTCATAATTAAATGATTAATTAATAATTAGTACAATTTTTGTTACCTTTGCCCTATGCAAAAAATTCTTATTGTAGAAGACGAAAAAGCCATTTCAGGCGTTCTTCATAGTATTTTATCAGAAGAGCTTACAGATTACGAATTCGAAATCGCTAACGACGGGCTCGAAGCCTTAAAAATTCTTGAAAAAGAAGATTTTTCGTTGGTAATTTCTGATATCAAAATGCCAAAACTTTCTGGTACCGAATTACTAAAAGAAACCATGCAAATAAAACCAGAAACTACTTTTGTAATGATTTCTGGTCATGCCGATATCGACACAGCTGTTAATTGTCTTAAAGATGGTGCTTATGATTTCATATCAAAACCTATCGACATTAACCGTTTGATTACCAGTGTTAAAAATGCTTTAGACAAAGGTAATCTACAGAAAGATAATAAAAGCCTAAAATCAGAAAACAACCAACTTAAAAAGAAAGTCAATAAAAAATATCAAATGATTGGTAATTCTCCAGCTTTGAAGATGATCCAAGATATGATTGAAAAAGTGGCAGCTTCTGACGCTAGAGTTTTGATTACAGGACCTAACGGTGCTGGTAAAGAATTGGTTGCGCACGCGATCCATGCACAAAGCGAAAGATCGAAAGGTCCAATGGTTGAAGTTAACTGTGCGGCAATCCCGTCAGAACTTATTGAGAGTGAATTATTTGGACATGTTAAAGGATCTTTTACAGGAGCTATTAAAGATAAATCTGGAAAATTTGAACAAGCTAACGGCGGAACAATTTTCTTAGATGAAATTGGTGACATGAGTTTGGTAGCACAAGCTAAAGTGCTTCGTGCTTTACAAGAAAGCAAAGTATCTCCTGTTGGTAGCGATAAAGAAATAAAAGTTGACGTTAGAGTTGTAGCAGCGACTAACAAAGATTTGCATAAAGAAATTGCGGACGGAAAATTCCGTGAAGACTTATTCCACAGACTTTCTGTTATCGAAATCCATGTTCCAGCATTGGATGATCGTAAAGATGACATTCCTCTTTTGGTGGAGCATTTTGCAAAAAACATCGCCGATGAACAAGGAAATGCTGCGAAAAAATTTGATGATAAAGCCATTGCGGCGCTTAAACAATTCAGTTGGACTGGTAACATCCGTGAGCTTAGAAACGTTGTAGAACGTTTGGTTATTTTGGGTGCTAATCCTGTTTCGGCGGAAGATGTTGCTAATTTTGTGAGAAAGTAAACGATTTTAATATTCTATGGAAACCGCAGAACTTTAAAATCTGCGGTTTTTTGTTTTAAAAATTTAAAAATATATGAAGTTTCTTGACTTAAAATATACTCGCGAATCTCTAACCTTAGCATTACCCGTAATGTTGACGCAAGTGGGACAAGTTTCCGTTAACTTGTTCGACAACATTATTGTAGGCAAGTTGCTTGGCTCGCAAGCATTAGCTTCAGTCTCTTTGGGAAATGCGGTGTTCTTTTCGATTTTTGTTTTAGCATTAGGATTTTCTTTTGCAATTCCGCCTTTAGTTTCAGAAGCGAAAACTCAAGAAAAACATTCGGTTATTAATAATGTTTTTCGTCACGGTTTCGTCATTAATATGACTGTTGGGATTATACTGATGTTAGCGTTAATGTTAGCACTCCCACTACTCTATCATATGGATCAACCAAAGGAAATCATCCCCGATACCATTGACTTTTTGCATATTATGGCAATTAGTATGATACCATTTATGATGTTCCAAACTTTGCGCGAGGTTTCGGAAGGTCTTAGCTATACAATTGGTGTAACAAAAGCCACAATTCTTGCTAATATCATTAATGTAGTTCTCAATTATATTTTTATAAAAGGCATGTTTGGACTTCCAGCAATGGGCGTACAAGGATCGGCTTTAGCCACTTTAATTGCGAGAATCTTTATGGTAGTTTTCCTTTATTTTGTGATGGTTAAAGAGCCAAAAACAAAACGTTATATTAAAGAATTTAGTCTTAAAATATCGGAGTTCAGCAAGTCAATGTTTAATAAAATGATTAAACTTGGACTACCAACAGCTTTACAGATGTTTTTCGAAGTAACGGCTTTCGCTGGTGCGGCTTTTATTTGCGGATTAATAAGTGCTAAAGATATCGCATCACATCAAATCGCTTTGTCGATGGCATCATTTACTTTTAATCTTTGTATTGGTTTTAGTGTGGCGTCAACAGTTATGATTGGTAACCGACTCGGAAATCATGATTTTATAGGCTTAAGAAAAGTTGGAATCAACAATCTTAAAATGGCATTTCTATTTATGATATTTTGTGGTTTAATCTTTATTACATTTAGAGATATTTTACCACATTTCTTCACGAAAGAAAGCGATGTTGAAGTTATTACTTTAGCGTCACAATTATTAATAATCGCAGCACTTTTCCAATTATCAGACGGTATCCAAGTAGCAGCATTAGGCGCATTGAGAGGCATACAAGATGTTAAAATACCAAGCATTATTACCTTTGTCGCGTACTGGATTTTCACAATTCCATTGGGATATTATTTATGCTATGTTCATAAAATGGGCGCACTCGGTATGTGGATTGCATTAGGAATTGGGCTGACAATCTCAGCTGTACTTTTGGTGACAAGATTTTTAAAACTTTCATCAAGATTAATTCATTCAAAATCAAACATTTAAAAACACAATATGCAAGTAGATATTAGAAAACTATCGATAGACGATTACGACGAACTGGCAACAGCCATGCAAAATGCTTATCCCGATATTGAAGATAATGTTTGGGCAAAACGTAATATTCAAAAATTAACTTCTATTTTTCCTGAAGGTCAGTTGTGTATTACAGTTGACGGAAAATTGGTTGCTGCAGCACTTTCGATCGTTGTACAATACGAAATATTTGGCGATCAACATACTTACGACGAAATTACAGGACAAGAGAGCTTTAACACGCACAGTAATATCGGTAATACACTTTATGGCATCGAGGTTTTTGTCGATCCAGAATATCGTACATTAAGACTTGGACGAAGATTATATGATGCGCGTAAAGAATTATGCGAAATTAAAAATCTAAAATCCATCATCGTAGGTGGAAGAATTCCAAATTATCACCTGTATAGCAATGAATTAACTCCTCGCGAATACATCAAAAAAGTTAGATTAAAAGAGATCTACGATCCAGTTCTTAGTTTCCAATTGTCGAATAATTTTTCTCCTTTAAAAATATTAAAAGGCTATCTAAAAGGCGATGTGGAATCTGAAGAATACGCAGTTCTTCTACAATGGAATAACATCTACTACACGTCCAAAAAGAATACGATGCAAGACAGCGTCATCAGACTTGGTTTGGTACAATGGCAAATGCGTCACTTCAAAGATATTGACGCTTTTTATCAACAAGTTGAATTCTTTGTTGATGTTTTAGGAAGTTATGAGTCTGATTTTTGTGTATTCCCAGAATTGTTTAACACGCCTTTGTTGGCGCAGTTTAATCACATGCACGAGCGTGAAGCGATGGAAAAGCTTGCCGAAATGACAGAAGAAATTCGAAATAAAATTTCGGAATACGCCGTTAGCTACAATGTGAACATCATTTCAGGCAGTATGCCGATCATGGAAGATGGCAAAATGTTTAATGCCAGTTATCTTTGCCACCGCGATGGAAAAATCGACGAATATCGAAAAATCCATATTACACCTAACGAAAGACGTTATTACGGAATGCAAGGTGGTAACGACATCAAAGTTATTGACACCGATTGCGGAAAAATTGGTATTGTAATTTGTTATGATGTGGAGTTCCCAGAACTACCTAGAATCTTAGCAGATCAAGGCATGAAGATTTTGTTTGTTCCTTACTTGACGGATACGCAAAACGCATACACAAGAGTTAGAAATTGCGCAGCTGCTCGCGCCATCGAAAACGAATGTTACGTTGCTATAACGGGTTGTGTTGGTAACTTGCCAGGTGTTAGCAATATGGATATACAGTTTGGGCAAGCAGCAGTTTTCACGCCGTCAGACTTTGCGTTTCCGTCTAATGCTACAAAAGGTGAAGCGACGCCAAATACCGAAATGACTTTAATCGTCGATGTAGATCTTAATCTTTTAAAAGAATTGCATTACAATGGCGCAGTACAAGTCATGAACGATCGTCGAAAAGACCTTTATGAAACGGTTAATCTATTAAATAAGTAAATAGGTTTTAGGTTTTAGGTTTTAGGTTTTAGCAAAATAAATTCATAATTCATAATTCATAATTCATAATTCATAATTCATAATTCATAATTCATAATTCATAATTCTTAATTCATAATTCATAATTAACAATTAAGAAAAATGGCTATTAAAGAACAATATCAACATATTAAATCTCAACTTCCAGAGGATGTAACTTTAGTTGCAGTTTCTAAAAATCATCCGGTTGAAAAAATTAACGAAGTTTATAATTTGGGGCAACGCATTTTTGGAGAGAACAAAGTCCAAGAAATGATGGAGAAACAACCCAATCTTCCGTCGGATATCGAGTGGCATTTGATTGGGCATCTGCAAACCAACAAGGTGAAATATATTGCGCCTTTCGTAGCGATGATACAAAGTGTTGACAGCGAAAAATTACTTAGTGAAATCAACAAACAAGCTGAGAAAAACGAACGCACAATAAAAGTTCTTCTTCAAGTTAAAATCGCTGAAGAAGACACCAAAACAGGTCTTGAAGTTTCAGAAGCTAAAGAATTATTTCTAAAATATCTACAAGGTGAATTCCCAAATATTGAAATTGTAGGCTTGATGGGAATGGCAAGTTTTGTCGATGATAAAGTACAAGTCAAAAGAGAATTTTCGTTCTTGAAAAGATTGTTTGACCAACTGTCGATGCAGAAAAAATTAGACGTTTTGTCAATGGGAATGAGCGACGACTTCCCTCTTGCCATCGAATGTGGCGCCAATTCTGTTCGTGTTGGTTCCGCAATTTTTGGACAACGGGTTTATTAGGATTTTGCAAAATATAAAACGGCTTAGCATTACAAGATACTAAGCCGTTTTTTTTATTTTAGTTTTAAAAAAACGCTTTTATTACAAATTCCAGTAATTATAAATTTTATTAAAACTCATTTTTAAATCCTCAAAATTTTCTCCATTTATAATGTATAAATCCGAATAATAATATTTTGGAACATCTTTTTCTGTTTCAATTTTAAGGCTCAAAATGTAGACAAAGTCCTTTGTCTTCCATAGAAAATATTCTTTCTCGGCAAAATTATCAGAATCTATTTTTTGAGGATTTCCAAACTTCTTGACTAGAATACTTTTTAGATGTTCATAATTCTTCTTATTATCTTTATAAGAAAATGATACAGCTCGTAAAGACTGAAACTCATTTTTTTGATTGCTAATCATTTCAAGTTTTTGAAACTTCACATTTCCAAAAAAAGCCAAAGTATCTTTTGTATTAATGCTTTTCATGTCATATAACAGCAACTTTTTGGTATCAGAAACGTCAATTGTTTTAATACCTTCAACAAATTTATATTGTTTCAAAAGCTTGTCATAAGCAGGTGTGTCCATTTTGTCTTGTTCAAGAAGTTCAGTCGTTTTTTTATTTAATTCTAACTGTTTTTTGTAAAAACTATTGACATCAAAAGGCATTTTAAAAGTTTCCAAATTTATCTTATCCTTTCCCAATTCCAAATGCTGGGCAGAACACATCACCGAAGCAAAAATTAATACAATTCGAAATAGATTTTTCATAATATTTTTTTTTTCAAAGAAGTACAATATTTTATCATATTGTTTTAAAAATTTACATTGAAAATAAAGTTTCAACTCCAGAATTTCTTTAAAACTAAAATACCGAAAATATTAGTTTAAAAACAAAAACAGCCAAAATTGGCTGTTTCATTTATTTTACTTAACAAGTATAATCTCTTTTTGCGACTTTTCTCTTTCGGAATATCGTTCGCCATAAAGTTTAATAAAGTTATTGACAGCTCCTTCGTTAATCTGTTGATTGACAATGAAATTATTCTTAACAATCGTTTGGGCAATTGATTTTTTTAAATTAAGCCAAGTAGCATCCATCTCTGCAGCTTTGTCCAAATCCGAAAAAACAAATCGTAAATAAAGTTCTATTGAAGGTTTTCCATCTGCATCTTTTTTCAAAGGATTAACACTTTCTAAAAGAGCGATTGATATCAAAGGTTTATCATCCAAACTACTTATATGATATACGCAATTACTTGAAAACACACCGCAACCTTCTGCTTCTACTTTTGCAATTTCTTTTTTTCCGTTATATAACATGTTATTTTTCATACTTTGCGATATCGCAAAACTAGAAAACAAAACACAAAAGCCTATAAAATATTTTTTTTTCATATTATGTTGAATAAATTTGTTCATACACACGAATCAAATTTTGTGCTATCAACTTATCATTAAAATTTAATTGAGCAAACTCGTAAGATTTTTCGGCGCGACGTTGTCTTTCGGATTCGTTATCCCAAAGGAAATTAATCTTGGCTTTGATGTCTTTCATATTAAGTGGATTAACATAGACCGCATCTTTTCCACCAGCCTCGGGCAGACAACTTAGATTACTGGTGATAACGGCAGTTTTAGAGAAATGTGCTTCGATAACAGGAATTCCAAAACCTTCGAACAAACTTGGATACACAAAAATATCCGCCAATTGATAAATGCAAGCCAACTCCTCCATCGATACGCCTTCCAAAAACTGAACTTGCGCCTCCATGTTTTCTTTTTTAATAAAGCTTAAAATCTGATCGGCGTATTTGGTTTTTCGACCAACCACAACCAACGGAATATCTGTATTTTGCAAAGCTTTAACGACGGTAAAAAGATTTTTGCGCTCTTCTATTGTACCAACATTTAACACAAATCGTTCTGGAAGATTGTATTTTGATTTGACCGTATTAAGCTCTTCTTGCGATTTTTCGGTTTTGAAAGCCGCATGACAACCTTGATACACGACAACTACTTTTTCGGCTGGAACTTTTAACATTTCGATGACATCCTTTTTTGTTTGTTCCGAAATGGCGATAATTTTATCTGCAGAATGCGCTGCTTTTTTAAATTTCCAAAAGTGAATTTTCCTGTCAAAAAAGGAATAGAATTTAGGATAATGAACAAAAATCAAATCATGAATGGTTACAATTTTTTTGATTGGTTTTTTATTCCATTTTAAAGGTAATTCGCCCGATAATCCATGGAAAATATCCGCATCGAGATTCTGCGCATCCTTCCCCATTTTGAATTGTCGCGCCATACTTCCTTTCGAAATTGGACTAAAACTTACCGATGGATTTTCAAGAACCGCTTTGCCACGTTCGTTTTCACGTTTTGCAAGAAGCATGTATTTGTTCTCAGGAAAAAACTCTGACAACATCCTCACAAGATCGCGTGAGTAATTGCCTAGTCCCGAAGTGTTATTAAAAAAACGTTTGGCGTCGTATGCGATTTTCAAAATCTAATTAATTTATAATATCAACAAAATCCTTTATTGTACAGTATTTGCGCTTGTTTTTGTCAAGCCAAGTAAGAAACGAATCAAACTTTTCTATCATCGCTTTTCCTGTATCTTTTGTCGTAAAGTTAGGCAATTTAAATTCAGGGTTTTTGATATCCGCAAATTCCCAAGGATGAAAATAAATATTGAGATAACCATTATCCTTCCAACTTCTTTTGGCCAAATAACGGTAGATAAACTCTGGAAAATTATGAAAACTCAACCAAAACAAAGGCACTCGAAAAAATGGCGACACCGAAGCTGGCAGTTGCACAACATCTTTTTTAGTAAAATAACGTTTGCTGATGCCAAGATTATTGTAACGTCCTGGCAAATAGGTCGGATTAATCGACGAATTGTAAGTATAGCCCGCCAAGCGCACTTCCTCTTCATCAACTGGACTCATGCGCGGCATACGAAGACCAACAACTTCAGTATTGAAAAGCTCTGACAGTCGTTCTCGAGAACTTTTAAGATGTACATTTTTAAAATCGGAATGATACCAAGTGTGGCTCGCCAACTCGTGTCCTTCATCCAAAAGTCGTTTGATAAGATCTTGATTATTCTCTGCAAAAACAACCGTCGAGAAAAAGGTTGCTTTGGCATTATGTTTTTTTAATAAATCCAAAATGGCAATTGTACCACTTCTGGAAATTTGAATCTGTTGTTCGAATGAAATCTGACCTTTATATTCTAAAGGCATGTCGAATTCTTCAATATCAAAACTAAGTAAAACCATGGTTAAAAGTTTTTTGACCGAATAATATAGGTCGGTCTATGTTTTAGTTGTTTGAACATCTTGCCGAGATAAATCCCGATGATGCCAAGGATAATAAGCTGTACACCACCGAAAAACACTATGGTCATAATAAGCGATGCCCAACCAGAGATTTCAGTTTTTGCAATAAAAGCATAAATGACATACGGAATATAAAGCAAGGATATTCCTGAGAAGAAAAATCCAAGGTAAGCTGCCATGTATAATGGTTTTACACTGAAAGATGTTATCCCTGTAAATGCAAATTTCAGCATTTTATTAAGGTCATATTTGCTACTACCAGAAAAGCGTTGATCAGCTTCGAAGTGGATAGCATATTGTCTAAAACCCATCCATTTGACCATCCCACGAAGAAAAACGTCGGACTCGCTCATGGTTTTCATATTATCAACCACTTTGCGATCCATTAATCGAAAATCTGAACTTCCTTTTTCTAGTTCGACGTCCGATAAAGAGCTTAAAATTTTATAGAAAAAATTAGAAGTTTTCTTTTTAAAAAATGAAATTTCTTTAGGATATTTTCTAATCGTATACACCAAGTCATAACCTTCTTCCCATTTTTTAATCATTTCGGGAATGAGTCTTGGTGGATGTTGTAGGTCGGCATCCATAGAAATAACCAATTGTCCTTCGGCTTCGTCTAGTCCAGCCTTAACAGCAAATTGATGTCCGAAATTTCGAGAAAATTCAATGTATTTGGCCTCAGAATGTTTGGATGCGAAATCTTTTAAAACGGCTTGCGTATTGTCGCGACTTCCGTCATTTACAAAGATAATTTCGAAGTTATAATCTTCTAAGTTGTTAAAAACCAAATCAATTTCATGGAAAATCTTTTCGAGATTTCCTTCTTCATTATAGGCGGGTATTACGATGCTAACCTGCTTCATGATGTTACTTTATAATCGGTTTCAAAATTTCTGGTCATCAACTCGTAAATGATTCTCAGCCAAACAACGGTACACGGTAAAGCCTTTAAAGAATATTTAAAAATATAATTTTCTTTTATAAACTTTGGAAACAAATCTGAGTTTGAAAAACATGTCAACAACAAAACAAAAACGAGTAATGCAATATCAATCGGTTTTTTCTCTTTCTGAACTAAAAACCAAATCATAACACCCGGAACTGCAATTATATAAGTTGGCGACTCTGATCCAGAACTAAATAACACTGTAAATAAAAGAGTTGAAGCTAAAATTAAAAGTTTAAAAGCAAGATGCTGATATTGTTTAATCCTGATATAAGGCATTGCAAATAACGGTAAACCAACCGCCATAAATGTTAGGTTAGAGATGCTCGCATCTTGCACAATTCTACGCACCAATCCCATAACAGAAATATCTTGATAACTGTCAAGCACTTGGTTATGACCGTTTTTAAGTTTTAATTCAGTAAACCAATCTATGTAAGCTTGCACCCCAAAATTCGGTGATGAATACGCCATCGGAATCAGAAAAAATAAAATACAAAACACCGCCAAAGCGATAATGAATTTTACTTTGTTTTTAATAAAGAAAAAAGCGGAAAGCCCCACAATGCCATATATTTTAACAAAAATACCAAGTGCAATTGATAAAGCTGATTTCACTTCTTTTTCTTTATAAATATAGGTTGCTGAAAGTATCAAAAGTCCTGTCAATGCAACATTAAACTGCAAACTAACCGAAGCTGTAATAAATTCTTGTAAACAAAGCCACAGAAAAAAAGCTTTATTTCTTGAAGCAAATGGTAAGCTTTTGACAGCAAAAAGAAAGACCAAAGTATTGGCGACATTCCATAAGGTGATGCCCATCCAATCTGGCATAATTGCAAAAGGTGCAATCAACGCACTAAAAATAATCCCATAATGATTGCAATCAAAATACAAGTCGGGATAATGCGCATAAAGATTCCGCTCCTTTAACGTATTGAAAAACACGTTTTTAAAAATCAAATAGTTATTGTAAGCGCCAGGTCCTCTTTTGTATTTTGACAAAGCAGACGCAGCACTTACAATAATATAGATAATCCCAATATACTTAGGATTTGAGATAAAATTTAGGAATTTGGTTTTCAAGCTTTGGTTATTAGTTTTTTTTAAATCAAATTCTAAACAGCGACATTGTTCTCACGCAATGCATCGTTAAGAGAAGTTTTCTTATCAGTCGACTCCTTTCTTTGACCGATGATTATTGCGCAAGGCACTTGATATTCGCCAGCAGGATATTGCTTGGTATAACTTCCTGGTATCACCACCGAACGTGCAGGCACACGACCTTTAATCTCGATTGGTTCTGGACCAGTTACATCAATAATTTTAGTAGAAGCCGTTAACACAACATTTGCTCCCAAAACCGCTTCCTTCTCCAAATGTACACCTTCTACAACGATACATCTAGAACCGATGAAACAATCGTCCTCGATGATAACAGGTGCAGCTTGTAAAGGCTCTAAAACGCCACCGATACCAACACCACCAGAAAGGTGAACATTCTTACCGATTTGCGCGCAGCTACCAACTGTAGCCCAAGTATCAACCATCGTTCCGCTATCTACGTAAGCGCCGATGTTAACGTAAGACGGCATCATAATAACGCCACTCGCCACAAAACTTCCGTGTCTTGCAATCGCGTGAGGCACTACTCTAACACCTTTTTCAGCGTAATTTTTCTTTAAAGGGATTTTATCATGGAATTCGAATGGTCCAACCTCGATAGTTTCCATCGTTTGGATTGGGAAATAAAGTACCACTGCTTTTTTCACCCATTCGTTAACTTGCCATCCGTCGCTAGTAGGTTCTGCAACGCGAAGCTCGCCTAGGTCTAGTTTTTCAACAACATTTCTAATCGCATCGGTGTATTGAGACTCTTTTAGAAGTTCTCTATTTTCCCATACTTTTTCAATCGTTTCTTTTAATTCCTGTAAAGACATAGTTTTATATTTACTTTATTTAATACAATTTTGGGCGTGCCCCTATGTTTTTGCCAACAGCAAATGCAATCGCCAAAAAACAAGCGGGTCGGTCTACGCACAGTCGCTTTTCTTGTGTTAGCTTCGGCTTCGCTCAGCCACCACAAGAAAGAGCTCCGACAA
>JAEXRP010000016.1:0-21976 GCA_023440705.1 Bacteroidota bacterium
ATATTCCGAGCAACAATGGTACTTTATTTTTCAAAAAGCCAAAACTTGAAAAAGGCAACAAGGCTACGGATTGGACACCAGCACCCGAAGATGTGCATTTTATTTCTATTGCTGGAAACATAGATGAAATTACTGGTTTAACTACAAATGCAGATGTTTTATGGGAGAGATTATAGTTAATCAAAAAAGCGGGCAATTAAGTCTACAATCATTTAATCCTTTGATTTCTGTAACAAAGGCAGAACATTCGCAAGAATTAATGTCTACTGATAAAATTGATATATCGGTACAATCATCTGTGCCTTTAAGTTTCAATATTGGCGATTACATCGAGCATGAAGGCAGAAGATTTACTTTAAATCTTAATCCAAAAGTTAACAAGCAAAATGAAAGTCGATTTATTTATGACTTAATTTTTGAGGGAGTTCAATATGACTTAATTAGAAAAATTTATTTTAATTATGATTCACAAGGTAATTATACGACTGGCGATTTTCCATTAACTGGTGAATTAGAAGTCTTTTTGTATGCTTTAATAAATAACGCCAATAGAGGAAAAAAAACAAGTGATTTCACATGGCTTTTAGGCGATTATCCTATTGGTACAGATACAAAAACAATAACATTTAATAACACCAATTGCCTTGCTGCACTTCAAAACATTTGCCAGGAATTTGAATTAGAATTTGAAGTTATTCAAAATATTGAAGATACTACCAATACAATTAATATTAAGGCGAAAGTAGGCGCTATACTTCCTTTCATTTTTGAATATGGTTATAAAAATGGTCTTTATTCTTTAACTCGTGATCGGGTATCTGATGGTCAAGTAACCACTAGATTATATCCGTATGGGAGTAGTGAAAATATTCCTACGAATTACCGAAACTTCTCACCTAGATTAAAATTACCAACATCTTACGGAAAAGATTATATACAAGATGATGCAAAAGTAGCATTGTATGGTTTAAACGAAGAAATCATCAACTATGACGATATTAAACCAACTTTTAAAGGTGTTTTATCGGGTGTTGGTTCTGTGATTAACCTTAACAATACGTTTGATATTGTTGTTGGAAATATGGATTTTGACCTTAACGAGAAAAAACCTGATGGAAGCACTAAATATTTAATTGCAGGTACGCCAGCGAAATTACACGTTAACAAAGGGAATTTGGCAGGTTATGAGTTTGAAATCCATAGTTATGACCATGCTACAAAGAAATTTCAAGTAAAAGTACAAGCAGATGAACGAGGTCAAAAATTCCCTGATTTAGCTACTATTTTCAAATTCGCAGTTGGTGATGAGATTGTTCTTATTGATATTATTTTGCCACAAATTTACATTGACAATGCCGAAACTAAACTTAAAGACAAGGCGATTGAGGACTACGCTGTAAAAAGCCAAAACAATGTAAAGTATTCACTAGACATTGATCCGATGTTTTTAGTAGAATTAGGCTACACAGAGTATACGAAGATTATAAGCATTGGTGATTATGCAGGAATTAAAGACACTCAATTAAGTGTTGACAAATCAAGTAGAATAGTAAGTTTAAAGCGTGATTTACTTAATCCATTTAAATATTCGGCTGATATTTCTGACACCTACGAAATTGGCTTAGTAACTCAAATAATACAAGATATTCAAAATGTACAAACTCAAATTCAAATACAAACGCAGGTAAATGTTCAAGCGATGCTTTCGGGTTATCGTCGTATGTTGGAATTGCAAGGACTTGTTTTCGATACTGATGGGAATTTCGATATGTCGCATTTCGCCGCAGGAAGCATTACAACAAATATGCTTTCAGTTGGTGCGAGAAGTCAGGAATTAACTTTAAAAGATGTTGTTTTCACACCAAATAAAGACGGAAATGTAAATAATATTTCTATTTCAGCAGGTTCTTTGATTCATTTTTCGATTGATTCAGCAGGTGTTAAAACTTGGGATTTATCAGCATTAAATCAAACTGGATTAATCGCTTCAAATTCTTATTATATCTATGCTCGAGTTTCAAGAACTGGCAATACTGGGACTTTTGTTGTAACCACTGAACAAAGGAAATTTGACCAAGAGGATAAGTATTATAATTTTTTATTAGGTGTTCTTTTTCAGCCGCAAAATGGAGTTAGATTGATTCACTTAAACTATGGCGCTACATATATCAATGGGCGTGTAATTACAACTGGGCGTATAGCTTCAATTGATGGTTTAAATTGGTTTGATTTAGATACTGGCGAATTTAGAGGCAAGTTCATTTTTACGGATGGCACCAATGTACAAGGCGCTGTTAATAACGCAGCATCAGCGGCGGCAGCGGCACAAGCAACAGCTAACAATGCTATTAATCAAATTAATGATATTGGAAGTGATAATAAATTAACACCAAACGAAAAGCAAGTTTTAGTTAATGAGTGGAATAGAATTAAAATTGAATACTCTCAAAATTCTACCATAGCAAGTACATTAAATCTATCAATTATCAGTTACCAATCAGCTTATAACGCCCTAGATGTTTATATAACGCCTTTATTAGCAAATCTGACAACTACATCTGATATTGTTGGTTCAACTTTTAGAGCGAATTTTCAAAATTACTACAATCAAAATGTAGCTATTGTAACTGCAATTGAAAATAAGAAAATAGAGAACATTCAGATCGGAGGTCGAAATTTTATTATAAAGTCTGATTTTAAAATAAATCAATCATTAGTAGGTTGGTATGCTCCCAATTCTCACTGGTTTAATGATGATAGTATTTCAATTGACTATGTGCCAAGTGGTCAAGCTTATTATGAGCTTTCTCAAAGTTTAATTTCAGTTGATTCTGACACCGAATACACTTTATCATTTTTCGCAAAAGGGGAGGTTTCGAGTGATTATGATGTGCAAGTTTATTTGGTTGAGGGCAACGCTACAACACCGAATATTAAAGATAATTTCAAGGTTTTTAAGGTTAATAATTCAAAATATTTTTTGTGTTCAACGACTTTTAAAACGAGCGCAAATACGACAAAGGTTTCGGTGATTTTTAGAAATATTCCGAGCAACAATGGTACTTTATTTTTCAAAAAGCCAAAACTTGAAAAAGGCAACAAGGCTACGGATTGGACACCAGCACCCGAAGATGTGCAAACTCAAATAGACACTAATTCAACAAATACTGCTTTAGCGTTAGCACAAGCGCAAAATGCTATTAACACAGCAAATAACGTGGCAGTGATAACAAGCTTTTTGCAAACTTCGATTTTAGGAAATGTTGTTGCAACTGGAACTTTATTAGTTGGTGATGTTTTAGGGGCGAAGGCTGGAATTACTGGCGTTACAGATCGAGCAGGAAAATCAGTAAGACTATTTGCAGGTGCTAATTATACTGGTAAAAACATTGCTAATTGGAACGTATTAGACGACGGTACAATGAATTTCCATCATCCGAATGGTCAAATTGCTTTTGAGTTTGGATTAAGTAATGGACGATTTGTTATGAATGGCTATCACGAATCGGGATATAAAATTTTCGAATTATCGCCTAGTCGAGGGCTTGTTAATGTAGCATATATTCCTGAAAGTTGGACTGTTGTAGAGTTGTTTTTCTCTGGTCAAACTAACACAATATTAAATGAAAGTGCAGCTAAGGATTATATTGAAAATTTGGTAAGAATTGAAATGACTGGTGGCACTGAGGTTGGTCAAGAAGCTTTTTGGAATTATCTATTGGATGCAAATTTCTCTTGTTTCGACTATCAAAATGGAACGCATCCCGATTATACTCAATATGCCGATTTAGTGGGTTATAAAACCATAAACAACAATCGAAATAATAATATAGATAATGGTTGGTATGGCTTAAAGACTGGATCAATAGATGGGAATTTTGGCGATTCAAGACCAATATTATACACTAACTATATATTATACTACATATACAATGGGAAAATCACAAATACAAAGATTATTAATCTAGTAATATAAAATAAACAATGGACAATTTAACAATTACAAGTAAGCAGACAAATGTATCTGCACAAGAAATTATAGGAGGTAATACAGTTGATTATAACTGGCAAACTTCGTCAAATGAACAAAACCCAAATACGGTTAACTTCTATGTTAAACGTGGAATTTTGGGCGATGAAAATTACACTGGAAATGTTATTATTCAAGGTGAATTTTACGCAGATTCAAACGCATACAACGTGCGAAATAACAACTTTGTGACTGGTGATGAATTATTTTATATGTCAATTCTAGCCACTTGTCAAGGTGTGTGCGTTGGAAGTCCTGAAACTAGCGGAAAATTTGAACCAAAAAAGTAAAACAATGAAACAAGTAAAACTATTTATAAAGAGCCATGTTCCTCAATTAGTAGGGTTAAACTTTATCATGGTAGTGGTTGTTTTAGTTTTGGTTGCTAGGCTTTATGTTCGGCAGTCGGTTATTTTAGATAATTCAGATCATGCGCTAAAAAATCAAGAACTAATCAAGGAAAACCAATTGGAACACAAGCAGGAAATCGTGAAAGATGTTGAAGTTCTCAACGCAAAATTGGACGAATATTCTAAGAAATAACAAAATGAAACAATGCAGAATCCAAATCAAGCGCAATTTTCAAAGTTCCAAGCCTTACTTGCTAAGAATCCGTTAGCCTTTGTTGCTACTGTATTTTTCTTGATGTTTTGGATAACGTATTTCATAAATCTACAAAATAGTAAAAGTGAAATAACCTATTGGAAGGAAAAGTATGACGAAAAAGACAAAGAGGTAAATCAGTTAAAAGATGACCTTATCGAATCGTCAGGAATAATCAAAATTCAGCGTGAAGTCGTAGAAAAAGCAGTTAATGTTTTGGACAGCGAAGAAATTAAAGAACCAGTTAAACAATTAAAATCTAAATAATGAAAGTCTTAAATACAATCTTGATAGTTGCGCTAGTTCTAGCCTTATCAGCGGTGACTTATTTATATCTAAATCCTAAGATTAAGGAGGTTTATATCAAAGTCAAACCAAATCCCGAGGTCATCACTTCAATAGCCCAAAACGGTGTAAAAGTAAGTGTTGCAAAAAATGAATCAGTTGCTGACCACATGACAGAAACTTTATCGGAAAAGACTATTCGATATTATGAAGATAGTCTAAAACCTGCACTTAATGAAGCGTTAGGATATAAGGCTAAAGTAGACGAATTGACTAAAATAAATATGGAACTAAAAGGTCAACTAACAAAGGCAAATATTGTTTCTGATACGCTTAATAAGAATGTTACCAAATGGAAAACAAAATATATTGAAATCGCTACCAATACCGAAAATGGCACAGCTGATTATAAATATAATGCTGATTTATATTTAGCTACTATTTTCAGTAAAAACAAACAATACTTTGATGTAGTAGCTTCAAGTCCTGATAGTTTAATGACAATAAACGGAGTTGAAAAATACGTTAAACGTGAGAAATTTCCTAAAGAATGGTTTGAATGGACAATCGAAGCTAGTGGAGGAAAAGACCTGCAAAACAACATTTACAATGCAAGGTTAAGAACTGATTTACTATTCTTTCCACAAGGTAAATTTAGACCGTTTATCTATGGCAGCGGTGGTGTGTATGATGTTAAAAACGATATGTTATCAAATTACCTTAATCGTTCATTTTTAGAAGCTGGTGTAGGAGTAAAGTATAAAATAATTTCAAAGTAATAAGCAATGAGAACATCACAAAAAGGAATAGATTTTATAAAATCATTTGAAAGTTTACACGATGGTGATTTAAAATTAGCTGGACTTCAACCAATGATGGATCCCGTAGGAATTTGGACAGAAGGCTATGGTCGTGCTATGCGAGATAAAAAAGGCGCTTTTATCAAAGGTGCTAACAATAAAGCATTAGCTTATTCTAATCAAACAATTAAGACCGAAAAGGAAGCAGAAAGCGCTTTAAAACAAGACTTAACTATTTACGAAAGAATTGTAGACCAAAAATTAAAAGTAGCCGTTAATCAAAATCAGTTTGATGCGCTTGTATCTCACACTTACAATACTGGAGGTTCTGCAACTTTATTTGATTTAATCAACAAAAAAGCATCAGTAAAAGACATTAGAAATTGGTTTACAACTAAATACATCACAGCACAAGGCAAAACTTTAAACGGGTTAATTCGTAGAAGAAAAGCAGAAGCAGATTTATATTTTCAAAATAACTAACAATGAGTTGCAAAGCATTACAATTAAACAATTGCGAGATTTTCGGAAGCACTTTTAAAGGTCGAAAATTTACGCTTACAAATAGAAACGAGGTAGGAGATATTTTAACAGCAAAAGTAAAGTCATTTGATGGCACTATTTTACATGAATTAGTAGCTGAAAAAATAGATTCTGATTTCTATTTTTCGTTTTCAGATTTAGAACTCTTAAAAGTAGGAGGGTACAAGATTGAATACTGGCTCGATTTACTCGATGTTGCCAAAGAAATGATCGCAGTTGAGAGTTTTAGAGTTAGTCAAGAACCTTGCAATTGTGAGCCTTCAAGTCTGCCTACATTTTCACTCGATTTTGGGGAAACGGTTATTTCATTAAGTATTGAATTAACTATTGTAAATATCGGAGGTGGTGGCGTTGGTGGTTCGTCAGTAACAGATTTTAGCTATGATGAAGCAACTGAAACGCTATCTTTAAAACAGACTAACAATCGAAATTTTGAAGTGCTTTTACCGAAAGGTAGAGACGGAAGAGATGGTATTGACGGAATTAATGGTGTTGATGGCAAAGATGGCAAAGACGGAGTTAATGGTCAAGACGGATATACACCAATTAAAGGCGTTGATTATTTCGATGGTAAGGATGGAGAAAGTGCCTATCAATTAGCTATTAAAAACGGCTTTATAGGAACTTTACAAGATTGGCTTGATTCATTAAAAGGTACTGGAGGAAATCCCCCTAAAAAAACTTTTGATGTTGAAAACAATACGGATTCCGCAACAATGAAAGCCACGTTTGACGCGTCAATACAATTGGTAGATAATGCTCTCGCAAATTATTATTCTGACTTTAAAACAATAGGAAAAGACTTACATCATGTCGCTGTCACGTCTGCGACTAACTATCCTAAGTATCTATTTAACAAACTAACAGCACCGACTGATGGAAGATTTACGACTTTTAAATTTTGGGTAGGAAATGTTGCCAAAATTCAGTATTTCCACATAAATTACGATGAGGCAACTAATACCGTAGTTGAGAAAGGAAGCTGGACAATAGACACAATAGCAGGAATTAACGAGGTTAAAATAGATTTGAAAGCCGTAAAAGGTGACACGATAGCTATCAGAAGTATTGGTGCTGAAATAGGCTATACAGATAACGTGCCTAATTACTTTTATTCGACAGGACAAGCGGTAGTTAAATTTTTAAGTGGATATATCGCTTATACAGTTGAATTAGCTACCAAAGGTAATGCAGGCTATTCGACTGATGATTTAATAAAGTTGCTTAAAAATGGCAATCCTGAAACATCGGAACCGTCTGGCGACACAGTAAAAACTGGGATAAAAGCAAGTAGAATTACAATTGAGGGGCAAAGTAATGCGTTAGGTGTTGGCTACAAGAGTGGTCTTTTAAATGCTCCATTTAGTAGTCAATTACTAGATTGGAATAAAGCATTTTCGCGCGTTTTTATTTGGAATCCAAAATCCGACGCCTACGAAAATATTACAATAGGCGTTAACAACATGGCGTCTTGGGATAAAAGTTATACGGTTGCGTCTCCAACTCCACAGCCAACATTTGGTCCCGAAATAGGCATTGCGCTCGCTTGGCTTCAAACAAACAAACAAGGCTGTTTATTCATTGATAAAAACGTTGGCGACGGAAAACCTATATCCTATTTCCAAAGCGGAACAGCTTACTATACAGAAAAACTAGCTCGAAAAGTAAAATCAGACAAATGGCTAAAAGATAGGGGTTATATCGCCGAAGATATAGGCTTTGTTTGGGTTCAAGGCGAGGCAGATATGGGGGCTTTGACTGTCAACTACTTAAATGCATTAAATAGTCTTATAGCTTCAAGGATTGCTGATGGTTTTATTAATAATTCGACTATCCGCGTAATCGCACAGGTTAATGCCACTTCGGCAAATTATGGTGTTGGAGTTAAGAGCGCAAAAGACTCCTATGTAGCGTCAGATTTACGAGCAAGAATCATTACTTACACTAACAATATGAATTCAGATAACGTGCATTTGAATACAGCAGGGCAAATAAATCTAGGGCTTGACGCTGGAAAAGAAATTTTCCAAACGGAAAAGATGTTAATAACAGATGTCGAAAGTAAAGAAAGCTGGACATTTTAACATATATTCATCAGTAACACTCTCTAAGCCTTGCATTTACGAGGCTTTTTTGTTACTCTTTTTTTATGGTCAAAATCATTTGTCTGTAAAATTTCTGCAAATAATATTTACAAAATTGCAAATAAGGCACTAAGATGAATTATCAGCGAATCACCTTATAAAGCAAAAGTATAAGCTATGTGGCTAATACTAGAAATCAACTAAGAAGACCGATAAAAAAAGCAAATAATTATCATTGTGTTCTCATTAATGTACTCTGAAACGAAAAACACCCCGTAAATAGGGGTGTTTTGTAGCGAGGACGGGAATTGAACCCGTGACCTCAGGGTTATGAATCCTGCGCTCTAACCATCTGAGCTACCTCGCCGATTTTGTGGTGCAAATATAGAAAAAATTTGCACTCACACAAAATTATTTTAGATTAAAATATTCAAAAACTTGTGACAGTTGATCTGGTTTAGCCACAATTTTATTAGAACTATCTAATATAAAGTAAGTTGGCGTTGCATGCACATTGTAATTTTTTGCATACTCACTGTACCAACCTTTACCGTCTGCAGCACTTACCCAAGGGAATTTCGATGCTAAATCCGAATACGACTTAAGATCTGCATCAATTGACAAACCGATAACTTCAACTTTTTTAGATTTTAAAGCTTGATATTTTTCAATAATCTTAGGAAGTTCTGCCGTACAATGCGAACAAGTTGATGACCAAACAATGATTACTTTGTGATCGGCTTTAACGTCAGAAATAGATTTAGCTTTGGTATTGTAAGTATTATAAAGTTTCGAATCTGGCAGCTTAGCACCAATTTGCAATTCTTCTTGACCTTTGATTGTACTCGCTAAACGATCATTAATAGTACATTTTAATTCTTTAGCTTCTTTAAGGTATTTATCCTTCATGTCCGCCATGCCATAAGTATCAAAAATATCAATCAACTCCGACAAAACAGTTTGTCCTCTTGGTGTTTCAATATCAACGTTTTTTAACAGCTTATCGATGTCCGCATTAATATTGTCTTTACCCGCAGTGTTAAGATATGAGATCAAAATAGGTTTTAATAAAGAAGATGTTTCTAGAAAGCTACCTGACTTTACAATAAAGTCGCTGTATTCTTGCAATGGTATGCTCTTATAGTCTGGATTATTAACATATTTGGACGCTGTCTCGTTATAATAGTTAATAAATGGAAAATTCCCCCCAGTTTCAGGCGAAGACGACAAAGTTGCAATCTCTTTTTCTAATGCCGAATAAAACGCATCTGTCGGCTTATAATAGTCTTTAATCTGTAAAAGTGCTGGATAGATTAACTCCTTTTTCTTTTGACCATTTTGCGACGTTTCAAAATACTTGTTAGCAGTATCTAAAAATGTCACTTGTTTTATGGCTTTATTTTCAACTTTATCGACTGTCAAATTAATATCTTGATTTTCCGATGCCATTTGGATACTATTATTAGAAGGGAAAAGTACCAAACGCAACATGCCTTTATAACTTTTTGGAACCGAAATACTAAGGCTGTTACCTTTTTTAGCGCCTTTTCCTAATAAAATATCTTTGGATCCGTCATACGCAAAAAGATATGCGTCATCGACTTGAAAATCAGAAGGCAAATTCGCATTAACTTTGAATTGTGCCGAAATGCTAGATGCTCCTAATAAACAAAGAGCCAATACGGTGTTTCTCATAATACAAATATAAAAAACTCACTTTAGATAAAGTGAGTTTTTATAATATTAAGACAATTTTAATTTTTTGCTACGTTTATAAAAGTAAATTACTAATAAAACTGCTGCTATAACTAAAATGTATTCGTACATATCAATTGGGTTTTTGGGCTTGCCTCCAGGACCAACTCCCCCTGCACCAGAATCGCCATTTCCTGGTCTGCCTTCTGGACTTGGTGGCATTTGCGCTAATAATAGCTGATTCACTCCGAAGATGAATATGGCTAATACTTTTAATAATAAATTTTTCATGTTTTTTGTGTTTTTATCTTACTACTTTACCATTAAATACCTCTCCTTTTTCTGAAGTCGCAGTCACTACATAAGTACCATTAAGATTTATAATTCCTAATGCTAAATTTTCTTTAGTAGACACTTTAGATTTAGAAATAATTAATTTTCCACTTATATCATACACCTTAACATCCGCTTGATTCCATTTTGGATCAAAAAGAAGGATATAATTATTAATACTAGGATCAAAAGCTATTCTTGTACGCGATAATTTAGCATTATCAGTATCTAATGTCGAACCTGCTTTGTCATAGAACAAGTTGTATTGATCTCCACTCACAGGTAAAATTGCACCTTGCGAAATAGTAACATAATCTGACGAGCCTTTCTTTTGAATATAAAATTCTTTACCTGTTGATAAAGTACTTTGGTTTTCATCCAAAGTTTTTACATTCTCACGAATCTCAAATTTTAGTGATTTAATATCACTGCTATATAATTCCATAGGAATTGGTTTACCAGCATATTTATCCTCTCCAGCTTCATTAATGTATAGCCAGTACTTATCAGACACTGTAGAATCTGCTCCGCCATAGACTGGATCTTCTTCATATGTACCAATAATATCTAGGCCACCAGCTTTAACTTGTGTACTAACTTGGTTACTAGGTCTACCAGTTATTGCATTTGGATATACTACGTAATATGTTCTTCCCATCTCGTTACCATTAGCATCGAGGGCAATCACCCCTAATTGCTTAACTGTAGAAGCAGAAGCCCCTTTTGCAGCACTAACGTCATAGTTAGTTGTAGCCGCTCTTGGTGTATAAGCAAATCTTCTTAGATTTTTAAAATCTAGCGTATAGGCTGGATTATTTTCCACACTATTACCTAGTTTGACAACAAAAGTCCCCATTGGCTTAATCATAACATTAACATCGCCTGTAGGAACGCCAGCGGCATATGTTGTCGTTTTTGCAGTTGTAGAATAAGTAGCGCCATCGGAGTCAGACACAACATTACCAGGATCAAAGCGTATACCTTGTACATTAGGTATATTCATCTCATCCCCAATTGCCGCGGCCTCTTTGACACCAATATTTCCTAAATCCAAATTGGTAAAATATGGATTACCAAATTGATATAGATTTTTACCAAAATTAGTAGCTGTCCAATCATTAGTATTTCCAGAAACAAAATAATCTTGCAAATAAGAGTTATATGTTTCGCCATAAATATTTCTAACTTGTCCAGAAGTACCATAGTTTATCCCTAAACCAGCACCGTATAAGTTGGCCGTATTTGTTTCATAAACATCTCCACCAATTGGAGTACCTCTTAAAACATATACACCCTCAGTGTAGGAAGGTACTGTTGTGTTAGCCGTATTAGGATTAGGAATGTTTAAAATTGGATTCTTAAAAGCATTAAAATATGCACCTGGCGTAGGTCCTGTACCCAACATCAAATATTGTTTACCAAATTGATCTGAATATTTATCAAAGAAATCATCAGAACGAGCCTTTCCATTATTCCAGGTCAAAATTTCAGACTTAGACCATCTGACATTATTGAATGGGTGGGTTGGGGAAAGTTCCGTATACAAAGCTCCAGTATATTTGAAGTAAAATGGCATAGCAATCTGCTGATATGTACCATGCATACGATCACGATATTCTTTATCAATTACACCAGTAATATTCCCCTGGCTAAGACCTTCTATATAAATTTGTCCATATCTCGAATTATCTTCTGCATTCATCCGCAATATCACATTACCACCAGTCCTTTTAGTAGTACTATCTGTACCATCGCCTAAAGAAGTTTGAAAAAAATTATTATAATCGCCAACAAGCATGACGTTTCCATAAATATCTAACACACCAGAATTAACAGTTTTTAAACTTAAATCTTTACTGTACATGAGGGCTCCTTCGCCAACTTTAACATAAGCCCCATCTCCAATTACTGTTATATCATTGAGTGCCTGTTGTGCTTGCATCTGTCCTACAGACACGAGAACGCCTAAAGTTAATAAAGTTTTTTTCATAATATACAAATTGTGTTTTGTGTTTTTACCAATTGCAAAATTATACTTTTTTTTTCACTTCTTAAAATTATCTACCTAAAAATCAATCGTTAAATAAATTTAATAGATCATAAGTTTATATCATCTTCCTCGACTACAATCTCATTTTGAGCATCAATATCGTACATATAATTTTCCAAAACCTTCTCTGTAGTCCCTCTAAGACCTCTTGCTCCCAATCCCTTCTCGACCGTCGCTTCTACTATTTTTTCTATTGCAGAATCTGTAAAAGACAACTTCACATTATCCATTTTAAATAATTCTACAAATTGATTTACAATCGAATTTTTTGGTTCTTTCATAATTCTAACCAAAGTCTCCTTAGTCAAGCTATCCAAATAAGTAATAATTGGGAAACGCCCCAACAATTCTGGGATAAGACCAAATGACTTTAGATCGATTGCATTAATTTGACTTAAAATATAATCGTCTTCCTCAACTTTGTTAAGTTTTTCTGAACTAAAACCAATAGCTTGTTTGTTAAGTCGTCTTTCGATAATTTCTTTAATACCATCAAAAGCTCCTCCCGCAATGAAAAGAATATTTTGTGTATTAACTTGAATATACTTTTGGTCTGGATGCTTTCTTCCTCCTTGTGGCGGAACATTAACAATGCTACCTTCTAATAGTTTTAATAAACCTTGCTGCACACCTTCACCAGAAACATCTCTTGTAATACTAGGATTATCAGATTTACGCGCAATCTTATCAATTTCATCGATAAAGACGATACCACGTTCTGCTTTTTCAACATCGTATTCCGCAACCATAAGAAGTCTAGACAAGATACTTTCCACATCTTCCCCGACATAACCAGCTTCTGTCAAAATAGTTGCATCCACAATACAAAACGGAACATTAAGTTGTTTTGCAATCGTTTTAGCCAAAAGTGTTTTCCCAGTTCCAGTCTCACCAACCATTAGGATGTTCGACTTTTCGATCTCTACTTCACGATTTTCGTCTTGCTTATGAAGAAGTCTTTTATAATGGTTGTAAACAGCAATCGACAATTGCTTTTTAGCCTGATCCTGTCCAATAATATATTCGTCTAAGAATTCTTTTATCTGTTTTGGTTTTGCAAGTTCTTCCATTGTAAATCCAGCATCACCCATTTGCTTTACACTATCTTTAATAATGTTATGCGCTTGTTCGATACAGTTTTCGCAGATAAAACCATTTTGTCCAGAAATCAGTGTTTGTACTTCATTTCGTTTTCTTCCGCAGAAAGAACATTGATTAGGATTCATATAAAATTGTGTACTTTTCTTTTAATAATTAATGAAAAAAAAGAAGCATTTGCGCTTCTTTTAAAATTGATTTATGCGTTTTTAATCGCGTCTTGTATAGTTTGATATTCTTCGGCAGAAAGCTTAAGTCGCTCATTTCCGAAGTTAAGATCTTGCATGGCATTGAGTGGCACAAGATGGATGTGCGCATGTGGAACTTCCAGCCCAATTACTGCGACACCTACTCTTTTGCACGGAATTGCTTTTTCAATTTTTTTAGCAACTTGTTGCGCAAAACCCCAAAGATTTTTGAATTCTTCTGAATCCAAATCAAATATTAAATCCACTTCTTTTTTAGGAATCACCAATGTATGTCCTTTTACTAAAGGCATTGCATCCAAAAAAGCGATAAAATTTTCATCCTCTGCTACTTTGTAACTTGGGATTTCTCCGTTAATGATTTTTGTGAAAATTGAACTCATAATTTTAAAAGTATTTTCGTTCTACAAATATCAAACCGTTTAATAAAAATTACAAGCTAATTTCTAAAATATCAAAAGTCAACTTATTCCCGTTAGGAAGTGTAATCTCAGCAACATCGCCAACAACTTTTCCTAACAGACCTTTTGCGATTGGTGTATTAACAGAAATTTTTCCTGTTTTCAGGTCGCTTTCATTATCAGGAACTAAAGTAAATTTTTGCTCCGCTTTAGTGGCGTGGTTTTTAAGTCTAACTGTTGTCAAAATAGAAACTTTTGACGTATCTAGCTGGCTTTCATCAATAATCTTTGAAACCGAAATAATATCTTTAAGTTTAGAAATACGCATTTCTAACAGTCCTTGCGCCTCTTTAGCTGCGTCATATTCTGCATTTTCAGAAAGGTCACCTTTATCTCTTGCTTCTGCAATTTGTTGAGTAACTTTCGGTCTTTCGATAGTTTCCAATTGCTCAAGCTCTGCTTTCATTTTATCTAAACCTTCTTTCGTAACGTAACTCATGTCAATAATTTTTTAACGTTGATATAAAAAAATTATCCGACCTTTGCCGGATATAATTTTTGTTGTGTTGATTCGTTTTGACAAATATATAAATTAATTTTGATATGAAAGTGAATTTGAGATATTTTGGGCTAATTATTTTTCTGGTTTTCAGTAATTTATTCATTATCAATTCTTGTAGCGACAGAGCCGAAACTGTTTCTTGTTTTCCGCAATCTCAGATTAATGTAAGCATCAACACTAACCTACCTTTGTACTACCCAGTTACAATACAAGGTGGATGGGTCTACGTTAACGAAGTGGGCGCAGGGACGCGAGGTCTTATCATTGCAAACACTGCTAATGGCTACAAAGTCTATGACAGGAATGCACCTCATATTTGTCCAGATGGCGACTCGACGGTGTTACGAGTTAAAGATAATACGACTATCGTTTGTGACAAAGATGGCGCTGAATGGATGTTGAACGGGACACCTATTAACGACAAATCCAAAGGTCTTCCTCCAAAAACTTATCCTTTCCATTACGAACCATCAACAGGAGTTATTTCTATCTATTATTAAACTTAAACTATGAAAATTGTTATTCAGCGTGTGTCTGAGTCTTCTGTAAAAGTTGACGGGAAAATTATTGGCGAAATCGGAACTGGATTTATGCTTCTTTGTGGGATTGATGAAAGTGATGAAAATGAAGACGCAGATTGGCTTGTTAAAAAGATTTTGGATTTACGAATTTTTGGCGACGAGGAAGGCAAACTAAATCTTTCGATAAAAGACATTAAAGGCGAAATCCTTTGTATCAGCCAATTTACGCTGATTGCAGATTACAAAAAAGGCAATCGTCCTTCTTTCATAAAAGCTGCAAAACCAGATAAAGCAATTCCGTTATTCGAATATTTTAAAGCTGAATTAAAAAAATCGGGCTTAAAAATCGAAAGTGGTATTTTCGGCGCCGACATGAAAGTTTCTCTGATCAATGACGGTCCAGTTACGATTGTTATGGACAGCAAAACAAAAGCTTAATTGTTGATTTTTAGTTTTTAGTTTTCAGCAAATTAATTCGTGATTCATAAATCGTAATTCGTAAATCTAAAAACTTCTCGATACGCTGCGCTACTCGAAGTGACAAACTCCCAATTCCTAATCAACTTGATATTCCAGCTTAATGGTGATTGTTGCTTCTTTTTCTTTTGAAGAAGTGTTAAATGTACCGCCATAAGAATAATCTTCGTTAGAATTTGGAGCCGTAATTTGGATAACGCCCATCGTTGCTTTTTTAAGATTTCCGAGTGAACTTCCTGCATTGTCAGCAATTTTCTCGGCGCGTTCTTTAGCATCTTTGGTTGCATCTGCAATCATCTGTTGCTTAACTTCGGCTAATTTGGTATAAAAATATTGAGGTGTCGAAGAAGTGAATTCGATGCCACGATTGATAATTTCGGTGATATTTCTAGAGATATTTTCAACTTTTCCAACTTCTTTGGATTCGATGCTAATGCTTTGCGTAAGATTATATCCAGAAAATTCTCCTTGAACATAATTACCATTGGAATCGTTGTAGCTTCTAAAATTCTTTTGAATATCTACCGCCGAAAAAACCATTTCGTTGTCTTTAACGCCTTTTGATTTTAGATATTGAGCAATCACATTTTTATCAATCGCTAGTTCATCATACGCCGATTTTAGGTCAAAATTATTTTTTGAAAAACTTCCGGACCAAGTAATTAAATCCGATGTAAATTTTTTAGAACCCAAACCAGTAACAGAAATTGTA
The DNA here is from genome assembly GCA_023440705.1 of Bacteroidota bacterium. Classification (GTDB taxonomy): domain Bacteria; phylum Bacteroidota; class Bacteroidia; order Flavobacteriales; family Weeksellaceae; genus Soonwooa. The sequence goes on from JAEXRP010000016.1 coordinate 16,401, forward strand.
TTATCCGCTTTGTTCCTATTTTTGATAGCGTTGCCGAAGAAAATCGTTGCGATAATCAAGCCTAAAGCGGCGATACCAACCGTAATGTATTGTGATTTCATAACTCAATATTTTTAGTGCAACATATTTGCAACAAAGTTTGTTCCATCTAAAAAAATAGAATGTTAAGAAATCTGTTTTTCCATTTCAATGCTGACACCTTGCATTTCGCCACGCATTGGTGGACGGGTTTTGGTTAATTTTATTTTGATAAAACTGAGTTGTGGAAAAGCAATCTCCAACTTTGAAATAATTCTGCCAATAACATGTTCTAGTAATTTTGACGGAATACTCATCTCTTGATGAATAATCTCGTTGATTTCTGCATAGTTGATTGTGTCTGACAAATCATCAGACTGCGACGCTTTCTCTAAATCAGCATGAAGTTCGGCATTGATAATATAGTTGGTTCCCAAAATTGTTTCTTCTGGTAACACACCATGGAACGCGTAAATCTTTATGTTCTCAAGAATAATTTTTGAATGCATAGGCTTTTTAGGGTTTGGTAATTAGTGTTTGGTTCTTGGTTCTTGGTTCTTGGTTCTTGACTTAAGATTAAAATAATTCATAATTCATAATTCATAATTCATAATTCATAATTCATAATTCATAATTCACAAATCTTAATCATCGTAAAACTAAACAAGTTTTGTCGATTTCTCAACAAAACTTGTGAATTTTCCTACTTTGGGACGCAATAGGGATGGCAGCGGCATCCTTGGGAGCGGAGCGAGGCGTCGGAGCGTAGCGGAGACGACCGAGCGAAGCGCTCCAAGATACAGCGAACAGCCCGACCGCTAGCTTGGATAAAGCCTTGGCGCGGGATTGCCCAAATTTATTTTATCGTTTTTGAAAGTTCTAGCATCGCCTCGATTGGCTTTAGTGCTTTCAGACGTAATTCTTCTTCAATTAAAATCTCTGGAAGTTCGTACTTCATGCATAGATAAAGCTTTTCCATCGTGTTACGTTTCATGTAAAAACACTCGCTGCAATTACAAGATTCGTCAAACACCAAGGCTGGAATCAAGTCTTTATGTGGCGCACGTTTTTTCATCTCGTGAAGAATTCCTTCTTCCGTCGCAATGATGAATTTTTGACAATCGTCCTTCTCAACATAATTAAGCAAAGCCGAGGTCGAACCGATGAAATGCGCCAACTTTAGCACAGCTTCTTCACTTTCTGGATGCGCAATTAATTTTGCATCTGGATTGTCTGCCAACTGTTTTGCAATTCGCTCCATCGAAAATGCTTCGTGAACGATACAACTTCCGTCCCACAAAATCATATCGCGACCTGTCTTCTGCGCAAGATAACGTCCTAGATTTTTGTCTGGTGCAAAAATAATTGGCTGGTCTTTTGGCAACGCATTGATAATGGTTTCAGCATTGGAACTTGTCACGATAATGTCACTTTCAGCTTTAGTTTCTGCATTACAATTGATATAAGTCGCCACCAAAGCCCCAGGATGTTGCTCGCGCATCGCACGAAGACCTTCGCCGCTACAACCGTCTGCCAAAGAGCATCCCGCCAAAGTATCTGGCAAAACCACTTTTTTGGTTGGATTAAGTATTTTTGCTGCTTCTGCCATAAAATGTACACCGCAGAAAACAATCATATCGGCATCCGTATCTTTTGCCTGACGCGCCAATTGAAGCGAATCACCCAAAAAATCTGCGATATCTTGAATTTCTCCAGGCTGATAATAATGCGCTAAAATGACAGCGTTTTTTTCTTCTTTTAGTTTTAAAATAGCATCCACCAAATCTTGACCTTGTGGAATTGCAATATCTTTAATATCCAAAAAACCTTTAATCGGCATGTTGGATTTTGCTTTTTCTAACGTGTTTTCCATATCTTTTTGTGTGATTAATTAAGAATTAATAAAGTCCTGCAAAATGCTTTCCATTTCTTGCGTTGCTATTTCTAGATTATCATTAACAACAACTTTATCAAACTGCCTCTGATAAGTCAACTCTTCTTCAGCCTTTGCTACACGGGTTTTGATAACTTCTGGCGCATCGGTTCCGCGTGTTGTTAATCGACGTTCCAGCTCTTCGATACTTGGTGGTGCAATGAAAATTGACAAAGCTTGTTCTCCAAAAATCTTTTTTAAGTTAACGCCGCCTTTAACATCGACATCAAAAATAACAACTTTTCCATTCTTCCAGATGCGTTCCACTTCTTCTTGTAATGTCCCGTAAAACTTGTCTGTATAAACTTCTTCAAACTCTACAAAAGCATTTTCGGAAATCTTTTGACGAAATTCATCTGGACTTAAAAAGTGATAATCAACACCATGTTTTTCTTCACCGCGAGGCGCTCTTGTTGTGCACGAAATCGAGAATTGCAGATCTGGAAAATGCGCTAAACAATACTTTACCAGTGTGGTTTTTCCACTTCCTGATGGTGCCGAAAATATAACTACTTTATTCATTTTTATAATTATGAATTATGAATTAGAAATTAGGAGTTAACATAAAAATCACTCATAATTTATAACTTATAATTTACAAAACATTAAGGGTTTGTTCTTTAATTTTTTCGAGGTCGTCTTTCATTTCGACAACCAATTTTTGGATGGCTGCGTGATTGGCTTTCGATCCTAAAGTATTGATTTCGCGTCCCATTTCTTGAGAAATAAAACCTAATTTTTTACCATTAAAATCTTCATTCTCCATCACATCCAAATAATATTTAAGATGCTGCGCCAATCTCACTTTTTCTTCCGAAATGTCTAACTTCTCTGTATAATAAGCCATTTCTTGGTAGAAACGCGTTTCGTCAACATTTTCAAATTCCTTTAAGGTATTCTGATAACGTTCTTTTACAGCCGTAATTCGTTCTTCTTCATATTGCGGAACTTGCGACAATTTCGATTCAATGTTTTTCACATTTTTACCTAATTCATCTTGAAGAATTGAACCTTCCGTTGTTCGGAATTCCAAAAATTTAGAAATCGCCTCATTAACGATTTTTAAAAGAAAATTCCATTCTTCGTCGCTAAGATCAGCCGTTTTATTACTAATAGCTTCTGGCATTCTAACCGCCATTTGCAAATAATCAATAGCATTTGCGCCAGGCGAAATCTCGCCAAGCTGCGTCATATAAGATTTTACAATCTCTTTATTAATATTAACATCGTTGCTGTCTTCGAGATTTTCGCAATTGATGTAGCAATCAACTTTTCCGCGAAGTAATTTATCATTCAGCAATTTTCTAATATCAAATTCCTTTTCTTTATAACGAATCGGCACTTTAATATTAAGGTCGAATGTCTTGCTGTTGAGTGACTTGATGTCGATGGTCAGCTTTTTTCCTTCGAAAACACCTTCCGCACGACCAAATCCCGTCATTGATAATACCATATCTGATTTTCTTATTATAATGCAAATATAATGATGTTAGTCGAAAAGGCTTCTAAAGATTTTTTTAATTATTAAACTTAATAAACCCATATATCGAATGAATTGATAATTAAATATTTAACAACAATTTTAACCGACAATTAAATTAGTATCGTTTAATTTAATTTTTTATTAAAATGACAAATATTAACTTCTAAACATCATTTTCCTATTGATAAAGCCAATCGATTATTGTATTTTTGTCCGCTATGAAAAGATGGTATCTCTACCCTTTTTCCCTTGGTTATCATCTCGGAACCTCGATTAGGAACCGAATGTTTGATTGGGGATTATTTTCTTCGAAACGATTCAAAACACCAATAATTGGTGTTGGTAATCTTTCTGTGGGCGGAAGTGGAAAATCGCCGATGGTGATGTATTTAGCAGCTTATCTGTCCAAATATTATCGCACTGGTGTTCTTTCTCGCGGCTACGGCAGAATGACAAAAGGCTACAATGTTGTTAACTACGAAAGCAACTACAAAACTGTTGGTGACGAGCCAATGCAATTGTTTGAAAGATTCAAAAATCGTTTCGTCATTGGCGTTTGCGAAGACCGTGTTTTCGGTGCCAAAAAATTGATTGAAGACATGGATCTTAATGTTTTGGTTTTGGATGATAGCTTTCAGCATCGCGCCATAAAACCAGGACTTAATATTTTGTTGACAGTCTATAACGATCCATATTTTAAGGATTTCATTTTACCTGCTGGTGATTTACGAGAAAGTCGCCGTGGTGCAAAACGTGCCGATATTATTATGGTTACCAAATGTCCAGATGATTTAACAGAAGAAAAAAAACAATATTACATTTCAAGAATAAAACCACAACATTATCAGAAAGTATTTTTCTCCTCTATAGAATATGACGAAAATGTCATGAGCATCGATAAATATATGCCAGTCAAAAATCTGGACTATTACGATGTTCTTTTGATAACTGGTATTGCCAACCCAACACAAATTGTAAAAGAAGTCGGCAAATATTCTAAAAAAGTAAAACATCTTAAATACAAAGACCATCACAATTTCTCCGATGATGATATCAAAAAAATTGTGGCAGAATATAAAAAACTTGGCGAATACAAGATGATTTTAACCACAGAAAAAGACTATGTAAGACTCAAAACTTTTGACTACTTGCGTGACAAAATCTTTTATTGGCCCATTAATGTAGAAATAGACAATCAAGAAGCGTTTAATCAAATAATCAACGATTATGTTAGAAAAAATTAAAGAAACCGCAGCGTTTATCAAAAATATTATCCAAGACACACCAGACTTTGCAATCGTGTTAGGTTCTGGACTTGGAAAACTTCAAGACGAGGTACAACCGATCCACACCATCGAATATTCCGACATTCCTAACTTCCCGCAAGTAACCGTTGTTGGTCATGGAGGCAAGTTAATCTACGGAATTCTTGAAGGCAAAAAAGTCTTAATGATGAGTGGTCGTTTTCACTATTACGAAGGTTATCCAATGGAGACTGTGACTTTCCCTTTCAAAGTTTTTCATTTGTTGGGTATCCAAAATCTATTATTGTCAAATGCTTCGGGTGGTGTTAATCCTAACTTCCAAGTTGGTGATATTATGTTGGTTAAAGATCACATCAACATGATGCCAGAACATCCATTACGTGGGAAAAACATCGACGAGCTAGGTCCACGATTTGTGGATATGAGCGAAGCTTATAACAAAAAAATGTTACAAACGGCGCACGATGTTGCTAACGAAAATAATATCAAAGTTCACGAAGGTGTTTATGTTGGTTTGCAAGGCCCAACTTTCGAAACGCCGTCAGAGTACGGTTTGGTTCGATTCATTGGCGGCGACGCCGTTGGTATGAGCACGGTTCCGGAAGTTATCGTTGCAAAACACATGGGGATGGACGTTTTCTGCATTTCGATTATTACCGATTTGGGCGGTCCCGAAATCGCTTTCGCTGTGTCACACGAAGAAGTGTTAAATGCTGCTAACAAAGCAATGCCAGACGTTATCAAAATCGTAAAAGGTTTGGTAAAAAACTACAACTAAGCTTTTTTAAACATAAAATAAATGCACTCAAATTTTTGGGTGCATTTTTATTTGGGCGCCATTTCCGTCTACGGTTCCCGCTTTTGTAGTCTTGAGGCG
>JAEXRP010000018.1:0-12999 GCA_023440705.1 Bacteroidota bacterium
AGGCGGCGATGCTAAAGCTTCGCCGCCTCTGGAATTTTATCACTACCATGATGTCTAGCAGCTCAATAACGCTGTAAAAAAGCATCTCGACGGATTGATTAACACATCTGATGCATCGAAAAACATCTTCATTAACGTTCTACAATATTCCGTTGACCTTACCGAACGTCAAAAGTGTCGTTCATGACCTAATAATTGGGTTTAACAACATCAAAAGTGACCTAAATAAAGATAAAATTTGACATCAAGAATCTCAAAACAGATGTAAACAAGGCTATGACTTTATTCCAGAACCTCAACGGAATACATCAGAACCGCAAAATACTTTATTCAGACTTCAACATGTCTAATGCTCCAAAGTGTTTTTTAAACTTCTGAATTTTCGGACCAACCACCGCGCTACAATAAGGTTGCGTAGGATTAGCGTTGTAATAACCTTGATGATAAGTCTCTGCCGCCCAAAATTTTTCAAACGGAACAATTTCGGTGACATATTTTCCTTCCCACTCTTGCTTCGCTTCCGAGTTTTTAAGAGAAGTTTCAGCGTCTTGTTTTTGTTGTTCAGAATGATAAAAAATCACCGAACGATATTGCGTGCCGATGTCGTTGCCTTGTCGGTTAAGCGTCGTCGGATTATGTAGAAACCAAAATACTTCCAACAGTTTTGAAAACGAAATAATACTTGGATCAAATTTAATTTGCACTACTTCTGCATGGCCAGTTTCTCCCGTGCAAACTTCTTCGTAAGTGGGATTGTCTTTATGTCCACCAGAATATCCCGAAGTTACACTTTCGACACCTTTTAACATATTGAAACAGCTTTCGACACACCAAAAACAGCCTCCTCCTATTGTTGCTAATTCCATTTTATGATTATTTTTTGGTTTAACATTTATTGTTTTAGGTTTAGAATCTTGTCCATTACAACCGACAAATACTAACAAAGTCAATATAAATAATGCAAGATTTTTCATTTTTAAAAAAGTTTAAATAAAATTATTTTCCCCAGACCAAAGCACTTGCACCAAGAATGGCAGCATCGGCTTCGTCCAATTCGCTGGTCACTAATTTCACTTTATTACGGAAAATTGGTAACAAGTTTTTTTCCATGTGAATTTTGGTAGGTTTCAAAATATAATCGCCCGCTTTGATAACACCTCCAAATAACAAAATAGCTTCCTGTGAAGAGAACATCACAAAATTGGCTAAAGCTTCACCCAAAATTTGACCTGTATATCGAAAAACTTCTTTAGCGATATCGTCTCCTTTTTCAGCGCACTCGAATACTGTTTGCGAGTTAATTGCATCTTCTGGAAAATCGTTTAGCATCGAACTCGGAAATTCTGCGCGCAATTTTTTTGCGGTGATACTAATGCCAGACGCCGATGCATAAGCTTCTAACGAGCCTTCAGAATCGGTGCTCCAATGTCTTCTTCCACCAGGTTTCACAATCGTATGACCAAGTTCACCAGCAAAACCGTCGTGACCGTAGATTAATTGACCATTTGAGATAATGCCACTACCAACACCAGTTCCCAAAGTTATCATGATAAAATCTCGCATACCGCGCGCTGCGCCGTACATCATTTCGCCCAAAGCAGCAGCATTAGCATCATTGGTGATGGTGCAAGGTTTTTCAAATTTTTCTGTGATTAATTTTGCAAACGGAACAACGCCTTTCCAGCTAAGATTGGGAGCATGTTCTATCGTTCCTTTATAATAATTCGCATTCGGAGCGCCAACGCCAACGCCACGCACCGATACTTCGGGATGCATGTCAACCAAGGTTTTTATATTGTTGTAAAGCTCATCTATAAAGTCTTCGACTTTGTCGTAACCCGTTGTTTTTAGGCTTCCTTTTTGGAGGATTTCGCCACGGTGGTTAACGAGCCCGAATTTCGTATTAGTGCCGCCAATATCGATGCCGATTGCGACTTCGTTGGATAAATCTAGTAATGCCATCTTGTATTTTATCGAAAGATAAATTTAGTGAAAATCTTAGAGCTTAAACATGATAACCATAAAAGTTTCAAAAGATAATAAAAAACCGTTGTGCATTTAGAACTCGTTTTTCAAAAACCAAGTATTAACGTCTTGTTTACCTTAAATAATTGTAAAATCATTGTAATAAACTTTGTTTAGCTTCGCGATAATTTTTATAAACGCAAAGCTAGACAAAGCATATTACTCAAAATAATTGATTTTTTTAAGCTAGGCAAAGGCACTTCGTTTATAATAAGAAACACAAGAAATTGAATGTCAATTTTTATTTTAATTTTAAAACAAAAAAACCGAAGATTGTAGAAAAATCTTCGGTTTTATAATATTTAATATTCTTATGCAGGAATTTCGCCTTTGTATAAGAATGAAATGATTTCTTTATTAACCTTGTCAACCATCTCGCTGAATAGGAAGAAAGATTCTTGCTTGTAGATTACTAGCGGATCTTTTTGTTCGTAAACTGCGCCTTGCGATGATCTTCTTAGGTCGTCCATCTCACGAAGGTGAGTTTTCCAGTTTTCATCAATGATTGCTAAACAGATATTCTTTTCAAAATCTGTGATAAGACTTTCACACTTCGTTTCGTAAGCTTGTTGAAGATCTGTTACAATCGTCGTTGTTTTAACACCATCAGAGAAAGGAACTTGGATCATTTTGAACATGCTACCTTGGTTAAGGAATACATTCTCGATGATTGGGTTTGCTTTTTCTTTAAGAAGTTGCAATTTCATTTTGTAATCTTCTTGTGCGCTTGCAAAAACTTTGTCCACCAATTGTTTCTCTTGTAAGTTGCTGAATTCTTGCTCAGTAACTGGAGATTCCATTGTGAAATATTTAATTAAATCAAATTCAAAATCTTTGAAGTTTCCGTTAGCTTTAGCCGCTGCAACAATAGATGCAGACGTATCATAGATCATGTTAACGATGTCATACTTAAGGTGATCACCGAACAAAGCATTCTTTCTTCTCTTGTAGATTACGTCACGTTGTTTGTTCATAACGTCATCGTATTCTAGAAGTTTTTTACGGATACCAAAGTTATTTTCTTCAACTTTTTTCTGAGCTCTTTCAATAGATTTAGAAATCATTGAGTGTTGGATAACTTCACCATCTTTATGACCCATTCTGTCCATCATTTTCGCAATTCTTTCTGAACCGAAAAGACGCATCAAGTTATCTTCCAAAGACACATAAAATTGTGATGATCCTGGATCTCCTTGACGACCTGCACGACCTCTCAACTGTCTGTCAACACGTCTAGAGTCATGTCTTTCTGTACCAATAATTGCTAAACCTCCAGCATCTTTAACTTCTGATAAAAGCTTGATATCGGTACCACGACCTGCCATGTTAGTTGCAATCGTCACAACACCTGGTTGACCTGCTCCAGCAACGATTTCTGCTTCTTTTTTGTGAAGTTTCGCGTTAAGAACTTGGTGATTAATTTTTCTAAGTTGTAATGCTCTAGATAACAATTGAGAAATCTCTACCGAAGTTGTTCCCACAAGAACTGGTCTTCCAGCAGCTGTTAATTTTTCGATTTCTTCGATTACAGCATTATATTTTTCGCGATTCGTTTTGTATACTAAATCGTGTCTGTCATGTCTTTGAATTGGTCTGTTGGTTGGGATAACCACAACATCCAATTTGTAAATCTGCCAAAATTCTCCAGCTTCAGTTTCCGCTGTACCAGTCATACCTGCTAACTTGTTGTACATACGGAAATAGTTCTGTAAAGTTACCGTTGCGAAAGTCTGTGTCGCTGCTTCGATTTTTACATTTTCTTTAGCTTCGATAGCTTGGTGAAGACCGTCAGAATAACGACGACCATCCATGATACGACCAGTTTGCTCATCAACGATTTTTACTTCGCCATCGATAACAACGTACTCGTCATCTTTTTCGAAAAGCGTGTAAGCCTTAAGAAGTTGGTTAAGGGTATGGATACGCTCAGATTTAACAGCGAAATCTCTGAACAATTCGTCTTTTCTAGCGAATTCTTCTTCTTTTGTTAAACCTTGTTTTTCTAGTTCTGCTACTTCTGTCCCAATGTCTTGTAATACGAAGAAGTTAGGATCTTCGTTACCAGCAGACATATATTCTACACCTTTGTCAGTAAGATCGATTTGATTGTTTTTTTCGTCAATCACAAAATAAAGATCTTTATCTACAATCGGCATATCGCGGTTGTTGTCTTGCATATATTGCGCTTCAACTTTCTGAAGCAATGCACGATTTCCGCTTTCTGATAAGAATTTAATTAAAGGACGAGATTTTGGAAGTCCTCTGTAAGCTTGTAATAATTTGAAACCACCTTCTTTAGTATTTCCGTTTGCAATTAATTTTTTTGCTTCATTAAAAATACCTGTGATGGTTCTTTTTTGAATATCAACGATGCGGTCGATAGATGGTTTTAAAACATCAAATTCTTGTCTATCACCTTGAGGAACTGGTCCAGAAATAATTAATGGCGTTCTTGCATCATCAATTAAAACTGAGTCAACCTCATCGACAATCGCAAAGTTAAGTTCACCTTGTACCAATTCGGTTGGTGAAGCCACCATGTTATCTCTCAAATAATCGAAACCAAATTCGTTATTTGTTCCGTATGTAATGCTCGATTGGTAAGCTTTTCTTCTTGCGTCCGAGTTAGGTTGGTGATTATCGATACAATCGATGCTCATCCCGTGGAACATATATAATGGTCCCATCCAAGCGGAGTCACGTTTTGCAAGATAGTCGTTAACCGTTACAACGTGTACACCACGTCCTGGAAGTGCATTTAAGAAAATTGGAAGCGTCCCTACCAAAGTTTTACCTTCACCAGTTGCCATCTCCGCAATCTTACCAGAGTGTAGTACAATACCACCAATAAACTGAGTGTCATAATGTACCATATCCCAAGTTACGGCTGTACCAGCTGCATCCCATTGGTTTTTCCAAACGGCTGTATCGCCTTCTAACTCTACGAAGTCTCTAGTTGCAGCCAACTCTCTGTCCCAATCTGATGCCTTTACACGGATTGATCCATTCTGAGCTAGACGTCTAGAAGTTTCTTTTACTAATGCGAAAGCTTCTGGAAGAATTTCTCCAAGGACTTTCTCTTCGATTTGGTAAGAATCTTTTTTAAGAGCTTCTATTTTACCGAAAAGCGCTTCCTTCTCATCAACATTTTCTGTAGTTTTTAATTGCTCTTGTACAGAGTTAATCTGCTCTGTAATAGAAGCTGTAGCTGTTTTGATCTTTGATCTAAACTCTTCTGTCTTCTCTCTCAGTCCATCATCTGTTAATTGCTGAATGCTAGGCTCTACAGCTTTGATCTTGTTAACAACTTTTTTTACTTCTTTTAAGTCCTTTGCGTTTTTATCACCCAAAAAACTTTTAAGAACACTATTTAAAAAACTCATTATCTATTGATTTTTTCGTCAGGAATCATCCTTAGTTTTGAAGAAAACCAAATGTCTTCTTCGTTAATAATTCAGTGAAGCCTTTGGAGGTTATCCAAAGGCATTATTTAATATTAATATTCGTCTTCGTTCCACAAGAAGTCTTCGTCAGACGGGTAGTCAGACCATACTTCTTCGATGCTTTCGTAGACTTCACCTTCGTCTTCGATGGCTTGTAAGTTTTCTACAACTTCCATTGGCGCACCAGTTCTGATGGCATAGTCGATAAGTTCTGCCTTAGTCATTGGCCAAGGTGCGTCGCTCAGATATGAAGCTAATTCTAAAGTCCAGTACATAATTTAATTTTTTGCAAAAGTAAAAAAATAGGTTATATAATATAAATTTTATTCTCTCTTTTCAAATAAATTTAAAAACTTTTTAAATTTATTTTTAAGTTTAATTTAATAAAAAGCTTGCGAAGCGCTGTATTTAACATTGTTTCGCGAGACTTGCTAAGCTTTTCTCAAAAACCATTCCACAAATTTTTTTATGCCATTTTGGAAGTTGGTCGTTGGTTTATAGTCAATTATTGTCATAGCTTTTGTAATATCAGCGTTCGTTTTTGTCACATCGCCAGGTTGCATTGGCAGTTTTTTAAGATGTGCTTTTTGTGACATTTCTGTTTCTATGGTTGACAACATTTCGTTGAGGTTGATCACTTCGCTTTCGCCAAGATTCAAGATTTCGTACACGTTATCGTTGTTTTCAAGATAATTAATTGATTTCAGGATGCCATCAATAATATCATCAATAAAGGTATAATCTCTTGCGGTACTGCCATCGCCATAGAAAGGAAGTTCTTTTTCTTCAGAAATTAATTTCGTGAATTTATGAATTGCCAAGTCTGGACGCTGCTTCGGACCATAAACCGTGAAAAAACGCAATTGTATCATATCTATATTATAAAGATGATGATAAACGTGTCCCATTATTTCGCCACATTTTTTAGTTGCTGCGTAAGGCGAAATCGGTCTGTCAACATTGTCAGTTTCAGAAAACGGAATTTTCTCATTATTGCCATAAACACTTGAAGAAGATGCACAAACAAATTTTTTGATATTGTGTTTTTTGCAAAGCTCCCAGAGATTCATTGTGCCACGGATGTTGACAGATTCGTAGTCCAAAGGTCTTTCGATAGAAGGTCTAACGCCAGCCAAAGCCGCCAAGTGAATCACTAAATCAATTTTATGATTGTTAAAGATTTTTTCTAAACCGTCGAGGTCACGAATGTCTTGATAGTAAAGCTGATACTTATCACTTTTAGTCAAGCTTTCAAGCTTTGCAATGTCTTCTTCTTTTGTTTTAAAACTAAAATCTGGAGAAAGTCCAATGCTGTCTAAAGTGTTTTCAATTTTGATTTTATAATCGTAAAAATCATCAAAGTTATCGATGTTAATGACAGAATGTCCATTTTTGAGAAGATGTTCGACAAGGTGAGAACCGATAAAGCCCGAACCACCTGTAACTAGATATTGCATACTTGTGTTTTCTTGATTCGCAAATGTAATAAAATAAAGAGATTTTTAATAAAAAGCTTTTGTAACAAGTTGCAGTTTTTTGCACATATTTTAATAATGATAAAATAGAAAAGACTAATTTTATAGTCTTAAATTTTTGAGATGATATTTTCTGGACAAATTCTAAAGATGAGTTCGCAATTGGCAGAACCTATTCAATATTTTTTAAATGTAAATGATGATTTGATTTCGATGAATCAAATTTTCGGAAAAGAACTTCGCATCAAACATATTGGTTATCAATGTGTGAATTGTGGGAGCGATGAGAAAATCTACAGAATGGGATTTTGTAAGAAATGCTTTTTCGAAAGTCCATATGCGAGCGACACCATCATTCGTCCAGAGTTGTCAACGGCACATCTTGGTGTTGCAGAGCGCGATTTAGAGGTTGAAAAATCTATTCAGTTGGTTCCTCATGTCGTGTATCTTTCGTACACGGGCGATGTTAAAGTAGGTGTAACACGCGAGACGCAAGTGCCAACACGTTGGATCGACCAAGGTGCAACATTCGCTTTACCAATTGCGAGAACCGAAAATCGTTATGAAGCGGGAATGATCGAGGTCGAACTAAAACAACATATCGCGGACAAAACCAACTATAAAAAAATGTTGATGTCGGAGCTGGAATCTGATTTAGATTTAAAAGAATTTCGTGATAAAATTTCGGAGTATTTTCCGAAGGATTTTAAGCAGTTTGCAAGTGATGGTGAAGATATTGTAAAACTAGATTATCCATACACAGCGCCTGGAAAAGTCAATGTTTTCACTTTGGATAAGCAACCAGAATTCACGGGAATACTTAAAGGTATTAAAGGACAATATCTACAATTCGAAGGTGACTATTTCATTAATGTTCGTGGACATGAAGGTTATGTGATAGAGCTTGAGATAAAGTAAAAAAGGCGCTCAGATTATTGAGCGCCTTTTTTTATTTCGATAGTTTAAATTGTGAATCTTCATCAAACGGAATCGCCTTTAGAAAATCATCGAATTCTGGTCCGTCATAATTACTTTCGGCGCCATAAGCTTCGATAAGGTAAGCTATTTCACCATCTTTATCTTTCATAACATACAAAGCAGCGCTGTCTGAAGGATTGCTTTCTCCTTCGAATCTGTAAGCACGAATAATTAATAATTCGTCAGGTTTATTGTAAATTTTCCCTGCACCTTGCAATTCAAAAACTTTATCATCGTTCATGCGGACTTCTTTGTTGATGCCATTTTGGGCAAGTTGTGTCATAAGTTCGCTTAGTGTTGTCATTGGATAGTCGAATGTCATAATATTGTGATTTTGTAAAGTCTAGCAAATATTATGCAATAAAAAACCTCGCTTCAGAAAAATCTGAAAGCATTAAAATCAATCAAGGTTTATAAAACATGATAAAATTGTGATAAAAGTTAGTAGGAAGATTAGTGTTGTTTCAAAATTCATCCATTTTAAAAATCAAAACTTAGGACTATAGACTTATCGAGTATATTTTTGCATTACTAATTTAATCCAAAAATAATATGAAGAAGATCTATAAACTTAGTTTAGCTTTGGCAACTCTTACAATAACGAATTTAAGTTTTGCTCAAACAGAATTCAGAACCTTTTCACAATTGGCTTCTGGCATAGTATCGATTAACAACAATGGTAATGCTGTCACCAACACAAGAACGTATAACTACGCTAGTAACAGCTTTACACCAAAGGAAACGACTACAGTTAATTACAATAGTATCAACAACAAAGGCGACATTGCTGGTGCAATCTACATGGAAGCTTCTACAACTCTGAAGCAGCCAGGTGTAAAATTAGCATCTACTAACAGATGGGACAGAATCCCGTGGTTTAGTACTTCCAACCCAGCTAACTCAACTTTCGAAACTTACAAAATATCACCTTCTGGACAATACGTTGTAGGAAACATGTCGGAAGCATCAACTGTTTTTGGAGCATTTCTTTACGATACAACAACGCAAGAATTCACTCCCATAATTTTAGATGCTAATTCACCTTATCGCTACATTCGTATTATGGGCGTTAATGATAATGGAATAATGAGTGGATGGGTTGATTACAAAGAAAATAATTCTACAGGTGTTAGAACGCCTATCTATATGGATAAAGCCGACATGATTATCCATGAAATAAGCATCAATGGAAGCCAAAACATTAATAATATCGCCTATGCAATCAACAATAATAATATAATTGCTGGTTACAAAGAGGGATTTGCTTTCACTTATAACATTAACACTAAGGAAGAAGTTATGACAGCGCTTCCAGATGGTTTAATAATGTCCTTCTTTTTAGGTGTTGCAGAAAATGGTACCGCAGTCGGTTACGGCGTTGTCAGTCCAGGAACTTATGATGCTATCGTCTACAGACCAGGATGGGAAAAACCAAAACGAATAAAAGATGTACTTGCTGCTCATAACATTCAGGTTACAGAAAATTTGATGGGAACAGCTAGTTCTATTTCTGATGATGGAAAATACATTGGAGGATTTTACAATGGCGGCGCTACTGCAAAAGGCTGGACAGTACAATTAGATGAAAACACCTTGTCAACCAACGACATTAAAACAACGGAATTACAATTATTCCCGAACCCAACAAGTGAATTTTTCTCTATAAAAGGTTTAAAATCAAAAGTCGATGCCGTAGAAATATATAGTATTGATGGACGTTTGGTTCAAAAATTTAACACTTCTTTAGAAAAATACGACATTTCTAATCTACCTGCAGGAACTTACTTAATTAAAATTAGCAGCAATCACAAAACAACTGTAAATCAATTAATTAAAAAATAAAGAATAACATAAACTTATTGTTTGGCCTCGAATCTATCGAGGCTTTTTTATTTATCATAATATTAAAAAATCTTAAAAACAAGATTTTTTATCTTCAAAACTAAACAAAGGAATCGTTTTTGCGTTCAAATTAACACGCAAACAAATAAAAAATCTACCCTAGAATTTAAAGTCGATATAAAGACTGCAAAAAAAAGAGAGATTATGAAGAGATACTATGGACCTTTGCTTGGTTTTTATACCGTGTTTTTATTGTATATGATGTTTTATGGATGTGGACGCTTACCGGGGCCAATTGGCTACCTACAATTACATCCTTTCCGAACAATAAATATGTTTTTTTCGTCTAACGTTGCTGCCCAACATTTCGCAGTAAATATTATAGGAAACATTGTAGTTTTCATGCCTTTTGGGTGGCTAGGTCTATTATCACAAAAATATTTTTCGTTTCCAAAACTTTTAATTGGTTTTCCTATTGCTATTGCAATAATCGAGTTAACACAATACTGGTCGCATCGAGGAACTGCCGACATTGATGATCTTTTCCTGAATACTGTTGGAATGATTCTTGGTTACTTATTTTACAGCTTAGTAAAATATTTTTACGAAGATTGGATGTTCGAAAGAGAATCTACGATGGAATACGCTTAGTTTTTAGACATTGCACGTGATAAAACACCCAATTTGTAAAAATCTAAAATACGTAGGTGAGCATTTCCCATATTTAATCGTGTTTTTAAAAATGGTTCCAAAAGATAAAAGCTTAGATTAAAAATTCCTTGCAATTTATAATCTCGGAGCTTTTTATAAGCTTTTGTTAGTTTAAGATCCGAAACTTTATCTTTCGTTTTGATATCTTTCAGAATTAAAGCTAGACTTTCTGCAGCTTCTGCCGCTTTTCCCGTAAAAACCTGATTAGTTTCGATATCGTTATTAAAAATAGGATTATCGATATGTTGAATTTTGACACCAGCGTCTTTTAATTCCATTGCAAAAAGCAAATCTTCGTAGCCATAATTTTTTAGTTTTTCATCAAATCTAAAATCTACAAAAACTGATTTTTTAATAACAAAATTATTGGTTTGGAATCCCAAGTATGGTTTTAGAAGTCGTTTTTTTAAACTTAAATTTTCTCTTTTTTGGGCATAGTTCCAGCGAAGTTGATATTTTTTTTCAGGAATATTAGCATCCACTACTCGCCCACCATAGATAAGATCAGAATGATTTGCATTTATATCTTCAAGATAATCACTGATAAAATCAGGGGAAATTATTTTACCATCGCAATCTAAGAACAGAAGATAATCGCCTTTCGCCAAATCTAAAAACGAATTTCTAATGGCAGATCGCCCAACATTATTTTCAAGAATTTTAAATTGGTCTACGCTTGATTTAACATTAGAGTTAATCTTCTGAAATTCAATATTAGAAGCATCATCTAATAGTAAAATTTCAGCATTAAGATTTTTGGTTTCAATCTCATTTTTAAGTGACGAAACTAAAGCATTAACATCAAAATTATAGATTGGTATACAAATCGAAAGCTTCATATTTTATCCAAAATCTGTTGAACATGAAGCTCTTCCAAACACGCGTAATCACCTCGATAACATTCTTTATCTCCAAAAACAGAGCAAGGTCGACACGTCAAATCTTTAACCTGCACGACATCCTCCAAAGATTGTCCATAACCTAAAAAACCAGCATAAGGATGCGTTGCTCCCCAAATAGAAACGCAGCGCGTCCCCATAAGACTCGCCAAATGCATATTGGCAGAATCCATGCAAATCATTAGTTTCAGCCTAGCAATAACTTCCAATTCTTCTTTTAATGATAACTTACCCGCAAGACTTTGTGTGTTTGGGATTTCGGTTTCCCAGCGTAGAAGAATTTCGGATTCCTCTTTTCCTCCTCCAAAAAAATACACTTTATCGTGTTTTGCAAGATGCTTGACAAGTTCATAAGATTTTTCAATTGGCAACATTTTCCCTTTGTGTTGAGCGAAAGGCGCAAATCCAATGCCTTGTCTTTCCGTCACTCGACTGCGCAACTCCTGAGATAACTCCAGTTGATAACCCATACTTCTGAGAATATCAGCGTAGCGCTCAACGGTTCTTTTAAGTTGGATTTTATCAAGGTTCCAAACATCGGTTAAATGTTCCTTTTCTTCCTTTCCTTTATTGATTCTAAAAACCTTGTAACCATGACGTTTTGCGATTGAATCAATTAATTTAGTCCTAATTACATCATGAAAATCTGCGACGTAATCGGGCTTATAAAGTTTTAAAATTTCTCGTCCCAACCTGCGAATCCCGATAAGTCCTTTATATTGGTCAAAATCTACCCCATGGAATTTAAGATTCGGGACATCATCAAATAAATCTGCAAAGTTTTTACGACTAACGAAAATGACTTCCACATCGTTATTCTGCTCTAGAAATTCTCTAAAAACAGGAACAGTCATCGCCACATCACCGAATGCCGAGAATCGATATGCTAGGATTCTTTTCACTTTTTGAGTTGATAAGCGACTGCGTAAAATTTAATTTGTTTGGTCATCGCCATCAAGCCATTAGCTCTAGATGGTGACAAAAATTCTTGAAGACCGATTTCAGAAATAAAATCAAAATCAGAGTCCATTATTTCTTGTGTTGAATGTCCGCTGTAGATGCTCACCAACATCGACACAATTCCTTTGGGAAGAATCCCGTCAGAATCTGCATCGAAGAATAGTTTTCCATCTTCAAAACGTGCATCAATCCACACTTTTGACTGACAACCTTTAATAAGGTTTTCGTCAGTTTTTTTATCTTCAGAAATTGGTTTCAAAGATTTTCCTAGGTCGATAATATATTCATACTTATCTTCCCAATCGCCTAAAAAAGCGAACTCATCCACCAATTCTTGTTGTTTTTCTTTAATAGTCATATTCAAAAATTATTTGATAGACTGCGCAATATTAACAATTACTTTAACGGCAGCTTCCATATTTTCTATCGGAACAAACTCATAAGGTCCATGGAAGTAATGCCCACCTGCAAAAATATTAGGACAAGGCAATCCCATATACGACAATTGCGCACCATCTGTACCGCCACGAATCGCTTTTATTTTTGGCTCAACACCAGCATCTTTCATCGCTTGTTCGGCAAGATCGATGATGTGCATTTTCCCCTCAAATTGCTTTTTCATATTAAGATACTGAGGTTTAAATTCTAAAACCGCTGTATTTGCAC
>JAEXRP010000050.1:0-18421 GCA_023440705.1 Bacteroidota bacterium
GATATCGGCTGTCAACTGTACATTAATCGGTTGAAGACTTAATCCCAGATATTCGCCAGCATTGGTCACGGTTCTCATATAATTAGCCGTAATTCCTAAATCTGGCGTCATCGGATTACCATCCCAACGGATGCTACTACCTTTTGCAATTTGGAAGGTTCTACTAAGAATCGCTTTTGACACGAAAGTTCCGTTGTCTACGATGTAGGTTCCGTTGATACCAACATTTCCGTTACGCTCCATTCGGAAACGTAGAGGATTAGCATCACCACGAACGCTAATATCACCAACATCATCACCAACCAATACATTAACAGTTGTCCCTTTATCTACAACAAGGTTAAAATCGATTAGCATATTGGCGCCACTTTTTTTCTTTTCTTCAACGGCAATTACCCCAGCTTCATCACGTTTCAAAAATCTTAACATTTTGAATTCTTCAACATGCGATGTAGAATTACTATTAAATGTAAAATTACTCATGTTAAGTGCTTTCATCCTTGGTGTTGTAATCTCCAAGCCAGAAACTGGTCCCGATACATACAAGTCACCTTGCGCATAGACTCTTCCCCAGAAAAGGTCGTTATCATCTTGCGTACTATTTAACACTAAAAGATTATCTGCTTCCAAGATTAAGTTGATTGCCATCGAAGATAAGGTCTCAAACTGGATCATCCCCGAAATACGTCCTTTAGAATTAGCACGCCCATCGTTAACTTCAACACTGTTGATAAGCGCTTGTCCACGAGAAAGGTTGATAACAGTATCCGCAAATTTATAATCTACACCAGTAAATAAAAGCTTAAGCCCGAAACCTTTTAAAGCAACATCGCCACTATAATCTAAATCTGCCAAAGTCCCAGAAATTTTAAGATCTCCCGAAGCTTTTCCACGGAAGTTTCCGAAAATAGATTTTACAAATTGTTGCGCAAAACGAAGATCAAAGTCGTTCATTTCGGCAGTCATGTCCAGCGTTGGAGATTTGGTATTATTATCAACAGTTCCTATTACATGCAGATTATTACTACCAAACATTTCGCTAGATTTTGCTTGGATATCGATATCAAAAACATTAGGACGAGTACTTTTGGTCGCATTAATAACGAAATTACCCATCGCTTCGCCATTCATAAAGATATCTTCAACTTTAAGATCTATTAAAGGCTCAAGGTTTTTATCATTCATTTTAATCTTGATAGATCCGTTAGCTGTACCTTTAATATCAAGATTATTATCGCTGTCGCCAGATGACGTTAACGCCAAAATTTTACCAATATCAAAATTGCTAACTTCAGCATCAGCATCGAAATCTTTAGCTGATTTAAAAATAGCATCTTTCACCAACAACGAGCTGTCATCGGAATAAACCCTCAGATTATGAACCTGAAAATCTTTCTCCTTCAATCGATAAGTTATTGAATGATCTAGCTCTGGGCTGGTATCGATACTCCAAGCGACATTATTAATTTTAACCTCAGTTGGCTCAAATCTAAAGACATAATCGCCACGAGGATTGGTCGTTTGGTTAAGATTAACAGCATATTCTTTTAGTTTATCATCAACTTCTTCATCCAAAGTCCCCAACTTGAAATTAGTTGCGATATGAAGTTTTTGATTATTCTCGTTATTGGCTTTTAATTGTAAATCTTTAATAACATTTTTATTGTACTCAGCTCTTTTGACAGAAGCCAAGACTTGTTGTTCAAGATTTGCGGTATTAACACGAAGTTGAAGACTATCAACCATCGCGCTATCAATTGTTTTTTTAAGTTCGGGTTTGTAATGTTCGTCGGTTTCTGCCAAGAATTTTTCTGCTTCGGTAAGCTCTTCTTGCTTGGTCATAATATATTTGATGTACGGTGCATCAGCATCCAATACCAAATCATTAGTTGCTCCTTGATAATTTCCTTTAACCAAAGCGCCTTGCGGAATTTTCAGTTCTGGCATAAAAAAAGCAACCAAACCTTGTTTAACATCAAAATCAAAATTAAAATATTGACCGTTGTAAGTCTTACGTGGTGGATTACCAACCAAAATTTTATTAATACTATTGGTCACCATCTTGCCAATATCTTCCAGATTGAAACGCCCTTCTACTCGACCATTAACAGCACCTGGCGCGTCCACAGAGACAATGCGATTTCCGTTTTCAAAAAAGGCTTTGACATCAGATGTTGGCAACACCAATTTTTGTTTTGATGAAACTAAAGTCAAATTTTTAACATTAGCATCGAGGTTAAGATCATTAAGATCTGTCATGGCAATTTTCCCATCGATGTAACCGCTAACACTATTCATATCACCAGCTGCAACACCAAAATGTTTAAGATCTACATATTGTAAATCTGCGATGATATCCGCTTTTAAACGTTTGGTAGAAAAATCAACAAGACCTTTAACTTTAGCTTTCGCATGTGGGTCGTTAACGTTTACCAAACCATTGTAAGTTTTACGATCTAGAACACCGTCCAGTACAACATTTGTGATATTTTTACCCATCAGCTCAATACGAGCAATCTCGGATTTAGTACGCAAATGCATGGTGTTGATATCAAAACTTCGTCCATCCACATTGAATTTTCCAGTCACTAAACCAACTTGTTTATTCTTTGTAAATGCTGTAACATTAAGATCTTTAACATCGAAGTAACCACGATAACGAGGCGTTTTTGCGCTATAATCTGTTAAGTAAAAATTTTTGATTTTCGCTTGTCCAATTCCTGTAATCGCTTCACCATTAGCATAGATTTCTTCAGGTTTTGCACTTATCGCTCCTTTGTATTTTAAACGTCCAAAATCGTCAGCAATATTTCCTAAACTTTTAGCAATAAAACTCGGCAACATCGCTTTAAGACCTTTATAAGTCATATCTGCGTCAAGCTGATCGCTTTCTACAAGAAATTTTTTATTGAGAACTTCTGAGATTTTTAAACTTTTAGAATGCAAATTAACATCCTGCGAGCGCACTTGGAAGTTTTGCAAATGCATCTTATTAAGCGGGCCAGTCATTGTCCCCGACATATTAATCGGCGTATAATTATCCCAATTGGTTACAAAATAACTCAGGTCGTAACCACTCAATTGACTTCCCGGTTTAAACTCCAAATCCCAATTAACTTTATCACCAAAATCTGCAAAGCCCGTTTTTGGATCAAGGTTAAGTGTTACGCCACCCATTAATAAAGAATGATCGGTATTAAAAACTAAATCAGCTAATTTTAAATGTTTTTTTGTGATTTCGAAATTGGTGGAAAATTGGTCAACAACATGCTCTTTCCCCCAACGTTTAGTAATTAAAGAAAACTTCCCAATATCAGCTTTAACGTCCGAGCCATCGATATTTACCTCTTTAGAATGAAGATAAATATTGCGAGCATCTAACCAACGACCTTCTTCACCTGGATGATTTTCGTTAACGATACTTGCTTTACCGTTGATGATGTCGATCACCATTTTCATCTTGAACTTTTTGTTCGGATCCGATGGTTTATCACTACTAAAATTATCGATATAACGAATAAAATTACTGATGCTATCGCCTTTATACGTTATAACTTTGATGTCTGGTTCGACTAAAGCTACTTTATTAAATTTAAGATTACTCGTGTTAAATGCCAACGCAAACCAATCCGAATTCGCTTGAATTTCTCTAGCCTTTACGAATTCAAAATCCTTGTAGTCGTTCATTTTAACGCCCTTCAATCGGACATCACCGAAAAAGTTAACATCTACATCATCGATTTTAAGTTTCATTTTAAAATCGTTGTTCAGAAGTTCTATCGCTTGGCTAGCAATATAACGTTTGGTAACTGGAAGATTAATTGCGATAAAAATTAACAGTACAAGTCCGAGTATCGTTAAAATAAGGTAAAGAGGAATTCTTACCCAAAGCGAACTTTTATGCTTCTTGATAACCTGCTCCGTTTTTTCCGGATTTGGTTGATTTGTGTTTTGTTTATTTTCTAACTTTGCCATTCTTATGAGCGAAACAATTATTTTAGGAATTGAGTCATCTTGCGACGACACTTCTGCTGCAATTATCAAAGGAAATCAAATTTTATCCAACATTGCTGCCAACCAAACTATTCATAACGAATATGGTGGCGTTGTGCCGGAGTTGGCTTCCAGAGCGCATCAGCAAAACATAATTCCCGTGGTTACAAAGTCTTTTTCAAAAGCAAATATACAACAAAATGATATTTGCGCCATAGGTTTTACACGAGGACCAGGACTTTTGGGTTCACTTTTAGTCGGAACATCCTTTGCTAAGTCTTTAGCAATGAGTATTAATGTGCCTTTAATAGAGGTTAATCACCTACAAGCGCACATCTTGGCGCACTTTATCGACGATGCCAATCCACAACCTCCGAAGTTTCCATTTTTGTGTTTGACGGTTAGTGGCGGACATACGATGATCGTTTTGGTGAAGGATTATTTCGATATGGAAATCATCGGAAAAACTATTGACGACGCCGCTGGTGAAGCTTTTGATAAAATCGGAAAAATCTTTGACCTCGATTATCCTGCGGGACCAATTATTGATAAACTTGCAAAAGAGGGAAATCCCGACGCTTTCCAATTTAACAAGCCAAAACTAGATAATTACGATTATTCGTTTAGTGGTATTAAAACTTCGGTTTTATATTTTATTCAAAAAGAGGTTAAGAAAAACCCGAATTTTATTCAAGAGAATCTAAAAGATCTTTGTGCATCAATTCAAAAAGCGATTATTGAAATTCTGATGAAGAAATTGGAGAAAGCAGCAAAAGATCTCAACATCACAGAAGTTGCGATTGCTGGTGGCGTATCTGCCAATTCGGCTTTGCGCGAAGCAATGCAAGCAAATCATGAAAAATTAGGTTGGAATATCTACATCCCAAAATTTGAATATACAACAGATAACGCAGCAATGATCGCGATGGTTGCAAAATTAAAATACGAACGTGGCGAATTTACCGACCTTCGGACAACTGCAACTTCGAAGTATGATTTGTAAAAATTTGGAAATAATAAAACTTTTTTTCTCAGAAAAATTGGTGACAACTTATTAAAAAATAAATAATAATTGACAAATTTGGTCAAATAAAAAGAACTCAATGAAACTTTTCTACGGCGACATATTTCCTGATATCAAAATCAACGAAGAAGAACAACAACATATCACCAAAGTGCTTCGCATAAGAGAAGGTGAAGAAATCTACTTGACGGATGGTTTGGGAAATTTGGCTTTTGGAACTTTAAAATTAGAAGGTAAAAAAGCCAGTTTAGATGTTATCGAAATTAAAGAAAAACAAGCCGAGTTTTCGCCGAAACTTCATATCGCCATTGCACCAACTAAAAATATTGACCGCATCGAATTCTTTATTGAAAAGGCTACGGAAATGGGTATTTCTGAGATCACACTCATCAACACTGAAAAAACCGAGCGTAAAAATCTTAATATCGACAAACTTAGAAAGCAAAGTATTGCAGCGTCTAAACAGAGTTTGAGATTTCACTTCCCAATTGTAAATGATTTGACGAAGTTTTCTGATTTTATAAAAACATTAAATACTGAAACAACTTTCGTTGCCCATTGTCACGAAAATTTAGAAAGAATGGATTTAACGACAATCCAAAATTCTAATTTACAAGAACTTACATTTCTTATTGGTCCAGAAGGTGACTTTTCGGAAAGAGAAATCCAAATGCTAGCTGACAACAACATCAAAGCGGTAAGCCTTGGTCAACAAAGACTGCGAACCGAAACTGCTGGTGTTTTCGTTGCCGCTTGGAATTATTCTCTTATGTAGTTTAGATGTTGGTTTTAAGATATTGTTCTAAAATCTGTGGTCCGCTTTTAATAGAATTAACCGCCCAATTAATCTTAGTTTCGAGAAGTTTATCGCCTGTCAATTTGTAGTCAATATTAGACTTTATTAATTTTTGTTTTAAATCGTACATACAGATTGCAGCAGCAACTGACACATTAAAACTTTGTGTAAAACCATACATTGGAATGGCTAAAGTTTCATCTGCGAAATCCAAAAGTTCGTCTGTTGTGCCTTCCCATTCTGTCCCGAAAACCAAAGCCAAAGGCTCGTTAGGTTGATAATCTGGAAGCATCGTCGCATTACGCTCTGGAGAAACCGCTACGATCTTGTAACCACGATCTCTGACTTTCTGCAATGATGAAATTTCGCGAGGCATTTTCTCAACTTGCACCCAAGTATCTGCGCCTTTTGTAACACGAAGATTGGGATCAAAAATGTTTTCTTTTTCTAAAGCGACAACTTTATGAAATCCACACGCCTCCACCGAACGAAGAATTGCAGCGGCATTTCTGAACTGATAAACATCCTCAACAACTGGCAAAATAAAATCGGAACTTTCCGCTGAAAAGTGCTCTATTTTTTGAAGGCGTTCTTCGGTTAAAAACTGTTGTAAATATTGATAAGTCGCTTCTAAATTCATCGTGCAAAGATAAAACTTTGCATATTGATTACAAGTTATCTATTATTTAAAATTTAGCTGAGAATCTTGTCTAGTATTTTAATCAATGGAAAACAAAATAGCTGATTACTCATTTCTTTTTATAGGTTCTAGATCTGCAAGTTCGTCGGTTGAGAAAAGTCGATAATGCACTTTGAAGGTTTTACCCAAAGGTGTTTCCAACGAAAATCCACCAGGACCAAAACCGTCGAGCACATCCAACGTAAAATGCGAATACTGCCAATATTCGAAGAGATCGCGGTCAATCCAAAATTCATAATCTTTGATGTGACCAAGAAGAACATCGTTCATACGCGGAAAAAAGCCGCCTTTCTCAAAACATTGTGGCTGTGTACCTTCGCAACAGCCTCCTGCTTGATAAAACATCAACGGTCCGTGTTGCGCTTCTAAAGTATTAATGACTTCCAAAGCTTTATCTGTAACATCTAATCGAGATATCATCTTTTTTAATTTATTTAAAGTTAAACATTATTTCTGGGAACAAAAAAACCTGACTCTATTAAAGTCAGGCTAAAAACACAAATTATATAAGACAAATTAGTATAAATTAATTAGGTATTAAAAAATATAAAATCTCACTTCTTTGTCCTATCTATATCTTTTGTAACCTCATCTGCGTGAGGGCGAAGCACATTGTCGGAGCTCTTTCTTGCGGCGGCTGAGCGAAGCCAAAGCCCCGGAAGAAAAGCGACTGTGCGTAGACCGACACTTGGTTGCTTTGACTAACAAAAAAACACACCAAATCACAAATTATCAAACCTATCTAAGGATGGCAACCAAGTGACACGCCCACAACATTTGTTTCTAGAAGAAACCTAACTTATTCTTGTTATATGAGATTAACATATTTTTTGTCTGACGATAATGATCGAGCATCATCTTGTGGTTTTCGCGACCGATTCCCGATTGCTTGTAACCTCCGAACGGCGCACCTGCTGGATAAGAGTGGTATTGGTTAACCCAAACTCTACCCGCCTGAATAGCTCTTGGAACAGTGTATAATTGATGCGCATCTCTCGTCCAAACTCCTGCTCCCAAACCATAAATCGTGTCGTTTGCAATCGCGATAGCTTCCGCCTCGTCTTTGAAAGTTGTCACCGCTAACACTGGTCCAAAAATTTCTTCTTGGAAAATTCTCATCTTGTTATGCCCTTTGAACAAAGTCGGCTGAATGTAATATCCGTCCTCGATGTCGCCACCCAAATGATTAGCATCGCCACCAGTTAATACTTCTGCACCTTCTTCTTTTCCTAGTTTGATGTAAGACATAATTTTGTCTTTCTGGATTTGAGAAGCCTGAGCACCCATCATCACCGTTGGATCTAATGGATTACCAACTTTAATTGCGTTAACCCTTTCTACAACTCTTGCGATAAATGCATCGTAAATATCTTCTTGAATCAACAATCTTGAAGGACATGTACAAATTTCACCTTGATTTAAAGCAAATAAAACCGCTCCTTCTATCGCTTTGTCCAAAAACTCATCATCTTCGTCCATCACCGAACTAAAGAATACATTCGGAGATTTTCCTCCTAATTCTAAAGTTACTGGAATGATATTTTCCGTTGCATATTGCATTACCAAACGTCCCGTTGCTGTAGAACCTGTGAAAGCCGCTTTTGCCACTTTTGGATTCGTTACTAAAGCCCTTCCAAGTTCTGCACCGAAACCATTAACGATGTTAATAACTCCAGCTGGAATTAAATCTCCAATAATTTCCATTAAAACCATAATAGAAATCGGTGTGCTTTCTGCTGGTTTCAGAACCACACAGTTACCTGCTGCTAAAGCTGGAGCCAACTTCCAAACCGCCATTAGAATTGGAAAATTCCAAGGGATAATTTGCGCCACAACGCCCAAAGGTTCGTTAACGATTAGAGAAACCGTGTCTTTATCCAACTCGTTAAGTGATCCTTCTTCCGCACGGATAACACTTGCAAAATATCTGAAATGATCAATTGCCAAAGGAATATCTGCCGCCAAAGTCTCACGAACTGCTTTACCATTATCCATCGTCTCTACAGAAGCGATGTATTGTAAATTTTCCTCGATACGGTCAGCGATTTTATTAAGCATAATGCTACGTTCTGTAGCAGACGTATTTTTCCAAGTTTCGAAAGCTTTAGCAGCTGCATCAACAGCCAACTCCAAATCTTCTTTAGTCGAGTGTGCAGCTTGAGTAAAAACTTTACCATCCACTGGTGAAACGACATCAAAATATTTTCCTAAAACTGGTGCAACGAATTTGCCACCGATGTAATTATCATATTTAGCCTTAAAGTCAGGTCTTTGTATAGCGTTTGTACTCATAATATATATGGTTTTAAAATTTATTTTAATTAAACTTTTAATCAATAAACATTAAAGCTTGGTTAGTTTTTTTGTTATTGATAATTCGAAATTAGTTTTATAAAATCCAAACCAATAGCACAATCCTACACATTTATAGTAAAATCCTCTTTATGTTGCAAACTTTAGAATTTCCTTAACAAAATATTAGAAGTTTATTAAAAGATTATTCCTTATTTTTAACAAAAGCCATTTTAAAAGAAGGATAATATGTCGCTAGAAAAATCATACATACACCAACCTGCATTACTAAACGAAAAGCAGCTTGGTAGCATGGTAGAAAATAAAACCTCTTACACGTTAAAAAATTGTGAGTTTAACATTTATGAAACTCATCGCAGTGCTTTTGATGTTAAATTACATTTTAACGATGTGGCTTTTACAGCAATGTTACGTGGCAAAAAAAAATTAAAACTAGATGGCAAAACGGATTACTTCGACTATCTACCTGGTGAAAGTGTATTGGTAGCTCCTGGCGAAACGATGGTCATCGACTTTCCAGAAGCGGATGAAGCCCCTTCGCAATGTTTGTCATTAAGTCTAAATTCGGAGTTTATTGAGAATACACTCAATTATCTTAATCTCCATGAAACAAAAATTGACGACACAAGCTCTTGGCAACTTCAAAATCAAGAATATTATCTTTTCAATACAGAATCGTTGACCTCGGCAACCAACAATATTATGCGGATCGCGATGGATAATAACACGCACAAAGATCTGATGGCTGATTTTGCTCTTAAAGAATTATTGATAAGATTAATGCAAACCCAAGCGAGCACCATGATACAATTACAACTTTCTAAAAACCAATCGCGACTCGGTTACATCATAGATTTTATTAAACAAAATCTCCATCAAAAACTGAATATCGATCAAATGGCAAAAATGGCTTATGTCAGCAAGTCTAATTTTTTCAAAATGTTTAAAGAAGAACTTGGTATTTCGCCCAACGATTTTATTTTGAAAGAACGTATTAACCTTGCTAAAGATCTATTAAAAAAACGAGAAAGCATCAAAGAAGTCGCCTACCAAACGGGTTTCACAGATACTAATTATTTCACAAGGGTTTTTAAACAACATGAAGGGACAACGCCTAAGTCATTCCAAAATGATAGTTTGATAATACAATAAGATTGCGGGATATAAAAAAAGTCTACTGAAAAAAATCAATAAACTTTTTTTATCATTAATAATTAGCTCAAAAAATAGGTTTCACTAATTATTTTAATCTTTTCTAAAACTAAAATTTTATTTAAATCTTTCAAAAGCTGCTCTTTCTAACATTTCGCGATCATCAGGATGTGAAATATCGATTAAAGCTTTTGCACGTTGTTTTAGGTTTTTACCGTACAAATAGGCAGTCCCGAATTCTGTACAAACATAATGCATGTGACCTCTAGTCGTCACTACACCAGCACCTTCTTTTAAGAACGGAACAATTCTCGGGATTCCTTTTTTGGTACGAGAGCTTAAAGCCATAATCGGTTTCCCACCTTCGCTAAGTGCAGCACCACGCATAAAGTCCATTTGTCCTCCAATTCCGCTGTATTGATAAGTCCCGATAGAATCTGCACAAACTTGTCCTGTTAAGTCAATTTCGATTGCTGAGTTAATCGCATGCATCTTTTTGTTTTTCATGATGTTGATTGGGAAATTAACATGCTGAACATCCAAAAATGCAATAGCAGGATTATCATCTACAAAATCATACAATTTTTTAGTTCCAAAACAGAAACTCGTTATGCTTACATTATTATGAAAACCTTTGAACTTGTTGTTAATAACATCATTTTTAATAAGGTCGATAACGCCATCGCTCAACATTTCGGTATGTATTCCGAGATCTTTATGATTTCCTAAAGACTTAAGAACAGCATCAGGAATAGTCCCAATACCCATTTGGATTGTAGCCTTGTCATCGATAAGTTCTGCAACATATTTACCGATTTTGGCTTCTTCTTCTCCAGCTTTCGCACCGTAATCGATGGTCATTAATTCCTCTTCGTGCCAAACCAATTTATCGATTTTGCTAACGTGGATCATCCCATCGCCATGCGTTCTTGGCATTTTTGGATTAACCTGTGCAATAACAATTTTGGCAGTATCAACGGCAGATCTTGCAATATCAACCGAAGTTCCTAAAGTAACATAACCATGCTTATCTGGTGGCGACACAGTTATAATCGCAACATCCAAAGGCAAAATATTATTTTTAAATAAAATCGGAATTTCACTCAAAAAAATTGGAACAAAATCTCCCCTTTCCGAATTAACAGCCTGTCGAACTGGTGTAGATACAAATAAAGAATTGATTTTAAAACTTCCTTCATAACCTGGTTGTGCAATGGCAACATCACCTTGTTGAGTGATAGAAACCATTTCCACATTTTGTAGCCTGTGACTCTGTTTTGCCAATTCGTTTAATAAAAAATTGGGCGTACATGCACTTCCATGTGAGAAGATACGATCACCGCTTTTAACCACAGATACAGCCTCTTCCGCACTTACATAGTTTATCATAATTACTTTTACTTACTATTTAGTCGTATTCTTTAAAATTAGCACTTTGTTAAAACATGAAAAAATGAGATTTGTCATGTAATCTAGCGAACATTCGCTACTCTAACCAACTTGTCAAATACGATGGATCCTCAACCTTCATGGCTTCCTCTGTCAATAACAAAGGACGGAAAGGGTCAACCATCACGGCGTATTCATGCGTTTCTTTAACACCGATACTTCGTTCCATCGCGCCTGGATGTGGGCCATGCACAATGCCACCTGGATGTAATGTAAAATCCATCAAATCGATATGATTACGACTCATAAAATCGCCCTCGGTATAAAATAAAACTTCGTCCGAATCGATATTCGAATGGTTATATGGTGCGGGAATTGCCAATGGATGATAGTCAAAAAGTCTCGCCACAAAAGAACAAACGACAAAATTGTGCGCTTCAAAAGTTTGGTGTACTGGAGGCGGTTGGTGTACGCGACCTGTAATAGGCTCGAAATTTTTAATGTTAAATTTAAACGGATAAAAGAAACCATCCCAGCCTACAACATCAAAAGGATGCGTTGCGTAGGTGATGTCCCAAATCATATCGTCTTTTTTAACCTTAATTAAAAACTCACCTTTTTCGTCTTTTGGTTCTACAAGCCTTGGCAAAATAATGTCGCGCTCACAGAAAGGCGAATGCTCTAACAACTGTCCAAACTCGTTTCTGTAACGTTTTGGCGTATAGATCGGCGAATTACTTTCAATGAAAAATAAAACATTATTCTCAGTTTCGAATTCCATTTGATAGATTGTTCCGCGAGGAATAATCAAATAATCACCAACCCCAAATTCTAAATCTCCAACAAAAGTTTTAAGAACACCATTTCCCTCATGTACAAAAAGCAATTCGTCCATGTGGGCATTTTTATAAAAATAATCGGTAGATTTTCTAGGTTTAGCAAGTCCCATTTTCAGGTCATTGTTTAACATTAAAATCTTTCGGCTCTCCAAAAAATCATCTTCTGGCGTCACATCTTTCCCTTTGAACATTCTTGGTTGGATGTTCTTAGCCACTGCAATTTGTGGTGTTGCATCTTTGTAAAGCTTCACTTCCTTTATCTGTGTAGGACGGTGGATGTGGTACAACAACGACGAAATCCCATGAAAACCTTCTGTCCCGAACAATTGCTCGTAATAGAAATTATCTTCTGGCGACTTAAAAACTGTATGTCTTTTCTGTGGAATATTTCCGGAGCTATGATATCTCATTTTTACTTTTCGCTTTTTTCAAATTTAATCATTTTCAAGCATTTCTTAAACATTAAAAATATTGAATAAATTTTCTCACTCAAATATTTTTGTTAGATTTGTCTAACTTTAAAATAACATGACTAAAACTTATTTAATTTTATCACTTAGTTTATCAGCTTTTTCATATTCGCAAGAGCTTGATAGTTTTCAAATTGACAGTGATACATTAGCTGTAGGCCCTACTTTTAATTCGAAAAAAATAGAAGGTGTTAACATTATTAAACATCAAAGACCACAGAAAAAAACAAATAGTATTATACCAATAGAAGTCTATTCATCGGCTTTTTTACGAAAAAGTAACACTAACAACATTTTCGATTCGGTGGCGATGATTAATGGTGTCAAACCTCAACTTAACTGTTCTGTATGTAATACGGGTGACATCCACATCAACGGCATGGAAGGTCCTTACACGCTCATGCTTATCGACGGAATGCCAATTGTTAGTTCATTATCAACTGTATATGGTCTCAGTGGAATACCAAGCAATTTGGTTGATCGTATTGAAGTTATAAAAGGTCCAGCCGACGCAACTTATGGCGCCGAAGCTATGGGCGGCATTATTAATGTCATTACAAAAAATCCATTAACTTCCCCAAAACTAAGCCTTGACTACTCCTCTTCGTCGGATGCAGAACTGAATCTCGATTTAGCAACGAGTTTTAAAATTAATCCAAAAATATCGAGTCTACTGAGTCTCAACCATTTTTATTTTGGAAACCGAATTGATCTTAACAAAGATAACTTTACCGATACACCTTTACAACACAGAATTTCTGTTTTTAATAAATGGAATTTTAAAAGAAATAAAAACAAAAAAGCAAGTCTAGGATTACGTTATTATTATGAAGATCGTTTCGGTGGTGAATTAAATTGGAATAAAAAACATCGTGGAAGCGACCAAATATATGGCGAAAGCATCTATACCAACCGTGTGGAAGCTTTTGCATTGTACGACTTACCAACTTCTGAGAACATCACAACATTATGGTCTTATAATTATCATTATCAAGATTCTTATTATGGCGACACATCGTTTTTGGCAGAACAACAAGTCTTCTTCGGTCAAATCCAATGGTTGAAAAAATTAGGAAAACATCAGTTAAATTCCGGCTTTACAATAAAATTGACTTCTTATGATGACAATACAGTTGCTACAGAAACCAATCCAGCTACTTCATCTTTACAAAACCGAAATCTTTACGGCGCTTTTCTACAAGACGAATGGCAAATTTCGAAATCGAATGCTTTACTTCTCGCCTATCGATTAGATTATGATAATCAGCATGGCGCAATCCATTCGCCACGTTTGGCTTGGAAATTTAATCCTAACGAAAATCACACTTTCCGAGCAAGTTTCGGTAAAGGATTTCGTGTGGTACATGTTTTTACAGAAGATCATGCTGCCTTGACAGGTTCTCGCGACGTTGTAATTTCCGAAGATCTGAAACCCGAAGAATCCTACAACGTATTTGCTAATTATCTGACTAAAATCCCGATTGGAGATTCTAAAATAAGTATAGATTTGTCTAGTTTCTATTCTTATTTCACGAATAAAATTATCGGCGATTTTGATACGGATCCTGATAAAATTCTTTTTACAAACTTGGATGGTCATGCCATTTCTAAAGGTTTGTCATTAAATATGGATCTACTTTGGTCTTCTCCTTTAAAAATAAATCTAGGACTTACCTACATGGATGTTTATCAAAAATCGGACAATGAAAAAATACAACAATTGCATGCTCCAAAATGGAGTGGCATCTATAACTTGAGTTATTATTTTTCAAATAATTGGATTGCTGATTTCACGGGACAATTTTATGGACCGATGCGTTTGCCGATTCTGGAAAACGACTTTCGGCCAGAATATTCTCCGTTTTTTACATTGGCGAATATCCAGGTTAGGAAGCAATTCAAGCATTTTGAAATCTATGCTGGTGTAAAAAACCTATTAAACTTCCGACCAAAAAATCCAATTATACGTCCAAATGACCCATTCGATCAACAGGTTGATGATGCCGCAAGCAACCCAAATCATTATACTTTTGATACGACTTATGGTTATGCACCTATGCAAGGCATCCGAAGTTTTATCGGTGTGAAATGGGAATTAAAATCAAAAAAGTTTTAATTTTAGGTTTTATTAAATAATCTGAGTTTGGATAAGAAAATTAGCGTCAGTTTGAGTGGTTTTTGAAGAAAACTGTATCGAAAACAAGTTAATTTTCTTATCATCAAAACTTCTCGATACAAAATTTTTCAAATTTTTACTCGAAGTGACGCCTCGTATAAAGAAAAGTACTTTGTCTCGAACTATTATTAAATATTATTAAACCACAAAAGCGCAAAGATTACTCATAAAAATAAAGTTCACAAAAGAATTTTGTCTTTTGTAAGCTTGAATTAAACTACGTCTTTTATGGTTAACTCATAACTAAAGTTAAAAAATTAGGTTTAAATATTCGAAAATGTCTAAGAAAACAAATGCTGTACGGATTTTAGAATCTCAAAATATCACCTTCGAACTTCGAGAATATGAGGTTGACGAAAACGACCTTAGTGCCGAACATGTGGCAGAATCTTTAGGAATTTCGGCGGAGAAAATTTATAAAACTTTAATTCTGAAAGGTCAAAAAGATCCTTTTTTGGTGGCTGTTATTCCGGGTGATGCGCAGCTGGATTTTAAAAAGTTAGCAAAAGCATCAGGCAACAAAAACTGTGAAATGCTTCCGCTTAAAGATTTACTATCGACAACTGGTTATATCCGAGGTGGTTGTTCGCCGATTGGTATGAAGAAAGCTTTCCCAACTTACATCGAAGAAATGGCAACTCTCGAAAACGAAATTATCATAAGCGCTGGTAAACGTGGTTTGCAAATTATTCTGAATCCACTGGATTTACAAATTGTTACCGAAGCTAGTTTTGCTGACCTGTGTAGCTAGAATAAAAATCACGAAGATTTTGAAGAAAGTTCTCGATACTATTTTTGCAAAATCTACTCGAACTGACGCAAATTTTATTAGCCTAAACACAGGTTAATTATGACTTCAAAAATTAGTTCTAATTAATTATATAGGCTTTCAGGGTTTTGAACCCTGAAAGCCTTCTTGTCTTATAACACGGCATCTTGCGTGAGGGATCGACGTGGAAATCCTTTGGCTTGGCGTGAGGCAGCGGAGCGTAGCGGAGCCGTCCCAGCGCCAAGCTCAAAGATTGCAACAAAGAGCCCGACCCGAGGATTTTGGCAAAAGAAAACCTCATAGGTTACTAAAAACCTATGAGGTTTGGCAAAGGAAAAATACGAGGGTCACGCCCAAATAATTTTCTTCTAAATTTTATTTTGTTAAATCGAGTCCTCCAAAATTACCAGAACTCATCATCAAAAAGACGCCATCTTTCTTGTCCAAAGTCGCCCAATA
The DNA here is from genome assembly GCA_023440705.1 of Bacteroidota bacterium. Lineage (GTDB taxonomy): Bacteria > Bacteroidota > Bacteroidia > Flavobacteriales > Weeksellaceae > Soonwooa. The sequence continues at coordinate 16,081 of JAEXRP010000050.1, forward strand.
ACGATGAAGATCTTCGGCATTGGTGAAAACTTTTAAGTTTTCATTTTTAAATTTTTCTTTGATAAAATCTGGAGAAATGGCTTCCATTCTTTTAATTTTCAGAGCATCTTCGGAGTAAAAAACCACCGCATTGTCCAATCCGTCCATCGCATGATCGTACTGCTCCAAGAAAATCGGGTTAAGACTCGAATAGGTGTGAAGCTCTAAAAATCCGTTTTTTGTTTTGTTAGGAAACTGCTCTACAAAGGCTTTAACAGCAGCTTTCACCTTGCTCGGCGCATGTGCAAAATCTTTGTATAAAGTTCCGCCATCGGGACGTTCAACTTTTTCTAAACGCTTAGAAGCACCTTTGAAACTCATAATCGCTTCATAGAATTCTTCTTCCATAATGCCCAGTTGTTGGCAAATATGTCGAGCACCTTCAAGATTTAACAAATTATGGGCTCCAAAAATCGACAACGGAATATCGCCCATTTCGGTTTTTAAATAGACGGTATCGTCAACAATCTCGTAGTCAGGCGTTTTGTAAGGTATTTTTCTGAAATAATTTTCGGCTGATTCTACCACTTTTACAACCTCAGCATCTTCTTCGTTATAAACTAAAACGCCGCCAGGCGTAATACTCGCTACAAATTTTCTGAACTGATCAACATAATCATCAAAGGTTTTGAAAACGTTGATATGATCCCACGCGATTCCAGAAATAAGAGCGATATTTGGTTGATACAACAAAAATTTAGATCTTGGATCAAGCGTTGACGACAAATATTCGTCGCCTTCCAAAATCATGAAATCGTTATCCTCAGTGATTTTTACCATACAGTCAAAACCTTCCAACTGTGCACCAACCATGTAATCAATATCTTTTTTATTGAAATGAAGAACATGCAAAATCATTGATGTAATGGTCGTTTTGCCGTGAGAACCGCCAATAACAACTCGGGTTTTTTGTTTGGATTGCTCGTATAAAAATTCGGGATACGAATATATTTTAAGACCTAATTCTTTAGCTTTTGCTAATTCTGGATTGTCAGCGTGTGCGTGCATTCCTAAAATAACAGCGTCGATATCAGAGGTTATTTTTTCTGGAAACCAACCCAACTCTGCAGGAAGAATTGCTTTCTTTTCTAGTCTAGAACGCGATGGTTCAAAAATAGCGTCGTCCGAACCTGTTACTTGATATCCTTTATCTTTAAGCGCAATCGCCAAATTGTGCATCGCACTACCTCCGATTGCAATAAAATGCGTTTTCAATTCAATTTTAATTTGAAACAAAAGTACTAAAAATTAGTCTAGACATGCTCATTTAAATCTATTTTACTGAGTTGAAGTGCAGATTTAGCACCAGTTTTTCGACCAATATTTTTGCGATGCGTATCAACGGTAAAGACACTTAGTTTTAATAATTCTGCAATTTCGCGGCTACTTTTTCCATCGATGATGAGTTTTATGATTTCAACTTCGCGTTGACTTAATTGTTTTTTTTGAAAAAATTTAGCATTAATACTACTTGGGAAATAATCTTCACCTTTTAGAATCTGATTAATTGCGGTTTGTAAATCTTCATTTTCAAAAGATTTTGGAATAAAACCGTTGACTCCTATTTTTTTCAACTTTTCAATAACGGTCAAATCTTCGTTCATGCTAACCACCAAAATCGGAATACTAGAGTATAAATTTTTAATTTTTAACGCTGCATCTAGCCCATTTAACTCAGGCATATTAATATCCAAAATAATAAATGTTGGATGACATGAATTAAGTTTTTGAAGTAACTCCCGACCATTACTCGCAGTGGCAATGACTTCGCCTAACTGATGCTCTTTGATAATATCGCTAATACCCTTGACGAGAATAGGATGATCATCGGCGATTATAAATTGAGTTTTCATGATGTTATTTAGTTTATTGGTATGCTGATGATGAATATACTGCCATCTTTATTGCTTTCGATGTTAATGTTGCCTTTAAGATAATTGACGCGACTTTTTACAGATCTTAATCCGATTCCTGAAAAATCCGCATCTAGATTAAAACCAATTCCGTTATCTTCCACTGTTATTTCGAGATGCTTGTCTTCATAATAAATTTGACAGTTGATCTCTGTACATTCAGAATGTTTTATCGCATTGTCAACAAGCGCAGTAATCATCCTATAAGTATGCAAACGTTCTGTTTGTGATAGTTTTGCACCTTCGATATTTTCTTGAAATCCAAATCTGATATTCGGAAACTGCCTTTGATATTGTTCGAATTTATTCGTCAACAAATCATTAATCTTGCTATCTTCTATAAAAGCTGGCATCAATTGATGGCTAATATTCCTTAGGTCTTCATAAAT
>JAEXRP010000121.1:0-33252 GCA_023440705.1 Bacteroidota bacterium
CGATAGAAACGGCATCCTTTTGTGGTGGAGCGAGGCGACGGAGCGTAGCGGAGTCGTCCGAGCGACAAGCAAAGATATAGCGGACAGCGGGAGAGGATTTTCCTAACGAAGAGAAAATCGTCCTGCTCCTAAAATTAAAAAACATTATGAAAGTAGTAGTTGGTTTGTCCGGAGGCGTAGATTCGAGCGTGACGGCGTATCTTTTGCAACAGCAAGGACACGAGGTTATCGCCCTATTTATGCGTAATTGGAATGATGCTTCGGTGACTTTGGAGGACGAATGTCCGTGGGTTGAAGATAGTAATGACGCGCTGATGGTAGCGCAAAAATTGGGTATTCCGTTTCAGGTGATTGATATGAGCGAACTTTATAAGGAACGCATCGTCGATTATATGTTTGATGAGTATCAGAAAGGTCGTACGCCAAATCCTGATGTGCTTTGTAACCGCGAAGTGAAGTTTGATGTGTTTATGAAAACGGCAATGTCTTTGGGTGCTGACAAAGTTGCAACTGGGCATTATGCACGCGTGGATTCTACAATGGATGAAAACGGGAAAGAAGTTTTCCATCTTTTGGCGGGGAAAGATAACAATAAAGATCAGTCTTATTTCTTATGTCAATTGAGTCAAGATCAGTTGTCAAAAGCACTTTTTCCAATCGGGGAATTGACAAAGCCAGAAGTTAGAGAAATTGCTAAAGAAATTGGTCTGATTACCGCTGATAAAAAGGATTCGCAAGGTTTATGTTTTATCGGAAAGGTAAGTCTTCCGACTTTCTTGCAACAACAATTGGTACCAAAAGAAGGCGAAATTGTGGAAATCTTTAGAGACTTCGCTGGTTTTGCTGAGGAAGCACCTAATTTTGAAAACAAAGAAGAGGAATTAAAATACCTGTCTCGCAACATAAAATACGAAAAAGCAGATGGTAAAGTAATTGGCAAGCATCAAGGTGCGCAATTCTCCACGACTGGACAAAGCAAAGGTCTTGGCATTGGCGGTCATAAAGAAAGTTGTTTCGTGATTTCTCGCGATATGGAGCACAACATCATTTTCGTTGGCGAAAGTCACAGCTTCCCTGGACTTCATAAAAAAGCTTTGAAAATAGATAACTCGGAAGTGCATTGGGTTCGCGAAGATCTTCGTTTGAAAGCTGGCGAAAGCATGCGTGTTTTGGCGAGATACAGATATCGTCAAGATTTGCAGGAAGCGACAATTTTTCAGTTCGAAGATGCTTTCTATGTAGAATTTGATAAAGCTCAATCTGCAATTGCAGAAGGTCAATTTGCTGCTTGGTATTTGGAAGACGAATTAATTGGAAGTGGCGTGATTTCTTAAATTTAGAATTTGTTTTAAACATAAAATAGAAAAAGCTTTCTCAGGTGATGAGAAAGCTTTTTTGATTGTAAATGAATTTTAGCTCGACAACCAATCTTTAAAATCTTTGACGCGGTCACGACTTACAGTGATTTCTTCATCTGGTTGATAATCTAATTCGACTTTGTAAGTTGGCGACGTGTGAATGTTTTTTATAAATTTCGAATGAATAATATATTGGCGATTAACGCGGAAAAAATCCTTTTCGTCCAAAACATTTTCTAACTCGTCTAACGTAAAATCGGTTGGAAAACTCCGCTCGGATGTTTGTAGATATACTATTTTGTTTTCACTGAAAAAACAACTGATTTCGTTAGTCTGGACAATCTTGAGATTGTAACCAATTTTAACCAAAATCCGAGAAAGCGTAGATTTGTCTTTCTTTAATATCTGTTTGATTTCCTGCGAATTAACAAAACCATCTTCGGGCAGAAATGACTTAAACTTTTCAACAGCTTTCGTCAAATCTTCTTCCATAATTGGCTTTAGAAGATAATCTATACTATTTAATTTAAATGCTTTAAGCGTATATTGATCAAAAGCGGTTGTATAAACAATAAATGCCTTGGTCGCTATTTTTTCGAAAATGTCAAATGACAATCCATCTCCCAAAACAATATCAGAAAATATCAATTGTGGGTGTTCATTTTCGCTAAACCAAGCCACTGCTTCTTCCACAGAATTTAGCGTTGCAATCAATTCTAAATCAGAATAGTTAGATAACATTCTTTCCAACTTTCTAGCTGCTGGTTTCTCGTCTTCAATGATGATTGTTTTAATGCTCATATTTTAATTTAAAATATTTAATTTCTAGAAGTAAAATTTCCTATAAAAAATAAAATTGATCTGCAAAAATAAGTGTTAATACTTTTCTTTCTTCATCAACTCTCGAATTTTACGTTCTTCCCAATTTTTAGAAAAGATAAAGCTCGGTACAAAAACGGTCATTGCATGGGTAAGAATACCAAGTCCCCAAAGCACCGGAGTAATCCAAATTTGCCATGACCAAATGCTTTTCCCTACAGGAAGTTGATTGTAATTCATCACAAAAAGAAGAATGTTAACAGCCAGATATACAAACAGATGCGTGTAAAAACCTTTCAAGTCTTTGACACGCTTCGCTGCCATTTGGTATTTGATACTTTGACTATCGTTGGTATCCATTGTTTTGATCTTTTTTAAGTTCTTTATTTAACATATCTTTTTCCCAATCGGCGTTTAGTAGGAATAATTTGATAGCTCTTACAGCAAGTACGATTGCCCAAACAATGATAATAAATGATCTTCCAAGGTTAATTTCAAAATTTCCAGTTTTTTGAAAATGCCAAAACACGATTGCCAGTGACACGACTATAAAAATTGCAAGACTTGTATAAAATTTCTTAATGACTTTAACGCGTTCTGCTGCAACTTCGAAGGCTATTTTTTCTTTAATATTTTCCATGATTATTTTTGATTTTCTTTTTCTAAAATTTCCTTAATCTTTTTATCCTCCCATTTATTTCCAAAAAACAATAAAATGGCATAAGCAATGATTCCACTTCCAGCTCCTAAAACAGGAATCCAAAACCAATGTAAATCTGGTGTGCTGATACTGTTAACATAAATAAGAAACGGCACCAAAACGACATATCCCATCAACATAATGTAAAAAGCCTTTAGCTCTTCTACTCGACTTTTAGCACGGTTCAACTTAATTTTTGAAAGCTCGGTTTCCATAGTTTAAGATTTGTAATGATCTTTTTCCATAAACTCTTTAATCTTACGTTCTTCCCAGCCTTTTCCGATGGCAAAAACATTCATTCCATGAGCAACTAAGCCAATTCCCCAGCCCAACATCGGCCAATAAAACCAAATATGTTCCGGGCTTGTCATAAGGTTAACAACTACTAAAAATGGAATTACAATGCAGTAAGAAATTAGATTTCCGTAGAATCCTTTTAGTTCTTTCACTCTTCTAGCAGCTTTTTCGTAGGCTAGACTTTCGTTAGATGGATTTATAATATTCATTGTGTTAATTTTTTGTTGTTCGGTTAACATTGGTATTTTGACTTTAAAATAGTCTTCTGATTTTTCAATAAAAACATTTTCTTTGGTTAAAAGCGAATAACGCTGGACAATATTGGATAAGCCGATGCCGTCTCGATCTTTTGGAAGTTCTCTGGCTTGCAAATTATTTTCGATGCACAAAAATCCATTTTCGGTATAGATTTTCATAACCAAAGGTTTTGACGATGTCGCAAAATTATGTTTGATACAGTTTTCTAAAAGTAGCTGCAAAGACAATGGCACAACCTTTAATTGATAATCTTCTTTCGGCACATTAAATTGAAACTCAACACTATCTTCGAATCTTGTTTTAAGCAGTTCTGCATAGGTTTTTGCAAACTCCAATTCGTCTTCCACGCTTACCAATTCTTTATCTTTTTGGTCTAAAACGTAACGATAAATTTTAGACATCGACAAAGTAAATTTCTGCGCCTGATCTTGGTTTTCATCAATTAAAGCACTTAAAACATTAAGTGAATTAAACAAAAAATGCGGATCCAATTGATTTTTAAGACTTTCAAATTGGGCATTGGCAGACTTTGCAATAATCTTTTGCTCGACAACTTCTTTACGCGTCACTTTTTTAAGTTCCTCCATAAAGCTTTTGGCGTGAAGAAAAGCCGAAATCATCAATGCAAAATTGATCATAAACCAATTCGCATAATTATATTTATCTGAAAAGAAAATATCCCAAGTCGTTACTTTTTGGATTAAAACGAAATTAATTCCGTTACATAAATAAGTCAGAAAAATATTAAGAACGATAGTCGCAATAACGCCAACTATCGTACGACGTTTTGTCTGATTAACCCACGAGAATCTATTATTAAGATAGTTGTTAAGCAATCCATTGGGCACAGCCATCAAAAATGTGTACATCGTCGCAATCGATAAACTTATCAAAAAAGAATTCAGGCTTTTTTCACTTGAGAAAAAAATGAAAAAAAACAATCCCGAAAAAAAGGAAATTGAAATATAAGTTTTAAGCGATTTGCGAGTCATTATCTTGATTTATGAGACAAATTTATACGAAGCTTTTATAAATTCTAAAAAAAACTTACTGAATTGTCAAATTTGTCCTCCGAACCGTTTTTTAGTTTTAATAAACATTAACAGTAGTTAGTTTTTATTAAGGAGAGAAAGGAATAAAATTTGTATCTTAACCTTCAAATAACATCTTATGAACAAAAATGTAGAAGTATTACTAGCAGGCGCTTTGGGACTATTCGCGATTGTTGGCGCATTGGCAGTAAGAAAGGTTTTAAAAGAAAAATCTTATAGCGCAGACTATACAGATACACACAAATTATTTTCGAAAAAGTATAAAAATCAATTCACGGAACATGGAGATGGCATCGAAATTAATGCATTAATGTAAAAAATGACACTATATATTTGACAGAGCCAGCTTCGCAAGAGCTGGTTTTTTTGTGGAAAACTTTAAGTTAAAAGTCATTTTTATTTCGAGAATCTCTAATAATTTTACAATAGTTCTTCCTCAAAAAAGAATTGATTTTCATTTAAATTAAATCCAAACTCAACAAAATGTCTACCCAAGCTCCCAAAGGTCAAGGTGCGCAACGCAACGTCAACAACCGATTCGACCGTTATACATACGAGCCGGAAGAGGAAGATTTGGAATTAATGAAGACGCAAATCATTGAGGTTTTTCCAAAGACAATTCTTAACGAAGTCAAAAGCCCCGATCTTCCTTTGGACTATTCGATGAATCCATATCAAGGTTGCGAGCACGGCTGTTCTTATTGTTTTGCTCGACCAACTCACGAATATTGGGGTTACAGTGCAGGAATTGATTTTGAAAGAAAAATCATGGTTAAAAAAAATGCAGCCGAACTTCTTGAAAAAACATTTCAGAAAAGAAATTATATCCCGAAAACCATAATGCTTTCAGGGAATACCGATTGCTATCAACCCATAGAACGGCAATTCGAAATCACAAGAAAACTTCTGGAAGTCTGTCGCGATTATCGTCATCCAGTTGGTATCATCACGAAAAATGCTTTGGTATTGCGTGATTTGGACATTCTAAAAGAGATGGCGGAGAAAAATCTAGTTTCGGTGTCGTTGAGTATTCCGACGCTTAATGAAAAGCTACGTCATGTTATGGAACCAAGAACTTCGTCTTCTCAGAATAAATTAAAAGCCATCGAGATCCTTTCCCAAAACGGAATTCCCGTTAATGTGATGGTTGCGCCAGTTATTCCAGCTTTGACAAGTGATGAGACTTTATCGATTTTAAAATCCGTTTCCGATGCTGGTGCGACAAGTGTTGGCTATACTTTGGTAAGACTAAATGACACTGTTGAGCCTGTTTTTGTGGATTGGTTGACAACGCATTTCCCAGACAGAAAGGACAAAGTTCTTAATCTTATTAAAAATATGCGTGGTGGAAAACTTGGAGAAAAACGATATTTTGAACGCTACAAAGGCGAAGGCAATATTGCAGAAATGATTCATAAAACTTTTGAAATTGGAAAAAAGAAATTCTTTGCTAATAAAGAACGGATCATACTTTCAACCGAAAATTTTATAGGCAGTCGAACACAACAACTTCGATTGTTTTAAACTAAAAAACATCGTAAGAAGAAAATCAACGTCAGTTTGAGTGATTTTCAAAGAAAATTGTATCGAAAACAAGTTAATTTTCTTCTCATTAAAAAACTTCTCGATACAAAATCTTTCAGATTTTTACTCGAAGCGACGTACATCTAAAGAAAAAATCTAATCACTAACAGAGGTTAAACTAAATCCTTAACTTTAAGCAAGAATTTTAATTATGTCAAAACTTAAAATTGTCGGTCTCAATCTCGACATTGTTTGGAAAAATAAAACCGAAAATTACAAAAATATTGAAGCTGCTTTAGCTAACGTTGAAGCAGATATTTTTCTTTTGCCCGAAATGTTTTCGACAGGTTTTTGTATGGATGCTGAAGAAATTGCAGACCGCAACAACGAAACACTCTCTTGGATGCAAAGTTTTGCAAAACAACAAAATACAGCAGTTACAGGAAGTGTTTCTATAAGCGAAAACGACAAATTTTACAATCGGTTTTACTTTGTAAAACCTGACGGAAGTTTTGATTTTTACGATAAAAAACATTTGTTTTCTTATTCTGGAGAAGATAAAATTTATACTTCAGGTGATCAACGAAAAGTTATTGAATACAAGGGTTTTAAAATTCTATTACAAGTTTGTTATGATTTGAGATTCCCTGTTTTCCAAAGAAATTTGGCCGATTATGATCTTATGCTAAATGTGGCGAATTGGCCAAACACTCGTGTCGAAGCTTGGAGAACTTTATTAAAAGCGCGTGCTATCGAAAATCAAGCTTTTGTTTTTGGTTTAAATAGAATCGGAACGGATGGCAACAATCTTAATTATGAAGAAAGTACTTTGGCTTTATTTGTTGATGGAGCTGAGGTTTCGACAAGACAAAACAATCTAGTTATCGCCGAATTCAATTTGAACGAATTGCAACAATTCCGAGAAAAATTTCCGTTTTTGAAAGATGCAGATAAGTTTGAATTAAAATAAAAAAATCCGGAAACATTATCCGGATTTTTTGTTTATTGAAACTGCTGTAGAAGCGCAGTCAGTCTGTTAACATCGTGGACACCACTTTCTTTATATAGCATTTCTCCTTTTTTGAAAATTGCTAAAGTCGGCACACCACGGACACAATATTGATTAGCCAAAGCTGGATATTGATCCACATCGACTTTTATAATTCTGGCACCCTCACCAATATTTTCTTTTACTGTTGTCAACACCGAAGATTGAACTTTACAAGGTTGACACCAAGTCGCAAAAAAATCGATAAGAACAGGTCTTTCAGAATCAATAATTTCTTGAAATTTTTGAGACATTTTATTTTTAATTAATTGTTAATAAATTATTTAGCTTTACTTTCTTCTTGTATCGCTTTAACATTCTTCCAACTAGTTCCCGAATACACATTTTTAATTCCGTGCTTATTAAGAAGTTCTTTTGCGGAAGCTGCTTGTTTTCCTGTATTACAAAAAACAACAATTTTATCTTTAGATTTTAAATCCTCAACTTGAGATTCCAAATCTTTTAAAGGAATATTAATCGCATCTTTTGCTGTTCCTTCCGAATATTGCTCCGGAATCCTAACATCGATTAAAGTTGTTTGTGAATCATTAACCAAAGATCTCATATCCACTTTTTGTTCAGACACATTTGCATTAGATACTATTTGGCAAGATGTTAAACTTAAACCAACCAGCATCGACATCATCATATATTTCTTCATATTACAAAGTTTTAGACTGACAAACAAAATCTGTTGTCGCTACTTTTTCTGTTTTTTTAATCCCATTAAATCCGCCTTCAACTTCAGTAAAGTTTCTGATACCTCGAGCATTAAAAATACTTGCAGCAATCATACTTCTATAACCTCCTGCGCAATGTAAAAAGAAATGTTCGGTATCATCAATGCTATCAACCCATTCGCTAATTTCTGCAAGCGGTCTGTGATAAGCATCATTAATATGTTCTGCAGAATACTCTCCTATTTTTCTAACGTCAATGACTTTATCTTCTGGTTTGAAAGTATCAGCAAATTCTTGCGGCGAAATTCTTTTAACCTCATCAACTTCTTTACCCGCATTTTTCCACGCGTCGAAACTTCCGTCCAAATAACCCAAAACATTGTCAAATCCAACGCGACTCAATCTCGTAATAACCTCTTCTTCTGTTCCTGCATCACTTACCAAAATAATCGGCTGTTTAACATCGACAATCATCGCTCCTACCCACGGTGCAAAATCGCCTTTCACACCAATATTAATAGAGTTTGGAATAAAACCTTTATGGAAATCTACAGCACCTCTCGTGTCCAAAATCAACGCATCCGTATTTTCCGCAATCGTCTCGAAGTCTTCGACAGACAAAGGATTATTTCCTTTTTTCATAACATCATCAAAAGAAGCGTAACCGCCTTTATTCATCGCGACATTCATCCCAAAATATTTTGGCGGTGCCGAAAGTCCATCCAAAACTTCTGTGATAAAACTTTCTTTATCTGGTTGATTAAGTGCGTAGTTTGTTCGTTTTTGATTGCCTAAAGTATCAACGGTTTCCTTTTGCATATTCTTCCCACAAGCCGAACCTGCACCGTGCGCTGGATACACTGTGACATCATCTGCAAGTGGCATAATTTTCTTTTGCAAACTGTCGTATAACAAACCTGCCAACTCTTCTTGTGTCATACTCGCAGATTTTTGAGCTAAATCCGGACGACCTACATCACCTAAAAACAAAGTATCTCCAGAGAAAATCGCAGTTTCTTTTCCGTTTTCGTCAATCAAAAGATAAGTTGTACTTTCCATGGTGTGACCTGGCGTGTGAAGTGCTTTTATTTTCACTTTTCCGATCTCGAAAATTTGCTCATCGCCAGCAATAATAGCATCGAATTCTGGTTTTGCTGTTGGTCCGTAAACAATTGGCGCACCCGTTTTTTGACTTAAATCCAAATGTCCAGATACAAAATCTGCATGGAAATGCGTTTCAAAAATATATTTTAGTTTTACTTTATCTTTTTCTAAACGTGCTATATAAGGCGATACCTCGCGAAGAGGATCAATAATTGCAGCTTCGTTTTCCGAAACAATATAATAAGCACCTTGTGCCAAGCAACCGGTATAAATTTGTTCTACCTTCATATTTTCAGTTGTAAAATTTCTGTTTGTAGTGTTGCAAAAATCGTTCTTTAAACTTTAAAAATGTTAAAAATCAGGAATTGCAACAATCGATAGTATCTATTTGGAATTAAAAAGAAGCTCTTACAGAATTTCTTTTATCGTATAAGACTGATTACCAAGCTCTACTCCATCTCCAATTTTATGATTTTCTAAACTCTTAAATGCTGGCGCCTCTGTAGAAAAACTAATGACAGATTGGTTTTCAAACTCGAATTTTGGGACAGAAAGTCCGACAAAGACAATTACACCATCAAGCACAACCAAACTACCTTTTTCAATTTCGGTGTGTGACAAATCTCTTTCAACCACCAAAAAGCTCATTTCGTCTTGGGCTTTATTTAGCAGTTGCTCAAAGCGAAGTTGCATATCTTTAGCTTGTACTTGTTGAGACAAATCATCAGGATCAATCGTGTTGTCTTCTTCCAAATCGGAAGCTGTCACATATCTGTTAACTGAATATTCTAGATTATCAACTACTTTTTGTTGTTCATTGATAATGGCATCCATTATTGCTATTCTGTTCATCTTTAATTTTTTGGTATTTAACAAATTTAATAAAATAAAGCTAGATTAATATTGATTTACATCAAGCAAGCATTTTATTTATCCTTGCGTTTTTAAGATGAAATTATTTACCTTTATCTTTTTATTTAAATCCAAACAAATGGCGGACAAAGCAAAATTTATTGAAGAACTTAACTCCAGATATAGCCCAAAAGGCGAACATATTATTTTAGGAAAAGCCATGTTAGATGGAGAAGTAATACCTGAAGTAAATGTTACTATCCCTCTGAAAACCATTAACAGACATGGTCTAATCGCTGGTGCCACAGGAACTGGTAAAACTAAAACACTTCAAGTTTTTGCTGAGCAATTATCACATGCTGGTGTTCCGTCTTTGGTGCTCGATATTAAAGGCGATTTCTCAGGAATTGCAGAAGCAGGAACCCGAAATGCCATTATCGACGAACGCTATAACAAAACTCAATTGCCTTACGAGCCACAAGCTTTTCCAGTAGAATTGATGACAATCTCAGGCGAAAAAGGTGTTAAACTTCGTGCAACGGTAACAGAGTTTGGACCTATTTTGTTAAGTAAAATTTTAGGATTAAACGATACGCAGCAAAGCATCATGTCCATCGTTTTCAAATATTGTGATGACAGAGGTTTACCATTAATTGACTTGGATGATCTTAAAAAAGTCCTACAATATGTCACCGACAACAAAGATGGCAAAGCAGAACTTGCTGCTAACTATGGATCGATTGCGCCAGCTTCTTTGGGAGCAATTTTGCGTTCTATTGTTGCTTTGGAACAACAAGGTGCAACTGCATTTTTTGGAGAACCAAGTTTTGACGTCCATGATTTGTTACAAACGAGAGACGGAAAAGGCGTCGTAAACATCTTAAGAGTAGCAAATATCCAAAATCAGCCACAGTTGTTTTCCACATTTATGCTTTCGCTTTTTGCTGAAATCTATATGACTTTCCCTGAAGAGGGTGACAGTGGAAAACCAAAATTGGTTTTGTTTATTGATGAAGCGCATTTAATCTTTAATGAAGCTTCCAAAACGCTTTTATCGCAAATTGAAACGATGGTAAAATTAATCCGTTCCAAAGGTGTTGGGATTTATTTTATCACACAAATTCCAGGTGATGTTCCAGAAAATGTATTGTCTCAATTGTGTTTAAAAATTCAACATGCGTTAAGAGGTTTCACAGCAAAAGACAAAAAAGAAATAACAAAAGCGGTTGAAAACTATCCAACAACCGAATATTACAACGCTGCCAATTTGATCCAGAATTTAGGAATTGGTGAAGCTTTTGTAACCGCCTTAGACGAAAAAGGCATACCGACGCCGTTGGTGCAAACTTATTTAATTTCGCCAGAGTCGAGAATGGATGTTTTGAATGATGCTGAAGTTTCTGAATTAACGAGTAAATCTGCAATGGTTGCAAAATACGAAGAGAGCATCAATAAAGAATCGGCTTTCGAAATGTTGAGCCAAAGGATGAACCAAGCTGTTGAAACAGCTGCACCAACGCAAAAAACAAAACCTATAAAAGAAGAACCTGGCATGTTCGAATCTGTTATGAAGTCGAGTGCAGGAAGAACCTTCACCAACACTTTGATGCGAGAAGGCGCAAAAGCTATCCTTGGAATGTTAGGCCTAGGTGGAAGAAGAAGATAAAATCCGTTTTTGGAAACGAAGAACTAGAATGTAGATGTATTCCGTAGTAGATATAGAAAGTAATGGCGGGCCGTACCGCAAAGAAAATGTCATAGAAATTGCAATCTATCGATATGATGGTCACGAGATTGTTGACCAGTTTATATCGTTGGTTAATCCCGAAGCAGACATCACGTCTTTTGTACAAAAACTGACCGGAATTACACCAAATATGGTGAAAACTGCACCGAAATTCCATGAAATAGCGAAACGTATTGTCGAAATCACCAAAGATTCGACTTTGGTTGGACATAATATTGAATTCGATTATCGCATGTTGCGTCAATCCTTCAAAAGGCTTGGTTACGATTTCAAAATCAACACTTTAGATACAATTCCGCTAGCGAAAAAATTAATTCCAAACGAAAAAAGCTACTCATTAAGTAAACTTTGCAAGTCGATTGGTATCCCTTTATCGGAAGCGCATCGAGCAAGTGGCGATGCTAGAGCTACTTTAGATTTACTTAAACTACTGATTACCAAAGACAAAGATCACGAAATAATCGAGTCACAGTTTGAGGAAAGTAAAGCCCAAAACTACGTCAACAAAATAAAAGAGTTAACGGAAGATTTGCCAGCAGATCGCGGAATTATTTATTTTCAAAATAAAGATGGGAAAATTATTTTCTACGATCTGGTGGATAATATTTATAAAGCGGCGAAAAAAGTATTTAATTCAAATGCTAAAAAATTAAAAAGCATCCAATCCGAAGTTGAGCAAATCCATTACGAATTAACTGGTAATGAAGTTATTGCACAGCTTATTATGAAGACCAAAAATCTTAGTAAAGTACAAAAACTAAGTTTTGGCTTGTTTTTTAAAAATGGGAAATATAGCGTTGATAAATTTAATAAAGAGACAGAACCTAAACCTTTTTTAAAATTCAAAAGTTATACGCAAGGGCTCAAAGCTTTGAGTTTTATTAAAAACCAACAAGAGCTTCATGATGTTATTAATCTTACAAAAAAGATTAATCTGAAATCACGCAACGAGATTTGGACTTCACAAGGCAGACAACTTGGCGAGCGTGTTTTTATCGTTTTTGAAAAGGGAAAACTAAAGGGTTTTGGATTCTACGAGCTTTATCATCAAATCCAAACTTTGGACAAAATCAACAAGTTGATTATTCCGATTTCTAGCGTTTCACCATATTTAAAAAACGAATTACAATTATCACTTTTGCGTGGCGATTTCGAAATACAAGCGCTTCCACAACACTGATTTTAGGTTTAAGTTTTATATTTCAAGTTATTTTCGGTGTTTTTATCTAAAAATTACCGAAATTTGCACGTTTATTTTTTCAAAAAATTTAGTTTAATCCAATGACCAATCAAGATTTATTAAAAATTGCAGATGAGTTCGGTACACCTGTGTATGTGTACGATGTAGAATCGATAAAAGTGCAGTACGAAAAGTTGACTGGTTCTTTCTCGAAGAACACACGATTTTTCTACGCTGCCAAGGCTTTGACCAACATCAATATCTTGAAATACGTTGAGAAACAGGGTGCTAATCTCGATTGTGTTTCGATCAACGAGGTCAAGCTTGGATTAAAAGCTGGTTTTTCATCCGACAGAATTCTCTTCACACCAAACTGTGTTGACATTACAGAGATCGAGGAAGCAATGGCTTTCAACGTACATATCAACATCGATAACATTTCGATTTTGGAACAATTCGGTAACAAACACGGTGGCAACTACCCTATTTTTATCAGAATTAATCCGCACATTTTTGCTGGCGGAAATTATAAAATTTCGACAGGACATATCGATAGCAAATTCGGAATTTCGATCCATCAAATGCGCCACATCGAGCGTATTGTAAAGTCTACAAACATCAACGTAGAAGGACTTCACATGCACACGGGTAGCGAGATTAAAGATCCAGATGTGTTTTTGCAAGGTTTAGAAATTATGTTCGAATTGGCTGATCATTTTCCAAATCTAAAATACCTCGACATGGGAAGCGGCTTCAAAGTGCCTTTCCAAGATGGTGATTTAGAAACTGATGTTAAATCTTTAGGAAAAAAAGTTGACAAAGCGATGAAGGATTACACCAAAGAAACTGGAAAAGAATTCCAACTTTGGTTTGAACCAGGGAAATATTTAGTAAGTCAAAGTGGACATTTTTTAGTAAAATCAAATGTTATTAAACAAACGACTGCAACGGTTTTTGTTGGTGTTAACTCTGGTTTCAATCATTTGATACGTCCAATGTTCTACGATGCTTATCACAAAATCGAAAATCTTTCTAACCCAAAAGGCCCAGAAAGAATCTACACCGTTGTCGGAAACATCTGTGAGACAGACACTTTCGCTTGGGACAGAAAACTCCACGAGGTTAGAGAAGGCGATGTTTTAGTCTTCAGAAATGCTGGTGCTTATGGTTTTGAAATGAGTTCAAATTTTAATTCAAGATTAAAGCCTGCCGAAGTGATGTTCTTGGACGGAAAAGCAACTTTGATAAGAAAACGTGAAGAATTTGAAGATTTATTAAAAAATCAAATCGAAGTTTTGTAAATTAGAATTATGAAAAAAATAGCTTTAGTTTTTAGTTTGATTTCGGCTTTCTCTTTTGCGCAAACCGATGTTGAAGACCAAGCACCAGAAAGTATGGTAAGCTTGCAAACGGCGCAAAATGTTATGACTTACGATCTGCGTGGTATTTATCAAATTGCTGATAAAACTTGCTCTGTTGATCAAGGTCATACTTTTAATTCTGTAAAATATTCTGAGGGCGAGCAACAATTAAATACAGACCTTAAGAAAAGGATTAATCAATATCTTAACTCCGATGCTTATGCGGCAGATGGACATTTTTATATTGATTTGACCATCAGTAAATCTGGCGACATAAAGCAAATTAATGTTGGTCCAGATGTTCCTAATACACGTTATTTTTATGAAGATCTAAAATCTGCTGTAAAAAAACTAAAAGGAAAATGGATACCTGCAAGTTGCGACGCTACGCCGATAGAATCTAAGGTACGAGTTAAGCTACTTTTCGATTCTTTAGTTATTGACAACAACGCAAATTAATATAAAAGCTCGGTTCTCCGAGCTTTATTTTTTTAGTTCTACTAAATATTGATAATGATTATCTTCGAAAAGGACTTTCATTTCCCAGCCCAATTCTTCTGCAACTTCTCGCAATTTATCTTGGTCAATATATAACCATTTGAAGAAATCTGTTTTAAGATTTTTATAGGAGTAAGCACATTCCACTTCACCATAATAGCGTTCTGGCAAAATATCATGTTCGTACATATAGATTGTATCTGACGAGTCAAAAACCAATCTTCCATCTTCGTTAAGGAGTTCTTCCGCCTTTTTTAAAAATGTTTTTAAATTTTCAATTGTTCCGCAAAGTCCAATACCATTCATCAAAAGTAAAATCGTATCATATTTTTCCTTTGAATTAAACTTAAAAAAGTCGGCACAAATTACATCTTTCACGCCGCGAGATTCCATAACTTCACAAGCCGCAGGCGAAATTTCTAATGCTGAAACGTCGAGTCCTTTCACTTGCAAAGCCAAAGCGTGAGAACCTGCGCCAGCGCCAACATCCAAAACTCGTCCTTCACAATTTTCTAATGCAACATCCTCCAATTCTGGCATTTCGACCTCATCGCGGAAATACATTGAAATCGGCATTTCTACTTTCGGACCAAATTGATCATGAACATAAAGTTTTGATTTTAATTTTTTTTCGTAAAAATCTTTGATGGCCAAGCCCGGAAGATCTGTCATAAACTGAATTTGAAAGTGTAAAAATACTCAAATCAACTGAAATTATCTATCGAAAAACAAAGCTTAAAACTCAAAAATGAAATAGCTTTGCAAAGAAATTTAATCTAAATGAAAACAACTCTCATAACCGGCGCAACGTCAGGAATTGGAAAAGCAACCGCTTATCTTTTAGCACAACAAAAGCATCAACTTATCCTTTGTGGACGCAACGAAGCAGTTTTAGAAACGATAAAAAACGAACTTTCTCAACTAACCGAAGTTTGCACTTTAACATTTGATGTTCGTGATCGCAATCAGGTTGAAACTGCTTTTAAAAACATTCCTGATCATTTTAAAAACATTGATATTCTGATCAACAATGCTGGAAATGCGCACGGTTTGGACACTTTAGAAAACGGAGATATGGACGATTGGGACGCGATGATGGATGGCAATGTGAAAGGTTTACTTTATGTTTCGAAACAAGTTATTCCGCAGATGAAAGCTAGAAACTCTGGACATATTGTGAACATTTCGTCTGTTGCAGCAAGACAAACTTACGCGAACGGTGTTGTCTATTGTGCGAGCAAAAAAGCCGTTGATACCATTTCTGAAGGCATGCGAATCGAGTTGACAGAATTCGGGATTAAAGTGACCAATATTCAACCAGGCGCGGTTGCTACAGATTTTTCTAAAATTCGTTTTAAAGGCGATGAAGAAAGAGCTGCAACGGTCTATGCTGGTTACGAAGCTTTGAAAGCCGAAGATATTGCAGATGCCATTTCGTATTGTATTAATGCTCCAGATCGTGTTTCGATAGCTGAACTTTGCATTTATCCAAAAGCACAAGCAGAACCAAGAATGATTTATAAAAAGTAATGAATTACAGACATTTAAGCTTATTTATTTTAATATTTAATTTAAGTCTATTTTCGGCACAAAGTTTAGATAGAACTTTAGAAATTCAAGTCAAAGCTTTGGATAGTTTGATGCAAACGAACAATCCTAACATTCTTAATTTGCTTGCTAAAGATGTTAGCTTTGGACATTCCAATGGTTGGGTACAAAATATTGATGATTTTAAAAAAGATATTATTTCTAAAAAAGTCGATTACAAGTCTGTAAAACAAACCGCATTAAAAGAGTTTAAAACTTATAAAAAAACGGCTTCTATTCGCAGAGTTGTTCATGTCGTCGGAACTTACAAAAGCTATGATTTTACAATGGATTTATCGGTTTTAGAAATTTGGATTAAAAAAGCTGGTGACTGGAAGTTATGGTCGCGACAAAGTGTGGAAATAAAAAACTAATTTTGACAAAGGATTTACAAGATGACATTTGAACAAGATTTTAAAGACGCACTCGCCAATATTCCTGACAAGGAAAAGGACAAATTGATTTTAAGACTTTTAAAAAAAGATATTATTCTGGCAAAGCGACTTCAATACGAACTTTTGAGCGAGGAATCTGTTGAGGACAAACGCAATCAACTGCAAGAGATTCTTGACAAAAAAATTGAAAGCGCTATCAAACATTTTAAATCGCCTGGTTACCTGTCGATGGATATTCGCTATATGAGTGGGATGATTACCGAACATGTCAAAATTACAAAAGACAAATTCGGTGATATTTGGCTTAACCTTTACATGCTGACGAAACTTGTACCAAATCTGGAAGAGCAACTTGCGTATTTCTCGAGAAGACAAGGGGAAAAATACTACATTCCGGCTTTGGCAAGAATTTTTAAAATATTAATGGCGATTGTAAAACTACATGAAGATGATCAATATGAGTTTAGAGAAAATTTACAAATTCTCGGGGACAGCATTGGTGACAACGACCACTTTATGATGACCGCGATGCATAATGGATTAGACGTCAATTGGTTGACACAAAACAACATTCCTGAAGATATTGCTGACATCCATAAAGAGATTAAAAACAATGGCTTTCTAAAGCTAGGTTAAACGATCAATTATTTACAAAAAAAATGAAAATTTTACATATCGAAACTTCTTCTAAAAACTGTTCTGTTGCTATCTCTGATGGTGATAAGTTACTTTGTCTTTGTGAGGAAGTTTCCGAAAATTATAAACAATCCGAAAGTCTCCACACTTTTGTAGAATGGGCTTTGGAAGGTGCTGAAATTGAGCTAAAAGATCTCAACGCTGTGTGCCTTGGAAAAGGTCCCGGATCTTACACAGGATTAAGAATTGGCGCAGCTTCTGCAAAGGGATTTTGTTTTGGGTTAAATCTTCCTTTGCTATCAATTAATTCTTTAGATAGCATGGTTGAAAAATTTGTGAATCAAGGATTTGACAAAATAATTCCACTAATTGATGCGCGAAGAATGGAAGTCTACACCGCAACCTATGACGGAAAAACTGGCAACGAAATTTCTGCGACTGAAGCTTTGGTTTTGGATGAGAATTCTTTCCAAGATTTAAAAGAAGAAAAAGTTTTATTTGTTGGTGATGGTGCGACAAAAGCACAAGACATTCTTAATCTTCCAAATGCTAGTTTTGATGCTACAATTTATCCATCAGCTCAATATTTAATTAAAAAAGCTGTAGAAAAATTTAATAATAAAGACTTTGAAGATGTTGCTTATTTTGAACCATTTTATCTAAAAGATTTTCATGGTGTCAAAAGAGCCGATCGCATAAAAAAATCCTGAGCCACAACTCAGGATTTTGTTTTTACTTTTTAGAAATTTTATAAAGTTTTCCACTGTCCGTAATGGCGTAAAGCGATCCATCTTTTGCATCCAAAACATCTCGAAAACGTTCGTCATCATCTTCTAACAGACGTTCTTCTCCAACAACTTTATTATCTTTGATGACGATTCTGTCGATATGTTCGCCGCTGAGACAAGCGATAAATAGATTGTTTTTCCATTCGTTAATAGAGCCTGTGTAAAACGTAATTCCGCTCGGAGAAATCACGGGATCCCAATAATAAACGGGCTGCTCCATACCTTCTTTCTGAGAAATATGTTTTCCGATATTATCACCGCTATATTCGATGCCATAAGTAATTGTTGGCCAACCATAATTTTTTGCAGGTTTTATTAAATTAATTTCGTCGCCTCCGCGTGGTCCAAACTCGGAGTTCCAAAGTTCTCCTGTCGAAGGATCGATCGCCAAACCTTGTACATTGCGATGTCCATAAGAATAGATTTCGGGTTTTGCATCTTTATTATTAAGGAAAGGATTTCCTGTAGCGGGTTTCCCATCTTTTGTAATTCTAACAATCTTTCCGAGATAGGTTGTTAAATCTTGCGCCAAAGGTCGCGTAACTTTATCAGAACGTTCGCCTGTGCTCACAAAAAGATTTCCGTCTTTATCAAAAACGATACGACTTCCATAATGCAATTTGCCATCATAAGAAGGCGTTGCTCGAAAAATAATTTGCGGATTTTCTATTTTGGACTCGTCAGCAGAAAGTTTTCCTTTCGCAACTGATGTTAAATTTCCTTTTTCGAATGGTTCGGAAAAAGTCCAAAAAATCATTTTATTATTTTGAAAATCAGGATCGACTGCAACATCCAAAAGTCCGCCTTGTCCCGATGCATCAACTTTTGGAAAACCTTGAATTTTTTTGTTCGTTTTTCCATCGGTGGCAATCAAATTAACAAAGCCCGATTTTTCAGTTACCAAAAATCGTCCGTCAGGAAGCTGGGCAATTCCCCAAGGTTTTCCTAAAGAAGAATTGAGAACTTCGGTTTTATATTCGGTTTTGGATTTAACGGCAGCAATTCTTGTTTGTCCCGGAAAAGCAGGCTCCAGATCCACAGAGTTTGGTTTCCCAGTTTCGACAGATTTTGTTACATCAAGTTTGTTTTGAGATTTGGAGTCGCAAGAACATAAAAAACTTAAGGCAACAACTGCAAATATTTTATAATTGACTTTCATAATTTTAAGTTTAAAATTTAACATTCAAAAAGCGTGATTCGTAAAGTTAGTTATTTTTTATTTTTTGATTTAAGTTTAAAAACTGCCTGAATTTCATTTAATAATAAAAACAAAAAAGCCCCGAAAAATCGAGGCTTATTAAGTTTAAATATAAAACTAAAGTTTAGTTTTTAATTACTTTAAGTGTTTGCGATTGTCCATCAGCAAGCTCAACTTTAAGAAGATAAGTTCCTGGTGCTAATTGTGACATATTAAGCTTCGCATCTTTAATCTGAGATTTTGAAGAAACGATTTGTCCAGCAATATTATAAACAACAACTTGTTTGATTTCTTTTTTAGTATTGAAATTAACAACATCTTTAACTGGGTTTGGATAAAATGTTAATCTTTCGGTTTTAACATCAGAAGTCGCTAATACCGAACATTCGATACCGTAAATTAACTCTTGCGGAATTGTAATCCACATACCTGGTGCAGGGCTAATTGCCATACCAGCACCAATGTTACTTGGTCCCGTAATTTGCCATCCTCCAGTATTAGAATCTACAGACATCCAATAAGTTTTGTTAGCATCGAGAGTCATCGGTGTATCAAAACCTAAAACAAAATTATAAACGTTACTACCTTCAGCATTTCCAACTAATGTTTTCCCTTTAATGCTTGCTGTTAAAGATTTTAACTCAGTTCCAGGAACATTATTACCTGCGTTGTCATATAACTTAACCGTGAAAGTTGGCGTCGCTGTAGCATCCGTTTCGTAAACGTTAATATTAACACCATAAGCGGTAAAACCTTGCGCACCAACTGGAATATCAAATGCAGATTTTGTTGATCCGAAAACCGCTGAACCACCAAAATTATCTGCAGTTACTTTTTGCTCTGCACAAGAAAGAGAAGTTGGCAGCTTAATCAAAAACGGAACATATTTGTTATTAGAATTGACTCCGTTACCACTTATCATTTTACCGTCACCAGAAATCCCTGTTGGGAAAGTAAGGTTAAGGCCATTTCTGTTCAGTCCTAAATTATCAACATATGTATTAAGAGATATACGACCTGTCGCTTGCGTCCAGATAAAACCTTCGTTAGGCAATCCAACATTTTGAGTCGCACCTTGGTTACCTACAATCACACTACCATCATCACTAATTGCGTTTGCAAATCCAATGTAACCATCTTGTGCGTTAGGATGAGGGATAACAACAAGACCTGTTTCTTCGCTCCATTTCCAAGCATTGTAGTTATAAGCTCCACCGATAATCCATTTGCCGTTTGCAGAGATATCTAATGCTTCCCAAACTTTAGCACCTTGTTGATCTGTTATATAATGTTGTTGTCCATTTTTCCAATATACGGCATCCCAACTTCCGAAGTCGCTTTCTTGCCATCCGACAACAGTCGAACCGTCTGCACTGACACCATTGGCTCTTGTATTACGTTCTGCAATAGAACTTCCCAAATTAACCAAACCTGTAGCTGCAGTCCACTTGAAGGCGTTCATATTCATATTACTAATCCATCCGCCACCAACAATTGCAGTGCCGTCCGCCGAAATAGCAAAAGGTGCAGTCGTATTACCATCAACAACAGCGCCCATTGATCCAATAAAATTATATTGTTTTGTTACGGGATTATAAGTTGCTGCTTCGACTTGATTAGTCTGCGGGTTAGTTGCTGCTAAAGTATATACAGATCCATTAGCTGACAAAGAAGGATTACCAGGAATAAGGCTGTCATTCGATAAAGAATCTATCATTTTTAAACCTTGTTGCTCTGTCCACGTATAATTGGCTTTATTCGTTTTTAAAAGAACTAAACCATCATTATTAACTTTTGATGCGTAAGTTACTGGTCCTGTGTCTCCTTTAGGGATTTCAAAAACTTGGGCATTCGCGATGCCACCTAATAATGCAAAACTCAAAACTGAAAGTTTTACATTTCGTAAATAAAGGTATTTCATAAAAATTTTTTGTTGGCATCAAAGGTAATATTTTTAAGAATTTAGCATCAAAGAATTTAATATTTTAACATACTATGACAAAATAATATTATATATAATTAAAATAACATGCTTCTAATTATTAATAAACTAAACATAAGTAATCTTCATTGGCAATTATTATAAACACTCAACTATATTTAACAGAATATTGTTTTTAAAAATCAGTGTGAAATTAATCGCTATTAAAACCAAAAATAACTTAGCTAAAATAATTATTAAAAGAAAAATTGCTTTTCGTAATTTTGATGTATGAATTTTAAACTTCAATCTGAATATCAACCGACTGGTGATCAACCGCAAGCCATCGAAAAACTGGTAGAAGGTCTCCAAATTGGTGAAAAATATCAAACGCTACTCGGTGTAACGGGTTCTGGTAAAACCTTTACGATCGCAAATGTTGTCAACCAAATCCAACGTCCAACGATTGTCTTGGCGCATAATAAGACTTTGGCGGCACAGCTTTTTATGGAGTTTAAAGAGTTTTTTCCAGATAATGCGGTAGAATATTTTGTAAGTTACTACGACTATTATCAACCAGAAGCCTATATTGCAACGACCGGAACTTACATCGAAAAAGACCTCAGCATCAACGAAGAAGTTGAGAAGCTTCGTCTTTCTGCGACCGCTTCCCTACTTTCGGGACGTCGCGATGTATTGATTGTGGCTTCTGTATCGTGTATTTATGGTATCGGAAATCCAACCGAATTTCATAAATCTTTGATTACAATTGAGAAAAATGAAAAAATTTCGAGAACCAAACTTCTTCACTCTTTAGTTAACGCATTATATTCTAGAGCATTAAATGATTTTCAGCGAGGAACTTTCCGAGTAAAAGGTGATGTTGTAGACATTTTCCCAGCCTATGCGGATAACGCTGTTAGAATTCAATTCTTCGGTGACGAAATTGAAAAAATCCAAAGTTTCGATCCCGTTAGCGGCAATGTAGAAGCTAGTTTTGATCAAATTAATATCTATCCTGCCAACTTGTTTGTTGTTTCTCCAGACACCATGCAAGGCGCTATTCGCGAGATACAAGATGACATGGTTAAGCAAGTTGATTTTTTTAATTCTGTTGAAAAACCTTTGGAAGCAAAACGTCTACAAGAGCGAACAGAATTGGATTTAGAAATGATAAAAGAACTTGGTTATTGTTCGGGGATCGAAAACTATTCTCGTTATATGGATGGCAGATTACCCGGATCTCGACCTTTCTGTCTTTTGGACTACTTCCCAAAAGATTTTTTGATGGTTATTGATGAAAGTCACGTAACCATTCCGCAAGTCCATGCGATGTATGGCGGCGACCGAAGTCGTAAAGAGTCGTTGGTTGAATATGGCTTCCGTTTGCCTGCAGCGATGGACAATCGTCCGTTGAAGTTTCCTGAGTTTGAACAAATGCAAAACCAAGTTATCTATGTTTCAGCAACGCCAGCAGATTACGAATTAGAGAAAACTGGTGGTGAATATATCGAGCAAATTATCCGTCCGACTGGACTTTTAGACCCAATTATTGAAGTAAGACCAAGTCTTAATCAAATTGATGATTTAATTGAAGAAATACAAAAAAGATCAGAAGTTGATGAGCGAACTTTGGTAACAACTTTAACCAAAAAAATGGCGGAAGAACTCACCAAATATTTCACAAAATTCGGAATAAGAACACGTTACATCCATTCTGATGTAGAAACACTTGAACGTATCCAAATTATGCAAGATTTACGTTTAGGACTTTTTGATGTGTTGATTGGTGTTAATTTATTAAGAGAAGGCTTGGATTTACCAGAAGTATCGTTGGTTGCGATTTTGGATGCAGATAAAGAAGGTATGTTAAGAAGTCGCCGATCGATGACCCAAACTGTTGGTCGTGCAGCAAGAAATGTAAATGGTAAAGCGATTATGTATGCGGATAAAATGACAAAATCGATGCAAGCTACTATCGATGAAACCTTGTATCGACGCGAAAAACAAATCCGTTATAATGAAATAAACGGTCTTGTCCCAACTGCTTTAAATAAAAAAATTAGTGAAAATCTTGTGGGAAGAAGCAAAGATTTCCCTGATGAAAAATACACTCAAAAATCTATATTACAAGAAGTTGCAGAAGTTAAAGCAACCTATGCGAATGAAGATATTCAGAAATTAATTGAGCAAAAACAAAAAGAAATGGAAGAAGCTGCCAAGAAATTAGACTTTATTGCTGCAGCCAAATTACGTGACGAAATCGCAGCTTTGAAAGCTTGATAAATTTTGAAACAATCAAGCTTTTTGCATCATAATTAATTCAATATTTTTCAGTAAACTAAAATCAATGAAGTTAGAAAGCATCTTTTTCTTAGCCGTTTTTAGTCTAGGAAGTTTATCTTGTCAAAAAGAGGAAAATAAGATTCAAAATAAAATTGAACAACCCGAAACACCTAGCTTTAAAGCTATCGAAATTGGAACGATTACGGTGCCAGATGACAAAATCGGAATTGGCTGCCAGACAACTTATTTTCGTAAAGCTAAAGAGCATAATGATATGATTTTTATGCAAGCAGGCGCGCCTGATGAAAAGGGCTGGCTTAACTTTTTAAACATTGATGGAAAACAAATTGAATTTTACACAACGGATGCAAGTTCTGAAGAAAATGGTGAAAATAAGTTCACTATTAATTTAGAAAATGATGACTACCAAGTAATAATTGATGCCATTATAGGAGAAGTAAGTATTGACAGTGACACGGCGCAAGCGCATGGCATAATTAAAGTTACTAACAAGAAAACAAAGGCAACAGGCTCAGCAGAATTTGAAGGTGGAACCGGTTGCTAAGCTTTCAAAAACTTAAAATTATTAAAAGGAATTTCACCAATGAAATTCCTTTTCTATTTAAACAAAAAAGACTCACATTTCTGTAAGTCTTTTAGCTCCCCATACTTTCAAATTATCGAACCAATTAATAGAAGATACAAAGAAAATCTACGAATTAAAGGGCTTTATAGCAGTTTCAAGTTTGAGCCAAATTCTGACGGCTTCGTAGAAGAACTTAGTATGCTCCTAAGATTAGTATCCAATAATAGACTTGAACCATAGAAATCAAGACTTACCAAAAAAGGTAAGAAAGTAGAGAATGTGTAACAAAAATTTATTGTTATGGATAACGAAAAAAGTTTACAAAACTTAACATTTGCAGAGCCTTTTGATAACATACGTCATTTGCTACAAACCAACTACGTAACACACGAGGATTTATCAAAATTAAATCAACGAGAAAAGCAGTTATTGGTTTTTGAGGTTAGCCAAAGATTAGATGAATTGGCTCGTGTTGATAGACAACAGTACATTAATGAAGCAAAAAAGTATGAGAATGTGCTTGAAGAGAAAAGCAGAAACAGAAATTGGGATGCCAATCACATCCGAATTAAAAACTATGTTGAAGAACATTTAAAATCATACGATCGCTTGCCATCTATTACTGAAATGGCTTCCGAAATTGGACTTTCTCGGCAAACAATTTCAAAACATTTAGCAGAGTTTGAAATGGGGGATTATATGAAAGAAGAAATGCAAATGTTTAATTTAATGTTTAGTGATTTAATGGCTACTCTCTACAATACTGCCAAAGATGGAGATGTAAGTGCTATTAAACTTTATGCAGAGATTTTGGAAAAGAGAAATGTGGGTAGTAATACAGTTAATATCAAAAACCAACAAATCAATGTAATGCTGAAAGAACTTTTTGCAAAAAATTTGAGTAATTCCTAACTGAAAACTTGCCTTAAAAAGCTGTTAATCATAGATTTACACAACGATATTAAAATTAAAATAATGATTAACAGAAAGTTATATACACTTGGATATGGGAATTTGTCCTTGAAGAATTTCATTGAAAATTTACAGAAAAATGAAATCCAAGTATTAATTGACATCAGAACAAATCCAAAATCAAGATGGATGCCGGAATACAATCGAGCAAGCTTATCAGCGTCATTGCAAGAAACAGGAATTAAATATGGCTTTCAGGGAGACTCATTAGGGGGGAAACCAAAGGATACGAATCTTTACACAAATGGTAAGTTGGATTATTTAAAAATCCGAAAAACTTTAAAATATCAGCAAGGTTTGGAATACCTCGAGAAAGGGATAGAGTTAGGACTTAGAATTGCCATTCTTTGTGCAGAGCAGGATTTTAGGGTGTGTCATCGTTATACTCTCATAGGAGAAGACTTGCACCAAAGAGGTTATGAAATTCTGCATCTTGACCCAAAAGGTGAACCTCAACCCCATCAAACAGAGCTTTTTTAAAGCTTTTTTTATTTTTCATAAAATTTAAGTCTTTTAAACATTCCTCTAAAAAAATTAAATTTCAAAGCCGATGCAAAAATTCGTGGCATATTACAGAGTCAGCACACAAAAACAGGGAAATTCGGGTCTTGGATTAGAAGCACAGCGAACCGATGTAAGTAAATTCATAACGAAAGGCGGAGAACTGATTGCGGAGTTTCAGGATGTAGAGAGTGGAAAGAAAAACGACCGTCCAAACCTCATCAAAGCAATTGAGGAATGCAAAAAACAGGGAGCGACTCTACTCATTGCCAAACTCGACCGATTGAGCCGGAATGCTTCATTTATTTTTACGCTTAAAGATGCCAAAGTGGATTTTGTTTGTTGCGATATGCCCAACGCAAATACGATTACAATCGGAATTATGGCAGTTCTTGCACAGGACGAGAGAGAACGTATCAGCCACCGAACGAAATCGGCATTAGCAGAATTGAAAGCGAAAGGAATAAAATTGGGTACTCCCGAAAATATGACCATCGAAGCGAGAGCGAAAGGATTGGAAGCACGAAAACAAAATGCACTCCAAAACGAGAACAACCGAAAAGCAACGGCTCTTATAATTTCGATGAAAGAAATTGGAAGAAGTTTTGCCCAAATTACAAGAGAGTTAAACGACTTAGGATTTAAAACAAGGACAGGAAAGGTATTTCAACAAAATCAGGTTCAAATTCTTTACAACAGGTATCAACACAACAATTCTATCTAATCCTCAATAATCATTTAACGGCTCAATTTTCAATATTTAACCACTTTTTGGTCTTTCTTATACAATATCTTATCGGAGATATTTCAGTCAAATTTTGAAGTTAAAACAACGAGATTATTTTTATCAATTAATTGGAAACTATTATATTTACACGGAAATTTTTAAAATATTGAAAATAAAAAATTAAGACAATTTTATAACATATAATCAGCGTTAGCTATTATTTGAGTATCTCAAAATCGCCAATTTAGAAACACTCTACAAATAATAAGTGAACGCTCACGTTAAGGCGTGGGCTATTCTTATTTGGAGTGTGGGCGTTTGGCGATGCCTGAGAACTGATAAGCTCTTAGTCCCACGCTGTTTTTATTAAACAAAACCAAAGTTTAATTATGCTTTTTGGGACGAAAGCAAAAAATCGTTTCAAATTATGTATAAGAATTTTAAATTTTTGCTTGGTATAGCATTAGGACTATTCTCCATTATCTCCCTGCTTTCTAGTTCTTTCGTGAGTTTTGTTTTAATTCTCAGTTCCGCTTTATTGGTTTTTCCTCCTACTTGGGAGATGATAAAACCAAAAGCAGGATTTCTGAAAAATCGGATTTTGAGAATTTTGTTAGCAGGACTTATGTATGTGGTTGGTGCTACCAATTTTGTATCCAATAAAATTGATAAAAATAAATCGGAAAAAGCTACAATAGCGGAAAGCAGTAACCAAAATGCTCCGCAAACCTCAACCGAAACTGCTGCAAGTGGAGGAACTGTAAAATATGATGAGAATGGTAATAAAGCTTCGTCTGCAAATTCCGAAAGTACCTCATCTTACAAAGGATTGAAGAGTGTTAATCCTGCCGATATTTATCTGAATTTTCAGGACAAAGGATTTACCATTGATAAGCAAATTTCTACGGACGGCTCGTTTTTCTATTGTACGAAAGAATATGGTGGAATTAAGTATGATGTTACCATTTATGCGGAAGATAATGTGAACGAGGTTACTGAGATAAAACTCAACGCCTACCGAAATCAGGCAAATCTCAACTCGGTTGAGGATATGAAACCGTTTTTGAAATACGCCGTTTCAATCCCGTATGACGGAGCAGACGTGGAGAAAGTTCAGAATTACATTGACAAAAATTACAATAAAAACAAAGCAAGTATTACAGTCTCAGGAGTGAAGTTCACTATTTACTGTCCGTCTAAATTTGTGAGGTTGGTAACAGTGGAGAATGAGTAATCTATAATTTTACAATTACGGCAGAAAATATAAAAAAAACTAGCACATTCATTTGTATCAAATTAAAAATGAAAAACTTACGAATATTGATATGTCATTTGTAGAAAAAATATAAATTTGCAATAGTATTCTCGCTTTAAGAAATCGCCAATTTCAAATTAACTACAATAACAGGAATACGGAAAAATTCTCACACGAGATAATGTGAGGATTTTCCGTATTGTTATTAGGCGTTTGGCGATGCCTTTAAAGCATACGGTTAAGTCCTCATAACAAATAGAAAATTAAAACTTAAATTTTTGAATTTCATGAGCGACAATGACAAAAACAGTCTATTAGACACACTTAAACCCTATCCATTTCAGTTTGAGGAATTGCCTGTTGATTTAATAGAAACCGACTCAAAACAACCGAGAAAGGTTTTTGAACTTAGAGGAGGCGGAGACCTAAGTCGTCTTCTAAAATCCATTCAGCATTATGGAATTGAAGACCCGATAAAAGTGAGTAAAATTGAAGATGGACGTTATATCATTATGGACGGGCACAGAAGATATAGTTGTGCTAGAGAACTAAAATTTGAAAAAGTGCCGTGCCGTATATATCCAAAAATGAATGATGGAGAATTTGAGGCTCGCAGATACGAAATGCAAAACAACCGTAAAGATTGGCGACCTATTGAAAGAGCAAATTCATTGCATAAAATAAGGTCTGAATACAAAAATGCCAATGAAAAGGAGATTGCTGATTTAGTAGGAATTACACAGGCTAACCTATTTCACTACACGGAATTGAGAGATACACGGCTTGAATACATATCTCTAATGGAAAGGCATAAACTAAAAGAATATCAGCAGGTCGGATTTACACGGCTGATACCTAAATTACGGAGGGTAAAACAATATCAGGTGGATGACATTATACAAATTCTGTTTCAAAAAATTAATGACAACCTGCTATATAGGGTGTCAGACTTCACAACTCTTTCCAAAGTTTTTTCGACAGCATCGCTGAATGAGGAAGAAATTTTCAAATTCCTTTCAGAGCCTCAGATTTCAACAGTAGAATTATCTGAAATGACACAGTTGTCGGGGATTTCAACCCAAATCAGAACCCTCATAAAGGATTTAGGAACAAAGAAAAATTTGGGTATTAATTTGACCGAAAAAGAACAAGTCGTATTTGAAGACTTGTATAAATTAATGCAAACATTTATGTAGCAGATGTTTGGTACTTTTGAAAAAACACATAAAAAAGCAATAGCATATTATCGGCATTCTGCCGAAGATAAGCAGGAGAACTCTGTGGCTATCCAACGACAACACACAGAAAAATTTGCACGTGAAAATGATATTGAGATTATCCACGAGGAGACAGACGAGGGAAAGAGCGGACTTCTTGCCACTCGTCCCGGATTTGAAAATCTGTTTGCAAATTGGGTAGAAAATCCCGAAGCCCCACAATTCGATTATGTGTTGGTTTATGATGTTTCACGTTGGGGGCGTTTCCAAAATCAAGACGAGGCGGCACACTATACTTATCGTTGCAGTATGCAAGGTAAGGAAGTTGTCTATGTTTCGAGGGGATTTTCTGACAAAACCAATCCTCTCTATTCAAGTTTGGAGACTTCACTTCACAGATATATGGCAGGAGAATATAGTCGTCAATTAAGTGCTAAGGTATTCTACGGCTGTGTAAAAGTTTCCGAACAGGGATATTCTGCAGGTGGAACGGCAGTCTATGGAATGGCAAGACAATTATTGGATGTGAATAAAAATCCCATTCGTATTCTCAATTTAGGAGAACACAAGCAAATTGCGAACGAAAGAGTTACTTTTACACCGAAAAATGACGAAACGACAGAAACAGTAAGAGAAATTTTTCATTTGTTCGTAAACAAAAAATATTTAATTCCTGATATTGTCTCTTATCTCAACCGTAAGGAAATACTGTCTGCTAGCGGGAAGCGTTGGGGCTGGTCGAAAATTATAAAAATTCTGACAGATGAAACCTATATCGGAACTCGGATTTATAACAAAACCTGGGGACGATTAAAAGAAAAATCTCACGCAAACCCTCGTTCAGAATGGGTAATTGTACCTAATGCGTTCGAGGGAATTATTGATGAGGATTTATTTAAAAATGCACAAGAACGTTTGTATTGGATTTTACCGAGTAACTGGAGAAAAGGAATAAGAGCAAAAAATCGAGCAAGAAAATTTTTTCTCAACAATATACGTCAATGGTTGTTAAGCAAGGGAATGACACCTTTTGAGGCGGAAAAAATCATTATGGAACTCCCCATTATTTTTGCGGTTAAACTCGAAAATAAACACCTCATTCAATGGTGCTTTCTAATATCCGAAAAAACACGGAATTTTGATGAAGTTTTGTCGATAAGCGTTACTACTGACCATAAACAAATAATTGATGAATTTTTTCTGATTCCGACAGAAAGTTTTGCCGTTACCGATTATCTGATTTTGAATAAAAATAGTTCTACATACTATAATTGTAAAATTGATAAAGACAAGATTGAGGAAATAATGAATCATCTTGTTAGCCAAATTAAAAAATAATTACTTACATCGGTGTAATTTTCATATCTTTACAAAAAATTACATCAACGTAAGTTTATGGAAAAAGAAAAATTTTTACCGCTCGAAACCTTAGGAGGAATATATCAGATAGCCAAGGAAAAAGAGTTCTACTCCGCTTTCAGTCAGTATATCCACTCGAAAGAGAATGACTATTTGTGGGCATATTTTAACGATAAGAAATATAGAATATCGGATAATCTCATATCTTATCGCATTGCGAACCATTGGGAGAAAGAAAGTATTTTGGATGTTAAGCAAAGCGACGGAGGATGGAGAAAATATAGCCTTATGGATGTTATTTGGCTTATTATAATTAAAGAACTTCGTCATTTCGGATTAGGGCTCGAAGAAATAAGAAAAGTAAAAAAAACACTTACTGCGAGTTATGAGCAATGCGAATACGGCGAACTCGAATTTTACACAGCGTTGGCTTATATAAACAAAACACCTGTTTCAATACTTGTTTTTTCGGATTTTAGAGCAGAAGTAGCAACAGTTTATGAAGTAATTGGAAGTTCGGATACATACGGAATTTTAAATCATATCAAAATCGACCTCAACCAAATTTTACAAAATATTTTCCCTGAGAAAAATTTTAAGCCCATATATCAAAATTTTATTGAAATCTCTGATGAACAAAAAATGATATGGGAGAAAATTAAAGAAAAAGAAGTGGAGGAAATTACGGTTTCAGTAAAAAATGGTGTCCCTGTAAGTATGATTTATACTGTGAGCGAGCCTACGAATAGTAACGTAGGGCAACTCAAAAACAAAAATGCTTTCCAAAGTATTACACATACTCAGCATAAAGGAAAAACCATCGCAGTTAAACGTACAGTATCAAAAAAATTTAAAAGTGATGAAGAATAATATCATACATTCACAGTCCACACCGAAAGCCCTATCAGTAGCACTGAACGGCTTCACTACGATAATAAGCTATGCTTTCCATCGAAAAGTGCCGTCAGAAAATCAACCAAGGAAGTCTGAAATTTGGAGAACAAGAAACTCAGTTATTAAGAATGCTATGTTATAAACTTGCCCAAATAGAATATGAAAACTTCAAAAAACTACAAGGAAAGAAACGTAGTCATCTACACAAGGGTATCGACAGATGAACAAAAAGAGAATGGGTTCAGTCTGCAAGACCAATACGCAAAGCTTGTTAAGCATTGTGAAAGAGGTAATTTTAATATTCTTGCACATTATCAGGATGACCATTCTGCCAAAAATTTTAATCGTCCAAGTTTCAATGCTTTCTTGGAAGACGTAAAGTCTAAGAAAATAAAGCCCGACATGTTTCTTTGTGTCCGTCCTGACAGATTTTCGAGAAATCTTGAAAATACTTTGTCAATGCTAACCAAGTTCAGAAAATTTGGAATTGAATTTAGAACACTTGAAAATCATACAGATTTGGATAGCCCCGAAAGTTTACTACCATTCATAGTGAATAATTTATTACCTCAAATAGATAATGAAAGAAAAGGTCTAAATACGAAGCAATGTATGCGTCAGGCAATGAGGGAGGGAAGAACAATGGGACGACCTCCTGTCGGCTATATGAATGACAAAATAAATAAAACCATTGTTCTGCATCCGACCAATGCTCCACTAATAAAAAAAGGTTTTGAACTGTTGTCAGGCGGAGTGTATTCCATAGAAGAGGTTAGGCAAATGTTGATTAAAGACGGTTTAAGAAACTGCTGTAAACAAAACTTCTTATATACTGTCAAAAATCCGTATTACTACGGACTTATTAAAATTCCTGCTTGGAAAGATGAGCCGGAAATGGAGGTAATCGGCTTACACGAGCCATTGATTAGTAGAGAAGTATTCGATGAAGTTCAGGATATAATTTCGGGTAGAAAGAAAAATACGCCAAGCAAACTAACACGAAAAGACGAACTTCCTCTGAGGGGGCATTTGAGTTGTCAAAGATGTGGTGGAAAATTAACAGGTAGTCGCTCTACAAGTAGGAATGGTTCAAGAATTTTTTACTACCATTGTCAGAAAGGTTGTAAGGAACGTTTCAGAGCCGATGCTTCTAATGAGTCATTTGAGGAATTTCTCGGTTCTTTTGTGATTTCTGAGCAGGTTCTTGGTTTATATATTGAGATTCTCAAAGATGTTTTCGGACAAGGAGAAGTCGAAAGAAATCGACAACTCAAAATTATTGACGATAACATTGAAAAAGTAAAAAGTCGGCTGTATAATTTAGAGAACAACTTTTTGGATGAAAAAATTGATGTTCAGGATTATCAGGGAATGAAGAGGAGATTACAGAGTGAAATTGAAGAATTGGGAGACAGAAAGGAGGAATTTACTATCGAAAAAACTGATTTGGAAAAATATTTTGAATATGGCTCTGCGTTCTTGTATGATATGAAAAAGTATTATCGGGAAGCACCGTTAGAAATTAAACAAAAAATTGATGGTTCGATATTTCCTGAAAATTTAGTTTTCTCCGAAAATAAATATCGAACCACCCAAATTAATAAGTTACTTAAAATTTTAACCTTAAATATCAACGGATTAGGAGAAATAAAAAAAGGACAAGAAGATAAAAATATCAACTTGTCCAATATGGCTCCTCCT
This sequence comes from Bacteroidota bacterium, assembly GCA_023440705.1. Lineage (GTDB taxonomy): Bacteria > Bacteroidota > Bacteroidia > Flavobacteriales > Weeksellaceae > Soonwooa. The sequence continues at coordinate 32,502 of JAEXRP010000121.1, forward strand.
GCTGGGCTCGAACCAGCGACCCTCTGATTAACAGTCAGATGCTCTAACCAACTGAGCTAAGGAGGAAGGTCCTTCGTTTGAAGTGGTGCAAATATAAAAATTAATTTGTTTCAAATCAAGCCAATCATGCTTTAATAAAGAAAAAAGTTCAAAAATTTCTTATCTGTTTGATTCTGAATTATAAAAATTTAGATAAGTCTGTTTGATTTTGATTTTATCAGGAATTTTAAAACAAAAAAGACTTACATTTCTGTAAGTCTTTTAGCTCCTCCTGCTGGGCTCGAACCAGCGACCCTCTGATTAATCCCGAAGTTTCGGGACTCTAACCAACTGAGCAAGTCTTCCGTCTGGACTAAAATCTGGATCGACGAGCTTTTCTATAATCTTTCTACTATGCTGTTTTTTAATAAATCGTTCCATAGAAATAGCATCTTTTTCTTGATCTCCGCAAGAGAAAAGTGCTGCAAGCTTCCAAGGTCGATGTTTAGATGTAAAAGTATTAAAGTAGTTTTGTTCGTTATGCTGTTGCAATCTTAATTCTATGTTTGAAGTATATCCAACATAATAAAGATTGCCAGTTTCTGAATAAATAATGTAAATAAAATACATAATTAAGTATACAAAAAAAACACTTACTATTAAAGTAAGTGTTTTAGTAAAGAAGCTCCTCCTGCTGGGCTCGAACCAGCGACCCTCTGATTAACAGTCAGATGCTCTAACCAACTGAGCTAAGGAGGAAGGTCCTTCGTTT
>JAEXRP010000010.1:0-10754 GCA_023440705.1 Bacteroidota bacterium
ATGGCACACCGTTTCATAGGTTATGAGCCATACAAAGGAGAGATTCCTGGAAGAAATAACGGTTCATTGATTTCTATGGAAAATGGTAAGGCGATTCCTTATTCTATCGATAAATTACAGGACCGTGGTAAATTCTTTGTGGATCCAAACGAAGATATCTATGAAGGTCAGGTAATTGGCGAGAATACGCGTAGCGATGATATGACTGTAAACGTAACTAAAACGAAAAAACTTTCTAACGTTCGTTCTTCAGGAGCGGATGAAAAGACAAGAATCGTTCCGGCTATCAAGTTCTCATTAGAAGAGGCGCTTGAATACATCCAGAAAGATGAGTATGTTGAGGTTACGCCAAAATCTTTACGTTTGAGAAAGATTTACTTAAATGAAAATGACAGAAAACGTTTTAAATTCTAATCCGTTTTCCTGATATACAAAAGCCATTCTGAAAAGAATGGCTTTTTTTATGATAGTTGTCTAACCCTTTTGAGTATTTTGTTCTTATATACATTCTTCGTCCTGATGCAACCATTTGCATTTTCATTCTCCGCTAACGTTGATGTATAATCTTTTTTAAACAGCCATTTCTTTCATATCTTCAATCCATAATGCACCAATCAATTTCTCCGTTTAGTCCTTCAATAAATCCGTCGGGTGTTACGGCCAGGTCTAAAATTTTGATATGCATTCTGATTGATGTTTGCACCAAATATAAATATTTATTGTAGGATTATATGGGCAGTAATGACTCTTTACATATAAAACACATTGAATTTATGTCCATCAGGGTCAGAAAAAACAAACCCATAATATCCTTTCCCAAATTCTTCTGCCTCGGAAATAATTGTCCCGCCTGCATTTTTAACTGCTTCCTGCCATTGGTTTACTTCTTCTTTGCTTTCGGCAGAAAGGGTAAATATTATTTCGTTGCCCTGTTTTGGGTCGGTTAATTCTATTTTGGTATTGGATTTAAGGATTTCCTTTAAAAAGAAATGGATGATAAAATTGTCATCGCCAACCAAAAAACTGGTCAGTTCTTTAGAAAATCCATTTGGTTGAAAGCCTATTTGAGTATAGAATTTAGTTGTGCGTTCTAAATCTCCAACACCCAGATTGGCCCAGATTTTTCTTGTTTTCATAAAGCGTTTTATGGTTTAATTTGCTGTCGGGGTATAACAAAGATAAGTAATGAATTGATTTTTTATTTGTTATAATCAGCTAACTTCGCCAGTAGGTTTTATTTTTAGCACTTATTCGGGTAGTTGAACAGATTTTAAAGTCACAATACCCAAATAAAAAGAATTGAAATAAGCATCTTTTACTGCTGTCACTTTTAAGACAAAATAGATTAACTTAGGACTCAGAACCTTAGTGCCTTAGTGCCTAAAAAAAACACTTTCCTGTAAATCATTCCACGCACCTCCGTTATATACTTTCTTAAATCCTTTTTCTTTCAGGATATTTTCGGCCTTGACACTGCGAAGACCATGCGAGCATACGGTGATATAGGTTTTTGCAGTGTCGAGTTCAGTATAGCGATTACGGATTTCACCTAAGGATATATTGAGCGAACCTTCGATATGGCCCATCTTAAATTCATTTTCTGTGCGTACGTCGAGAATAATGGCTCCTTCAGATAATAACTTGTCCAATCCTTTGTCTAAAGTGTAAATTCTGTAAATACGATATCCGATGTAGATTAGAAGCAATACACCCACAATAATAATTATCCGTTTCATATTTTGCTTAAAATTTTGCGGTCTATATAAAAGGTGCCAAAAGGAATAATACACGCCAATAGTACTTTGTAGGTCGTTTTCCTGAACTGCCATTGCTGCTCGACTCCAACGCTTAGGGTGTTTATTATAAAGAGCAGGAACAACGCACCGTGGGTGGGTCCTATTATTTTTGAAAGGGAAGGATTTTCAGCTGCATATTTTAATGGTACGGCTATAAAAAGAAGTACGAGCAGGGAAAGGCCTTCGACATAGCCAAGAAGCCGGAGGCGTCCGATAGGAGTTTTCAATAGTGTAAGCATATTATCTGAAATAAGGTCGGTTTGCGAAAGGTGAGAATGGCCAGGGTATGGCAATGAAAATCAGGAATAGGGCTAAGCCATACCAGATAAGCATAGTCTTAAATTTTTCATTATCCAGAGTTTTTCTTTTTGCCATAGCCGAACCGATGGTAATGATAATTACGGCTATCAGCATAAGAGAACTGTGTATAAGCCCAAAGAATAGTAAATCAAAATTTTCTTTGGCAGTACTGAAATTTTTTAGAAAATACTTAATTATCGGGCTTTGAAAATATAATGTCATCCCAACCATAAGCTGGAGATGTGCTATGGTAGCAGTCCAGTGTCTGATGGCGTTGTCTGTTTTTGTAAATGCAGTTTTTAGAAAATAACCGCGATAAGCTTTATAAAGAGCAACAATCAGGCTGATTAAAACAAGCCAACGCAATGTAGAATGAAGAAAAGTAAGGGTTTGATACATAGCTGTGAAAGACTATTTTGTTTGATGCGAACAAAAGTAAATAAAAAACATACTAATTAGTATTTTTTTGGGTAAAAAAAATTAGCGCAAGGTTTCGAGATAGTCTTTTAACTGTTGTAGATAGACAAGATAGACCGATTTACTATTGCTGAGTTTGCCTATATTCCGTATGCCCCAATAGCCAGACATAATAAAAATAGCAACCTGCTCTGCTTTTACTCCCGGTCGTATATTTCCTTCTTTTTTACCATTTTCGATACAGCCAATAATAGCATCTTTCCATTCTAACGACAGGTCGTTTAGTGCTTTTGTAAATTCAGCGTTCCAGGGAGCCATTTCCTGGGTAAGATTGGAGGCCGGACAGCCATATTCTACTTTAAGAATTTCATTGTCCATAAGTATCTCACGCATCATGTTATAGATAGTCCGGATGGTATCGCCGCCTGATTGTAGTGGAGTTAGGAAAGTAGCCTCAAATGATGGTTTTAGTAATTCGTTGATGATGGCAATGCCCATTTCGTCTTTATTTTTGAAATGGTAGTAAAAAGCTCCTTTGGTGACAGCGGTTGTGGCCAGAATTTCATCAATACTGGTAGTCAGGTATCCTTTTTCATATATCAGCTCAAAAGCTTTTTGAAGGATATTCAGCCGTGTGATTGCCGCTTTTTTCATGTTTGGGTGCTAATGTTCTCAATAAATATTTTGTAATTGTTTCATTACTTAATAAAATATTGAAATCCAGAGTAAATACTTTGCATAAAAGCAATAGTAAATGTGATAAGTGAAATAGCAAGTAAACCCTGAATCACAAGCCTTATTTTAAATTTAGATGAAGAAAATCTCCCAAAAATCTCCCAAAATATTTCTCTGACAGCAATTTTTGTTAAACCTTCATCTTCTTTGCCTTCTTTTATTATAGGCATTGCAAATTTATATTTAATATTATTATGTAGAAAATATAGATAAGTTTGATCTCCCCCAACATCAATAAGTTCTTTGTCTTTAAACTTACTGTCATTTGTTATTGATAGATATCCTTTATCAGACATTCTTTTTACGAATTTGTCCAAATCAGTAGATGATTTTATTAATTTTTGTGTTTCCCATACAATCCATCTTGGTGAGTGTTCAAATTCTAGATAATATTTTAACGAAAAATATTTGGAGATAAAATTAGGGCGAAATATTAAGTAAAGGATATATGCTATTACAAAGCATAAAGAAGAAAACCATAAAATTTCCCATTTAAAAGGGAGTTCAAGATGTATTGTATAATTCAATTCTTTGTTAACTGGTATATGAATTTTTTTTGGTAATGATTCGGAGATTTTAGCAAAAATAGGAACAATAGCAAACCACGTTACAAAGTATTTAAATATTGTGATATTGAAAAAATCTCTAAACCACTGCCAGCCATAAATTTTATCCTTAAAAGCCATCCAAATAATTTTTACCAAATTTATAAATTTTATTGCCACTTTCATCTAATTCATTTGTATATTCAATGTTGTAATATTTGGTTGGATTAAAACTCGAATTTAAATCATTCCATCTATTAAGAATATAATCGAACATAGAATTTGGATTGTTATTTTTTTTTAGCCTACTTTTTGAATTTACAAATTTATCTATTGAACCGAAAGAATTCCATTCATTAGTGATATTTTCTATTTTGATTAATTCACTTTTAGATTTATATGATTTTTTTATTGCGTATGATATTTGGGGTTTATACCAACCACCAAATCCGTCAAACATATCTACACCACTACAACAACAATCAAAATCCGATAGATATTGGAATTCATTATCAGCAAAACCTAAACTAATCCCTGTTTTATTTATGGCATTCTTTAATTTGACTATATTTTCAATTTTAGCATTAATTGGTAAAATATACTCACGTCCATTTATCTGTGCTTGTTGAGATTTGTATATATCGTATATATTGCGTCCAGTAATTTGTTTAACTTTTCTCTCTAAATCTGTATTTTTTTCTATTGGTAATTTTAGATGTTCAAATCCAATATGTGTTATGCCAATTCCTTTAATACGGTCAATAAATTCATCGATTTCATCACTTACACCTATAATATAAGGTTGCCATCGAATGGTTACGGATATCTCGTTACTATATAAAGTTTGGATATTTTCAAGCACATAATTTGGATTGGGTGCATTTGGTTCTAATATTTTAGCCTTAAAACTATCCAATGTTGATAAGGAAATTTGAATTACTAAGCTTTTATAATCTTTTAAAAGCTTTATATATTTATCAGATACTATTAAATCTGATTTTGTACTAATAATGACTGGATAGTCAATAGTCTTTAAGTATTCAAGTACATTATAAGAAACATTATAAATTGATTCTATAGATTGAAAAGGATCACTCATTCCTCCAAAATGCAAAGGAACTCGATTCCTTATAAATTCTGAAATAATACCTTTTTCTTCTTTTTGTAAAGCATTTTTAAATTTATTAATTATAATATTAGGATTTGCAATTTTTAGTTTTTTTGAATCAATGTTTCCTCCTCTTACTCTTGCAAAACAATATCGACAACCAATTGCACAACCTGCATATGTGTCTAATCTAAAGGGCAATCCACAAAAACTGAATTGACTGGTTATACTTAATGGATTATGATAATTGTATTCCATTTAATAATAAATGAGTTATAGATTTATGTCGCGTTGTCAGTTTTACTCTTTAAATTTTTAAGTTTTTGTAAAAGATTTTCATACTGGTAAACTGCTTTTAAAATCTCTTTTGTAAATTCAAGCGATACTTCAATTTCTTCTTTTCCAATTTCACTAAATGTTTGTGCTTCTATATGAGCTGCATCATTACCCAAAAGCCTTAATTCATCCATTCCGTTTAAAAGTTCTTGAGGAATTAATATCTTACCTCCTAAATCAGCAAGTTTTTTAAATAAATTATTGCCGACTGCTCCTCTATCGATACATATTTCTTCAAGAGTTTTTCTAATCATAATTGCTGATGCAATAAAACATGAATTAGAATGACACTTAATGGCTTCTTCGAAAGCATTTAAAACTTTTTGAGGGATATTCTCTTTATCAAAAGGAATTACTTCAGATGGAGAAGTCAAAAGAATTGTTCTATTAGAATCTGAAATAAAAAAGAGATGTCCCCTGCAACTTTCATTCGGACATTTCCTTATACCTAAATATTTATCGACTGATGTATTAGAATTAATATATGTAGAAATATCCATTATTCCAAGAGTCATAAATGTTCCAAAGTGTCCACAATGTGGGCATCTAGTTGCGATATTTGTTGTTCTATCGGTTCTTGTTATATTTAATGTTATTTTCATATCATTATGAATTAATTTTCGCTTATGAATCCTATAAAGCTAATATTATTACTTCAATAGTTTTATACTATGGCTTTGATATATGTATTATAAATATAAATAAATATTGTTTCCGAAATATCTTGTAGTTCCGAAATAAAGTATGTTTATCAATTTGATTTTTGTTACTTTGACATATTAAATTGTACAGATTTGGAAAATTCAAAATCAATGAGAAACAAATATAAGAAAGTGAAGAAACTAATACTTACGGTTTTTCGTGAAATGCTCAACGAATAGTTAGAGGTTAATAGTTATTGGAAGTAGAAATAATAGTCAGTTATTGTAAATAACACCCACTTTTAAGATGTATATGTTTTCCATCAAAACTAACAATTTCTTTTTTTAAGTCTTTAATAAATTCCATGTTGTCAATTTGGCAAATTCGCATGAGATTAAAATAAACAATGCCAGAGTTGATAAGAGTTTTATATAATTGCTCATCAGGTGATAAGTATTAAATAATGATTTTTATTTTCAGACAATGTCAACGAGAGAATTCATCTTTCGTAACACCATATTGTATCCCATTTTGCTTAAAAAGGTCTTTTATCATGCTTAGCTTTTGTGTACACTCATCTCCTAATGTTATTTTGCTATCATTAGTCCTGTAATTTCTACATCCAAAACATACCTCTATAAAGGCAATCAGACGGCTTGTATTATCATAAAATAATATGGCATTTCTGGGTTCATAACATTTTGAAGCTACTCCCAGGCTTGTTTTTGCTTTATAGCCATAATTATAGATAATATCGGTAAGCTTTTCAATCTGATTAAAATTTAAGGCTTTTATTTCATCAAATTGGCTTTCGATTGCAACCGCTTCTTTACCTATACATGAGTTAAGGTATTCTTGTATTTCTTCACCAATTATACCTTCTCTTTTGTTCTGATAAGCAATCAGTTTTATCTGTGAAGTTTCATTATAGGGATAATTGGCTAATCGCTGCTGCAAGTTGATTTTAGTGTTTTTAGCACAATCTAATTTTTCGCTTTCATCCTTATATTTCTTTTTTTTCGTTTGGGAGTATGACAAAGTTGTGGTCAAACCTATTGACATTATCAACAAGATTATAGGGAATGATTTAGAATTAGATATCATGATGGTTTACAAGATTAAGTTGCAACGATACTTTGCGACTTAGCGTCTTGGCGTGAAAATGGCTCGCAAAGGCGCAGAGTCGCAAAGTTTTTAAATGAAAAAACGATTAAAAGTAAACATTTTTAGCATGTCCTTTTAACTAAAGTTTTAACTGCAATTTCATCATTATATCCGTCTGTTCGTCATTGCCTAATCTAAAAATATGTCTGTCAAATTCGACAAAACCGTTCTTTTTATAGAAAGCAAGAGCCCGATGGTTTTCTTCCCATACGCCAAGCCAGACATAATCGGCTTTTGTTTCTTTTGCTATCTGTATTGCTTTTTCATAGAGCAGTTGGCCGACTTTCTTTCCATGAAATTCTTTAAGCACATAAATCCTTTCAATTTCAAGCGCCTTGTCATCTTTTAATTCGGTTTGCGATGCTCCGAAGTTAATTTTCAGATATCCGATAACGGTATCTTCTTCCAACGAAAAATAAAATTCCGAGTTGGGATTGTTGAGTTCCGAATTTAGTTTTTCGGTTGAAAAACTTTTCTCAAGATACTCCTTCATATTTTCCTCGGTATTGCTTTCGGCAAAAGTTTCGAAAAAAGTCTGCCGACCAATTTTTTGCAATTGGTCGATATCGATTAAGGTGACCTTTTTTAGTTGAATATTCTCCATTATTATTTGATGAGTTTGTTTGGAAAACGTTTATTCATCATGTCTTCTACCGTTGATTTATGGCGGTTGATGATAAACAGTTTGGTATTGTCCGGAAGGTTAAAAATTTCAATAAATTCAGCCTTCGGATTTAGTTTTTTGTTTTTAAGTACGTCGAAGTAGTCTTTTAGCAGGTTGAGTTTTTGTTCATGGTTTTGCGAAATGACAACTACTTTTGTTATAGGCATAGCCATTGTTTTTTCCACTTCAGTCGCGCTAACCGGAGCCCCCATTCTGTTATTCGAATATTTACGGAAATTTCTTCTGAAATAAGTCCAGTCGCTAGGAGTATCGGCAACAATGTAACGGTAAGCAAATAGGTGTGAAAGTTCATTATTCCACTGCGGAAACTGAGTGTCATAAGTGTTTACATAGGCTTTTACAAATGCTTCATCCATTGGTTTTTTGTCTTCAATATATTTTTTCAGTACCGGATAGATTGCTTTTGCCATTTCGGATACATATTTATTGGCATACCATTCGCCTTCATCTGCCTTTTTATTGATTTGCTCAATTACATAGCCATTGCCTAATGCGGTTGCCAATACTTCATTCATCAGCAATAAAGCATATTGGCTGTTAGGCGATTTGGTGTCGTTAAACCATTTTTGAATATTTTCTTTCATTTGTAACGACTGGTTGTCATAAACGATATGGTATATTTCGTGCATGGCAATGCTAAAAAAAGAAACATGGTCTTTTAAATCCAAAGGAGCTTCACAAACAGCAACATTAATAAAAGCTCTTGCTCCCAGATTGCCTTTGTCTAAAGAAGGAAGAAGGTTGAGTTCAAACGGAATGTTTTTGTCCCAGTTAGTGTTATAGAAAGTGAGTCCTGTCTGGAAAAAGTTGGAAAACTGATTGTTTTTGATATAGTTCTGCAGGTTGTTTTTCTGGACTTCAAAGGCTGTTTTATTGGGTTCAAAAACAAGTTCACGGTATATGGGAAGGAAATTTTCCAGGGTTTCAGAAAATACGGATAAGTACTCGTTGGGTATAAGGCCTAAGGATTTGTTCCTGAAATCGGCAATTGTTTGACTGATAGCCAGATTTCTTTCCAACATATCGCGTGACATCAGTCCTGTTTTTAGAGGAGATGGATATTGCGTAAAAGCATAGGTATAATCAATTGGCAACTGTTCAAAGTCTGCAATCTGTTTTTTAAACGTCTCGGTATTGTATTTTGAATTTGAAAAAATGGACTTTAATTCGTTATCAGGATAGTTGTCTGATATTTTGGTAATAAAGTCATAAACGGCATAAGGTTCTGAGCAGCTTAGCTTAAATTCTACAGGTTGTTGTGCGAAAACGGAGGATGTGCTTGTTGCCAAAACAAGAAGCAGGATGATGATTTTTTTCATTCGATAAGTTTTTTGATTGATGATGATACACTACCATGATAGTGCATTTGCTAAGATAAAAGTTTTTTCAAATGAAAATAGTTGAGGTTGAAAAATTAAGAGAAGATTAGGTTTTTTCGGGATTAGCCCCAGATTAATAAATCAATATCTTTGTTTCTTAAAGTATAAAAAATGGGCAAAAAGATTAGTTGTGTTTGTATAAGACTCCTATTAATCTGTGGTTTTCTTTCCTGCAAGCAGAAACAGGCACCGGAAATGCACAAGATTCCGGAATCAAAAACAGAAAAGCAAGCAGAAAATGGAACTGCTGAAATTGAGAACTTTGATGCTTTTTTCGAACGGTTTTCTAAAGATAGTGTCTTTCAAAAAGAAAGAACTAAATATCCTTTGAAAATAGCCTATTATGAAGATATAGACGAAGACTTATCTGTGCGTTATGCTAAGGAAACAGAAAGTGCATATACTGATTTTACTGCGGATACTTTGGCTATGAATAAAAAAACAGACAGGTTTACTTTTAAGATAGAAAAGACCGATACTAAAATTATATACAAAAGGGTAGGGTATGATAATGGAATTTACATATCCTATATATTTTCGCTTTTTGGAAACTCCTGGTTTTTATCTGAAATCAGAGACGAATCTACCTAAAGTTTGCATTAGAGGCTAACAGCCTGATGAGACATTTCCAAGGATTTGGAAATAATAAAAAAGCCTGTCCAAATCGGACAGGCATTTTTATTATTTATTTTCGTTTATTATTTGTTTTGCATTACCGTTATCCGGATTTAGTGCCAGCGATTTTTTATAAGCTTTTATGGCTTTTTCTTTTTGCCCCAATTTCATCAGGCATTCACCATAGCTGTCATAGGTGTTGTAACCATTTGGATAAAGTTCTGTGTTTAGTTTGAAAACTTTCAGGGCTTCTTCATTCTTGTTTTGGTTGAGCAGGTTGTAGCCAAATTCGTTGACCGCTTCTTCAGAAATATCATATTCTGATTTTGTCCCTTTTTTGAATTCCTGTTTTATCAATTTAATTGTCTTGTCTGCCAAATTGCCGGAATTGTAATAAGAGGAAATGGTTTTTAAATTCATCTTCCTTTCTTTTTCGATTTGTTGCGCTAAAGTTTCTACAGCGTAATATTGGCGTTCTTCGTCGGTTACTTTGGTTGTGTCTATTTTATAGCGCACCCATTTGCCGTTTGTGGACTTGTTTTTTGTAAACTGTGTTCCATAAATCTGCGGTTCTCCTTTTCTCATAAGATCTCTGTCTACGGCTGCGGCATACCACCATCTGTTGAGTGACGGGTCAAGTTCTAAAGCTTTTTTAAAAGTTTTTACTGCCATGCCGGAAGCAATGGTGTCGTTTCCGTGTTGAAAAACGATGCCTGAATTGAAGTAATCTTTAGCCGTTTGTACTTTGTTTTCTTTGAGTAATTCAAAAACGCGGACCCGACGCAAGCTGTCTTCCTTGTTTAAAATCATCCAGTTGATATCGGATTTCATTCTGGAATTCTGGTCGTCGTCGGCCATTTTTTGTAATTCGACGTTGTCAGTTTGCGAAAAAGCCTTGATTGAGCAAAGCATCAGGATTAATGCCTGAAAGATTGGTTTTTTCATGTGATTTGATTGATAATTGATGATTTTTGATTGATGATTTTAGATTTTTGCCTACTGCCTACTGCCTACTGCCTACTGCCTACTGCC
>JAEXRP010000055.1:0-27216 GCA_023440705.1 Bacteroidota bacterium
GCAATATCAATAGCCTTCTGCAATGTAACGGGAGTCTGGGAGTTGACCATCCCCGCAAAACCGATGCATACAAAAAATGCCAGAACGGAAACTTGTTTTTTATTTTTTATTTTTTTCATTTTTAAATCCTTTTTCAATAGTTACATACAATAATGGTAAGACAAACAGGGTAAGAAAAGTTGCGACCATCAGTCCGCCAATAACCACTGTTGCCAAAGGTCTCTGTACCTCAGCGCCCGCTCCGTTGCTGACAGCCATTGGAATAAATCCCAGTGAAGCAACAAAAGCTGTCATCAGCACTGGTCGAAGCCTTGATTCTCCACCATCAATAACGATTCTTACAATATTTTTAATTCCTCTCTTGTGAAGACGGTTAAACTCAGATATCAAAACAATCCCGTTTAGCACTGCCACTCCGAAAAGAGCAATAAACCCGACTCCTGCACTGATGCTGAAAGGCATTCCTCTAAGCGCCATCAGGAATACACCACCAATAATAGAAAGGGGAATCGCGGTGTAAATCAGCAAGCTTTCTTTAACAGAATTAAAGGCCAGGAAAAGCATGACGAAAATAAGAGCCAAAGCAATAGGAACTGCTATCATAAGGCGCTGTTTGGCGTTATTAAGGTTTTCAAACGAACCTCCATACGTCATATAATATCCCGTAGGAAGTTTCATCTTCTGATCTACCTTCTGCTGAAGTTCTTCTACAATACTCTGAACATCCCTTCCTTTGATATTAAAACCTACTACAATTCTTCGTTGAGCATTTTCTCTCTGAATCTGGTTGGGACCATTCTTTACTTCCACTTTAGCAAGCTGAGACAGCGGAATCTGATTTCCAAAAGTTGTAGGAACCAAAAGATTCTTAATATCAGTAACATTTTTCCTGTCTTTGGTATCCATACGTACGACCATATCGAAGCGTTTTTCACCTTCAAAAACCAATCCGGTACTTTGTCCTGCAAATGCAGTATTGACCACCCGGTTGATATCTGAAACAGATAAATGATACTGAGCAATCAGAGGGCGATTATACTCTATAATTACCTGAGGCATTCCCGAAACAGGTTCTATATAGAGATTCTGGGTTCCTTCTACCGTCTCTATAATTTTTCCGAGCTTCTGTGCATTTTGAGAAAGTACATCAAGGTCTTCCCCAAAAATTTTAATCACCACATCCTGTCTTGCTCCGGTCATTAATTCATTAAAACGCATCTGTACAGGATATTGAAAGCTGGCAGTAATTCCTGGAACATCCTGCAGCTGTTTACCCATCTTATCCGCTAATTCCGGAAAGGTAGATGCTGAGGTCCATTCTTTTTTATCCTTTAAAATAACCATCATATCAGAAGCATCCATCGGCATCGGATCTGTAGGGACTTCCCCGCTTCCTATTTTTGTAACCACCTTTTCCACTTCCGGAAACCTGGATTTGAGAATATGTGCTGCTTTCTGGGTACTTTCAATCGTTGTTGTCAGACTGCTTCCAGGCAAAACTCTTGTATCTACTGCAAAATCACCTTCTTCAAGGGAAGGAATAAATTCACCTCCCATTCTGGATAGAATGACAACAGCGGTTATAAATAAGACTGCCACCACACCAAAAACTATTTTGGATATTCTGAGAAGTTTGAGCAAAACTGTCAGGTAAATCTTCTCTACCTTTTTCATCATTCTGTCTGATAATGTTGGTTTGTTGCTTCTTTTTCTCAGCAGTACCGCACTCATCATCGGAATATAGGTCAGTGAAAGCAAAAATGCTCCAAGCAGTGCAAAAGCTACGGTCTGGGCCATCGGTTTAAACATTTTCCCTTCAATTCCCTGCAGGGTAAGGATCGGGAGATAGACAATCAAAATGATAATCTGTCCGAAAACGGCGCTGTTCATCATTTTTCCTGCAGATTCAATAACGACAGTATCCATTTCCGATTTTCCGACAGAGAAAATCTTTTTAAACTTTGAGTTATGACTGAACTGGTGTAAAACAGATTCCACAATAATCACGGCTCCATCAATAATTAGCCCGAAATCTAAAGCCCCAAGACTCATCAGATTTCCACTGACTCCAAAGAGGTTCATCATACATATTGCAAAAAGCATCGCCAAAGGAATAACAGAGGCTACCAGCAAACCAGCTCTTATATTTCCAAGAAATAAAACCAGTACGAAGACTACAATCAATGCTCCTTCCGTAAGATTTTTTTCTACTGTTCCGATAGCATTGTTCACCATTTTAGTCCTATCCAGGAAAGGTTCTATCACGACTCCTTTTGGAAGTGTTTTCTGAACCTGGGCAATTTTCTCTTTTACATTTTTAATTACCTGGTTACTGTTTTCACCTTTAAGCATCATAACGACCGCTCCTGAGACTTCTCCTTCATCATTGAAGGTCATGGCTCCGTAACGGGTTGCAAAACCTTGCTTCACCTCAGCAATATCGCGTATAAACAACGGAACATCATTTGTTTTTGTCGCAATAGAAATATTGTTGATTTCCTCAATACTTCCTACTAACCCTTCACTCCTGATATATAGAACAGTAGGCCCTTTTTCGATATAAGCTCCCCCAGTATTCTGATTGTTGGCCTGCAATGCATCAAATACGTCATTGATTGTTATTCCATATGCATTAAGCCTGTCCGGATTTACAGCAATTTCATATTGTTTCAGTTTGCCTCCAAAGCTGCTTACTTCTGCTACTCCTTTTACTCCCAGAAGCTGTCTTCTTACTATCCAGTCCTGAATGGTACGTAGCTCTGTGATATTGTATTTTTTCTCATATCCTTTTTCCAGTCTTACAACATACTGGAAGATTTCGCCCAGACCTGTGGAAATAGGTCCCAACTGTGGACTTCCTATTCCCTGTGGAATAATGCCCTGTATCTGCTGAAGCCTTTCGGCAACCTGCTGCCTTGCCCAATAGATATCTACATCATCTTCAAAAACAATGGTAACCAGGGAAAGTCCAAACCTGGAGAAACTTCTGATCTCTTTTAATCCTGAAATATTATTGTTCGCCTGTTCTATAGGAAAAGTAACAAGGCGTTCTATATCTGTTGCACCAAACGATGGTGCGGTGGTAATAACCTGTACCTGATTATTGGTAATATCCGGTACCGCATCTATCGGCAGTTTGGTAACCTGATAAGCGCCTACGCCAATAAGTCCCAATACCAACAATGCAATAATGAGTTTATTCTTTACAGAAAACTCAATGATTTTTGTAAGCATATAATGATTGATTAACCTTAATTATTATGATAAAATTCCGGTATTCTGCTGATGCATAGATCTATGCATCCGTATTAGATACAGATACTTTTTAAAAAAAACAGAATACCTTCCCGGTCAAAAAATGACTGAGAAAAATAGATTAAGATTGACGAAATCTTGGCGGCTGCCAGATAGAATTGAGTATTTCCTTATTATAAAGGACATTTTTATAAAGGATCTGTCTTATTCCAATAGGATTATATACCTTTCCTATACAATGAATATCTAAAATTGGATTAATGGTAAAAACTACAGAAAGAGGACTTGCGTGTGAAACAAAAGGCAGCTTCTGATCCTCATCATAGTCACTGTCTTTAACCGGATGATCATAATGGGTTTTTAGAAATGCAGTAAATGACATTTCAGGATTAAGGTTTTTGTGCTGAAAATAATGCTCAATGAGAAGCGGCATTTTCAAAAGCTGATATAGTTCGGTTGTAGAAACCAAATATAATGACAACAACAATATGGAAATCAGCTTTTTCACTGTATCAAAATTATAAATTATTTCATTAAGAATGATTTTAAATAAAAGAAAGAGAAATTATTTCGGCTTATATTATTCATGAGGACTTAAAATTATGGCACCAACATACTTTAGCGTACCAAATAGTAATTTTGTATAAAACTTACTTTTATTACTTACTGTCAATAAATTTGATGTTTAAAATAAGTATCAAGTTTTTTTGATTTGGTACATTAAGGTATATAATTATCAAATATTACTAAAAGTCTACTTTGTAATTCTTGCTTAATTTGCTTGAGTCAAATTAAGCAAGAATTACAAAGCATTGAAGATAAACCAGTTAACATCACATGACAGGATTATTTAATTCTACAATTCTTTCCAAATCCTCCACCAAATGTTTCGATATTTCTTCGGTTATGGGTACAAGACCGGAACAGCCTAATAAAGACTTACTCAACCAACACTGATTGTTAAAACTTTTGCAAATTAAATTACATTAGACAAAAGTTAAAATAACTTGTTTGATTAAATTGAGATTTGTAATTGATTTTTAATTTGACTTAATCGCACCAAATCATCTATAAAAGTGTTTGAAGATACACTCGTCATGGTCACAATACCGACAAATGAAACTAGATTTCTTTGTCGGTTTTTTGTTTTTATAAGTTATTGTAAACCTGTTATTTAATAATTTTAAAAAAAAACATTCTCACAGAATCTATGAGAATGTTTTCTTAATTAAAATTCAGCTAATATTGAATTATATATTTTAAATTCTAGCGACCAAAATCGTCCTGAACTCTTACAATATCGTCTTCATCCGAAGGATTGGAAGCGTCAACGTGCTGCCAAATTTCTGCAACAACGCCCCAATTATCCAAACCAATCAAACGGTGTCTTTCGCCTTGTTCCAACTTGATTTGATCTTTTGGTTTGTATTCCACAAGTTCGCCTTCCTCGTCCGTTGGACTTCTTTTGATACCAACAGTACCAGAAACCACTTGCCAAATTTCAGCTCTTCTGTGGTGGTATTGCCAGCTTAGTCTTGCTTCTGGAGCTACCAAAAGAATTTTTGGGCTTAGCTTTCCTCCGATTCTCAATCCATCTACATCGATACCATCAAAATAGATGTTGGCGAAATCTTGCGCTTGACTTTCATCAATTACAAAAAAGCCTCCCCACGGTCTCGAATCGTCTTTTGCAACGATATTAAACTTTTGTTCGGTCAACATTTTTTCAACCTCATCAAAGATTTTATTCTTTTCCATTTATTGTTTATTTTAAATTTTACTTTTCTTTTGACATTGAGTAAGGGAAATCCTTCTCCTCGCTTCCTCTTTTCTTGTTAGGCGTTTTATCCATTTGGAAATCCAAAACCGCGCCTTTCATCAATTCTTTATGGCTTAACCAATTCTTGGAATAAGCTTGATTATTTACTTTTAGACTATTAACATAAAGATTGTCAGCACTATTTTCTGGTGCATTAATTTTGATCGAATTTCCATTTTCTAAATGAATAATTGCATTCTTAAACAATGGCGCTCCCAAAACATATTGATCCGTCGCCGGCGTCACTGGATAAAATCCTAAAGCCGAGAAAATATACCAAGCCGAAGTTTGCCCATTATCCTCATCACCGCAATAACCATCAGGCGTTGGTTGATATAATTTATCCATAACCTTTCTTGCCCAATATTGCGTTTTGTATGGCGCTCCAGCATAATTATAAAGATAAATCATGTGCTGAATCGGTTGGTTTCCGTGGGCATATTGTCCCATATCCATAATCTGCATTTCGCGAATTTCGTGGATCACAAAACCATAATAACTGTCATCGAAAACTGGAGGAAGTGTAAAAATTTCGTCCAATTTCGATTCGAATTTTTTTTTGCCACCCATTAAAGTTGCCAATCCATCAACATCTTGGAAAACCGACCATGTATAATGCAGGCTATTCCCTTCTGTGAAAGCATCGCCCCATTTATAAGGATTAAACGGCGATTGGAACTTTCCGTCTTTGTTTTTGCCACGCATCCAACCCGATTCTTTATCGAATAGGTTTTTATAATTGTAAGCTCTTTTTTTATAAATATCAATCTCCGAAGCTGGTTTGCCCAAAGCTTTTCCTAACTCATAAATTGCAAAATCATCATAAGCATATTCCAAGGTTCTAGCGGCATTTTCATTAATTTTAACATCATAAGGCACATAACCCAAAGTATTGTAATACTCAACGCCTTTTCTACCAACAGCACTCATCGGTCCTTCGTTGTTTGCACCATGTTTCACAGCTTCCCAAAGCGTTTCGATGTCGTAACCACGAAGTCCTTTAAGATAAGCATCGGCAACAACCGACGCCGAATTATTACCAATCATAATATCGGAATAACCAGGACTACTCCACTCCGGTAAAAATCCGCCTTCTTTGTACGCATTAGCTAAACCTTCTTGCATCTCAACATTAATGCTAGGATAGACCAAATTCAACAATGGATATAACGCACGGAAAGTATCCCAGAAACCTGTGCCAGCAAACATTCTTCCATCCATAATTTTTCCGTTGTATGGACTCCAATGTTTGATTTTATTTTGAGCATCAATCTCATAAAGTTTTTGAGGGAAAAATAAGGTTCTGTACAACGACGAGTAGAAAGTCCTTGTTTGTTGATCTGTCCCACCTTTAACTTCAATCTTGCTCAAAGTTTTGTTCCAAATATCTTTAGCTTCGGTTTTTACTTGATCAAAAGTTTTGTTTGCGATTTCTCTTTTTAAATTTAATTCAGCTTGTTCAAAACTGATAAAAGACGAAGCCACTTTTGCATAAACAGATTCTTTATTTTTAAGTCTGAAACCAACAACTGCACCAGCATGATTTGATGTAATTTCTAGTTGGTTATTTACAAATTGATCATCCTTCCAAGTTGCTGTTAAATCAAAATCTTTATCAAACTGAACAACAAAATAGTTTTTAAAATTCTCATATTTTCCAGAAGCATATTTGGTTGTATAGCCAATAATTTTGCGTTCTTTAGGAAGAATTTTGATGTAAGAACCTTTGTCCAAAGCATCGATAACAACATAAGCGCTATCTGTTTTTGGAAAATCAAATTTAAAAAAAGACGCTCTTTCTGTTGGTGTAAAAGAAGTTGTCGCATTGATGTCAGCGAGATAAACGCTATAAAAATAAGGTGTTGAAATTTCAGCTTTGTGGCTAAACCAACTCGCTCTTTCTTCTTCCTTAAATTTTGGTTTTCCAACGCCTGGCATTATGGCAAAAGCGCCATAATCATTCATCCAAGGCGATGGCTGATGCGTTTGTTTAAAACCTCTAATTTTGTCAGCATCGTAACTGTAAGCCCAACCGTCGCCCATCTTTCCTGTTTGTGGCGTCCAAAGATTCATCCCCCACGGAAGACCAACTGCAGGATACGTATTTCCGTTGGATAAAGACGGTTTCGACTGCGTCCCCATCAAAGGATTGACATAATCGACTGGCGAATTTTGACCAAAAACGATAAGATTTAAAAAAACAAAAAGTGAAGTAAATAAGAATTTCATTTTCATAATTTTATTAATAATTTGACGATTGTTTCAAGGCATAACTTGCGGCGCCAAGAATGGCTGCATCTTCAAAAATCGCTGATATTTTTATTGGTAAATTAATGTTATTATTCTCAAGATTATTAGTCAGTTTCTCCTGAAAATAAGGATAAGCTTTTGCAATATTACCACCAATCACCAAAACTTCCGGATTATAAACTTTGACATGTTGCACAACAAAATCACTGAAGTGATCCGCATACTCATCAAAAATTATAGTTCGGAGGTCTTCTGATTTTTCCAGTAAATCTTTAGTTCCAGAAATATCTTCGCCTGTTAATTCTTTATAACGTTTAATAAACCAATTGGTTGTTAAATAGTTTTCAAAAATACTTGTTTTATATGGCGAATCCCACAAATCTTCGTCTGTTGCAACTTTGCCATCATAAAAAGTGCTCCCAAGTCCAGTTCCTAAAGTAATCCCAAAAACTCTTTTATGATTTTGAACTGCACCACCAAAAATTTCGCCTTCCAAAAATGCAGCGGCATCATTAATAAAGTGAATTTGCTTCTCAGAAATCGAAAGTCTTTGCGCGAGTTCTTTTTTAACATTCAAATTAAGAATATTGATAAATTTACCATGCGTCATCAACGAAATTCCGTTTTCGTAATCGAAAGGCCCAGGCATTGCAACACCTATTAATACTACATTTTTATCGAGATCAGCAATAAGTTTTTGTATCGCCGAAACCCAAGCTGATAAAATAACTTCCTTTTCGGCTAAAGAATCGACATGTTCTCGCAGATAAGTTGAAGCGATTATTTCGCGGTTTTCGGTTGTTACTTGTGCCATCGTAATATGCGACCCACCAACGTCTATTCCTACAATTTGTTTCATTTTATTTTGGCTTAAAAATAAGATAAACAAGCGCAAATTCGACATTTTTGAACGTCAAATTTGCGACTTGATTTTTAATAAAAAAATTTTAAAAATATATGAAAAAAGTGTTATTTAACCATTATTTTTCCAGAATCAATAATATTATTATCTGCTGACTGAACCTTGTAGATGTAAAGTCCTGTACCTAAGTTAGAAGAACTAACCGAAGCTTTTTCTCCTGATACTTTTTGAGTTTTCACCAACTTACCGGTGGCATCGTAAAGCGAAATAGTTGCTGACTTTTCTTTAGTTACAAAGTGAATATCATCACCTTTTTTAACTGGATTAGGATAGATTTTAGTTTTAGCAGAAGCAACATCATTAACCGCCATATCTACTGCACAAGCTACATCTGTACTCCAGTTAGCATCTGTCATATTACTCAAAATTGCGAAATGCGTGTTAGCCGTTTGGTCAAAAGCCGCTACGCCACTACCTTCGTTGAACTTCCAATTAGCTTCTAGTCCAGCAGCATTTGGCGCTACAATACATTGCGTTGCTACAACTTCCTCTGCAGATAAAGCTCTTTTCCAAACTCTAAATTCGTCCAAGAAACCGTTAAGTCTTCTGTCGTTATTATTAGAATTTCTTGCCGCTAAAAAGAAATTACCATTTGCGTTAAATGCTCCCGAAGCTGCAACTGTTGCATCTAAAGCACCATTAACATAAAGTTTCATAGCTGTACCATCGTAAGTTGCTGCAATGTGATACCAAGCATCTTTGTTAAATTTAGTCGCGGATTTCAATTTAACTTGTGCTCCACCAATACTTATAACAAATTGTAAATAATCACCCGTTGGGATATCACCATCACCAAAACGTAATAAAGCCGAGTTGTTGTCTCCTCCTTCGATACCTGCTACAGATGAAATATATGGGAAACTTGCTTGGAAAGCATTCATTTTAACCCAACCTTCAAGCGTTAAAGCATTACCACTAATATTAAAATTACCAGCATCTAGATAATTGGTTGTTCCGTTGAATGAGAGCGAACGATTACCTGGACTTTGCACCGGCGTGAAACCACTTTTGAATGCAGACTCAGCAGAAAAAGCACTTGATTGTCCTCCACAAGAACTTTGAACTTTCCAAGAATAAGTTGTGTTAGGCGTTAAACCTTGTAAGTCATAAGTATTAGTCGTTACATTATTAACTGTTGTCCAATCTGATGCTGTTGAAGCTTTGTACTGAATCGTATAAGAACCTGCATTGGTAGCCGTCCATGACACAGTTGTTGATGTTCCTTTATAATTAGAAGAAGACAAATTATATGGAGGAATGCATCCATTACCACTATTAAAACGAGGCGCAAAAATGTAAGTACTAGTTAAAGAAGCCGAACAAGAAGACTGAATTCTCCAGTCATATTCTGTATTTGCCGTTAAATTATTAATCGAAAGACTACTTCCTGAATAATTAGTCGCTGCTGATATCCAAGTTGACGAGTTTGCTAATTTATAATCGATGTTATAAGTTTTAGTAGCGTCTCCAGTCCAACTTAGCGTTGCGGAAGTTCCTGCTAAATTGACAGCATCTAGACCAATTGGTGGTTCGCAAGTTACTCCCGATGTCCAAGCATAAGTTTGTCCTGACAAAGTCGTTGCCTCACCATACAGATTGTTAGTAGAAGTAGAAATCTTAGCCGATGCATCTCCTTGACGAAGATCGTACCAAACAATCACGCCATAACCATCAGTTTTTGTTCTTGTAGATTGTGTATTAATAGTCGCTGTAGAAGTCGATTGTACATTAAAAGCTGCTGCACCTAGTTTTGGTCTCGTTAAAGGTGGAACTGCAGTTGACATCTGCGTCATGTATGTTCCGTATAATCCATTGTAAGCATAATTGATATAGTTACCCGCACGATCAGCTCCATTTGTTAAATAAGTTGTTGGTATTGGTGCACCAACAGCGTCAGAATAATCATAAAGCGTAATAAGTTTATCTGGCATCGCTGCTTTTAACTCTTGTAAAAGCATTGTGAAAGATGCAGGATTCTTGACATTACCCGTTGTTGGATATCCCGCATATTCGTCATCAAAGTCGATACCGTCAAGACCATAAGTATAAACAGTATTTGCTACTTGAAGTGCAAAATCTTTCGCAGCTTCTTGTGTCTGAAAGTTAAGAATTCCCGCGCCTTGATGATTACCGATAAGACTCAAAAGAACTTTAATACCTTTAGCTTGTAATGGTCTCACGTACGTATTAACATCGTTAAGAACTTTTGTAACGTTGTTATTGTTGTAAATGTAAGCACGACCTTTAGCTGCATCATAATTAATATTTCCAGCAAAAATTATCGCCGAATCAAAGGCTTGTTTTCCAGACGTTGCCAAAGTGTAAGAACCTACGTTAAGCAAGTTATTATCGTTAACTTCTACATAGCAGAAGTTTTGAGGATTTTGCTGTGCTTCAACTTGTGTCGATAACAAGCCAGCAAGCATCATCATAAGAAGAGATTGTTTCTTCATATTAAATGTTTTTTAAGTTAGTAAAATTTGAAAAGGTGTATATATACATTTGTGTGTTCTTATTAAAATTACAATCGTTTAATATTTAACCTAAGTTCGGGATGAGAAAATTATCGTCAGTTCGAGTAGATTTTGCTAAAAATCGTATCGGGAACTCATCATTAAAACTTCTCGATACAAAATCTTTAAGATTTTTACTCGAAGTGACGCCTTGTATAAACAAAGTTGCTTTATCCCAAACTGACGTTATTTAATAAATAAAATCAGGATTGTAAAAATGTCGATTAACTCAACAATTCTGGACTTTCTTTAAAGGTTTTCCAAAGAAGTTCTCCAAATAAAGTATTCGCCCAAGCAAACCACGATCTAGTGAATTTCTTACTATCATTTTTATGAAATGACTCGTGCATAAATCCAGTTCCACCGTGTGTTTTTTGTAAAACCTGAATGCAATTTTTGATTTCAGTTTTATCTTTCGTTGTCAACGCTTTCATGATTAAGCTCATAGGCCAAATCATATCCAATCCGATGTGTGGTCCGCCAATACCTTCCGCAACTGTTCCTTTGAAGAAGAATGGATTATTTTCTGACCAAACAAATTTTCTTGTATTTTGATAAATCGGATCGTTCTCCTTAACAGCATCCAAATATGGCAAACCTAATAAACTCGGACAGTTGGCATCGTCCATTAAGTTATAACTTCCAAAACCATTAACCTCGAAAGCGTACATTTTTCCAAATTCTGGATGATTGTAAATTCCGTATTTATTAATTGCATTTTCAACTTCATCTGCCAAAGCCGACAGCTCTTGTGCGAGTTTTGTTTCGTTTTTAATTTTAGAAAGCATCTCAGAAGCTTGTCTCAAACTAACAACAGCAAACAAATTTGATGGAATAAGATATGCCCAAATTGTTGCATCATCACTTGGTCGGAACATCGAACAAATAAGTCCATTTGGTTTTACAGGATAACCGTAACCGCCCATCGGGATGCCATCGGTTGCCCAATCTGTCGTTCTTTCAAATTTGTAAGGTCCCAGATTTTCTTTTCTTTGTTGCTCTTTAAAAGTCTGAAGTGTCAACTTTATCCCTTGCAACCAATTGTTGTCAAATGGTTTGGTATCGCCAGTTTCTTTCCAGAAATGATAAGCCAAACGAATCGGATAACACAAAGAATCGATTTCCCATTTTCTTTCATGTGTACCATCTTTCATGTCTGTATGATCAAATTCCTTCCATTTACTGATTTTCTTATCATCGTTGTAGAAGGCGTTTGCATAAGGATCTTTTAAGATAAATTTCGTTTGTTTATGAATAACACCAGCAATTAACTTGTGTAGATTTTGATCATCTTTAGAAAACTGTAAATATGGAAAAACTTGCGCCGAGCTATCTCTCAACCACATTGCGTCAATGTCACCAGTAATGACGTAAGTATCGGGCGTTCCGTTTGTTTCGCTAAAGAAAACCGTTGTGTCCAAAGTGTTTGGAAAACAGTTTTCGAAAAGCCAACTCAGTTCTTTATTTTTTACTTTCTTTTTAAATTGTGAAATTGCACTTTCTACCGCTTCACTAGAGAAGTTACGCTTGTCTTTTGCAACACGTACCACTGGATAATTTTCTCCCCAAATAGCTTTTGAAAAAGCCAAGTTTGGGAATAATAATCCTGCTCCTGCTAATGAACTTGTTTGGATAAATTGTCTTCTTTTCATATCTATTTATTTTTCGCGATTTTAGATTTTTTGTTTTTGATTAAAGTAGTTCTCGATACGATTTTTTCAAAATCTACTCGAACTGACATTAGTTTTTTTAATCAAGTTTAATTACTTTTTTTTGACTTAAATTAAAAACTTCTTGATGCGATTTTTTCAAAATCTACTCGAACTGATGTTAATTCTTTTAATCAAGTTTGGTTACTTTTTCTTAGTTTAAATTAATTAGCTGGTTTGCTTCCCATAACGAATTTTAGCTCGCCACCTTTCATAATATCGGCGTGATCCAATTCCCAAGCTTTATGCTCTTTTCCGTTTAAAAATATTTTTTGAACATAAAAATTCTTGTCAGAAATCTTATCAGCAACGACCGTAAAGGTTTTTCCGTTTTCTAGTTTTAAACTAACTTTTGGGAATTGCGGTGTCCCGATTGCATATTTTCCGTTGCCTGGCGTCACTGGATAAAAGCCTAAAGACGAGAAAATATACCAAGCCGACATCTGTCCACAATCTTCATTATTCACGATGCCATCGGGCTTTGCATGATACATATTGTCTCTAATAAACTTCACCATTTTCTGAGTTTTGTGCGGAACATCAGCATAATTGTACAAATACGGAACATGATGTCCAGGCTCATCACCAAATCCCAAAGAGCCAATAAAGCCCGAAATATCAACATGCTGCTCACCAATCATTTTTAAATCTTGGTTAAAGGTATTATCCAATTTTTCTTCAAATCCTTTTTTGCCACCGTAAAGCTTTATCATGCCAGGGATGTCTTGCGGCACAAACAAATCGTAAGCCCAAATATTCCCAGAAACCCAATGTGGTTGTAGCTTTGTCCAATCATTTAAAGTAAAATCGTCAACAAATTTTCCATCTTTTTTTCTTGGCCAAAAATGATTGTTGTCTTTATTAAATGTGTTAAGATAGTTTTGAGAGCGTTCCATATAGATTTCCGCTTCTTCTTTTTTACCAAGTTTTAAAGCCAATTGCGCGATACACCAATCGTCATACGCATATTCCAAAGTTTTGGAAACCGAAGCCACGTAATCTGACGGCACATAATTGTACTTTAGATAATCATCGATTCCACCGTCTGGTCCTTTAATTTTTTCTGTTAAAGACGCGTCTTTCATCGCTGCAAAAGCATCTTCTAGATTAATCCCAGGAACGCCCTTTGAGATGGCATCCCAAATCACCGAAACACTGTGGTAGCCCAACATACAGAAGTTATCATAACCTGTAAGCTCCCAAATTGGCATGTGATCTTTACGATCTTTGTGACGACTAATTAAGGAATTCGCAAATTCGGTGGTATGTTTTTGATCCATAATCGTTAACAAAGGATGCGTCGCACGGAAGCCATCCCAATACGAAAATGTGCTGTAGTTTTTGAAATCTTTAGCCATCATATTTTCTTCAGCTGCCACATATTCTCCATTAGCATCCATGTAAAGATTAGGCGCAATAAATGTGTGGTAAACGCCAGTGTAGAAAATTTTGCGTTGGTCGTCTGTTCCGCCAGTGACTTCAAATCTTGAAATCAGTTTTCGCCATGTATTTTGTACGTTTTCTTTAGCTTTTGCGAAGTCAACATTCTTCGCTTCAGCATTTAAGTTTTCTTCAGCATTTTCAATACTAATCGGCGATAACGACACTTTAACTTCGATCGCTTCATTGTTTTCA
This sequence comes from Bacteroidota bacterium, assembly GCA_023440705.1. Classification (GTDB taxonomy): domain Bacteria; phylum Bacteroidota; class Bacteroidia; order Flavobacteriales; family Weeksellaceae; genus Soonwooa. The sequence continues at coordinate 14,104 of JAEXRP010000055.1, forward strand.
GTAGAAAATTTCACATAAGCTTTCGCGTCTTTTGCAATGGCTGCTTTCTCGTTTTCAAGAATTTTTCCTGCTTTGTAAACGCCCGAGCTTTTAAAAGGTTTAGAAAACTCCATCACGAAATAAGCAAAACGTTTTCCGCCCCAACCTGTGCTGTAAGAATAACCCGTAATTTTTTTATTTGATTCTATGTTAACAGCTGTGTGATAAATTGTTCCGAAGATTTTGTTGGTTGGATCAATGATAATATTAGCTTCATCTGTTTTTGGAAACGTATATTTATGAAAACCAACTCTTTCTGAAGTTGTCAATTCTGCTTTAACATTGTAAGAATCCAACATCACCGAATAATATCCAGGCGACGCCGACTCTCTATCATGACTAAATGTCGAACGATATGTATTTTGCGGTTGTTGCTCAGTGCCAGCAATCATATTGATTTTACCCGTTGTTGGCATCACCAAAATGTCGCCCAAATCTGCCCAACCTGTTCCACTAAGATGGTTGTGACTAAAGCCCATAATAGTTTTGCTGGAGTAATGATAACCCGAACACCAATCCCAATCGCCAGATTTTGTGTTTTGGTCTGGACTCAATTGTATCATCCCAAACGGCGAAGTCGCGCCAGGAAATGTGTGTCCATGACCACCAGTCCCTATGAAAGGATCAACCCATTTTAGAATGTCATTTTTATCCTGAGCAAATCCTAAAATTGAGGCACAAACGAAAAATACTAAAATCTTGAAATGTTTAATCATGCTAAAAGTCTTTTACAATGAATCTTTTTTCATAAAATTAATAATCTCTGAGATATAACCAAAAGCTACAGCAACAACGGTGTCTGCTGCACCATAATAAACTGCCACTTTATCGCCATCCGCGATCGCTGCACACGGGAAAACAACATTCGGAACATCGCCCGTTGTTTCGTAAAGTTCGGCTGGAGCAAGAAGATATTGTTTTGATCGATATAAGACTTTATCAGGATTTTCTAAATCCAATAAAACCGCCCCCATCGAATAACGGAATCCATTACAAGTATTGATAACACCGTGGTAGAACATCAACCAACCTTCATCCGTTTTGATAGGCACCGAACCAGAACCGATTTTGGTACATTGCCACGCACTGTCCATAAAAGGCGCCACTTTCATCACGCAACGGTGTTCGCCCCAATACATCATATCAGGACTATAACTGATAAAGATATCACCAAAAGGTGTATGCCCATTATCACTGGGACGACTTAACATCGCATATTTACCATTGATTTTTTCTGGGAAGAGAACGCCATTTCTGTTAAAAGGTAAAAAAGCATTTTCGCACTGATAAAACTCTTTAAAGTCAAAAGTATAAGCAATCCCAATAGTTGGTCCATTGTAACCATTGCACCAACTAATCCAATAACGATCTTCGATAAAGGTCACACGAGGATCATATTTGTAGTCAGAATCGATCATTTCTGTATTACCAGCTTTCATCTCGATAGGATTATGCTCGATCTCCCAGTTGATACCATCTTTACTAAAACCCGCAAAGATATTCATTTGTACCGCTTTGTTATCGCAACGAAAAACACCTGCAAAGCCATCCTCAAAAGGAACTACGGCACTATTAAAAATACTATTAGAACTCGGGATATCATAACGTCCGATAATTGGATTTTCGGAAAAACGCCACATGATATCTTTATTGCCTTCCGAGCGCTCTTGCCATGGAAATGTTTTCATTTTTTTATTTTTAAATTTTATTAAATGATTTTCTGTTTTAAAACAATTTTAAAAATGAAAATCATTAAGTATGAGTTTGATACTCATTAGTTAGTTGTGAAAAATAATTGAAGCTTTTACAAAATCTAACTTTGACTTTCAAGCTTTTCTTCTTGATGTGGAAATGGTACAAACATGGTCACCAAAAATGCTGGAATAGTTGCTACTAACACCCAAATGAAAAACATTTTGTAACCAATTGCATCGCTTATGTAGCCACTAATCATCCCTGGAAGCATGACGCCAAAATTCATAATTCCTGTTGCAAAAGCATAATGTGAAGTTTTATGTTCGCCTGGTGCAATTTGTTGCATAATGTAAAGCATTAAACCAACAAATCCGAAACCGTATCCAAAATACTCAAACACCACAGCAGCGCCGATGATATAGAGATTTTCTGGAACATAAAACGCCAAAAGTACATACACAACAAATGGAATATTAAAAGCGCAACATAACCAAATCAATGATTTTTTGAGACCTCTTGCTGATATAAAATGTCCCGCCAAAACAGAACCCAAAATAAAAGCGATCGATCCGTAAGTCCCATAAATAATACCAATATCCTCTGTCGACAATCCTAAACCTCCTGCTGTTCTTGGTGCTTTGAAGAAAAGTGGTGCGATTTTAATCGCGAAACCTTCTGCAAAACGATAGAAGATTACGAAACCTATACTCCACAAGATTTGAGGTTTTGTGAAGAAAGTTTTAATAATTTTCAGAAGTTCGTCGAGTACATTTTTAAATGACTTTTGATGTGTACTTGCTTGCGGTTTATTTTCTTTCGGCAAAACAAAATAATGATAAATCGCCAAACTAATAAACACTGCAGAACAAATGCCCATGATAATCATCCAAGCGTTGGTAACGCCTTTTGACTTTTCCAAAGTCCCAGCCAGATACACCAAAGCGCCACTTCCGACGATTTTTGCCATATTGTAAAAAGCACCTTGCCAACCAATATATTTAGCTTGTTCTTTATTGGTTAGAGCATTAATGTAGATGCCGTCAGCCGCGATGTCATGCGTTGCGCCACAAAAGGCGACAACTGCTAACAAGCCAATACTGTACTTAAAGAAATCTGACATTGGTAAGGTAAAAACCACCAACGCGAATAAAACGCCAATTGATAATTGTGCGGTAATCGCAAAAAATCTTTTGGTTTTATAAATTTCTAAAAAAGGGCTCCACAAAGGTTTGATCGTCCAAAAAAATAAAATAAGCGCCGTCCAAAAGGCAATTTTAGCATCAGTGATTCCCATGTTTTTGTACATGATACCTGCAACCGAGTTAATACTTACAAATGGCATCCCCATTGCGAAATACAAAGTGGGAATCCAGAACATCGGATTTATTTTAGATTTTGAAACTTGCAGTTTTTCCACAATTTATTTAAGTTTAAAAGATGGGCACAAATTACTGTGCCCTATCCAAAGAGAAAATAATAAATATGAATTATTTTTTATCCCACCAAAGTCTAGTACCACCAGTATCTGGACCATTAAGCATAGATGCTGCTTGTGGGTAATTTAATGTAGACGTTTTCGTATCGTTGGTAAACGGAATTCTTCTTACCATAGCATTGGTATCGATTGTACCACCGCTATCATTTTGTCTAACTTTGAAAAGAATCGGATAACCTGTTCTTCTCTGCTCTGCCCAAGCTTCTGGACCGTTAGGATATAACGACAACCATTTTTGCGTGATGATTCTTTCTAACTTTCTTTCGTTAGAATCTGCATTATTCCATTTGATAGTAATTGTACTCAATTGAGAATCTCCCTCAAGGATATTGTTTGCAGGATTTTTTGGATCAATATAAGGTTCTTGCGTTGATACGCCATCATTAAGATAAGCAGCAACACCATCTTTACCCCACTCTCCGAAAGATTGAGCAACGCCCGTTTCGTAATTGGTTTTTGCATCACCAGCACCACTATAACCTCTAAGTGCTGCTTCAGATTTTAAGAACCATGTTTCGGCTGCAGTAAATATTTTTAATTTACCTTCTGTTCCTGAGAAATAATCACCTTTTGCTGATTTTGCTAGAGGTTGAGAAAACTTACCATATGTCCCTTTACCATTTATTAGATCAATACCTGTTCTGATACCTTTATATTCACCTTCGATATCATCTGGGTTAATAGAGCTCATTACATCACCTGCATCTGGCATATTGGTATATTGTCCAATATCTGGCGTTCCGCCATTACCATTAAACATAGGTATACCGTCAATAACATACAATGGTGCAACATTAGCAACAGATTTGTTACCACGCATAACAACTCTTACAGAGCTACCAACACCATTGGTTTTATTAATCTGTACGTTGGATACTTTACCATTGATAGCGTTAAGTAAATTAGGTGTTTTCACCTCAGATAGCTCATCACCACCAATTTGTTGTGCAGAATAAGTTAATGACTTAGCTTGTCTTTTGACACCAAGAGCTGTTACAACAACAGTTTCTATGTCTTTAGTCTTTGTAGTATCCGATACTTTCTCCTGTGCATTTGCAACCAAAGAAAAAACGAATAAAATAGGTACAACTGCTTTTCTCATAAGTTTTGTATTATTTATTTGAGAGAATATGGTTTAACAGCTTATAAATTATTTAAGGGAGATGATTATTCAATCTTAAATATTTAAAATTCTGTTAATATTTAATTCATAAAAACAAAACTAATTTTTGTAGTCAATCAGATGTAATACTATTTTATCATAAAACGATATTATTTTTTATACTACCTCGGCTAGTAGTTGGAAATAGGCTTTAAAACGTTGATTTCAAATAGTTAAAAATGAAATCTCAAATCGTTAAAATATTAGAAAAAAAGAGACTTTGTCTACAAATTGTAGATGCTATCTATCAAAAAAACTACTCAATTTTCTTGATTCCGGCAAATTGTTCCTTAAAACTGGAAGGCGTTGTATTCTTAACAGACTTAAAAATCTTGTTGAAGTTTGCGATATTGTTAAAGCCCGCTTCAAAAGCAATTTCAGAAATTGTCATATTGCGTTCTAACATCCAACGCACCGTATAACTCACACGAATATCATTAAGATAATTAATAAAAGTCTTTCCTGTCCTTTGTTTTATAAAACGGTTAAAAGTCGGGATACTCATGTTAACCAATGCAGCAATATCGTTTAACATAATTTTGGACTTAAAATTTTGATGCACATAATCATGTACAATTTGCATCGTGTCTTTATATGAAAACTTCTCCTGCTCTATACTATATGAGGATAAAAGCGTGCGGTCTTTAGAATTAGCAAGTTCGTTAAGAATTTTCATAACCTCGACAAAAGAATCAAAGCTGTTCATTTTTGATAAAGTCAAAAGCGAATTCTTTAGTTTTTCGGCGGTTTCTTGGGAAAATAAAATCCCTTTGATCGAATCGCGCATCAAATTATTAATTGGTTTAAAAATATTTTTACCCATTAATGCCTGCGAAAAAAAATCTTGATTAAACTGAATTGTAATCTCGTGCGATCTCTTACTTTTACAATTATGATTTGCCCAACAATGTGGCAGATTGGGTCCAATTAAAACCAACTCTAGGTCATCGATTTCGTCAGAATGATCTCCCACAACCCTTTTATAACCTTTCCCGTGAACGATAAAATTGAGTTCGACTTCGGGATGATAATGGTACGGAAATTCAAAAGATTTATGAATACGATCAAAAACCAAAAAGCTGTCTTCTGACGACAAAGGCGTTATCTCGCGCAATATATTTTCTAAATGACTCATGATTTCGTTACCAGTTCAATTATAATTTCCGTAAATATATACTTAAATTAATAAAATTTTAAATCTGTTTTTTAAATTTTCTCTCGAATACGAACAAAAAATAAGAAATTACTAATAAACAAAAAATATTTGACCATCCGAGTTCCAAAATAAAAGCGCAACCAAATTTGGTTGCGCTTTTGTTTTTATTTTAAAAAAAATTACGGATTTGTCGAGAAAATAGAACCATTAGCAATCATTGCTCTGCGATTCATTTTCAAAATATCTCTAACCCATTCTGCAAAATCTTCTGGTTGAAGAACGGTTTCAGGATTTCCGTCGGTTAAACCACCTTGGATACTCATGTCAGATGCAATGGTACTCGGTGTTAACGTAATTACGCGGATGTTATCTTTTCTCCATTCAGCCATCATCGATTGCGAAAGAGAAATCACCGCAGCTTTACTCGCCGCATAAGCCGACATTCCTGCGCCACCTTTCAAACCTGCTGTAGAAGCCACATTCACAATATCACCTTGACCTTTTTCTTTTAAAAATGGATAAACGGCTTTCGAAGTATAAAGAACGCCAAACAAATTCGTTTTCATTACTTGTTCCCAAATATCGGTTGACATATCATTAATTTTGCCAAAATCGCCAATTCCAGCATTATTCACCAAAATATCGATGCTTCCTAAATCCGCAACCAAGGTTTTTATTCCGTTATTTACCGCCGCTTCATCATCAATACTAAAAACTGAATAAGTCGCATTAACGCCCAAATTTTTCAGTTCTTCGACTGTATTTTTAAGGTTTTCTTCGTTTCTTCCAGTAATTCCGATATTCACACCTTCATTAGCAAGCGCAATGGCAACAGCCTTTCCTAATCCTCTTCCACCGCCAGTTACGATTGCATTTTTTCCTTTTAAGCTCGTCATTTTTATATTTTTTATGATTAAACTTTACGTTTTGCAAAGTTACAAAATGAAATCTCGTTTTCTAAAGATTGTATGTGAACTAATTGTTGAGATTGAAATACATTGCAAATAAATTCATTTAACCTAAAATAATCGAACTAGTTTTTTGTTTAGCATTAATTAAAAACTTCCGTCAGTTCGAGTAGATTTTGAAAAAATCGTATCGAGAACTATATTCAGAAATTCTCGATACAAAATCTTGTAGATTTTTACTCGAATTGACGGCGTAAAAAAGCTTTTCCGTAAACGTACATAAAAACTAAATTCGTAGAAAAAATTTGCCATCAGTTCTAGCAGATTTTGAAAAAATCGTATCGAGAACTTCATTAAGTACAATGTAAATAATCTGTGTAAATCTGCGGGATTTGTGGGAATATATTTGTCCACAGATTAAAACAAATACCACAGATTTTGGTGTTAACTTCTCAAAAAAATATCAGGTGTATTTGTCGTAATAAAATCAATTCTTGCTTCAGTTAGCTTTTTAAAAACTTCAAAATCATTCACCGTCCAAGAATTGGTTTTTAAACCTAAATTTTGAGCTTCAGAAATCCAATTTAAATTTTCTAAAAGCAACTCGAAATCATAATCAAAACCATCCAAACCTGATTCTTTCAATTCTTGCGGATTTAAATCTCCATTCAAATAAAACACTATAAAATTTGGTTTTTCCTTTTTAATTTCTTTGCAAATATTTAAGCTAAAAGAAATATACTCACACTGATTTTCTAAATCATATTTTTGAATTAAATCCAAAGCTTTTTTCACCATTGAATCTTCTAATTCTTTGGTTTTGCAAGGTTTTAATTCTACTATTAACTTACAATTTGATGCTTTTTGCCCTTGAATTAAATAATCTTCAAAAGTCGGAATATTTTCAGCATTTGAAAGTCTTAAATCTTTTAAATCCTCAAAATTAGTTTCGGCAATTTCCAAATCATCAATCCATTCATCATGAAAAACAATAAGCTCTGCATCTTTAGTCATTTGAACATCGAATTCAGAACCGTAAACCTGCAATTCTTGAACATTTTTTAAAGCCTGAATGGAATTTTCAGACGTTACGGGATTTGTTTTCCAAAATCCGCGATGCGCAATAATTTGTGTTTTTTCATTTCTTAAAATCAGAATAAACAAAACTAAATCTTTTTTCTTTACCGCAAAAGCATCAAAAAAGAATTCTAAAAGCTTATGCTAAATATAGCAGAAAGCTATACACAAAGCTTTTTTGTACTTTTGAAAAACTCAAAACTTTTCTCTTTTACGGTTAAAAATTTTTACCACAAAAGCATCAAAAGAAATGAGAAAAGCTAACACCAAAATTTATTGCACAACTTTTTTACACTTTTGAATTGCTAAAAGCTTTTGTCTCTTTTGCGGTTAAAAAAAGAAAAGCATTTTCGGGACAAGTTTTATTATCTTTGTTTTTACAATTTCAAAAAGATGTCCAAGGAGATTCAGCATAAAATAGAGGCTTTGCGCGAGGAGCTTCACCAGCACAATTACAATTATTACATTCTTGATGAGCCTAGTATTTCGGATTTTGAATTCGATGCTTTGCTAAAAGAATTACAAGATTTAGAAGAAAAATATCCCGAATTTGCGGATGCCAACTCTCCTACTTTGCGTGTAGGTGGCGGTGTAACGAAAAATTTCCCGACAGTTCAGCATCAATTCAGAATGTATTCTTTGGATAATTCTTATGATTTTGATGATTTAGAAGATTGGGAAAAGCGCATCATCAAAACCATTGAAGAACCTGTAGAATTTGTAGCTGAACTAAAATACGATGGCGCTTCGATTTCTATTTTGTACGAAGATGGACAACTTTCTCAGGCGGTAACGCGTGGCGATGGATTTCAAGGCGATGAAATCACTAATAATGTGCGCACGATTTCGGATATTCCTTTAAAACTAAAAGGTGATTTCCCGAACAGATTTTTTATTCGAGGTGAAATTTATTTAACCCGAAAAAACTTTGATAAACTCAACAAACTTCGTGAGGAAGAAGGTCTCGACCCTTTTATGAATCCTCGAAATACAGCAAGTGGAAGTTTGAAAATGCAAGATTCGGCGGAAGTTAGAAAACGTGGACTTTCGGCAGTTTTATACCAATATATTGCAGAAGAATTTCCTGCGGAAACGCATTGGGATTTGCTTGCAAAAGCTAAAAATTGGGGTTTCAAAGTTTCGGAAGATCAAGCGAAATTATGTACCACTTTGGAGGATGTCAAAAATTTCATCAATTATTGGGATACCGAACGTCACAATTTACCTTTTGAAATCGATGGAATTGTAATTAAAGTCAACTCTTTAAAACATCAGCGACAATTGGGTTATACAGCGAAATCCCCGCGTTGGGCGATGGCGTATAAATTCAAAGCCGAGAAAGTGGAGACCGAATTGCAAAGCATTTCTTACCAAGTTGGAAGAACGGGAGCCGTGACGCCAGTTGCTAATTTGAAACCTGTTTTGCTCGCTGGAACGATTGTGAAACGCGCTTCTTTGCACAATGAAGACATCATTAAAAAACTCGATTTACACGAAAACGATTTTGTTTATGTAGAAAAAGGTGGCGAAATTATTCCGAAAATTGTTGGCGTTAACACCGAAAAACGTACTGCAGAAAGTGAAGAAGTAAAATACATTACGAATTGCCCAGAATGTGGAACAGAGTTGGTGAAAATCGAAGATCAAGCTATTCATTTTTGTCCAAACGATTTGCATTGTCCGCCGCAAGTTGTGGGTAGAATGATACATTATGTTTCTCGAAAAGCTTTAAACATTGAGAATCTCGGTAGTGAAACCATTGAGCAATTGTATCGAGAAAAATTAATTGAAAATCCTGCAGATTTCTATACTTTGACCAAAGAACAATTGTTGCCTTTGGAAAGAATGGCAGAAAAGTCTGCTCAAAATATCATTGACGGCGTTGAAAAATCAAAGCAAATTCCGTTTGAAAAAGTATTGTACGGAATTGGCATCAAACACGTTGGTGAAACGGTTGCCAAGAAATTGGTGAAGAATTTTGCAACCATTGAAGATTTGAAAAATGCAACTACCGAAGAGTTAACTCAAGTTGAAGATATTGGTGGGAAAATCGCTGTAAGCATCGTAGAATTTTTTCAAAATGATGAAAATAATTTAATGATTGAGCGTTTGAAAAATTATGGCGTTCAACTCGAAAAAGGTGAAAGTACGAACGAAGTTTTGAGCACGGTTTTAGAAAACAAAACCTTCTTATTTACAGGAAAATTATCTTTATTCACAAGAGAACAAGCCGAAGAAATGGTAGAAAAACACGGCGGAAAAAATATTTCAGCGGTTTCAAAAAATCTAAATTATCTTGTTGTCGGTGAAAAAGCAGGAAGCAAACTGAAAAAAGCGCAAGACATTGGAACGATTACCATTTTGGATGAGCAGCAGTTTTTGGATTTGATTGAATAAAGCTTAAAAAATGAAAAGTCTGGAAAATATTCCAGACTTTTTCTAAACCAAATTTAAACTAATATAAAAAACCGTTTTACTTTTTAATAAAGCTCTTCGATTGTTCTTTTCCGTCAACTGTAACCTTCAAAATGTAAGTACCTTTGATAAGTTGTGATACATCAATTGAGTTATTTCCTGATTTAAATTCATTTTTAGAAATAACTTTTCCGCTCATATCGTATATCTCATACTTTGCTAATTTTGCAGCGGTGTCCACTTTCAAAATATCTTGCACTGGATTAGGATAAATCTTTATATCAACTGCTTTAGTTGTAGTTGATGCGGTTGCGAGGAAACTGTCTGGTAATGTAACCTTAAAAGCAACATTACCCGCTGATGTAACCCCAACACCTACGATATGTTTTCCATTTGCAGACATCTTTAGAGGCACTGCCAAACGCATACCTAGATCATCAAAACCTAATTCTTTAACGAATTCATTAAGGTTTTTAAATCCTGTTTTTTCAGTCCAAATAAAAGCTTTTCCATCTCCTGGATTAGGTAGAGTTGGATTTTTATAGTATCCCAAAATGATGCTTCCATCAATATTAGATTCAGTCGTTAAACCTGTAAAAGATGAACTTGCGTTAGGATCAACAATATCAATCATACCTGTTTCTTCGCTCCATTTCATTGCGTAGATTCCGTGCTTACCTAAAGCCCATTTTCCGTCACGAGATACATCTTGTAAAGCAGGTACCGTCTTGTTATTAGAATCTGTAAGGATAGTCTGTACACCATCTTTCCAAAGAGATCCAGATCTTAGGCCCGACATATTATCCTGATAGCCTACCATAACTCGACCATCATCGCTTACACCATATACAGCAAAATACTTTGTTGGGAAAATTGATTCCACCGTTTGAAGGTTATCATTACCTTTTTTCCAAAATATTCCTCTACTGTACGAGTAAGTTTTTGTTGCGCCTAAACCCACAATAATATCAGCATCTGGCGTAATACCATAAGGCACAGTTAGACCAGTGTTATAATCTGTACTTTTAGAACTTAAAAAATCCCAAGTATTATCTTCACGATTATAGATTGCTATCTGATTCATCCCACCAGGTTTGTCAGCTGAATGCATTACTGCTCTTTTACCGTCTCTAGTAATATGCACAGCACCAGATGTAAAATCACCAGAACCCGCCAATTGACCAACAGGTTGTACACCAGTCTCTTCTGTCCATATATAATTCGTTTTTTGAGTATTAAGTCCGATAACCTTACCGTCATCAGAAACACCATTTGCAAATGGAACATTACTAGCAGAGGTAGATGGTGTACCAATCATATAAACTTGTGCTTGCATTGGTAATGAGAATAGACCAGCAAGCAACAACATTTTAATAGATAAATTTTTCGTTTTCATTATTAATATTTAATTTATAATTGTTTGTTTTTTTGTTCAATAAAAAAGTACAACTTTGGAGTTTCTACTTTCTTTTTGGTGAAACTAAATTATAAAACAAGAGTATAAATATGATAGTCAAAAAGGCGATGTTGTAATAGACAAGCAATAGACAAAATACACAATGCTTTGATTTACAATAATTTACAAACACTAATCAAAACTAACAAATCAAAAACATCGTTAGTTTTTGTAAGCTGTTTTAGGTGTAAAAACATACTTTTTCATTTTTTGATAAAAGACTTTTATGGAAATTTGGATTAATTATTAACTTCCAAATACACTAAAAACAATTTATTGTATATTTAAAATTAAATCTGATCATAAATGAAACTTCAAGAAATAGAAAAAATCCTCGAAAACAAAAACATTCCGATTACGCCAATGCGACAATTGGTATTATCTGAGTTTTTGAAAACCAATCATTCTATTTCGTTGGCTGAGTTGGAAGAAATCTTGAAAACCGCCGACAGAAGCACAATTTACCGAACTCTAAAAACCTTTGAAAAGAAAGGTTTAATTCACAGTATTCAGGAAAATAATACCACGCAATATCTGTTTTGTCACGACCATTGCGACGAGGATAATCATCATGATTATCACTTGCATTTTTTCTGTACAGAATGCAAAAACACGGTTTGTTTAGAAAATATCAATTTTCAGAATGTCGATTTTCCGAAAGATTATTTAATTAAAGAATTAAAATTTGTTGCGAACGGTGTTTGCAAGACCTGTTTAGCAACAATGCAATAGTGTTGCACGCTCTTTGCTCCTAAATTTGCTCTCAAATAAAAAATAATGGAACATTGCTGCTCAACGGACAATCGTCCTAAAAATAAACCTCACAATCACGATTCTCACGAACATAATCACGATGACAATCATGAGCATGGACATTCGCACGATCATGATCACGATTCCGACAAATCGACCTTTCAATTATTTTTGCCTGCGATTATTTCGTTGGTGTTGTTGCTTAGCGGTTTAGGATTAGATTTTCTTGTAAAACCCGACTGGTTTTCGGGTTGGATTCGGTTGGTTTTTTACTTAATTGCTTACATTCCTGTTGGTTTTCCAGTCATTAAAGAAGCCATCGAAAGCATTAGATATGGCGATTTTTTTTCTGAATTTTTCTTGATGTCGATTGCGACAATTGGTGCTTTTGCAATAGGCGAATATCCGGAAGGTGTTGCCGTGATGTTGTTTTATGCAGTTGGTGAAGCTTTCCAAGGAATGGCGGTTTCTCGGGCGAAATTAAATATCAAAACCTTACTCGATCAAAGACCAGATGAAGTTACCATTTTAGAAGATTCAAAACCAAAATTAATTAAAGCTGAAGAAGCAAAAATTGGTCAAATCATTCAATTGAAAGCGGGCGAAAAGTTGGCTTTGGATGGCGAATTATTATCTGAAAAAGCTTCTTTTAACACCGCTGCTTTAACAGGAGAAAGTAAACCAGACGGTAAGCAAAAAGGCGATGCGGTGTACGCAGGAATGATTAATTTGAATTCGGTTTCTGAGGTTTTAATTAAAACTGAATTTAAGGATTCTAAGCTTTCCAAAATTTTGGAAATGGTTCAAAATGCCACTTCTCAAAAAGCAAAAACAGAACTTTTCATCCGGAAATTCGCAAAAATTTATACGCCGATTGTTACGTTTTTGGCTTTAGGAATTTTCCTACTACCCTACTTTTTTGTAGAAACCTACGATTACAAAGATTGGTTGTATCGA
>JAEXRP010000060.1:0-37039 GCA_023440705.1 Bacteroidota bacterium
GTATACGATTGCAACGCGCTCTTACCAACTCAAAAATATCAGGATTTTTCTTGTGAGGCATAATGCTACTACCTGTCGTGAACTCTTTTGGAAAGCTTATAAAATCAAAATTTTGACTTAAATACAAACAAACATCATAACTAAATTTGCTTAAAGTTCCTGCTAAAACTGACAAAGCAGACGCTAACAATTTCTCCGATTTTCCGCGTGTCATTTGTGCATAAACCGAATTATGATTCATGGAAATAAAACCTAATTTGGAAGTTGTACTCGCTCTATCAATTGGAAATGACGAACCATAACCAGCAGCTGAACCCAAAGGATTTTTGTTAATGATATTCTTAACCGACAATAACAATTCTACATCATCTAAAAGCGATTCTGCGTAAGCGCCAAACCACAATCCAAAAGACGAAGGCATTGCAATTTGAAAATGCGTATAACCCGGCAATAACACCTTTTGATGTTGTTCTGCTAACGAAATTAAAGTTTGGAATAAAACATCAACCAATGCAGAAATCTCACGAATCTCTTGTTGTAAATATAATTTGATGTCCAACAAAACTTGATCGTTACGCGATCTTGCAGTGTGGATTTTCTTTCCTATGTCGCCTAATTTTTCTATTAAAATCGCTTCCACTTGGGAATGTATATCTTCCGCTGATTTATCGATTTCGAAATTACCAGCATTAATGTCTTCTAAAATAGAATCTAAAACCGCTAGCATCGCCGTTGATTCTTCATAAGAAATCAAACCAACTTCTGCTAACATTTTGCAGTGTGCCATCGAGCCGATGACGTCGTATTTTGCTAAACGGTCATCAAAATCCAAATCCTTACCAACAGTAAATTTGTTAACTAATTCGTCTGTTTTGGATTGGTCTTTCTGCCAAATTTTTTTCATTTTGTTTCTTAAATTAATAGGTTTTTGGTTGATGGTCTTTGGTTGGCTGTTGTCGGTTATTTGTGAACAAAGATTTCTCTTTCGTCAAAATGATAAATCGTAAAACAGAAATCATAATATTTCTCGTTAGGCTTCGCTACTCGAAATGACGAACTGAAAATCGTAAGTCAAAAATTCGTAAATCTAAAATAGCAACCCGTAAATCAAAATATTTCCCAATACGCTTAGCTACTCGAAATGACGAACTGAAAATCATAAATAAAAATTCGTAAATCTAAAATCAACGTTCCTAAAACCAGTTAGTTGTCGCAGCCCAGCCTGAGCGGAGCTCTTTTTGTTTTTGCAATTCCGAGGAACGAGGATTGCAAAAACAAAAAAGCGGGAGCACTTCGACAAGCTCAGTACAGGCTTCGGTGGATTAGCTGCCCAAATAATAAAACTATAAAACCTGTTCTAAAATATTGATGTAAATTTCGATTCCGTCCTTGATTTCGGCAATGTAGATAAACTCATCCGCCGTATGCGAGCGCAAACTGTCGCCCGGCCCCATCTTAACCGAAGTACACGGAATAATCGCCTGATCGGACGAAGTCGGCGAACCGTAAGTCGTCCTGCCAAGCGCCAAACCAGCCTGCACAAAAGGATGCGCGATTTCGATTTTTGAGGAATTAAGTCTAAACGAACGCGGTGTAAGCGTGGATTTCATTTCGGATTGGATGATGTCAAAAACTTCTTTGTTACTGTATTCATCGGTCACACGAACATCCAACGTGAAATTGCATTTTTCGGGTACAACATTGTGCTGCGTCCCTGCGTTAATAACCGTTAGCGTAACTTTGACGTCGCCAAGATATTCTGAAGTTCTCTCGAATTTGTAGTTTAGGATATGATGCAAATCCGCCATGCATTTCACAATTGCGTTGTCGTCGTTGGGATGCGCGGCATGAGATGCCGTGCCTTGCATCTCGCCATCAATCACCAAAAGTCCTTTTTCGGCAATCGCCAAATTCATTTTCGTTGGTTCGCCAACAATCGCCAACTCGACATTTGGAAGTTGCGGAAACAATGCTTCGATACCGTCAACACCAGAGATTTCTTCCTCAGCTGTCAAGGCAATAATTAAGTTATGCGATAGATTTTCTTTTTCATAAAAATGAAGAAAAACTTGTGACATCGCCACCAAAGATGCTCCAGCATCGTTACTTCCCAATCCAAAGATTTTTCCGTCTTTTTCGACTGGAATAAAAGGATCCATGGTGTAAGCTTTATTCGGCTTAACCGTGTCGTGGTGGGTATTAAGCAAAATTGACGGTTTAGAAGCATCAAAATTTCTATTGGTTGCCCAGATATTGTTTTTGTAGCGGTTAATCGCCACACCTTTCTCCTTAAAAAAGCTCTCTATCACCAACGATACGTCGTACTCTTCCTTGCTAAGCGAAGGCGTCGCAATCATCTTTTTTAAAAGTTTGGTTGCGTTGTCGAGCAGTTCGTCGATTTGGTTAACAGATTTCAGTTCCTTGGTTATCATAAATTATATGTTCTTGTAATTTGGTTTCATTAATTAAAAAAATCTTTTGTACGCCGTTTTTCTTTGCGAGCAAGGCATTTTCGATTTTGGGGAGAATGCCTTTATGGATTTTTTTTTCTTCTTTAAGTTTTAAAACATCATCTTCGGAAAGCGCTTCTATTAAAGTTGAATTGTCATTAACATCTTCTAAAACGCCATCTTTGTCAAAACAAAATAACAATTCGACATCGAATTTTTTTGATAAAGCTTGTGCTAAAACTGATGCGATAGAATCGGCATTTGTATTCAGTAAATCACCGTGATGATCGTGCGTAATCGCAGAAAAAACAGGAATTAAATCTAATTTTAAAAACTTACGAATGAGTTTTGAATTCACGCTTTTACGATTGACATCACCAACAAATCCAAAATCGATCTCTTCGACACTGCGTTTTTCAGCTTGAATTAAATTAGCATCCGCACCTGTAAATCCCATTGCATCACAATCTAAATTCTGAAGTTTTGCAACAATGCTTTTGTTGATTTTGCCAGCATAGACCATCGTTGCAATGTCTAAAGTTTGCGCATCGGTTACACGTCGACCGTCGACCATCTGTTGCGGCACATGAAGTTTTTCTGCCAAAGTGCTAGTCAACTTTCCGCCACCGTGCACCAAGATTCGGTTCCCAGAAATGTTAGAAAATTTATTTAAGAATTGATCCAGCGCTTCCTCGTCATCGATTAAGGCTCCGCCAATTTTTATGATATACAATTTTTCTTTCATTTCGGATTTCTGTTTTGTGATAGAGATTCCCTTCTTTCTACTCGCCTCTCCTAGTCTATCGTGTTTCTGTTTTAAAATTTATTTTAATTCATTTAAGATTTCGCTGAAAACGGTTTGTGCCGAGAAAATTCGGTTTTTTGCTTGTTGATAAATAATCGAATGTTCGCTATCCATCACCTCATCACTCAATTCCAAATTACGTCGCACTGGCAAACAATGCATCACTTTCGCATCATTGGTTGTTTTCAACTTTTCTAAACTTAATAACCAATCTTCTTTAACCTCCGGCATTGTCGCATAATCTTCAAAAGATGACCAGTTTTTAACATAGATAAAATCGGCACCCTTCAAAGCTTCGTCTTGGTTATGAACAACTGGTGTTTCTTTTACAAAATTTGGATCCAAATCGTAGCCTTCAGGATTTGCAATCACCAAATCTACATCCAAAGCTTGCATCCATTCTGTAAAAGAATTTGCAACCGCATGTGCAATCGGCTTAACATGTGGCGCCCAAGTTAAAACGACTTTCGGCTTCTTTTCTTGTTTCCAATTTTCGGTAATCGTAATGCAATCCGCAAAACTCTGCAAAGGATGACGCGGCGACGACTCTAACGAAACGACTGGCACTTTTGCATGTTTTTCAAATTGGCTCAAAATACTTTCTGTGGTGTCGTCTTCCTTAGATTTCATCCCTGCAAAACATCGCACCGCAATGATGTCGCAATATTGATTTAGAACTTCAATCGCGTCTTTAATATGCTCTACTGTTCCGCCATCCATAACCACGCCATCGTTGTATTCTAGATTCCAAGCTTCTTGCGCAGCATTCAACATTAAAACGTTTAAACCTAAATTTTGCGCTGCGATTTGACTGCTTAATCTCGTTCTAAGACTTGAATTAAGAAATACCAAACCTATTGTTTTTCCATTCCCTTTGTTGGGCTCTGCCAAAGGATTTGCTTTAATTTCTAGAGCCTTTTTTATCATAGATTGAAGATCATTAATATCTTCTACACTTGTGAAATTTTTCATTTTTGAAATTTTCGATAATTTTAAACAACAGCCTCCTCCGACGTCATTTAAAATCTATCTTTCATGATGAAGGCTGTTCTAACTTTAATTTAAATTTTGAAGAATATCTTCTAAAGCTGCGATAAAAATATCCGCTTCTTTTTCGGTGATGTTAAGAGCTGGCAAGATCCTCAATACATTTTTGTCATTAGCATTTCCTGTAAAAACAAAATGCTTTTTTAACAAAGAAGAACGCACTTCTGCGCAAGGCTGATCCAACTCGATACCCATTATCAATCCACGTCGCCTAATGGATTTTATATGTTTAAAATTTTTGATTTTATCTTCTATATAAGCGCCAACTTTTTCGGCGTTTTCGATAAGATTTTCATTTTTAATAACATCAAGAACTGCAATACCAGCAGCGCAAGCCAAATGATTTCCACCGAAAGTTGTTCCTAAAAGTCCACTACTCGCCTTGAATTTTGGACTGATTAAAACCCCTGCAATCGGAAAACCATTCCCCATACCTTTTGCTGTCGTGATAAGATCTGGTTTAACATCAAATTCTTGATGTGCAAAGAAATAACCAGCACGTCCATATCCAGACTGCACTTCATCCAAAATCATAACCGCATCATTGCTATCACACAAACTTCTGATACTTTGAATGAAGTGTTCATCTGGCAAGTTAATGCCTCCAACTCCTTGAATTCCCTCAACAATTACGGCACTAATCTCGTTGGTCTTAAATATAGTCTCTAAAGATTCGACATCGTTCCAAGCGCATTTTATAAAATTATCGGAAGCGTTAACTGGCGCAACAATTTTTGGATTGTCGGTCACCGCAACCGCTGCCGAAGTACGACCGTGAAACGATTCTGAAAAATATACAACTTTCTTCTTCCCATTGTGGAAAGATGCCAGTTTTAACGCATTTTCATTAGCTTCAGCGCCAGAGTTACAAAGAAACAAGCTGTAATCTTCGTAACCTGACAATGAACCTAACTTATTCGCCAATTCCACCTGCAAATCATTCTGCACAGAGTTGGAATAAAACGAAATTTTTTCTAACTGATCTTTCAGTTTTGCTTGATAATATGGATGATTATGTCCAATCGAGATCACTGCATGACCACCATAAAAATCTAAATATTGTTGTCCTTTGTCATCCCACAGAAAAGAGCCTTTTGCCTTAACTGGGTTAATGTCAAACAATGGATATACTTCGAATAAATTCATTTTTAATTTAAATTTTAAAATGCAATTGGCTTAAGATTAAGACCTAAAGTCTCGTCCCAACCCATCGCTAAATTCATGTTTTGAACAGCTTGTCCTGATGCACCTTTCAGTAAATTATCAATCGCTGAATGCACTACAATAAAACCTTCATTTTGTTCAATTTCGATAACACATTTGTTGGTGTTAACAACTTGTTTCATATCTAAATGTCCGTCTGTAACCTGAACAAATTTTGCATCTTTATAAAAGTCCTGAAACAAAGCTTTTACTTTTTCTAAACTTTTATCACATTTAATCGTTGAACTAGTAAAAATACCTCTCGCAAAATCGCCACGCCAAGGCACAAAATTCAGCTTTACATCATTGGAAGTTTTAGAATTTAAATTCATTAAAATCTCCTCTACATGTTGATGTGTCAAAGTTTTGTAAGCCGAGATATTATCATTTCTCCAAGTGAAATGTGTCGTCGATTGCAACTTTTGACCAGCTCCAGTAGAACCTGTAATCCCAGTTGTATAAACGTCTGTCAACAATCCCGCTTCTGCCAAAGGCAACAACGCTAACTGAATTGCCGTCGCAAAACATCCTGGATTGGCTATACTTTTTGTTGTTTGGATTTCGGTTTTGTTGATTTCTGGAAGTCCGTAGATAAATTTTCTGTTATTAAAATCAGCTTCTAAACGGAAATCGTTTCCTAAATCAATAACTAAAACCTCAGCGTCAATCGGATTTTGAGTCAGCCAATTTTGACTTTCTTTATGCGGAAGACACAAAAATAAAATATCAACTTTTTGAAGTTCATTAGTTAAAACAACATCGCAAATCCCTGCTAAATCTGGATATAGCTCCGAAATCTTAACACCTGAATTTGAACGACTGAAAAGACAAGTCATTTCAACTTCTGGGTGATAAGCCAAAAGACGAATCAACTCACTTCCCGTGTATCCGTTAGCTCCGATGATGCCGACTGTTTTTTTCATTTTTGGTTTTTAAATATGAATAGGAATTCTTCCTATTCTTTGTTAAATCGTCTCGTTTTTGATAGGAGTCTCCTCCTATCCTTTATTAAATCGTCCTTTTTTTTAATAGGAGTTTCCTCCTATTCTATTTTAAATTGTCCCTTTGGGACTTATTTTGTATTCTATCACAGATAGGAATTCTTCCTATCCTTTGTCAAGTCGTCCCTTCGGGACTTATTTTGCAATTATTTTTTTTGCAGCGAATTGCACGCAGCCCGACCTGAACGGAGCTCTTTTCTTTTTTTTCAAAAAAAAAGAAAAAACGGGAGCACTTCGACAAGCTCAGCACAAGTTCGGGCGGAAATGCTGCCCAAATTTTTAAAACCCTAACTGTTTATTTGATGATAAATCGTTAAAGCATTGCTCAATACTTTGGTAAATCCTTTAACATCATCTCCCGTCCAAGCGCGATTTGCTTCGCCATAACTTCCGAATTTATCAGACATCAAATCGTTATCTGACTCAATTCCGTTTAAAACAAATCGGTAAGGATAAAGCGTTATAAATACTTTTCCGTTAACCGTCTTTTGAGAATCATTAAGAAAAGCTTCGATATTTCTCATCACGGGATCTAGGAAAAGTGCCTCGTGAAGCCAGTTTCCGTACCAATCTGACAGTTGCGACTTGATGGTCTGTTGATATTTAGAAAGCGTATGTTTTTCTAAAAGATGATGCGCCTTAATCGTCAACAAAGCCGCCGCAGCCTCGAAACCAACACGACCTTTGATGCCAACAATCGTATCGCCAACATGGATGTCGCGACCAATGCCATAAGGACTTGCCAGAGATTCGATCTTCTGAATCGCAAAAACCGAATGCGCGAAAGTTTCGCCATTAACAGCAACAACTTCTCCGTTTTTGAATTCAATTTCTAGCTCAGTAGGTTCTTGTTTTTCAACTTGTGAAGGAAACGCATCTTCGGGAAGACTATGACGAGATTTTAAAGTTTCTTTTCCTCCAACGGAAGTTCCCCAAAGTCCTTTGTTGATCGAATATTGCGCTTTTTCGAAATCGATATCGAAACCGTGATTTTTCAAAAACTGAATTTCTTCTTCTCTCGACAATGACATATCACGGATCGGTGTGATAATCTCCATCTCTGGACACATCACTTGGAAAATCAAATCAAAACGAACTTGATCATTCCCCGCTCCTGTGCTGCCATGCGCAATCGCTGATGCTCCAATTTCCTTAGCATATTTCGCAATATTTTGCGCCTGAACCGTTCTTTCCGCACTTACAGAAAGTGGATATGTATTGTTTTTTAGAACATTTCCGAAAATCAAATATTTAACACAATCGTTATAATATTCTTTTTCAGCATTTATAAACGTATAAGTTGCAACGCCTAATTTCTCCGCACGAGATTTTAATTCAACCTCATCAACTTCATTGAAACCGCCTGTATTAACCGTCACCGCGTGAACTTCGTAACCCAAAGTCTCGCTTAAATATTTTGCACAATAAGAAGTGTCAAGTCCTCCACTAAATGCCAACACTACACTTTTCTTCATCTTTTGTATTTTTTGTATAATTAGAATTAAATAAAGTTTTCTCCTTGCTTGGCGAGTACAACATCGCTGTACACAAACAATTTTCTCTATTTTTACTCTTCAACACATCATAATTAACACAACTTTTGCAACCTTCCCAAAAAGTTTCATCTTTTGTAATTTCGGAATAAGTTACAGGCTGATAACCCAAATCGGAGTTAATCTTCATCACCGCAAGTCCTGTTGTTAAGCTAAAAATTTTAGCTTCTGGAAATTTGATGCGTGATAATTCGAAAACCTTAGCTTTCATCATTTTCGCCACACCTCTTTTCCTAAAATTAGGAGACACAATCATCCCAGAATTCGCTACAAATTCGCCATCACTCCATGCTGACAAATAGCAAAATCCTGCCCAGCGACCATCTTCTTCGATCGCTAAAACCGCACTTCCTTCCAGCATTTTTTGACACAAAAACTCAACTGTTCTTTGCGCAATGCCTGTTCCTCTAACTTTGGCCGAGTCCGCCATCTCCTGTTTGATTTCCTCTGCGTAATGCAAATGTTTTTCTGAGGAAATTTCTATTTTCATTGACTTATATCTAATTAAAGATGCAAATATAAAACATAATTCCTTTTCAAAACAAATTATTTAGATATTTTTTGTTTATTAAATTTTTATTAAAGATATTTTATCTGTTTGAATAATCAAATATATTTTTGCTAAATTATTATATATTTGCTAAAATAATATAGTTATATGAAGTCTTGCCCAAAATGTAATCAAGACAATGTCGTAAAAAGTGGAATAATTAACGACAAACAACGCTTTTTGTGTAAAGATTGCAACTATTACTTCACCGTCAAAAAACTAGGAAAACAGATCGACGACTATTACGTAACAAAGGCATTACAGCTGTATTTGGAAGGATTAAGCTTTCGGGAGATTGAGAGAATTATTGGTGTATCACACGTTACAATCAGCTCGTGGATAAAGAAATACAATATCACAAGACCACCTCACTCCGACTTTCACCCTGTGTATAAAATATTGAAACAAAATGAGTTAATTGAATATCTTTCGCAAGAAAATAATATCAAAAACTCGGGTTTAATTATTACTGAATTTGCAGACAAATACATGCTCATTAAATGGGAAAGATTCAAGAAATAGGTAAAAATATTTGTTTAAAAAATTCACTAAAATATAGTCTTAGCAAAAATATATATTAAATTTTCGTAAACGAATTATTAATTACAATTTGGCAACACCAAATCACACGTCAAATAATTAATAATTAATGAAAAATTTAATAAAATCATTAACGATATCATCAATATCATTAATATTTTCACAAACAAAAGCGCAAGACAGCATTAGCACTTCTGACCTTCTCAAACGCATCGAAAGCTTAGAAGCCGAAAAAAATAAAGTCAAAGAATGGGACGTTTCGACTTATGGTTGGGTAAGGACGGAATATAATTTTGACAGTCGACAGTCTGCCTACTCTCGAGAATATAATCTCAATCTTTATCCTCTGGACGAAAAACTTGATGCTAACGGCAAAGATATCAATAGCGCTGCGGCCAGCAATTTTCTATCCATCACGACTAGAGTTGGTCTTAACATTAAAGGACCAAATGTTTGGGGCGCAAAAGCAAGTGGAAAAATTGAAGCCGACTTTTTTGGAAATACTGAAATCAACAAATCTTCGGCAGGAAGTGGAAGCATCGGGCTTCTAAGGTTGCGACACGCTTACGCCACTTTGGCTTGGCCAAAAACAAGTCTAACATTTGGACAAACTTGGTATCCTTCTTTTATCCCAGAAGTTTATCCAGGTGTTGCGAATTTTAATACAGGTATTCTATTCAATCCTTTTGGATGGGCAGGTCAAATAAAACTTACTCAAAAAATAACAGACGACTTATCTTTTACCGCAGTTGCATATAAAGATCGAGAATTCCAGACGGCTAATGCCACGGGGGCTTTTACAAATAGCGCAACAATTAATTCGGTGATGCCAACTTTCCACGGACAACTTCAATACAAACATAAAAATATTATCGCTGGTATCGCAGCAGAATTTCAATCATTAAAACCTGTTATCGAAAGTAATAATCTGGTCTCAACCGAGAAACTTAACGCAGCTGCTTATTTAGCTTACTTCAAATATTCTGATTCTAAATTCTCTGCTAAACTTTATGGGATAACTGGTGGAAATCTTCATCACCTGGTTATGATTGGTGGCTTTGCTGGTTATGAACAAGCAAACGGTCAAGAAAGCTACAAGCCTACAAAAACATCATCGTTTTGGATTGATCTTGCAAGTAATAACGAACAAATTGCACCAGGAGTTTTCTTTGGATATACCAAAAACTCTGGTGTAGATGAGGGATACAAAAACCTTTACATAAGAGGCGCGTCAGGAACTAGACTTCTAGATAACGTATGGCGAGCTTCTGCGCGAGTAGAATTTAAACAAAACAAATTTAACATCGCACCAGAACTAGAATATACCGCTGCAAAATATGGTGACATACAAAATGATGCAACTGCGAGTGGAAGAATAACTAATGTTGGCAACTTCCGAGCAATGCTTCGTGTGATGTACTCATTTTAATGCTATTTAAAAAAATACTAAATCCAAAATCAAACTAATATGAGCGAACTACAACAAGATTCTTACGAAAACATGAGTGAGAAGCAAAAAAACAAAACGATCTGGAGCGTTATTACAGCTTCCTCGTTAGGGACTTTAATAGAATGGTATGATTTCTACATTTTTGGAAGTCTTGCCGTGGTCTTGTCCACAAAATTCTTCCCAGCGGATAATCCTACAGCTGCGTTTCTTTCGACCTTAGCAACTTTTGCGGCTGGATTTGTGGTAAGACCTTTCGGTGCATTATTCTTTGGACGATTAGGCGATATGATTGGCAGAAAATATACGTTTCTTGTGACTTTACTTATCATGGGATTTTCAACATTTCTTATCGGTTGTATTCCATCTTATGAAACAATAGGTTTTATGGCGCCAGTATTAGTTTTAATCCTTAGACTTTTACAAGGTTTAGCACTTGGTGGCGAATATGGTGGTGCCGCAACTTATGTTGCAGAATATGCACAACCGCATCGTCGTGGTTATTGGACATCATGGATCCAGACTACTGCAACGGTTGGACTTTTCATTTCATTAATTGTTATTTTAATTACAAAAACAACGCTTTCTCATGACGATTTTGATACTTGGGGATGGCGAGTTCCGTTTTGGATTTCAATATTAATGGTTGGTGTTTCTTACATCATTCGTAAAAATATGAAGGAGTCTCCACTTTTTGCTAAAGCTAAAAAAGAAGGAAAAACATCTACTAACCCACTTAAAGAATCTTTTGGAAATCGTTATAATTTCAAATTTGTATTGTTAGCATTATTCGGAGCTGTTATGGGACAAGGTGTTGTGTGGTACACTGGGCAATTCTACGCCATGAGTTTCATCCAAAAAGTAATGAATGTTGACTCCGCACAAGTTGACTCTTTAATGGCGATTGCATTACTACTTGGTACGCCGTTATTTGTTTTGTTCGGTTGGCTATCGGATAAAGTTGGACGAAAACCGATCATGTTAATTGGGATGTTAATAGCGGTACTTTCTTACAGACCAATCTATGATAAGATGTTTAAATCCGTTAATCTTGAAGGAAAAGTAGTTGCGACAAATGGTATTAAAGAATCTCGAACTTCCAAAACCCATGACAAAATTGCTGGTGACAGTATTATAACTTTTCACAAAGAAACCAATTATACCGACGGTTTTAAAGTTAAAAAAGATAGTGTCGTGCATTGGTCTGCTATAGCAACACCTGTCATAAAAGATAACAAACCTGAAGTTGCGACTGTTAGTACAACAATTTCAATAAATGATGACACCAAGTGGTTACTGGTTTTTTTGGTTTTCATCCAAGTTGTATTTGTAACGATGGTTTACGGTCCTGTTGCGGCATTTTTGGTTGAGATGTTCCCTATCCGAATTCGTTATACTTCGATGTCTTTACCATACCATATCGGAAACGGAATTTTCGGAGGACTTTTGCCTGCAGTTGCAACTTATCTAGTAACAACTGGTAAAGAAGCTGGACATGCACAATGGTATCTAGAAGGACTTTGGTATCCGATTATTGTAGCGTCTGTCTGTCTAATAATTGGTCTTATCTATTTAAAAAATAAAAACAACATCAAAGATTAAGTTTGAAATCACAATTAAAACTCAAAAATTCTTAACTTTAAAACAATCATTATTATGGATGGATTAAAAAAAATATTAGGCATCGTTTGGATACTTTTAGCTTTGGTTGTCGGTTATTTCGGCATTACAGAAATGGGGATTCCAAAATTATCATCAGGTAAACAAGAAGATTTGGTATTTGGGATTATTATCCTATTTATTTTAATGCCAATTATATCTGGTGGATTAGCAGTTTTTGGATATTATGCTCTCTCGGGCGACTATTCGAAAGACAAAATGTAATATTCATTTCCTTTGAAAACCACGCAAAGATTTTGGTCTTTGTGTGGTTTCTATAAAAATATGAAAAAACGACACGAACAAAAATTAGTTTTACTTAGCCTCGCTTTACTTCTCTTGTTTAGCGCACCAATCATATTGCTTTTTAATTCTCCGAATAAGCTTTTTGGGCTTCCTGTAATATACACTTACCTGTTTGGTGTTTGGATTTTTTCGATAATATTTTCATTAGTTGTTATAAAAAAGTACGATGAATAGTCTTGTTCTGTTTGCAGTTGTTATCGTCTATTTGGCTTTGCTTTTTTTCGTGGCTCATCGGGCCGAGAAAAAGAAAAGTAAAATATGGGTTAACAATCCCTACATCTACGCGCTATCTATCGCTGTATATTGTACGGCTTGGACTTATTATGGCAGTATAGGTGTAGCCGTTAATCAGGGTTTACAATATCTAGCGATCTATATTGGACCAGTTATCATCATCCCAGCTTGGATTTTTATAAATTCTAAAATTATTCGTATTGCAAAAGTCAACAAAATAAGCAGTATTGCAGATTTCATTTCGTTAAGATATGGTAACCGACGTGGCTTGGGTGCTTTGATAACATTGGTATGTATCTTTGCAATTATCCCTTACATTGGACTTCAGATTAAAGCTATTTCAGAAACCTTTCATCTAATAACTAATACACCGACTTCAAAAAACATATTAACAGATAATGCAACCTATGTCGTTGTCATGATTGCAATGTTTGCTGGATATTACGGAACGCGATATGTTGACGCCTCCGAAAAGCGTCTTGGCATCATCGCAGCTGTTGCTTTAGAAAGTCTTTTAAAACTTATTTTTCTAGTATTGCTAGGTGTTTTCGTGACCTACTTTGTGTACAATGGTTATAGCGACATCTATGACCAAGCTTCCAAAATTGAAGATTTTAATGCTAAAAATACGTTCAACGGACTTGGCGGAAGTTTTAATTGGTTGATTATGTGTTTGTTGTCAATATCAGCTTTTTTTCTCTTGCCGAGACAATTCCATACAAGTATCGTTGAAAACAGACAAGAAAAACACCTGAAAACCGCACTTTGGTTTTTACCATTATATCTTTTGGTTTTTAACCTTTTTGTATTTCCAATTGCGTGGGGCGGCCGCGTTTTATTTGATGGACAAGCGGTTAATCCAGAATTTTATTCTATTTTAATCCCATTACATTTTGGGAAAGAATGGATTAGTGTTTTGGTATTTTTAGGAGGTTTAAGTTCGTCCATTTCGATGATTATTATCTCTGCGCTTAGCTTGTCGATTATGCTTTCTAACAATCTTATTATACCTTTTGGTTGGATCGGAAAATTTAAAGAAAACCAAGCTTCAGAAAATACGCGAAGCATCACCAATATTAGAAAAGTTAGTATTTTTATTCTTGTTGTTATATCTTTTATTTTCTACAGATATTTCATTTTGGATAATTCATTATTTTCAGTTGGTCTTATCTCATTTGTATTAATTGCGCAATTGGCACCAGCATTTTTTGGTGCGATATTCTGGAAAAGAGGAAGTTCGAAAGCCGTAATTATTGGATTAATTGCAGGTCTCATAATTTGTTATTTTGGGTTAATCTTGCCACAATATTACTTTTCTTATAACCACGAGTTCAAAGGTTTTTTAAGAGAGCTTTACGACACTTTTGCAATATTCAACATTCCTTATTTTGATAGGATAAGTCAAATTTTCTTTTGGTCACTTTTGGTTAATACTGGACTTTTCACTTTTATTTCGGTAAGTCTTAAAGGTGATTATAGAGAACGAAACTTCGCCGAACTTTATGTGGACATCGACAAGTATATCCAAAATCACGAAAATGCTTTTATATGGCGCGGTACAGCCTATGTTTCTGACATCAAAAATATTTTAGTAAGATTTTTAGGCATCCAAAAAACGGAACAAGCTTTCCGCGTTTTTAATCTTAAATATAATATCAATAACCAAATAGAAACGGCTGATTCTCGTTTTATTAAATTTTCTGAAAACCTTCTGGCTGGTAGAATTGGGACTGCTTCTGCAAAAATCTTGATCGAAGGTGTGACCAAAGAAGAAAAAATTTCGTTACCAGAAGTTCTTAACATTCTTGAGGAATCAAAAGAAAATATTATCACCAACAAAAAACTTACTGAAAAGTCAAATGAACTAAAATCGCTTTCAGAAAAATTACAAATTGCGAACGAGCATCTTATCATTAAAGACAAGCAAAAGGACGACTTTCTGGATAGTGTCGCACATGAATTGCGAACGCCGATAACTGCCATTCGTGCTGCTGGCGAAATCCTCGCAGATGATGATGATATGCCTTCCGAAATTAAAAAAGAATTTCTCAATAACATTATTACAGAGTCTGACAGACTTAGCGAAATCATCAACGATATTTTGTATCTTGATAAACTGGAACACGGCAAAACGCCTTTGAATATTGGTTTTAACAACATAATCGAAACTTATCAAAAAGCAGTGAAACCTTTGTTTCATTTAATAAATAGTAACGACATCCATTTGAGTTTGGTGAATCTTTTGTCTGTCGAAAACTTCCATTACGACGAAGCGAGAATGATACAGGTTTTTCAAAATATTTATGGGAATGCACTAAAATTCACGGAAGAACAGGGGATGATACAAACTAAATTTTTAATACAAAACGACAATCTCAACATTAAGATATTTAACACTGGAAAACATATTCCAGAAACCGATTTGGATTCGATTTTTGACAAATTTTATCAATCCAATAATCAAAATATTATCAAACCAATTGGCAGCGGACTTGGGCTTGCCATTTGTAAAAATATAATGCTGGCGCATGGTGGCAACATCTATGCAGAAAATAGTGGTCTAGGCGTTACTTTTAACATCAACCTTCCCACCAATCAACAACACGAAAACATAAAAGAGGAATTATGAAAACGATTTTGATAGCCGATGACGAACACAAGATTTTGATGTCGTTAGAATATAGTTTTAGGAAAAACGGATACAATGTCTTCATTGCGAGGGACGGCTCCGAAGTTTTAGAAATTTTGAATACACTTACGCCAGACTTCATTCTGTTAGATATTATGATGCCCAAATTGGATGGTTATTCTACTTTAGAAGAAATAAAAAAACTAGATAAACTGAAAAACACTAAAGTCGCTTTCGTATCCGCTAAAAACAATCCTGAAGACATTCAGAAAGCTTATGATTTAGGAGCAGATGCTTATTTTACAAAACCATACTCGGTTAAACAAATTATCCAACAAATCGACGAGTTAATCGACAACAATCACTAACTACTAAAATGAAAAAAGATGAATGCAGACAATTTGATCCAACAAAGTAAAGACAACAAAGAAGAATTTTGGAAAGAACAAGCCCAGGCAATTAGCTGGTATACTTTTCCAAAAACGATAACATCACCAGACGAAAATAATTACAACCAATGGTTTGCAGATGGCGAGCTCAACATGTGTTATTTGTGTATTGACAAGCACATTGAGGACGGTTTCGGAGACCAAATTGCCATTATCTACGACTCGCCAGTAACCAACCAAAAGAAAACTTACACCTTCTCGGAAGCCAAAGAAGAGATTTCGAAACTTGCAGGTGGACTTCAATCTCTTGGCTTAAAACAAGGTGATACTGCGATTATTTATATGCCGATGATTCCGCAAACAATGTTCGCGATGCTGGCTTGCGCAAGAATTGGCGTTATTCACAATGTTGTTTTTGGAGGATTTGCACCACAAGAATTGGTTGTCAGAATTGATGATTGCAAACCAAAAGTTTTAATAACAGCAACTGCTGGTGTCGAAATCGCAAAGCGAATCCCTTATCTTCCTTTGGTTGAAAAAGCCATCGAACTTGCGCAAGACAAAGTTGACAACATCATTGTCTACAACAGAAATCTTGTCGAAAATAAAAATGAATATTTTGAAGGCACCATCGATTATCAAGATTTAATTTCAAAATCACAAGCTACTGATTGCGTTTCGGTAAAATCCACGCATCCTTTGTATTTGCTTTATACGTCGGGCACTACTGGAAAACCCAAAGGTATCGTCCGTGATACAGGCGGATACGCGACGGCACTCAAATTTTCGATGAAATACATTTATGGTATCGACGCAGGCGAAACGTTTTGGGCTGCTTCGGATTTTGGTTGGGCAGTTGGTCATAGTTATAGCGTTTATGCTCCTTTAATCAACCGAAATGCCACAGTAGTTTTTGAAGGAAAACCTGTCATGACGCCAGATGCAGGAACATTTTGGCGTGTGATTCAAGATTATAAAGTTTCGATAATGTTTACAGCGCCGACAGCAATTAGAGCTATTAAAAAAGAAGACCCGAACGGCGAATTGGTTAAAAAATATGATTTATCAAGTTTAAAAAAACAATTCCTCGCTGGTGAACGTTGCGACGTTGCAACTTTGGATTGGTTTGACCAGCATATCGGCGTGCCAGCCATCGACCATTGGTGGCAAACAGAATCTGGATCACCAATGTTAGGATTGATGACTGGTTTTGACGATTACAAAATTAAAAGAGCTTCGGCAGGAAAACCGATTCCGGGTTATGACATCAGAATTTTTGATGAAAATGGTTACGAACTCGATGCCCATCACGAAGGTTATTTAGCGATAAAACTTCCGCTTCCTCCAGGTGCTTTGCTTGGCGTATGGAAGGATTTTGACAGATTCCAAGATAGTTATTTATCGCAGTTTGACGGTTATTATTTCTCTGGCGATGGTGCTATTGTGGACGAAGATGGCTACGTCTTTATTACTGGACGTGTAGACGACGTTATTAACGTTGCTGGACACCGATTGTCAACATCCGAAATGGAAGAAGTCGTGTCGTCGCATCCTGATGTTGCCGAATGCGCGGTTGTTGGTATTGATGACGATCTTAAAGGTCAAATTCCTTTTGCTTCGGTTGTGATTAAAAATGGTTCCGAAATATCTGACGAGCAAGTTGAAAAAGAAGTTATCCAAAAAGTGCGTGAAAAAATTGGCGCCGTTGCAAGTCTTAAAAATGTGATGGTCGTTAAAAGACTTCCGAAAACACGTTCTGGAAAAACACTACGAAAATTAATTCGTACCATTTTGGATGGTAAAGAATTTCAAATTCCATCGACGATTGACGACGAAACAATTATCGATGAATTAATCGAAAAAATTAAAATTTATAAAAAATAAAAATTTCATTGTATATGAATAATTATCAAATAAAAAACCTTCCCGAATATTTTAAACAATACAAAAAGTCCATCAAGAATCCGAAAAAATTCTGGGACAAAATCGCAGACGAAAATTTCGTTTGGTACCAACGTTGGAGCAAAGTTGTAGAATTTGACATGGAGGAAGCCAATATTAAATGGTTTAAAAATGCAAAACTCAACATCACCAAAAATTGTCTCGATCGTCACCTAGAATCTCGTGGCGAAAAAACAGCCATCATTTGGGAGCCTAATGATCCTAAAGAAGAAGCGCAACACATCACTTATCGTGACTTACACGAACGCGTTTGCAAAATGGCAAATGTGCTTGAAGAAATGGGTGTACAACGTGGCGATCGCGTTTGCATCTATCTTCCAATGATTCCGGAGTTGGCGGTTGCTATGTTAGCTTGTGCTAAAATGGGCGCTGTACATTCGGTGATTTTTGCAGGATTTTCTGCATCAGCAATTGCATCACGAGCTAACGACTGTGGCGCAAAAGTCATTATTTGTTCTGACGGAAGTTATCGTGGTAATAAAGCTTTAGATCTAAAATCAATTGTTGACGAAGCTTTAAACTCTTGCGAAACTGTAGAAAAAGTGATAGTCGTAAAACGTACCAACGGCGCAGTTAATATGAAAGAAGGTCGTGACTTTTGGATGGATGATTATTTAGCAAAAGCTTCTTCCGATTACGTTACGAAAATCATGGATGCCGAAGATCCTCTATTTATCCTTTACACTTCAGGTTCTACAGGGAAACCAAAAGGCATGTTGCATACTTGCGCAGGTTATATGGTTTATTCGGGTTACACTTTTAAAAATGTTTTTGATTATCAAGAAAACGATATCTATTGGTGCACGGCAGACATTGGCTGGATCACTGGACATTCCTACATTTTATATGGTCCATTAATTAACGGTGCGACAACGGTTATTTTCGAAGGGGTACCAACTTATCCAGAACCCGACCGTTTTTGGAAAGTTATCGACAAACATAAAGTAACGCAATTCTATACGGCGCCGACTGCGATTCGTTCTTTAGCAAAAGAAAGTGTAGAATGGGTGGACAAACATGATTTATCGAGCTTAAAAGTTATCGGTTCGGTTGGAGAACCTATTAATGATGAAGCTTGGCATTGGTTTAACGATCATGTTGGACAGAAAAAATGTCCAATTGTTGATACTTGGTGGCAAACAGAAACAGGCGGAATCTTAATTTCTCCACTTCCATTTGTGACACCGACCAAACCAACTTACGCAACACTTCCACTTCCTGGCGTACAACCAGTTTTAATGGATGACAAGCGCAACGAAATTACAGGAAATCAAGTTACAGGAAATCTCTGTATTCGCTTCCCGTGGCCAGGTATAGCAAGAAGTATTTGGGGCGATCATCAACGTTATAAAGAAACTTACTTCACGGCTTTTCCAGGGAAATATTTTACAGGTGATGGCGCATTGCGCGACGAAGTTGGTTATTACAGAATTACAGGTCGTGTGGACGATGTTATTATCGTTTCGGGACACAATCTTGGGACAGCTCCGATTGAAGATAGCATCAACCAACATCCTGCAGTTGCTGAATCTGCAATTGTTGGTTATCCGCATGACATCAAAGGAAACGCGCTTTACGGTTATGTAATTTTGAAAGAATCTGGGGAAGGCAGAGACCGCGAAAATCTTAAAAAAGAAATCAATCAGTTAATCTCTGACCAAATTGGACCAATCGCAAAATTGGACAAAATACAATTTGTGTCAGCACTTCCAAAAACACGATCTGGAAAGATTATGCGTCGTATTTTGAGAAAAATTGCAGAAGGTGATTTCAGTAATTTCGGTGATACATCGACATTGTTAAATCCTGAAATAGTGGAAGAAATTAAAAACGAAAAAATCTAAGATTTACTAATTTCGGTTTAAGAAAACTAACGTCAATTTGAGTGATTTTCGAAGAAGATTGTATCGAAAACAAGTTAGTTTTCTTATCATTAAAAATTCTCGATACGAAATCTTGCAGATTTCTACTCGAATTGACGACAATGCTAAAGACTAACACTTGTCGCAAAATGGGATTAAATTTAATAATATTTATAAAAAAGAAAATGCGGAGCTTCAACAGACTCCGCATTTTAGTTTTAATGAAAATAATTTAAAAAATTATCCTCTCAATTCTGCATTATATTCTTTTTGGAAAGACTTAATCAGCGCATTCATCACTTCCGAAATATCTTTATCTTCCAAAGTTTTTTCTTCATTTAAAAGTTCAAAACTCATGGCGTAAGACTTTTTACCTTCCGGCAGATTTTTACCTTCGTAAACGTCAAACAAGTTGATTTCTCTTAAGAAAGGCGATTTGTTCTTTTTCGCCAATTCGTACAATTCTGCATACGTCACAGACTTGTCAACCAACATTGCTAAATCTCTTCTAATCTTGTTAAACTTCGGAATATCAACAAACTTAAAGTTCCCTGTATTTCTTAAAGATTGACAATTTTCTAATTCGATTTCTGCGTAGAAAGCATCTTGATCCATGTCCGCATCTTTAAGTAAAGCTGGCGCCACTTTTCCTAATCTTACTAAAGTTTTATCATCAGAAACAATTTCCAAAGCATCTGAAAAACGTGCATCTTCCAAAGCTCTTTCTGTTGTTTCTATATTTAATTTATCAAGAAGAATTTTAACATAAGCTTTCAACATAAAGAAATCTGTAGCACTTTTTGGTTGCAACCAGTTTTCCGAAACGTTTCTTCCCGATGTTAAAATCGCCAATTGTTTTCTTTCTTCATATTTTTCGAATTTGTGATAAATTTTCCCTAATTCAAAAAACTTAATATCTGGATTCTTACGATTAATGTTATAAGCCGCATTTTGCAAAAGTCCTTCTAACAAAGATTTTCTCATTGTCGAAAGCTCATTACTTAGCGGATTAAGAAGTTTAACAGCATTGGTTTCGTCTTTAACAGAAGTCAAAGAGTTGTTCATCACTTCGTTAAAACCTTGGCTTTGCAAAGTTCTTGCCCAAGCGTTTTCTAGAGCATCTTGATCATCCAAATGCAAACTAACCGTTGTGAAAGATGTTTTCTTTGGCGCTTCAATTTTGTTATAACCGTAGATACGCAAGATTTCTTCGATAACGTCAATTTCTCGCGTTACATCCGCACGATACGCAGGAACAGACAATTCTAGTCCATTTGCGATTTCGTTAAGAACAGTAATTTCTAGAGATTTTAAAATCTCTTTTATTTTTTCGCGGTGAATTTTAACACCTAAAATCTGATCAACTTTAGAGTAACGAAGCACCACATAGAAAGGTTCAATCTTCGTTGGATAAGATTCCAAAATTTCACCAACCAATTTACCATCAGCAATTTCTTCCAACATTTTAACAGCTTTTGTCAAAACTGTTTTTGTGTTATTAGGATCAACACCTCTCTCAAATCTGAAAGATGAATCAGTATTAAGTCCATGCGCTTTAGAAGCTTTTCTCACTGCAACTGGATTGAAGTAAGCACTTTCTAAAAATATCGTAGTCGTAGCATCCGAAACACCACTTTCTTCACCACCGAAAACGCCAGCAATACACATTGGCTTTTGGTTTCCGTCTTTAATCATGATTTCGGTGCCTTTCAACTTGCGCTCTACACCATCCAAAGTTTTGAAAACCGTTCCTTCTGGCGACGTCCCAACAATCACTTTGTGACCAGCAATTTTATCTGCATCAAAAGCGTGCAAAGGCTGACCAAAACTGTGCAAAATATAATTGGTAATATCCACAACATTGTTAATCGGCGCAAGACCAATCGCTTTCAATCTATCTTTAAGCCAAGCTGGCGACTCTTCAACTTTTAGTCCTTCAACAACAGCACCAAGATAACGTGGCGTCAATTCTGTATTTTCGATATCGATTTGGAAATCGTGAGAACCTTCCGAAGTCAAAGCTACAGTCGACAATTTTTCTAACTCTGACGGAAAAGCATTGGATGACAAATATGCGTGCAAATCTCTTGCAACACCATAATGCGACATTCCATCTGTACGGTTTGGCGTTAAACCAACTTCGTAAACTTCATCATTAACAAGCTCAAAATATTTTGCGAAATTCTCTCCTACTTTATATTTAGCTTCATCCAAAACCATGATGCCGCCGTGATCATCTGACAAACCAAGTTCGTCTTCCGCGCAAATCATTCCTTCTGAAACTTCGCCACGGATTTTTGCTTTTTTAATTTCGAAAAAGTTACCGGTTTTATCATAGATTTTAGTTCCAACAACGGCAACTGGCACAGTCTGTCCAGCAGCAACATTTGGAGCACCACAAACAATTTCTAGGATTTTTCCGTTACCTACATCAACTGTTGTTTTGCTTAATTTATCAGCATTAGGATGCTTTTCGCAAGTCAAAACTTTCCCTACAACAATACCTTCTAGGTTTCCTTTAACGCTTTCGTACTTATCGATAACTTCTATCTCCAGACCAATATCTGTCAAGAATGTACCGATTTTTTCCGTAGTCAAATTGGTTTTAATATAATCTTTAAGCCAATTATTTGAAATTTTCATTTTTCTGAGTTTGAATTTTTAGAAGGCTGATATTTTATTATTAAATTTAATAAAAACTCAAAAACGCTTCTGTAATAAAATCTTATTTTAAACAAAATTTGAGACCTGAATTTTTCAAATCTCAAATTGTTATTTTTTGTTTTTTAAACTTTATAATCCGATAACCGGCATTGATAACATCAAGATGTTTTCGTTGTCTTCGAGTCCATCAATCGGCTCGATGATACCTGGACGATTCGGTTGAGACATTTTGAAAGTGATATCGTCAGCACCCAAAACAGATAACATCTCTGTTAAAAACTTAGAGCTAAATCCGATGTTGATATCTTCTCCGTTATAGTCACAAGGGATTTGCATATCCGCTTTGTTCGCAAATTCTGTATCCTCTGCATGCAAGTGAAGAACATTGCCCGAAAGCTTGAATCTCACTTGGTTCGTAGATTTGTTTGACATAATCGACGCTCTACGGATAGAACTTAACAACAAGTTTCTGTTAATTGTCAACACATTTGGATTTTCCTTCGGAATAACCGCGTTGTAGTTAGGATATTTCCCGTCAATTAAACGACAAATCCAAACATTGTTACCAAAC
This sequence comes from Bacteroidota bacterium, assembly GCA_023440705.1. GTDB lineage: Bacteria > Bacteroidota > Bacteroidia > Flavobacteriales > Weeksellaceae > Soonwooa. The sequence goes on from JAEXRP010000060.1 coordinate 22,873, forward strand.
GTGAACTTCGCCATATTTTCGTTAAACTCAATAACAACTTCATCAACTGAATTGTTCAAGATATTTTTGAAAATCGCCAAAGGTTTTTTCGGCATGATGAATTCCATTGGCTCAGCATTCGAAAGATCTGTTCTCTTATAAACCACCAATCTATGAGAATCCGTTGACACGAAGTTGGTTTCGTTTTCTGCAAATTGGAACAAAACGCCTGTCATAACTGGACGAAGTGAGTCGTTACTTGTCGCAAACAAGGTATTGCTCAACGCATCTGCCAAAACGCCACCAGGCATAACCACTTTTTGAGAAGCGTCAAACTCTGGCAATTCTGGATAATCTTCAGCATTGTCAAGCGCAACAGAGAAGTTATCTTTCTCGTCCAAAATTTCTAAAACGCTACCGTTACCTTCTGGAGCATCCTTCACGACTAATGTCAATGGTTGTTCGCCATAAGTCTTTAGGAAATCTTGGAAGATTTTGGCAGGAACTGCCATTTTTCCAGCATCGTCGGACATCACCTCGATAGAAGTTATCAAAGTTGTTTCTCCGTCGGAAGCTGTAATTCTTAAACTATTTTGATCTAGTTCAAAAAGATAATTTTCCAAAATTGGTCTGGATTGCGAACCAGAAATTACACCACTAACCGTTTGTAAGGCTTTTTGCAATTCGCCACTGGCAACAATAAATCTCATAAAAGCTAATTATTTCGATTCACAAAGATAAAAAATTATGGCAAATTGGCGGTCTGATTTGTAATTAATTACTAACAATTTTAGGATTTATCTATATTTGTGAAGAATTTTAAGATTTAACAAAAAATAAAATTTTTCTCATGAAAAAACCAGCTTTACATAAGAGCTTCTATTATACTTTTAAAGGTCTCTTTTGGTTGTTAAAAAACGAGAGAAATTTCCAAATCCATTGCTTGGGACTTTTAGTTAACCTAATCTTGATTTTTTATTTCAAACTTCAGACTTGGGAAATAATCGCCGTCCTTAGCGTGACATTTGGTGTTATGGTTGCCGAAGCGCTCAACACTTGTATCGAAAAAATTTGCGACTTTATCGAACCTAATTTTGACAAACGTATCGGCGTTATAAAAGATGTTGCGGGCGCTGCAGTTTTAATCGCTTCTATCCTAGCCGTCATTGTTGGAGCAATAATCTATTGGAAATATATCTTCTCCTAAAATAGAAAAACCAATCCGAAGACTGGTCTATTTATTGAATTTTAATAACCATGAAGGTCAATATCTTCAGTACGGATAAGGTCAACTCGTTTACCCATTTTTTTCTGAATCACCCTAAAATGTTGCAAATCGTCGTGTGTCAAAATCGTAATCGCCGTTCCTTTTTCGTTGGCACGTCCCGTTCTACCAATTCGGTGGACATAATCTAGTGGAGATCGCGGTAACTCGTAATTGATAACGCAAGCCAAATCGTCAATATGAATCCCTCGTCCGATAAGATCCGTCGCCACCAAAATCTGAACTTCGCCTTCTTTAAAACCTTTAAGATTCCCAGTACGAGCACCTTGAGATTTTTTACCATGAATAGCCGTTGCAGGGATTTTATTCTTCTTTAGTTTTTCAACCAAATTATCGACATTTCTAGTAGAGGACGCAAAAACCAAAGCTTGCTGAATATTTTGTTCTTTAATCAAATATCTCAAAAAAGGTCCTTTTTGTTCAGCCTCCACCAAATAAGCCAATTGCGTAATATTGTCTATATTAACCTCTTCCGCTTTTACCTCAACCAAAGTCGGGTTGATCGTTAATCGTTTTTTAATCTCGTCAACTTTCTCGTTGAGCGTCGCAGAAAACAGCAAAGTTTGCTTAGCTACAGGCATCATTTTGAAAAGTTCATTCATATCTTCATCAAATCCCAACTGGAACATTTTGTCCGCTTCATCCACCACCAACTGAGAAATTTTTGAAATACTCAAAGCATTATGATCGATCAAGTCCAACAATCGTCCGGGTGTCGCGACAAGCACTTCTACACCGAACATGCCTTTCATTTGAGGATTGATAGAAACGCCGCCATGCACCGCCATTGTTTTGATATCACGTTTCAAAGTCGGAGTAAATGCATTGAAAACCTCTTCTATCTGTATCGCCAATTCTCGTGTCGGCACCAACACCAAAACCTGAATATTACGATCTTTCTTAACGTCTTCATTTTGTAATTTTTCTAAAATAGGCATCACAAAACTCGCGGTTTTACCAGATCCCGTTTGCGCGATTCCCATAAGATCTTTTCCTGACAAAATAACGGGAACAGCCTGCTCCTGAATGGGAAAAGGCTTTAGAAAACCCAATTTATTGACAGATTTTATGATATTGTGCGACAATCCTAATGACTCAAACGACATATTTTCTTATTTCTGCAAAGGTAAACTAATAATAATTAGGCATCAATTCGACAGTTTTCATTTTTTAATATCTCAAGCTTTTTTTGTTTTGGGCGTTCCCTTCGGTCGGGCTTTCCGCTACAATCTTTGCTTTCAGCAAAGGATTTTCGCTGCAATCCCTAACGCAATTTTCCGCACCGTAGATTTATTCTGGTCTTCGAGGTGCATTTTCCCTAGATTTTAAAACATTTTCCACATCTTCAAGTTGAAAACCTTTAGCTTTTAAAAGAATTAAATAATGATACATCAAATCTGCGGCTTCATTTAAAAACAAATCATCGTTGTTGTCTTTTGCTTCTATCACCAACTCCACAGCTTCTTCACCAACTTTTTGAGCGACTTTATTGATTCCTCTTTTAAATAATTTATTGGTGTAAGATTCTTGATCGTCAACATCGATTCGATCATTGATTGTTTGCTCCAACTCATAAATAAATCCATGGTTCGAAACTTCATTAAAACAAGTCACAGATCCTGTATTACAAGTCGGTCCATGCGGTTTTGCCTTTATTAAAATCGTGTCGTTATCGCAATCAACAGAAATTGATTTAACTTCCAAAAAATGACCAGATTCCTCTCCTTTTGTCCACAATCTACTTTTGGAACGCGAAAAAAATGTCACTTTTCCAAGTTCTTGGGTTTTATTAAAAGCTTCTTCATCCATATAACCCAACATCAAAACCTGATCATTAAGATAATTCTGAATAATAACAGGAACCAAGCCGTCATTAGATTTATTAAAATCAATCTTCATCGTATTGCTATATTTTGTTGTTTCAAATAATTTTTAAGTTCAGGAATCGGAATTTCACCAAAGTGAAAAACACTTGCCGCCAATCCGCCACTCGCTTTGGTTTTTGTAAAAACTTCCGCGAAATCTTCCATTTCCCCTGCGCCACCAGAAGCAATAACAGGAATGTTAACACTTTCAGAAACTTGTTTTGTAATATCAATTCGGAAACCAGCTTTTGTCCCGTCGCCATCCATCGAGGTTAACAGAATTTCGCCAGCGCCAAGTCCTTCTACTTTTTTCACCCAATCCAAAGTTTCCCAATCGGTTTCCTCTTTTCCTCCATTCACAAAGACTTTTTGTGTTCCGTTGACATCACGTGTATCCACTGCCACAACGACACATTGCGAACCAAACTGGGCCGCCAAATCTACTATCAATTGCGGATTTTTTACCGCTGATGAATTCACCGAAACTTTGTCCGCACCAGCATTAATGACCGCCGAAGCATCTTCCACCGAATTGATACCGCCACCTACAGTAAACGGAATATTAATAGTCGCTGCAATTTTTTCTACCATTTCGGCAAGCGTTTTTCGTTTTTCTAAAGTTGCCGATATATCCAAAAACACCAACTCGTCAGCGCCTTCATCAATATACTTTTTCGCCAATTCTATAGAGTCGCCAGCATCGCGCAAACCAACAAAATTGACACCTTTCACCGTTCTTCCATCTTTAATATCAAGACACGGAATGATTCTTTTCTTCAGCATAATTAAAACAGTTGTTTCAAATCTTTTAATAAAATTCTTCCTTCATAAATTGCTTTCCCAAGGATTGCGCCTTCACAACCGAGTTCTTTTAGTTGGATTAAATCATCAATTGAAGACACGCCGCCAGAAGCAATTAACTTGATTTCAGCATTTTCTAAAATCTCTGTATACAAATCATTCGAAGCACCTTGTAACATGCCATCTTTTGCAATGTCCGTACAAATCACGTATTCAATTCCTTTTTGTTTGTAATTTTGAATAAACGCTACAACATCCAATTCCGAAGTCTCTAACCAGCCATGCGTCGCAACTTTTCGGTCTTTGGCATCCGCACCCAAAATGATTTTTTCATTTCCATATCTTAAAATCCACTCTTCAAACAAAACAGGATTTTGCACCGCAATACTACCTCCAGTTATTTGATTCGCACCACATTCGAAAGCAATTCTAACGTCGTCATCTGATTTTATTCCACCTCCAAAATCCACTTTAAGATTGGTTTTAGAAGTAATCTGTTCTAAAGTGTTGTAATTGATAATTTGCTTCGATTTTGCACCATCTAAATCTACCAAGTGTAAATATTCGATTCCAAAATCCTCAAACTCTTTTGCAACCTCTAAAGGATTTTCGTTGTATATTTTTTTTGTGCTGTAATCGCCTTGTGAAAGTCTAACACACTTTCCGTCGATGATATCTATTGCAGGGATAATTCTCATATTTTTATTTTTGATTTACGATTTCAGAATTTAGATTTACGATGTTTGAACTCTGATTTACAATTCAATCGTACATCATAAATCGTAATTAATTATATTTCTAGAAAATTCTTCAAGATTTGTTCTCCGATACCCGCTGATTTTTCGGGGTGAAATTGAGTCGCATAAAAGTTATCTTTATTAAGTGCTGCGGAAAATTCTAAAATATAGTCCGTCTTAGCAATCGTGAAATTCGATAATTCACAATAATAACTATGGACATAATAGACATCGGAATTCTCTTGAACTTCAATAAATAAAGTCGTTTCCAAACTATAAATTGTGTTCCACCCCATGTGCGGAACAATTTCTGTTGGTGGAAACTTTTTAACTTGAATAGGAAAAATCCCTAAACAATTAACATTTCCTTCTTCCGAAAATTCGCACATCAATTGTTGACCGAGACAAATTCCCAAAGTCGGTTGTTTTAGGTTTTTAATAATTTTATCTAAACCTTTTTGTTTAAGATACTTCATCGCGGAACTCGCTTCACCAACGCCCGGAAAAATGACTTTTTCAGCACTTTTAATTATCTCAAAATCATCGGTGATAACGGCTTCATAACCCAAACGCGTCACTGCGTTAAAAACCGATTTTGCATTTCCAGCGTTATATTTTATTATTGCAATCATTATTTTTTGATTTACGATTTGTGATTTACGATCTACGATTTCTTAATTCGTCAATCGTAATTCTACATCTAAAATTTATAACATTCCTTTTGTTGATGGTAAAATCATTTTTTCAGAGTCTCGTTTTACAGCCATTTTAATGGCTTTAGCAAAAGCTTTAAAAATCGCTTCAATCTTGTGATGTTCATTGGTGCCTTCCGCTTTGATATTGAGATTGGCCTTTGCGCCATCCGTAAAGGATTTAAAAAAATGATAAAACATTTCCGTTGGCATTTGTCCAATCATTTCACGTTTAAAATCCGCATCCCAAACCAGCCAATTTCGACCTCCAAAATCAATGGCAACTTGCGCAAGACAATCGTCCATTGGCAATGTAAAACCGTAACGTTCGATTCCCAACTTATCACCCAAAGCCTTGGAAAAGACTTCTCCCAAAGCAATCGCCGTATCTTCAGTCGTGTGATGTTCATCAACTTGAAGATCGCCATCGACCTTTATTTTCATATCCATTTGGCCGTGACGCGCAATTTGGTCAAGCATGTGATCAAAAAAAAGAAGTCCAGTTGAGATATCCGATTTGCCAGTTCCGTCGAGGTTTAGCTCAATTTTTATTTTTGTTTCGTTGGTATTTCTTTCAATGGAAGCCGCGCGATTTTTAAGTTTTAAAAATTCATAAATAGCTTTCCAAGACGTTGTTTTTACTGCAATTACTTCGTCAAGATTTTCATTTTGCTCAATTTCGTCTGCGCCCAAAGCTTCATCATTTGCAATAAAAATTGCTTTTGAACCAAGATTCTGCGCCAATTTAACATCCGTAATTCGGTCACCAATCACAAAAGAATTCGTTAAATCATAATTTGGATTATTAATATATTTCGTCAACAAACCAGTTGCAGGCTTGCGTGTTGGCGCATTTTCGTGCGCAAAAGTTTTATCAATATATATGGCATCAAATTTTACAGCTTCGTTTTCAAAAGCTTTAATAACGAAATTCTGAATTGGCCAAAACTTCTCCTCTGGATGTGCTTCGGTTCCCAATCCATCTTGGTTAGTCACCATCATCAATTCGAAATCCAATTCCTTGGCAATTTTTCCTAAATAAGTGAAAACTTCGGGATAAAATTCTAACTTTTCGAAACTGTCAACTTGGTAATCTTCGGGTTCCAAAATCAAGGTTCCGTCGCGATCAATGAACAATATTTTTTTCATTTTTTTTATGTATGATTTACAATTTTTGATTTACGGATAATTTAAAATCATCATTCGTAAATCAAAATTCCTACTTTAAAATTTGTATCAATTTTTGATTTTCGACGGCACTTCCAACATTTATCCTTAAAGCATTTGGAATCGCTGGAAAGCGTTTACTACACAATATTCTCGCTTGAATTAAATTATCGTAAAAAGCTTCACAATTGTCGACTTCCACCAAGAAAAAATTAGCATCAGAATCGTAGACTTTTTTAATACTTGAAGAATTTTCAAAAGCTTGTTTCAAAATTTTTTTTTGAATTAAAACTTCTTGTAAATGATTCTCGTATTCATCGGCTTTTTCAAGCTCTTGAAGCGCCGTCTTCATATTAACTTCGCTAATGTTGTAAGGCGCTTTTGTTTTGTTAATTAAGGAAATCATAAATTCGGACGACAACGCCATACCAATTCGCAAACCTGCTAAGGCACGAGCTTTCGAAAGGGTTTGTAAAACAATTAGATTTTCAAATTCATTTATTTTTCCTAAAATCGATTCTTGATTTGAAAATTCAATATAAGCTTCATCAACCACGACAATTCCATCAAAGTTTTTAATATAAAATTCTAAATCGTCAATTGAATTTCCTGTTGGATTGTTGGGCGAACACAAGAACAAAACTTTCGCATTTGAATCTTTAATCTTATTTAAAAATTCATCTTTTTGCAATTGAAAATTAGAATCTAAATCAAGTGTGATAATCGTGTTTTCATTAATTGTTGCATAGAAACTATACATCGCAAAAGATGGATTCATCACGACAATCGCATCTTTTTTAGGCTCGCAAAATATTTTAATAATCAAATCAATAAGTTCATCACTTCCGTTTCCTAAAGCAATTTGCGAACTTGGAATATTTTTGATTTCGGAAAGTTTTTGTTTCAATTTTTTCTGAGTCGAATCTGGATAACGATTATAAATCCCGAACGGATTTTCGTTAGCATCTAACAGCGTGTAATCGCCGTCTGACAAAGTATCTCTAAAACTGATATAAGGTTGAAGTGCAAGAATATTTGGTCGAACAAATTTTTGCATCGGATTTTCCATTTTTTAAGATTTAATTGTTTTGATTAATTTGATTTAATCGAAGTGTTACAGCATTTTTATGCGCAAAAAGACCTTCTGCTTCTGCCATGATTTCGATGGTTTCCCCAAGGTTCTGGATTCCTTGTTTTGTAATATTTTGAAAAGTAATTTTCTTTAAAAAAGAATCTAAAGAAACACCTGAATAACTTCTCGCAAACGAATTAGTTGGCAAGGTATGATTGGTTCCAGAAGCGTAATCGCCAGCACTTTCGCAAGAATATTTTCCTAAAAAAACCGAACCAGCATTGGCAATTTTAGAACTCCAATTTTCTGGATTTTCAATCGCTAAAATCAAATGCTCTGGCGCATAAAGATTGGAAATTTCAAAAGCTTCGTATAAAGTTTTAACCAAAATAAATTGGCTATTTTCAATCGCTTTTTCTGCTAAATCTTTGCGAGGTAGATTCTGCAACTGCGATTTTAACTCGTTTAATGTTTCTTCAAAAACCTTTTCATTATCAGAAATAAAAACAACTTGACTATCGACGCCGTGCTCCGCTTGCGACAATAAATCTCCCGCACAAAACTCAGAAATCGCTTGTTCATCGGCAATTACCAAAACTTCGCTCGGACCAGCAGGCATATCAATCGCAACACCAAATTCGGTCGCCATTTCTTTCGCTGCCGTTACAAATTGATTTCCTGGACCAAAAATTTTATAAACTTGAGGAATTGTTTCTGTTCCGAAAGTCATGGCAGCAATCGCTTGCGAACCACCAACTTTAAAAATTTCTGTTACGCCACAAAGCTCCGCCACATACAAAATTGTAGGATTAATTTCGCCTTTCTCATCCGGCGGCGAACACAAAATAATCTCTTTGCAACCTGCCAATTTCGCAGGAATCGCCAACATAAGAACCGTCGAAAACAAAGGCGCCGTACCACTAGGAATATAGATTCCGACTTTTTCGATGCCACGAGATTCTCGCCAACAAGTCACACCAGAAGTTGTTTCGATTTTATTAATGGGTTCTTTTTGCGACGCATGAAAAATCTCTATATTGGATTTCGCTTGCTGATTCGCTTTTTTTAAATCTTCAGAAACTAAGTTTTTTGCTGTTTCAATTTCTTCTTTTGAAACTTTGAAATCTGTAATTTCTGCGCTATCAAATTTTTTAGAATAAAATTTTAACGCTTCGTCTCCATTTGTAGAAACATTGTCAAAAACTTCAGCAATTAGGGATTTTAAGTTTTGTTTTTCCAGCGTTGGTCTTTGCACAAGATTTTTCCAGTCGCTTTTTTGTGGGTATTTATTAATCTTCATAATCCAAATTTTAAATCACCATTTTATCAATCGGAATAATCAAAATATCTTGCGCACCAGCTTGTTTCAGCTCGTCAATAACTTCCCAAAAACGATTGTCGTCAATAACAGAATGTATACTGCTCCAACCTTCTTCCGCCAACGGAATAACCGTCGGACTTTTGAGAACGGGCAAGATTTTAGAAACCGAATCTATCTTAGAATTCGGGACGTTTAACAAAATATATTTGGAGTTTTTAGCATTCTGAACCGCTTGAATTCGGAATAACAATTTCCCTAAAATCGCTTCTTTTTCTTCCGAAAGATTTTGATTTTTTGCTAAAACAGCTTCAGATTTAAGAATCACTTTCGTCTCTCGAAGTCCATTTTTAAATAAAGTCGATCCCGAACTTACGATGTCACAAATTCCATCCGCAAGACCAATATTTGGCGCAATCTCCACCGAACCAGAAATAACGTGAATATCGGCTTTAATGTTATTCTCGTCCAGAAAGCGACGAAGCGTGTTCGGATAAGAAGTTGCAATTTTCTTTGAATTAAAATAAGACAAGTCGTCTGTATCAATATCTTTGGGAACTGCCATCGATACCCGACATTTTGAAAATCCAAGATGTTCAACAACATCAATTTTCTTAGACGTTTCGATTAGAAGATTTTCGCCAACTATCGCAACATCTACCACGCCATCTTCGACATATTGCGGAATATCGGAGTTGCGCAGATAGAAAATCTCAAGCGGAAAATTATCTACGAAAACCTTCAGTTGGTCTTTTCCGTCATTGTAAGAAATGCCGCAGTCGCGCAAAAGCTTGATGGAATCTTCGTAAAGTCGTCCGCTTTTTTGAATGGCAATTTTTAGTTTACTCATTTTATTTTTGAATTAAAGTCTGAGTAAATCGCGGATTCTGCCGATTAAAAATAAAAAATCCCGTTCGATTTACTCAAACGGGATTTTGATATTTTCTGTCAACTACATATCATTATCAGCTCGCCTGAGTGCAAGTATCATGATAATAATGATGTAATTGATTGTTATACATTTCTGTTATTTTGATGAAGCAAATTTATAAATAATTTTTAACCGACAAAATATTTTTCTAAAAATTTTCAATTTAAAAGATAATATTTCTGAAATTTAAAATTTACTAATGAAATTTATTGTTTGATAAATTTCGTTGTAGATTCTGTATTTTTAGTTTTAATCTTAATTAAATACAAACCAGATTTCCAAGTTTTGACATCGATCGGCGCAAAAGAACTTGATTGGTAAATTAAAGTTCCGCTTCCATCGAAAATCGAAATTTGTTCTATATCTTTTATTCCTTTAATATTGATAAAATCAGAACTTGGATTTGGATAAACCTGAATCACATATTTATCAATTTCCGAAGTTGCTAGATTGTCAAGATTTTGGATTTTTACGTTATCCACTTTGAAACCCGATTTATAGTTATCGAACTCAAAATCAAACTCTTTAATTGAGTTAATTTGAGAATTAAAAGTCGATGTTGTAATCTTAACATTGTCAATATAATACTCAATTTTTTTGCTAGTAAAATCGATATTTACTTTTAGGTTATACCATTTTTTAGCTTGCCAAGTTTTAGTAACAATTAACAATTGTCGTATCATCGCCAACTTCTAAAGTCGCATCATATCTGTAATAAAATCCACCTAAACGTTCATATTCATCAACATCCATGCTGTATAGCGACAACATATCGTAATCTGCGGAATTAAGGTTATCCAGATAAATATCTGCCGAAATTGACATTTTTCTATAAGCTGGTGCGTTGTAAAAAATGCCTCCCCAATTCTCTTCTTGAGCTTCATCAGCTATAACAGAAACCGAGTTTGCGCCGTCCGTTGCAATCGTATTAATAACTTGCGAATGTGTCTCATCAACATAACCCCAATTGCTCCAACCTTTTTGTCCATGGAAGTTTCCGAGGTTAAAGCCTTCCGAAGTTTCAAAGGAAATTTTAGTTTCTTGTGCAGAAATACTATTGCTAAACAACAATATCGAAAGTGTAGAAATAAGTAGTTTTTTATTCATATTAATAGTTAAAGGGCTGCAAAAATAAATAAAGTTTTCAAACAGACTCAAAAATTTTAATATTCTTACATAAGTCATATTTCTAATTATTAATAATAAATTAAAATGCGTAATTTTGTGCTTTCTTAAAAATTATGGAAAGTATAAAAGTTCACGACAAATCCTTTGTCCCTTATCTAAAGCACGAAGAAATCCTTACAATCGTCGATAGAATGGCGAAAGAAGTCTATGAAGAATACAAAGATGAACGTCCAGTTTTCATCGGGGTTTTAAGCGGTGTTATTCAGTTTTTCTCTGATTTTATCAAAGCTTATCCTGGCGAGTGCGAACTTGGTTTTATCAAAATGAGTTCTTATGTTGGAACAGAATCTTCGGGGATCGTCTTCAAAGAAATGGAACTAACTAAAGACATCAAAGACCGCCACATCATCTTGATGGAAGACATTGTGGACACTGGTAATACGATCGAAAATCTTTTCACTTATTTTAAAGAAACACAACGTCCGAAGTCTATCAAAGTAGCATCATTGTTACTAAAACCGGATGTTTACAAAAAAGAATTCAAGATCGATTATGTTGGGAAAGAAATACCTAACAAATTTGTTTTAGGCTACGGATTGGATTATGATGAGTTGGGAAGAAACCTAAAGGATCTTTATCAACTAGAAGACGGAAGTATCAACCATTAAATTTCTATACGGTCTCGCATCGTATTCCAAATAAATCTAAATAAGAAATGATTAACTTAGTATTATTCGGCCCTCCGGGAAGCGGAAAAGGAACGCAAGCGCAACATTTGATTGAAAAATTTAATCTAAAACAAGTTTCGACTGGCGACCTTTTCAGATTCAATATCAAAAATGAAACAGAACTAGGAAAACTTGCAAAGTCTTATATTGACAAAGGCGAGTTAGTACCAGACCAAGTGACCATTGATATGTTGGTGGACGAACTAAGAAAACCGTCTGACGCTGCTGGCTACATCTTTGATGGTTTCCCAAGAACAGCAAAACAAACGGAAGCTTTAGAACAAATTGTAAAAGAAGAACTAAATGCTGACATTACAATTTGTCTTGCCCTAGTTGTAGAAGACGAAACGCTTGTGCAACGTCTTTTGAAAAGAGGCGAAACAAGTGGAAGAACTGACGACAGCAACGAAGAAATCATCCGTAACCGCATCAAAGAATATTATGCGAAAACGGCAGAAGTTGCAGAACTATACAAACAACAAGGCAAATATGTAGAGGTTAATGGTATTGGAGAAATATCAGAAATCGCAGAAAAACTTTTTGCTGAAGTTGAGAAAATTACAAAGTAATTTTTGAGTTATGAGTTATAAATTATGAGTTAGGCTTGTACTTATTTCTAAATTTATAACTCATAATTTATCATATATAATTAAAAAAGAAAACAAATGTCCAATTTTGTAGATTACGTTAAAATTCATTGTACATCAGGTCACGGCGGTGCTGGATCAGCGCATCTTCGTCGCGAAAAATACATCCCGAAAGGTGGTCCTGACGGTGGCGATGGTGGTCGTGGTGGCGATATCATCATGAGAGGTAACGGTCACGAATGGACGCTTCTTCCGCTTCGTTACACACGTCACGTGAAAGCTGGTCGTGGTGAAAACGGTGCTAAAAATCAGTTAACTGGTGCAGCTGGCGAAGATATCTACATCAACGTCCCAATCGGTACCATTGCAAAAAACGAGGATGGCGAAATCCTAGGCGAAATCTTAGAAGATGGCCAAGAAATCATCATCATGAAAGGTGGTAAAGGTGGACTTGGTAACGAACATTTCAAATCATCTACCAACCAAACGCCGAGATACGCACAACCTGGACTTCCTGGTGAAGAAGGTTTTGTTGTTTTCGAGCTTAAAATCCTTGCGGATGTTGGTCTTGTTGGTTTTCCAAATGCTGGTAAATCGACGCTTCTAGCTTCAGTTTCTGCGGCTAAACCAAAAATCGCGAATTACGCGTTTACAACGCTTACACCTAACTTAGGAATTGTCGATTACAGAAATTACAAATCTTTTGTAATGGCAGATATTCCTGGGATTATCGAAGGTGCTGCAGAAGGAAAAGGTCTTGGTCACCGCTTCTTACGTCATATCGAGCGTAACTCTATCCTACTCTTTTTAATTCCTGCAGATTCTGAAAATCATTATAAAGAATTTGAGATTTTAGAAAACGAATTGAAAGAATATAATCCCGAACTTTTGGATAAAGAATATATTATTTCGGTTTCGAAAGCGGATTTGTTGGATGACGAATTAAAAGCTGAAATCTCAGCAGAATTTCCAGAAGGCAAAAAGCCAATTTTCTTCTCAGGTGTTACTGGCGAAGGATTGATGGAGCTAAAAGATGCCATCTGGAAAAAACTACACGGATAACAAACGAGATATTTCATTTTGATTATTTTCTTTAACTTTAAACCTTATCGACAGTAGTCCAAAAATAAAAATCAATTTTCCAAGTTGGTTTAGGTTACCGATTTAAATAATTTTTTGGAACGAAAATTGAAACTTCCTTTCAAAATAAAAGTTATGAAATATCTATTAAGTCTTTTCGCATTCATGGTTTTAATGTCTTGTCAGACTCAAAAAAGCGTATCAAATTATTCTAAAATAGAATACGAAACGACACCTTGCTTTGGTTTTTGTTCAGTTTTTAAAATGACAATTAATCCTGATAGAACGGCGGTTTTCGAAGCTGAACGTTTTAATTTTGGAGAAGGACATTCTAAAGATGATTTTTCAAAACCAAGAGAAGGTACTTTTAAAACAACTATCAAGGCCGAAGATTACTCAAAATTAATTACAATGCTTGATAATCTTAATGCGAAAAGCCTTAATGATAAGTATGGAAATCACAATATTTCGGATTTGCCAACAAGTTTTCTTCGACTTAATTATAAAGATGGTTCATCAAAAAACATCGAAGATTATGGCAAAAATGGAACTAAAGAACTTGCCGAAGTTTATAAATTTATAGCCGATCTTCGAAAAAATCAAGATTGGAAAAAAGTAGAATAAGTCTTTATTTTATTTAACTTAACTTTGCACAATCAAATTCCTTCACCGTGAAGGAATTTCTTTTTTTTAAAATTAAATATTTTCATTTGAATTTCACAGACCTCAACCTTATAGAACCCATCATTAAAGCTGTTCAAAAAATAGGATACGAAACGCCAACCCCGATTCAGGAA
>JAEXRP010000075.1:0-18452 GCA_023440705.1 Bacteroidota bacterium
GGATAATTGCATGGTGATCCGTCACTTTAGAATCATCAAAAACCGCTTTAGACTTCGGAATTGGCTGACTTAGCAAAACATTTGTCCATTCTGTATAAAACTTCATCGACGCAAGGATTCCAGCGATTTTGGGATACAAACTATCGGATAGATAAGTCGTGTCAACTCTCGGATAGGTCGTATGTTTTTTCTCGTAAAGACTTTGGATATATTTTAGCGTATTCTCTGCAGAAAAACCATATTTCTTATTGGCTTCAACCTGCAAAGCCGTCAAGTCAAACAATCGAGGATTTTTTTCGCGACCTTCTTTTATTTCAAAAGATAAAATTTCGAACAGATGTTGTTTAAGATATTCTAAACCTTTTTCAGCTTTATCCAAAGATTTTAAGCGATCAATTGCAGCATTAAAAACAACGTCTCGGTATTTGGTTTTCAGTTCCCAATATTCTTCCGTTTGGAAAGCATCAATCTCTTTTTGACGTTGCACCAACATCGCTAAAGTCGGCGTCTGTACACGTCCAATTGATAAGACCGCTTTGTTACCACCATATTTTTTTGTGAACAATCGCGTTGCATTAATTCCTAAAAGCCAATCACCAATTGCTCGCGCATTTCCCGCTAGATAAAGATTCTGGTAATCTTCAGCGGGTTTCAACGTTTCAAAACCTTCTTTAATCGCATCTTCCGTCAAAGACGAAATCCAAAGACGTTTCATTGGTTTTTTACATTTTGCTTTTTGTAAAACCCAACGTTGTATCAACTCTCCTTCTTGTCCAGCATCCCCACAGTTAATGACTTCATCGCAGTCTTCAACTAATTTTTCTATGGTTTTAAATTGTTTTTCAACGCCATTATTGGGTATTAATTTAATTCCAAAATTCTGTGGAATAATCGGTAAAAAAACCAAATCCCACGATTTGAAATGTGGGCTGTAATCATGTGGTTCTTTTAGTGTACAAAGATGTCCAAAAGTCCAAGTTACGCAATAGCCGTTACCTTCGTAATAGCCTTGTTTAGGCATATCTGCGCCCAAAACTTTGGCGATATCTCGGGCAACACTTGGTTTTTCGGCAATGCACAACTTCATAGATTTTCAGTTCTAAATTTGAACAAACAAAGGTCGACAATTTTTCATTAAAAGACAATTGGTCTTGTTTTGATTTTTTTTCAGAAATTAGGAAAACTTAAATTAAAATTATGACACCCGAAAAACGACAATTGGTCGAGAAAAGTTTTAACAATTCCGAAACTTTAAAGTTCTACAAAGCAACTTTGGAAGAATTGGACACCGATTATATCTCTATTAAAATTCCAAAACAAGACATCATGACGCGCAAAGCTGGAATGTTTAACGGTGCTATGATGGCGTCTTTGGTCGATGTTTCCTCGGGTTATGCTGCGGTCACACATTATGACGACGATTGTTATGTTGTAACGGTTGAACTAAAAGTTAATTATCTGAGACCAGCAATTGGTGACGCACTTCTTAGTAAATCCTATGTTATAAAAGGTGGAAAAAGCATCAGCGTTGTCCGCACCGAAATCTATTGCATCTCCGAAAATCAAAAAGAATCGCATGTTGCAACCTCGCTTGTAACCATGATGAGAATTAAATAGAACAAAAAAATTAGACCCGCTAAAATAATTTCATGAAACGCCAAAACCTGCGGTGGAGCAATAAAACCTCACAAAACTTAATTTTGCAAGGTTTTAGTTTCTTTCGGTAATTTCATAGTAATTCTAAAAGTTGTGCCTTTTCCGATTTCGGTTTGACTGACTTTTATTTCGCCGTTGTGATATTCTTTCACCACGCGGTTTGCGAGCGAAAGTCCTAATCCCCAACCACGTTTTTTTGTAGAATATCCAGGTTTGAAAACACTTCGCGCTTGGGCCTTCGTCATTCCAGAACCATTATCTTTAACATCGATATAGACGGTACGATTCTTTTTATACAGTAAAATTTCGAGTTTGCCCTCGCCTTTCATCGCGTCCACCGCATTTTTCACCAAGTTTTCGATAACCCAACTCATCAAAATTCGACTGTGTGGAATCATTATTTCTTCGTAAGTTTTTTGCAAACTAAACTCAACACGAGTAGAAATTCGCTTCTTTAAATAATCAAAATTCTGCTGAACGGTTTCCGTCAAATCCAAATCATTAAGATCTGGTATCGAACCAATTTTAGAAAACCTTTCCGAAATCGTTTTTAATCGATTAACATCCTGTTCCAGCTCTTTAACGCCCATTCCGTTTTCGTCCTCCATTTTCATAATTTCCACCCAACCAATCATTGATGACAGCGGTGTTCCGATTTGATGCGCTGTTTCTTTCGCCAATCCAGCCCAAACAAAACCTTCATCTGTCTTCTTCAAAGTTCTCAAAAACCAAAACGAAAACGCAATATAACCACCTATAAACAGCGCCAAAACATAAGGATAAAACCTCAAATTATTCAATAATTCGGAATTGTCATAATAGATAAATTGGTTGTTAAATTCGGGTAACTGAATCTCAAACGGCGGATAACGACTTTCCATTTGATGCATCACAGCTTTCAGTCGTTTCGGATCATTTCTAACCTCTTCAGGAATATTTCGACTTTCGATCAGGTTACCTTTTTTGTCGGTCAAGATAAACGGAATATCCTCATTTTCGTTAATCACATTCAGCGATAACTCGTTCAGACGATAGTCAAAATTCACGTCTTGCATGTACTTCATCGCCGTCGCAATCGACTTTATCCGTCCAGTTTCTTTTTCTCGCAGATAACTAATCATCACCGAAGACGACAAAATGATCCCGATCACAACTGCCGTCAAAATGGTATAAATAATCCATTTATTAATCTTCGAAAAAAAATAAAGCCTTTTCATAAAACGTTGACTAATTTAGAAAAAATTCGGGAGCTACCAACAACACTGAGTTTTATTAAACGTGATTTATCCATTTAAAATTGTTTTTAGGAGCCTTATCCCGCTATCCGCTATATCTTTTGTGGAAGCCACCACCTCAAACGCAAAACGGCATCCACAAAAGGATGCCGCTTCTATCGGGGCTATTTTACAAGCTTTGTTATAAAGTTTCCTTCAACCAATCGAAGAATTCGCGTTGCCATACCAATCCATTTTGAGGATGAAGCACCCAGTGATTTTCGTTCGGGAAGTATAAAAATTTAGTTTTCAAACCTTTTAATTTTGCAGCTTGGAAGGCTTCTTGACCTTGCTCATAAGGCACACGGAAATCAATTCCTCCTTGGATAACCATAATTGGTTTGTTCCAATTAGCTACTTTTTTAATCGGGTTAAAATCTGTGTAAGCCTTTGGTGTTGGATTTTTCCAATAAGGTCCACCCAAATCCCAGTTTGCAAACCACAATTCTTCTGTTGTTCCGTACCAAGATGTCATATCGAACAATCCGTCATGTGCAATAAAGGTTTTAAATCTATTCTCATGGACACCCGCCAACATAAACACCGAATACCCACCGTAACTAGCACCAACAGCTGCTACGCGATCTTTATCTACATACGGAAGCGTTTTAGCAAAATCCGTTGCAGCAAGATAGTCGCGAATTGGTTGTCCTCCCCAATCGCCAGAGATATCTTCATTCCATTTAGTACCCCAACCTGGCATACCGCGACGGTTAGGCGCTACAACGATATAATCGTTAGCTGCCATCAAAGCAAAATTCCATCTTACAGAATTGTATTGCGTTAACGCCGATTGCGGACCACCTTGACAATATAGAAGTGTTGGATATTTTTTGTTTGGATCAAAATTCGGTGGATAATGGAACCAAACACCCATCTCTTTGCCATCCGAAGTTTTAACCATTTTAAGTTCAGACTTTCCGAAAGTTAATTTTGCGTAATTGTCTTTGTTAACATCGGTGATCTGTGACAATTGCCCTTTTTTTAATTCAACATTAAAAAGATCTGCATTGTGATTGATATCCACTTTCGAGACTACCAAAGCATTTTTAGTCTGTGCAACAACATCGTTAACATCAAATTGACCGTTCGTAACTTGACTTACTTTTCCACCTTTCGCATCAACAACAAATAGTTGTTTTGTACCACGATAAGCTGCTGTAAAGTAGATATTTTTAGAATCTGCGCTCCAAAACGTTGATCCAGAAACGGTTTCGTCCCAAGCTTCCGTTAGATTTTTTTTAGTTTTAGACTTCCAATCCATAACAATGATGTCATTTTTGTCAGCTTCGTAACCATCGCGTTTCATACTTAACCAAAGTAAATTTTTCCCATCATTACTAAAACTCGGCGCAACATCGTAACCCATCATTCCCTCTGTTAAATTGGAGGTTCGACCAGTTGCTAAGTTGTACGCGAAAATATCTGTATTCGTACTTTGCGCGTAGTCTGCACCACTTTTAGCTTTGGTTACATAAAGCAATTCTGTAGAATCTGGACTCCAAACGAAATCCTCACTTCCACCAAAAGGTTTCTGCGGCGAATCAAACTTTTTACCTTCTAATAAATCTTTTGCTTTATCTGATGAATCGGATGTGTTAACTACAAAAACGTGATTGTATTTGCCTTCATTCCAAGCGTCCCAATGTCTGTGGTTAAGATCTGTGTAGATTTGTCCTGTAGATTTTGGTGTATCAACATATTTGTCTTTCGCCATTAAATTCTCTACTAAAACAGCTTTGCTAAACGCCACTTTTTTTCCGTCTGGAGATATTACAATATTCTCGGCATCATTACCGATTGTATAAAAATCAGTCCAAGTTTTCCCTGCATCTTTTGACAATACAATTTTATCAGCTTCTTGCGCGTACAAGCCATTTTTATCCCATTGGATGACAGCACGTTTTCCAAAATCAACTTTCTCTGCCGATTGATTGAGCAAATTCATAAAGTAAGTTGAAGAATTTGATTTTTCTGTTTTCAAATCCGTTTTACTGACTTTGTAGATTAGCGAAGATTGATCTGGAGAAACTGCCTGAACACCTAATTTGTTAAGCGTCCACAGAATTTCGGGCGTTAATTTTTGCTGTGCATTCATCATAAAGGGTGCAATTAGCGCAACTATAGTATGTTTTAACTTCATGAAACTATTTTTTCTTTGTAAGCACGAATTTATTAAATTTAAAACGATTAACCCAAAACTTATTAACTATGAAAAAATCTTTACAAGTTTTAGCCCTAATTTTTGCAACTTCTTTATTTTCACAAGTTTCTTTCCACCCATATTTTAATTATTCTCCTACACCATTTATGTCTATAATTTATGGACCTGGCACAATTTATTATACGACAGATGGATCAGATCCAAATTTTAGTTCTTTAAGCATTACTGATAGTAATGTTAATATTCCAATCCCTCACAATTTGACGATAAAAGCACGTGTGAAATTGTCTGACAATACATTATCCGCTGTGTATCAAAGAAACTATTACACAACATTACCAGAAAAAAAAGTGTTTTTTAAACCTGCTGCCAGTTGGGGTGTTCCATGTTCATTTATTAATATGATTGAGCCATCAAATGCAATAGATTTTTTTCCACCTGGTCAAAAAATGACTGAAGCATGTGAAGGTTGGTATCAAATGGCGTACTTATATGGAAGTGCTGAAATAAATTTTAACAACTGTTCAGATTTTGGGCAGACTCCAAGTCCTTTTCCTCGTTATCAAATTATAACAGAAGACACGGTTTATTATGATGCTTCTTCTGGTCCAATTACCAATCCGCCAGCTTGTCTACTTGCAACGCAAGAAACATCTAAAATTGCGAATGTAAAACTTGCTCAAAATCCAGTAAAAGAATTGCTTCTTGTTAATTCTGATTTAAAATTTGAAACTTATCAAATTCTAGATTTTTCAGGAAAAATAATAGCGCAAGGAAATTTTAAAAAAGACCTAAATGTATCGCAATTATCAAAAGGAACTTATCTTGTAAAACTGGTAGGAGATAATTCTGTTCAACATTATATTAAATTCATTAAAAATTAAGTAATTAATATTTTTAGTAATAAATATTTATCATTATATTTGCCACTCAAAATTTAAAATTACATGGGCACTATATTTACGCTATTTATGGTATTGATTATGATTGCATGCGTGCTGTTAATCATTATTATTATGGCTCAAAACCCAAAAGGTGGCGGTCTTTCAGGAACATTTGGTGGTACTTCTTCAGCAACTTTTGGAGTACAAAGAACCAATGACTTTATGGAAAAAGCAACTTGGACATTAGGAATTTTTATCGCTGTGATGATTATTCTAAGCATTGTTATTACTGGTAAACCAACAACAACTTTCCAAGCGCCAAAAACGCCAACTAAGAAAGAAGCGCCTGCACAAGGTCAAGCACCAGCTAATCAAACGGCTCCTGCAACACAGGCACCTGTTCAAAAATAAACTATCTACATAGTATATATAAAGCGATTGATTTTTTCAGTCGCTTTTTTGTTATTAAAATAGTTGATGGCATTATTTTAGCACCGAAGAAAAGTTGTTTTAATTATAAATATGGAAGCAAAAGCTCTTCGAGTTTCGTTGATTGTCGGTGCCACTTTTTTAATGGAAAATCTAGATTCACCGTAATTACGACTGCGCTTCCACAAATGGCAAAATCCTTTGGCGCCGATCCGCTTCACATGAGTATTGGCGTTTCGGTTTACATTATTATGTTAGCAGTTTTTATCCCGATTAGTGGCTGGATCTCTGAAAAATTTGGTGTTAAAAAAGTTTTTGGAACGGCAATTCTTGGTTTTTTGGTTGTATCAGCGCTTTGCGGATGGAGTCAAAATTTAACGCAGTTTACTTTAGCCAGAGCTTTACAAGGCTTTTTTGGAGCGATGATGGTTCCTGTAGGACGACTTTCGGTTCTTAAAAACACAGAAAAAAACGATCTAGTCAGTGCCATTGCTTTTATTACTTGGCCTGGACTTATTGGTCCCATACTTGGGCCTTTTGTAGGAGGATATATTACGACCTATTTCAGTTGGCACTGGATATTTTTCATTAATATTCCGTTGGGACTTTTGGCTTTCTTTCTAACTATGAAATACATTCCCGATACGAACGAAAAAACTGATAGGAAACTTGATGTTAAAGGGTTTGCATTAAGTACGATTGGGATGATTGGGTTTATGTTGGGTTTAGAAAGTTTTACGAATGATATGCTGCCTGTTTATTATTCGGTGCCATTGATGATATTTAGTATTTTGGTGTTTTATATTTTTTATTTACATACCAAAAAAGTTGATAATCCACTACTCGATTTTTCTGAATTAAAAACCAAAACCTACTCAATTACGATTTACTCTGGTTCTATAACAAGAATGGTTATTGGGATGGCGCCTTTTTTAATGCCATTAATGTTTCAAGTCGGATTTGGATTAACAGCCTTCGAATCTGGAAGTTTGCTAATGGCAAGTATGGTTGGTAGTTTGGTTATGAAGCCTGCAACAGTTTGGATCACTCGGAAATTTTCGTTTAGAAGAGTTCTAGTTGCCAACACTGTATTATTAAGTTTAACATCTTTTGCAATGCTTCTACTCTTCCCAAATACGCCACATTGGATGACCATAACAGTATTGTTTATTTCAGGATGTGTTCGGTCGATGCAATTTAGTAGTCTTAATACTTTAGCTTATGCTGACATCCCGAAAGAGCGCATGAACAACGCCAATACATTATATAGCACAGCACAACAAATGACTTTGGGAATGGGAATTACGCTTGGTGCATTTTCGTTAAAAACCGCAAGTCTTTTTCATGGTACTGAAGGTCATTATAATGTTAAAGATTTTCATTTAGCTTTTGCCATTATCGGTGTTCTCGGCTTGGTAACACTTTATGAATATCTAAAACTATCAGATCGCGATGGCATCAATGTCAGAAATATGAAAAGTCGAAAACGTGCGAAAAATGATCTTCATAAAACGCATTAACCAATTTAAGGTACATTAAAAAAAAGAGAAAGCTAACTTCCTCTTATATTATATTCTGTTCTAAAAAATTATTGATTAGAAATAAACTTCATTAGCTCTCGTCTTCCTGTCTCAAAATCAAATGCATCACCAACGACGAAATATAGATTTTTATCGACGCAATTTTTATATAATATTTTTGCCACATCCAGACGATTACTGTCAAACGAAAACGGTTTTAGTAACATTGCAATTTGATTTGACGTAAAATCCGAAGCTCGGACTTGTTGAAGAATGAATTCCTTTTTATCTTTATCAAAAGCCGCGTTTTTCAGCATTGCATTATAAAATTGTTGAAACAATTGATTGTTCATAACGGCGCTGTTATTGAAATTTGGAGAAGTAGGTTGATTCCATCCAGAATTATATGGATTGTTCCAAACATCGTCCCACTCATTAAAACCATACATTTGCCCTTGTACAGGATACGAATCTAGCAAAAACAAACCTTTATTAGTAAAGAAATCCAAAACCATTCTGCTGTTATTCGCAACTTTCAATTGAGTTCTATAAATTAAATAACCATTCGTATAAATTGAAACTGGAATCTTACCAGAACTTAAATCAAAGAAACGGTATTTTCCTGAAGCATTACTTATCATTTGATCTCCAACTTCTACTGTAAAATAGCCATTTTCAGGGATTCTTAAAAACACTTCGGAATAGCCGTAGTTTTGATTCCAACGATAATTATTTGTCGACCTTGTTCCTGAAGATCCATTGCTTCGACCATAATCATTACTATTATTTCCAGAGTTTCTTTGTCCGTTATTTTTTGACGAACCTCTTTCACCACTTATCTCGCCAACATTATTTCGTTGTTGCATTTCGGAAGTACTTGCTTCATTTTTTAGCAATTCTCCAGATCGTCCAGCTTCTTGAGCAAAAGCTTGTAAGCTAACTGCTAAAATTAAAAATGTAAATATCTTTTTCATGACTTTTAAAATTTAGGTTTACAATTTTCTATATTCTACAAACGTGCCAAAAACCTTGTATTTTAGGAACTTTAAATGAATAATTTAATATTTTTAGTAAATCATTTTTTTTAACTAAACTCAATTTAACTCTCAATAAAAAATATCATCAAAGCAAAATTTAAAACAAAAAAAAAGAGAAGCCAAAACTGACTTCTCTTTTTTTAATATTTTGATTTTAAAAATCTTACATGTGGATTGCTCTTTTTCCTGTAGCGTCCAAAGCAGCTTCTTTCACAGCTTCTGCGTAAGTTGGGTGTGCGTGAGACATTCTTGTTAAATCTTCTGCACTTGCACGGAATTCCATAGCAGTAACACCTTCTGCAACCAAGTCAGCAGCTCTTGCACCAATCATGTGGAAACCAAGAATTTCGTCTGTTTTTGCATCAGCAATAATTTTCACGAAACCATCTGTATCACCCGAAGCACGGCTTCTTCCTAAAGCTCTCATTGGGAAATTACCAACTTTATATTCAACACCAGCTTCTTTCAATTGCTCTTCCGTTTGTCCAACTCCAGCAACTTCTGGCCAAGTGTAAACAACTCCTGGAATTAAATTATAATTGATATGTGGTTTTTGACCAGCCAAAGTTTCAGCAACGAAAACTCCTTCTTCTTCCGCTTTGTGAGCCAACATCGCCCCTTTAATAACGTCACCAATTGCATAGATATTTGCAACGTTTGTTTGAAGATGATCGTTTACTTTCACTCTTCCTCTTTCATCCAATTCAACTCCCGCAGCTTCAAGACCAAGTCCGTCTGTGTAAGGTTTTCTACCCACAGAAACTAAACAATAATCACCTTCGAAAGCAACTTCTTCACCTTTTTTGTTTTTAGCAGTAACTTTTACGCTATCGCCATTTCTTTCAACACCAGAAACCGCTGTTGAAAGTTCGAACTTCATACCTTGTTTTTTCAAGACTTTTTGAAGCTCTTTAGATAAAGAACCATCCATTCCTGGAATAATTTTGTCCATATATTCAACCACAGTTACTTGAGAACCTAATCTTAAATAAACTGAACCTAACTCAAGACCGATAACACCACCACCAATTACGATCAAGTGTTTTGGGATTTCTTTTAAGTTTAAAGCTTCTGTAGAAGTGATTACTCTTTCTTTATCGATATTGATAAATGGCAACGAAGATGGCTTAGAACCTGTTGCGATGATCGTATATTTTGACTCAATAGATTCTGCAGAACCATCATTTTTTGTCACTTTTATTTTTGTAGCCGATTCAAAACTTCCAACACCTTCAAAAACAGTGATTTTGTTTTTATCCATCAAGAAACTGATTCCTTTCGTCGTCATATCAACCACTTCGTTTTTACGAGCAATCATTCTTGCTAAATCTGCTTTAGGCTCATTGATGATAATACCGAAATCTGCAAAATCGTGTTTTGCTTTTTCGAAATGCTCAGAGCTATCCAAAAGTGCTTTCGAAGGAATACATCCTACGTTAAGACACGTTCCACCCATTGTAGGGTATTTTTCGATAATTGCTGTTTTGAAACCCAATTGCGCCGCACGAATTGCAGCAACGTATCCACCAGGACCAGAACCGATTACGGTAACATCAAATTGTGACATTATATATTTTTTATGTTAATACTTTTTAAGCGTTACAAATTTAAAGATAATATACAGCATCGCCAACTGAGATTGCGCAAAATTTTGTTAAACCTGCGATAGATGTTATAAATTTCCTAAAACTTGCTCGTATTTTTTCATAATGATGTCTTTTGAAAATCTTGAAAGTATAGAACCTCGAATAGCATTTGCATCATGAGTTTGATGTAAAACTTTCAAAATATCTTGAGCAAAATCCTCATGATTTTCAATATTAGAAACTTCACCATTAATGCCTTCTTGCACAATTTCGTTAATGCCTCCAGGACAATTATTAGCTAAAGAAAAAGTTCCGCACGCACCAGCTTCCAACAAAACATTGGGGAAACCTTCGTAACGAGACGATAAAACAAACAAATCCGCAAATTTTAAAAACTGATATGGATTTTCTTGTCTTCCATGAAATGTTACATTTTTAAGTCCAAGAAGTTCTTTCATTTCGTGAAGCATTTCTTTATCGCGTCCATCTCCCAAAATGTGAAGCAAAATATTTTCATTTTTTAATCTTGAAAATACTTTCAATAAATTATCAAAACCTTTTCTGGAAGAAAGATTTCCGATGGCGACAACGTTTTTAAAATTGCTTTTAAAAGTTTCTGGACGTTGAGAAGATTTTAGTTTTTCATCAATAAAATCAAAATCAACGGGATTATTTATTTTGACGATTTTATTAGATTTAATATCAAAATTTTTGAGTAAATCTTGCGCCATATCATCACTCTGACAAATGATATTTTTGTAACTGTTGTAAAATTTATAAAAAAATCGAATTTCCTTTCTGGTAACGTGTTCCGAAACTACATTGGTTTCTCTAGCAATGAATTTCGTTTTTGGAAAAAGTTTAATAAAGAGCGATAAATACGCATTAACTTCTCCAAATCCCGAAAAAACAATATCGGGTTTTCTTTTTCGAATTTCCTTTAAAATAGGTCGAATCGAATGACGAATCCGTTCTGTATTAAGATCAATAATTTCCACATCATCTTTCACATAACGCAAATAGCCGCCTTCTTTACGCAAAAGCATGATTTTTGGTTTAAACTTTTCGCGCGGAAGATGGTTGGCAAGCGTCATCACAATGCGCTCGGCACCGCCAGTTTCCAAATCGGGAAGAATGAATATGATTGAGATTTTTTTCATCATTCCAAAGATAAAAAAATAAACGCTCTACTAGATTAGTAAAGCGTTTATTTAATATTTTAAAACAAATTAGTTAGCTACGTCGCTAATAAATTTAATTCTTAACATTCGGATTTCTTCATCAGATAAATCATCACCAAATTCATCAGTCAAAACTTTCATCGAATCGCTTTCTGAATCTTTCATAAATTCCATAAATTCTTCAACAATATCTTCATCAAAATTATCTTCGATGTAATAATTAACATTTAACTTAGTACCTTGATATACAATCGCTTCCATTTCTTTAAGAAGCTCATTCATTGTTAAATTTTTGGCTCTCGCAATATCCTCGAAATCTAATTTTTTATCCGTATTCTGAATAATAAAAACCTTGTGACTCGCTTTGTTGGCAACTTGTTTCAGAACCATATCTTGCATGCGCTCGATATTGTTTTCTTCCACATATTTTTTGATAAACTCCGCAAAATCTTTTCCATACTTTTTGGCTTTTCCTTCACCAACGCCATAGATTTTAGCAATTTCTTCCAAACTCGTTGGATATTGCACCGTCATATCTTCCAAACTCGGATCCATAAAAACCGTGTATGGCGGAATTCCCAATTTGTGCGCCACCTTCTTGCGAAGCTCTTTTAACTGTCCAAATAATACTTGGTCAAGTCCGCCACCAGCTTGCACTTGGACTTGTTCAGATTCGGATTTTTTGGTTTGTGCTAAATCATATTGTCTGTCTTCTGCAATAAAGAATTGTTCTTTGCATTTGCCTTCCAACATGTCGTTGCCTTTTGGAGACAATTTTAAAACGCCGTAAGTTTCGATGTCTTTTTTAAGATATTCTTGCACCGTCGCTTGGCGAATAATCGACTTCCAATAATTATCACTTTGCTCCTTCCCGATTCCGAAAGCTTCAGATTTTTCAAGTTTGTAAGACTTTGTAACGGCAGTTTCTTTTCCAGTAATTATCGAAATCAAATCCTTGGTACGGAATTTTTCACCCAAATCTTTTATCAGTTTTAAAACAAAATTTAGGTCTTTGGTTGCTTCAATTAAACTTGGCGGATTAACAGAATTATCACACATTTTGGCACCATCACCTTTTACAGGATCAAATTTTTCTCCGAAATAATGCAACAAATATTGACGTCGACTCATGGAAGTCTCCACATAACCTACAACCTCATTCAAAAGTTGAAGTCCGATTTCACGTTCAGAAACTGGCTTTTGAGCCAAGAACTTTTCTAATTTTTCAATATCTTTTGGATCATAAAATGCCAAACAATAACCTTCCCCGCCATCTCTGCCCGCTCTACCCGTCTCTTGATAATAACTTTCTAAAGATTTCGGGATATCATAATGAATAACAAATCGAACGTCTGGTTTGTCAATTCCCATTCCGAAAGCGATGGTTGCGACAATAACGTCAACTTCCTCCATCAAGAATTTGTCCTGATTGGCAACTCTCGTTTTTTGGTCAAGTCCCGCGTGATAAGGCAAAGCATTAATGCTATTAACCTGAAGAAGTTGTGCAAATTCCTCTACTTTTCGGCGGCTAAGACAATAGACAATTCCAGATTTGCCTTTATGTTGGTTGATAAATTTTACAATTTCTTTATCTACATTAACTTTTGGTCGGATTTCATAAAACAAATTAGCTCTGTTAAAGCTTTCTTTGAAAACAACAGCATTGTTCATTCCCAAAGTTTTTTGGATATCATCCTGAACTTTTGGCGTTGCAGTCGCTGTTAAAGCCATAACTGGAACGTTCGCAATTTTATCAATAATACCTTTTAAGTTACGATATTCTGGACGGAAATCGTGTCCCCATTCCGAAATACAATGCGCTTCATCAATGGCTACAAACGATATTTTAACATCGCGAAGAAATTCAACATACTCTTCTTTAATCAAAGATTCTGGTGCAACATATAGTAGTTTTGTTTTCCCAGATTTAATATCATCAAAAACTTGTTTGGTTTGCGCTTTATTAAGTGATGAGTTGAGAACATGCGCCACACCACTTTCCTCAGAAAGTCCATTAACCGCGTCAACTTGGTTCTTCATCAAAGCGATAAGTGGCGACACAACAATCGCTGTCCCTTCCGAGATTAATGCGGGTAGTTGATAACAAAGCGATTTTCCACCGCCTGTTGGCATTAATACAAAAACATCTTTCGATGCCAATAATGTATTTACAATCTCTTCTTGCTGACCTTTAAATGTTGAAAAACCAAAGTATTTTTTTAACTCCTTTGATAAGTCGATGTTCTTTATATCCATCCTTTAGTTTTGTTTACTAAATTTGCACAATAAATCAAAAATGACTTCAATTATTAAAGAATAACATTTTTGCTAAACTTTAAAAGCTTAATAGCTGACTTGATGTACTAAAGTTACTAAAGCTAATTGAAAAAACCAAAAATCTATTTTTTTTGGGAACGTGAAGATAGCAAAATTTAATGTGATTCTAAAATAAATAATGAAGCTTAATAATTAAGTAATATGAATCTTCTTTCACTAGCCAAAGATGCCCTATCCATCGAAATCGCCGAACTTGAATCACTTAAAAATAGATTGGATGACAGTTTTGTAAAAGCCGTTGAAAGCATCAATGCAGCCTCCGGAAAACTCATCGTAGTTGGCATCGGTAAATCTGCGCATGTTGGTAACAAAATCGTGGCAACACTTAACTCAACTGGCACACCAGCACAATTTCTACATGCTGCAGAAGCCATACACGGTGACCTTGGCGTTATCCAAAAACAAGACGTTGTGCTTTGCATATCGTATTCCGGAAATTCTCCAGAAATCGTTAACCTTCTTCCCTTTTTAAAAGATTATTCTTCATGTTTAATCGGTATGACTGGAAATCCTGATAGTAAATTAGGAAAGGCATCTGCAATAATTCTGAATACACATGTTGACAAAGAAGCTTGCCCTAACAAGTTGGCGCCAACAAGTTCTACAACAGTGCAAATGGCTTTGGGCGATGCGCTAGCAGTTTGTCTTATGGAACTAAAAGATTTCAAAGACATCGATTTTGCAAAATTCCATCCAGGAGGAAGTTTAGGAAAAAATTTAACAGCGAAAGTGGAACAATTTGTTTCGCAAACCAAACCAGAAGTTAATCCTGAAGCGACAATTCGTGAGGTTATTATTTCGGTGAGTGCTTCCAAACATGGTATAACTGTCGTAACGGATAACGGAAAAATTCTTGGTGTGATTACCGATGGCGATTTGCGAAGAATGTTGCTAAATCAAGATGATGTCTCGAAAGTTATTGCAAAAGACATTATGAGCAAAAATCCGAAAAACATTGATAAATCCGAACTTGCGAAAGAAGCCATGTATATTCTTAAAAATAACAATATCGGACAACTCATCGTAACTGATAACGGACAATATTATGGTATTATCGACTTGCACAAACTTTTGGATGAAGGGATAATTTAGAATTTCGAAAAAAGTCATACAAAGATTTAACAATAAAATAGTTAATTTCGCAGTCACAAAAATTGCATTAACAGGAACAGAAATTAATGAGCGAAGAAAAAGAAATGTCCTTTTTGGGACACATTGGAGAGCTTAGATCACATTTGGTAAGATCAATTTTAGCCATTATTGCTGGTGCTTTAATTGTCGGATTTAATATCAATTGGATTATGGATCACATATTTTTTGGTCCAACAAGTAATGATTTTCCGACTTTCCGATTGATTAATCATTTTTCGAAAATGTTTACTGGTCAAGAAAGTATCCATCTTCCCGACACTTTCAAAATTCAACAAAAGCAATTGTTCCAACAATTTAATGTGATGATGGCGGTTTCTATTTTTGGTGGAATTGTTATCGCATTTCCGTACATTATTTGGGAAATTTGGAGGTTTATAAGTCCGGCTTTACTTCCAAAGGAAAAAAGAAACTCAGTATTTTATATTAATAGCATTTGGATTTTATTTATTGCTGGTGTTTTAACAGGATATTTTTTAATTCTACCTTTAGCTATTAATTTCGGTTTACTATTCACAGTTTCGGAAAACATTGTTCAACTATTTGATTTAAGTGACTACACAACACTTTTCTTACAAGTCGTATTAGGAATGGGCTTGGTATTTTTGTTCCCGATTATCGTTTACATATTGACAGCCATCGGGATTTTAACACCGAAATTCTTAAAAACTTATCGTCGTCACGCCATTGTTTTAATCATGGTTGTTGCTGCGATTATTACGCCTGCTGATGTGCTAAGCATGATGGCAGCTGCCTTACCGTTATTATTGTTATATGAATTTAGTATTTTGATGTCAAAATATGTGTACAATAAAATTGAAAAAGAAAACAAACGAGATTTGATGAAAACCTCAGAATAAAATTAAAAAGCTACAAGATTAATTGTAGCTTTTTTATTGAATAAAATATGATTCTATATCCCTTTCTTGATATTCCGATTCAAATAGGTTTTATAATCAGGAAGCGATACGCTGTGATCTTCGTCCATATATTTGGAAGTAATTAAGAAATCGGCACTTGCAGAATTACTTGCCGTTGGGATATTCCAGACCACACAAAGTCTCAAAAATGCCTTAACATCGCTATCATGAGGTTGCGATTCCATCGGATCCCAAAAGAAAATAACCATATTGATTTTTTCTTCAGCAATCATGGCGCCAAGTTGCTGATCTCCACCCAATGGACCACTCAGGACACGCGCCACTTCAACATTCTGACTTTCCGAAATTAGTTTTCCAGTTGTTCCCGTTGCTATAAGATGATGCTGTACCAAGATATCTCGATGGCGTTTTACCCAATCTAGCAATTCATCTTTTTTATGATCGTGCGCTACCAGAGCAATTGTCTTTTTCGCGGGAAGTTGTTTTAATTCTGTCATGATTTTTATTTCAAAACAAAGTTAATCAATTGTTTCGATAGGGTTTTTTGCATTAAATAAAACTTACGAATGTTAATCTTATTTTAAAATTGATAAACAATTGTGCTTATCATGGAAATATCTTTTAAATTTAAAGATAAAATTTATGTATTATTAAATTTTATATAGATGAACGAAATTAGAATTTTAAATGTGATAGATTTTGTTTATTATTTGTTTAAATTTAAGTTATGACTAAAATTGATTTTCCCAATATTAAACCAATAGCTTTGTTAAAACCTTATAGAAATTAAAAATAAACTCATATGAACACAGAAAACGGAGAAGGCAAATGCCCTTTTAATCACGGTGAAACTTCACCACAACCAACTCAAGAGACAAATTCTAATTCAGGAAAATGCCCCGTAATTCATGGTGGACTTACTTCCAATAACGAATCGGTAATGGATTGGTGGCCAAATGCGCTTAATTTGGATATCTTGGCGCAGCACGACCAAAAAACAAATCCTTTTGGTGAAGATTTTAATTATGCCGAAGAATTCAAAAAACTGGATTTGGAAGCGGTTAAGAATGATATAAAAACTTTATTAACGGACAGTCAAGATTGGTGGCCAGCCGATTACGGAAACTACGCAGGAATGTTTGTACGTACGGCTTGGCACATGGCGGGAAGCTACCGCGCCATGGACGGTCGTGGTGGTGCGAACACAGGAAATCAACGTTTTGCACCGTTAAATTCTTGGCCAGATAACGTAAATACGGATAAAGGTCGCCGTTTGCTTTGGCCAATCAAGAAGAAATACGGAAATAAAATTTCTTGGGGTGACTTAATTATCCTTGCAGGAACGGTTGCTTACGAAGCTGTTGGTTTGAAAACTTTCGGTTACGGTGGTGGACGTTTGGATATTTGGGCTCCCGAAAAAGATGTTTATTGGGGTTCCGAGAAAAAATGGTTGGACTCTACAAAACATCGTTATGGTGATGATGAAAATCGCGACACTCTAGAAAATCCTTTGGCAGCGGTTCAAATGGGATTAATTTATGTAAATCCTGAAGGCGTGGACGGAAATCCCGATCCAATTAAAACTGGTCATGATATTCGAGTGACATTCAAAAGAATGGGAATGGATGATGAAGAAACGGTTGCATTAACGGTTGGTGGTCACACAATTGGAAAATCTCACGGAAACGGAAAAGCAGAAAATTTAGGTCCAGACCCAGAAGGAGCGGATGTTAACGAACAAGGTTTGGGATGGCATAATTCCGTGGGAACTGGAAATCGTGATAATACGATGGTTTCGGGGATTGAAGGTGCTTGGACAACCAATCCGACACGCTGGGATAACGAATTCTTGACGTTGCTTTTCAAATACGATTGGCAATTAACGAAATCTCCAGCTGGAGCAAATCAATACGAACCTGTCAATATTGCGGAAGAAGATATGCCAGTTGATGCATTCAACCCGAATGTGAAGCGCAATCCGATGATGACCGATGCTGATATGGCGATGAAATTTGATCCTATTTACAGAGAAATTTCATTAAACTTTTTAAATAATCCAGATAAATTAGCGGACGTTTTCGCAAGAGCTTGGTTCAAGTTGACGCATCGTGATATGGGACCAAAAAATCGTTATTTGGGAGCAGATGTTCCTGCCGAAGATTTGATTTGGCAAGATCCAATTCCGAAAGTTGATTATACATTAAGCGATTCTGAAGTTGCTGATTTAAAACAAACTTTATTAAATTCTGGACTTTCAAGAACGGAATTAATTAACACCGCTTGGGATTCTGCAAGAACTTGGAGAGGTTCCGATTATCGTGGTGGTGCAAACGGCGCGAGAATTAGACTAGAAC
>JAEXRP010000092.1:0-103427 GCA_023440705.1 Bacteroidota bacterium
GGTAATGCCATTGTTGTTATTCCTGGCGCTAATTACAAATTAGGAAAACGTTATATCGACGAAGCGGATCGCTTTATTCAAAGTGCAGATTTGGTTTTAATGCAAATGGAAATTCCAGCAGAAACCATCAATTACGTTGCACAAAAGTGTAAGAAATATTCTAAAAAATTGGGTGTTTATGCGGCACCAGCAGCGCAACTTTCTCAAGAAGTTGTAGATGCAGCGACTTTTATCGTTGCTAAAAATCATGATGTTAAAAACGTCTTTGGCGATGTGCCTGTAGAAAGCATTATGAAGAGTCTTCCTAATAAGTTGTTTTTGCGCGATGATGCCAACTCTACAAGTTATTATGATGGTGCCGAAATGAAGTATTTCCGCGAAAATCCTAGCGACATGGTCAACAAAATGGGAATGGGCGACGCCTTTACTTCTGGTTTTGCAATTGCCCTTTTACATCAAAATAACATCGAAGATTGCGTGAAGTTTGGTAACAAAATAGCCCTTCGTGCTGCTAGTCAACTAGATTCTCAAAAAGGTCTTCCTAATCTTAAGGAGATCAAATAGTCCAGTCCGATGCAGGAATTATCAATAAAAGCTGAGGATGGATATCTGTTAGCCGCAACCTTGTTTGTGCCCGAAATTGATAAGAAAAAAGTTTTGATTATTAATTCGGCGACGGGTGTTAAGCAGCAGATGTATTTTGGATTTGCTCAGTTTTTAGCGCAAAACGGAATAACGGTTATCACTTACGATTACCGCGGAATAGGTTTGTCAAAACCTAGAAAGATGAAAGGTTTTTCTGCAACAATGCGAGATTGGGGCAACCTCGATTACAAAGCCGTAACAGAATATGTTATTAAACATTATTCTGATTCTTCTAAATATATTCTTGGTCACAGTGTTGGTGCGCTAATTCTTGGTATGAATCAATATTCTGACGTTTTCGAAAAAGTGTTTT
This sequence comes from Bacteroidota bacterium, assembly GCA_023440705.1. Taxonomy (GTDB): domain Bacteria; phylum Bacteroidota; class Bacteroidia; order Flavobacteriales; family Weeksellaceae; genus Soonwooa. The sequence goes on from JAEXRP010000092.1 coordinate 959, forward strand.
TTGTAGCAACGCAAAATGCCTACGTTGGTCATCTCAATTTTAAAACCAAAGTTTCGGCTTATTTGGGTTTTGGGATTATGCAACCTTTGTCAACTAAATTGTTCGGTTATTTCCCTGCACATCGCTTTGGATTGGGCGAAAGTCTTCCTGCTGGCGTTGGTTATGATTGGCGAAATTTAATTTTAAAACAAAAGTCAACCGATTATTTATTAGAAAATTCCAAAGTTGATATTTCTAAAAATATTTCTAAAAAAGTTTTTGTTCTTTATGCCGAAGATGACGCTTGGTTAACCAAAAATGGTGTCGAATCACTATTAAAAAGTACCTATCCAAAACTGGTACCCGAATATCATTTAATAAAAGTTAAAGATTCAGCAGTGGGTAATATTGGACATGTCAACTTTTTTAGAAGTTATAATCAAAAGCTGTGGAATATTATTTTAAACCAAATTAATTAAAGAGAAAATGAGTCAAATTATTGACAAAACCATAGATTTTGTAAAAGAAAAACTACAAGGCGCTGAAGCTGGACACGATTGGTACCACATCGAACGCGTTTGGAAGTTGTCAAAAAAAATTGCCGCTAAAGAATCTTGTGATATCGAGATTGTCGAGTTAGGTGCTTTGTTACACGATATTGCTGATCCCAAATTCCATAACGGAGACGAAACTGTCGCACCAAAAGTGGCAACCGAATTTTTACAATCTTTAAATTTTCCTAGCGACCGCATCGAGAAAGTTGTTTTTATCATCAATAATATTTCATTTAAAAACAGAAATGAAGCGCCAGAAGATCTTCCAATCGAGCTGAAAATTGTACAAGATGCTGATCGTATCGACGCTATTGGTGCTATTGGTATTGCGAGAACATTTAATTTTGGAGGTTTTAAAAACAATTTAATGTACGATCCTAATATTCCGCCACAAGTCGGAATGTCAAAAGAAGAATACAAAAAATCGAATGGGACAACCATTAATCATTTTTACGAAAAATTGTTGTTGCTAAAAGATTTGTTGAATACCGATTCTGCAAAGGAAATTGCCGAAGAACGTCACCAGTTTATGTTAAGCTTTTTGGATCAATTTTATAAAGAATGGAATGTCGACTAAGCTCTAGTTTCAAAAGCTTTCTTATCTTTGCATCATGTATTTAATAATATTTCTGATTTTCTTGTTGTTATGCGCTGCCTTAGTTTTGTCTTTGTACAAAAAAGGTCGATTTGCGGTTGTAGCAAAGATTCTTAGATTTGTTATTGTTGTTGGGAGTATCGCTTATTTCGCATATTGGTTTGTCGAAAAAAGTCTAAGCCAATTTCTAGAAAATTCGATGGCGGTACAAGTTATCAACCATCTTCCGCAGCCGTTGGATTTTTATGTTATTCGTGTTTCCGATAAAGATGAAAAAAATGAAAAGTATCTTTCTAAACATATTGGGAGAATTCGACCAGATTTTTATCGCATAGAATATCTTAATATGCAAAAGTCAAATGAGTTTTGGATTGTAGGTTATCTTAACAAATCCAGACTAGCTTATTTTTCGCAACATGCCGTTACAGAAGGCAATCGTGACCAGATTGTAGAAGTACGCAACTATATTAATCAAAGTCAGAAATTGTCAAGTATTGCTTCGGATCAAGTTGGTATTTTGAAGTATGACAATATGAAAATCAGTATTTGGGTGACGCTAGATTTATTGCTGATTTTTCTTAATTCGGTTTTGCTTTTTAGGCGAAAATAAAACTGATTCTGTCTATTACAAGCAAATTTAAATTTTATTAAAATCAAACTTTCTAGCACAGATTTTGTGCGGAAATTTTATACTATGAATATACAAGCAAAATTAGAATTAGGTAACCAAGCCTTTCTCAATTGGAGAAAAATAAGTTTTGAAGAACGTCAAAAATTGTTTTCAAAAATGGCTGAATTGATGAGGTCGGATGTTGACAAATATGCGGTTACCATTACTAAAGAAATGCACAAGCCGATTACCCAATCGATTGCCGAAATCAATAAAACTGCGGGTATGCTCGACTATTACGCAAATTGTGAAAATGTTTTAGCACCTGAAAATATCGAAACCGAATTTAATGTTTCTGAAGTTCATCATGCGCCGCTTGGGATAATTTTGGGCGTAATGCCTTGGAATTTTCCTTTTTGGCAAGTGTTGAGATTTGCGGTTCCTGCAATTTTAGCAGGAAATGTTGTTGTGTTAAAACATGCTTCAATCTGTTTCGGAACGGGACGACTTATCGAGGAATTGTTTGTGCAAGCTGGTTTTCCAGAAGCGGTATTTCAGAATTTTGAAGTTGGACATAAAGAGATTCAAGAGATTTTAGAAAGTCCTTATGTGCAAGGTGTGAGCCTGACTGGTAGCGGAAAAGCTGGTGGCGAAGTGGCATCAATTGCTGGCAAAAATATTAAAAGATCGGTTTTGGAATTGGGTGGTAGCGATGCTTATATTGTTTTAGACGATGCCGAAATTCTAAAAGCAGCTAAAGAAGCACCTCGTGGAAAGCTTCAAAATACAGGTCAAGTTTGTAATGCTGCAAAACGTTTCTTAGTTCAAAAATCTGTGGAAAATGAGTTTATTCCTGCTTTTGTAGAGGAATATAAAACTTATGTTCCTGGCGATCCAATGGATAAAAATACACGCATTTCGAAAATGGCTAGAAAAGATCTAGCGGACGAATTGTTGGCGCAATATGATAAAGCCATTGCAAACGGAGCCGAAATCGTCTTGCCTTTAGAAAGACTTTCTGACCAAGAATTAAAACCTGGAATCATCAAAGTAAAAGCTGGGAATCCAATTCTTCAAGAGGAATTATTTGGTCCTTTAGCAATGTTGATGGTTGGTGAAACGGATGAAGAATTGTTGACTTTAGCTAATGATATTCCGTTTGGATTAGGAAATGCGATTTGGACGAAAGATAAAAAACGTGCGCAATTCTTTATTGATAATTTAGATTCTGGGACCGTTTCTATTAATAAGTCAACAAGTTCAGATGCTAGATTGCCGTTTGGAGGCGCAAAGCAATCTGGTTATGGTGTGGAGCTTTCGACAGTTGCGCTTAAAGAATTTACTATTACAAAAACCATTGTTGGGAATATTTAATTTTTTCTGAATTAAATATTTTTAAATGAGATTAAAATAAATTCGGCGCCTATTGTGGGCGCCGAATGTTTTTATAAAAGTTGGTAACTTGTACCGTCTCTGCTATCTTTTAGCTCAATACCTTGCTCTAAAAGTTGATCTCGAATTTGATCCGACAAATCAAAATTCTTTGCTTTTCTCGCTTGATTTCTTAGATCAATAAGAACTTTTAAAGCTTGATCTAGTTTTTCACTATTATTTTCTTCCACATTTTGTAAACCCAAAACTTCGAAAACAATATCATGAACGAACTGCTTTAATGTATCCAAATCCGCTTGACTAATCGTCTCTTTTTTATCTTTAATAGCGAATATCGTTTTAACAATTTCGAAAAGATTAGCTATAACAATTGGACTGTTAAAGTCGTCTAATAAAGCCTCTACAACTTTAGTTTTCAGTTCTTCAACATTAATGCTCGACGTTGCCGAAGTTTCCAAATTATCCAAAGATTTTACGGCTTCCATCAATCTGTTAAAACCTTTTTCACTAGCAAGCATCGCCTCGTTAGAAATATCTAAAACACTTCTATAATGCGCTTGCATAAAGCAAAATCTCAACACACTTGGATGGAAAGCTTTCTCAAAGAAATTGTTATTTCCTGTAATCAATTCCATTGGAAGAATATAGTTGCCTGTCGATTTTGACATACGTTGACCATTCATCGTAAGCATATTAGCATGCATCCAATATCTTACGGGTTCTTCGCCATTGCAAGCTTTTCCTTGTGCGATTTCACATTCGTGATGCGGGAATTTAAGATCCATTCCGCCACCGTGGATGTCAAATTGATTACCAAGATATTTGGTGCTCATCGCAGTACATTCGAGATGCCAACCCGGGAAACCTTCTCCCCAAGGCGAAATCCACTTCATAATATGTTGTGGCGAGGCGTTTTTCCAAAGTGCAAAATCTTGTGGATTTTTCTTTTCATGTTGTCCGTCTAGATCACGCGTATTTGCAAAAAGCTCCTCGATATTACGACGAGATAATTCGCCGTAGTTAAGACCACGTTTATTATATTCCAAAACATCAAAGTATACAGAACCATTGCTTTCGTAAGCAAATCCTTTTTCAATAAGCGTTTTGGTTAATTCAATTTGTTCAACAATATGTCCAGTTGCAGTCGGTTCAATTGTCGGTGGCAAAAGATTGAATTTCTTAAGAACATCATGAAAATCAACAGTATATTTTTGTACAATTTCCATTGGTTCTAATTTTTCCAAACGCGATTGTTTGATGAATCTATCATTGTTAATATCACCATCATCCGTCAAATGTCCAGCATCTGTAATGTTGCGAACATAACGAACTTTGTAACCCAAAAACATCAAGCTTCGGTAGATGAAATCAAAGGACAAAAATGTTCGGACATTACCCAAGTGTACATTGCTGTAGACAGTTGGTCCGCAGACATACATCCCAACATTTCCTGGTAAAATCGGTTCGAAAATTTCCTTTTCTCCAGTTAAGGAGTTATATATTTTAAGTTGCATTGTTTGGTTTTAAAAGATTTTAAATTCAAAAATTAATAATTGTTTTAACATGAAATTTCATCAACAACAAATAATTGTCGTGATGAAAATTTTATTTAATACTTTTTTGAATTTTATCATTATTAAATATGTTCTAGATGATGATTAAGATGATCAATATAATCTTGTATCAAAAACTCTAAAGTTACAATTCTTTGTTCATTTTTTGAAGTGTCACAAGTTTTTAACAACAATTCGTTTGGAATATTTTCAACAACATTGACAATTTGCAAGTTCAAAGCTTTCCAAAGATTAATGATGTCTTTAGCTGGAATGTTTTGATAATTTTGAGCTTTTACCCAAGCATCTTGATCGTAGACTATATTTTCGTTTTCTTTATATTGTGTTACGACAAACCTTCTAATATTGGTAAATGCGCTGTCACAAAGATGTCCAAGGATTTCTTTTTTTGACCATTTATCATCAGCTATTTTAAAATTCCAATCCTTTTCTGTAATAGAATTAAAACGCAAAGTTTGCTCTTCAACTATATTTTTTAAGATCTGAAAATCCATTTTAATCTAACTTTGCATGACTTCCTACATAATGTAAGAACTCTTGACGTGTGATTGGATTAGTACGGAATATGCCACTTAATTCTGCTGTAATTGTTGAACTCGCCGTGTCTTTAATGCCACGACAATTTACGCAAAGGTGTTTGGCATCGATGATACAAGCGACATCTTTAGTGCCTAGAGCGACCTTCAAAGCCTCAACGATTTGCATGGTTAGTCGTTCTTGGACTTGTGGTCTTTTGGCGTAATAATCTACAATTCTATTAATTTTAGAAAGACCAATCACTTCGCCATTAGAGATGTATGCGACGTGCGCGCGACCAATAATCGGTAAGAAATGATGTTCGCAGAATGAATATACTGTAATGTCTTTTTCAACAAGCATTTGACGGTATTTGTACTTATTAGAAAAAGTCGAAATACCAGGTTTGTTCTCTGGAAGAAGACCTCCGAAAATTTCATTGACATACATTTTGGCTACACGCTTTGGCGAATCTTTAAGAGAATCGTCCGTCATGTCAAGTCCCAAAGTCTGCATTATTTCACCAAAAAGTCCTTGGATTTTTTCAATTTTTTCTTCTGGACTTAGTGCAAAAGCATCTTCTCGAAGCGGTGTATGTTCTTTACCTGTGAAAAGGTCATCGTCATTATCAAAATGTTCCGTCATTTCTAAAAACTAATTATAATAAGCAAAATTAGGAAAAATTATACTTTTTATGACTAAAAGCATCGGCTTATTAAAATTTTATTGTAGCTTTAAATATTATAAAAGACTTCAAATATTAAACTAACTGATAATCTTTCCGTTGTGTTTTTATAGAAAGGGAATGATAAAATTTAATTATTTTGAATTGAAATTTTATATATTTGCACCAAATTAACATTAATTAAAATTAAATACTATGTCAGACATTGCATCAAGAGTAAAAGCTATCATCGCTGATAAGCTTGACGTTGAAGAAACAGAAGTGACTCCAGAGGCTAGCTTCACTAACGATTTAGGAGCAGATTCTTTGGATACTGTAGAATTGATTATGGAATTCGAAAAAGAATTTAACATTCAGATTCCAGACGATCAAGCAGAAAAAATTACTACTGTAGGTCACGCTATCGCTTACATCGAGGAAGTAGTTAACAAATAATATTTTCTAACGAATTAATTAGAAATTATAAAAAATTATATGGAATTAAAAAGAGTAGTTGTTACAGGTTTTGGTGCCATTACACCGATAGGAAATAATGCGAAAGAATATTGGGACAGTCTTGTAAAAGGTGAGAGCGGAGCCGCTCCCATTACTCTTTTTGATTCCACTAATTTTAAAACGAAGTTCGCTTGCGAGGTCAAAAACTTTAATCCTTTGGATCATTTTGACAAAAAAGAAGCGAAAAAAATGGACAGAAACTCACAATTCGGTCAAGTTGCAGCGCGCGAAGCGATTGCACATAGCCGTATTATCGAAGATTCTGTTGACAAAAATAGAGTAGGTGTTATCTGGGGTTCGGGTATTGGCGGACTAGAAACTTTTGAAACAGAAGTTGTTGGTTGGGCTAATTCTCAAAACATTCCTAGATTCAACCCTTTCTTTATCCCTAAAATGATTGCTGATATTACACCTGGTAATATCTCAATTGAGTTTGGATTCCATGGTCCTAACTATACAACTGTTTCAGCTTGTGCTTCTTCTGCTAATGCACTTATCGATGCAAGAATGCTTATTCAATTGGGTAAAGCTGATGTTATCGTGTGTGGTGGATCAGAAGCTGCAGTTACAGCAAGTGGTATGGGAGGATTTAACGCTTTGATGGCGCTTTCTACAAGAAATGATGATCCTAAAACGGCTTCTAGACCTTTTGACAAAGACAGAGATGGTTTTGTACTAGGTGAAGGTGCAGGTTGTATCATTCTTGAAGAATATGAACACGCTGTTAAAAGAGGCGCAACGATTTACGCAGAATTAGCTGGAGGTGGACTTAGTGCAGATGCGCACCACATGACAGCTCCACATCCTGAAGGATTGGGCGCTTATCTTGTAATGAAAAATTGTTTGGAAGATGCAGGACTTACTGCTGACGATGTAGACCATATCAATATGCATGGTACATCTACGCCGTTAGGAGATATTGCAGAATCTAGTGCAATTGCAAAATTACTAGGCGAGCATGCTTATGATATTAATCTTAACTCTACTAAGTCGATGACAGGTCACCTTTTAGGTGCAGCTGGTGTTATCGAAGCTATTGCGGCTATTGGTACTATTATCCATGGGATTATCCCTCCGACGATTAATCACTTTACAGATGATGAAAAGATCGACGCGAGATTAGATTTTACTTTTAACGAAGCAGTTCATAAAGAAGTGAATGTTGCTATGAGCAATACATTCGGGTTCGGTGGACATAACGCTTGTGTACTTTTCAAAAAAATCTAAATTATTATGGAGTTGAAGAATTTACTTTCTAAATTCCTAATAAAAAGAAAAACCAACGGACTTTCTCAAAGAGATTCTAAATTTCAAAAAGAGATATCTGACCTTGTCGGCTATCAGGTTAATAATCTTGAAGTCTTTCGAGAGGCTTTTTCATTAAAAGTTTCTGGAAAAAATTCTGAGAAAAAAAACTACGAAAGATTAGAGTTTTTGGGCGATTCTGTATTGGGTTCGATTATTTCTTGTTACTTATTTCAAAGGTATCCAGAGGCTAACGAAGGTTTTCTAACGCAAATGAAATCCAAAATCGTTAACCGCAAAAACCTTAATAAACTTGGTGACGAACTTGGTTTACCAAAACTAATTTTTGCAGATAATAGTGTCACACTGAGTGAGAATATTGCAGGAAATCTTTTAGAAGCTTTTGTTGGCGCATTATTTTTGGATGTAGATTATGAGGCTTGTAAAAAAATTGTTCTTGAAAAACTACTTCCACCAGAAGAAATCAACAAGCTCGAAAACAAAATTATCAGTTACAAAGGTCTTCTGCTAGAGTGGAGCCAAAAGAAAAAACTTTCTATTAAGTACGAAACTTGTGAAGAACATCTAGTTGGCAAGCAGATTGCATTCCGTTGTAATGTTTGGCTAGAGGACGAAAAAATTGCTAATGCATCGGAGACTTCAAAGAAGAAGGCCGAAGAAAAAGCTGCGCAGCGTGCGTTCTACATGTTAAATAAAAAAGAACAAATTATTGAAAAGCAAAAAACTATTTCTTGATTTTGAAGAAGAAGAATGCATTGACGTTGGATTGATGCGTATTGCTAGTAATTTGCCGCATTTCGAAGTTTTTTTTCACTTAAATAATTCTAATATTTTTAACCTAAAGAGAAGCGAAGATATCGTTTTCGAAGGTGTGTATAACGATTATTTTTTTGAGTGTTATGAAGCTTATGACAAGTCAAACAAAAACTGTTGGAAGTTAATCTCTAACAAGTCTATCTCAACAATATTTAAAAAAGAACAAAGTCAACTTTTTCAAGATGAAGAAGATGTAAAATTTTTATTAAATGATCATCATGACGTTGATTATATTGTCAAATCGTCGGATTCATTTGCGGATTTTTCAGTAATTTTGCTGCCGGAAAAGTTGTTCTTTCCAATACAAGAGTTCGAGTTGTCAGCAGATACAGAGCTCTATCAAATAATTCAATATTATGAATAAAAATTTAAAAAAGACAAAAATCATCGCAACCCTTGGCCCAGCGTCTTCTGACAAAGAAACGATGATCCAAATGGTAAAAGCGGGTGTTGATGTTTTCAGAATAAATTTCTCACATGCCGATTACGATCTTGTAAAACGTAATGTCGACATTATCCGCGAAATCAATCAAGAATATGGTTACTCGGTAGCAATTCTTGGAGATTTGCAAGGTCCAAAACTTCGTGTTGGTGTTGTTAAAGAAGGGGCTTTCCTTAATCCTGGAGATGTTTTGACTTTTACTAATGAAAAAGTTGAAGGCGACTCTACAAAAGTCTACATGACTTATGAAAAATTTCCACAGGATGTAAAAGTGGGAGAAAGAATTCTTATTGACGATGGTAAGTTGGTTTTAGAAGTTATTGAAACTAATGAAAAAGATACCGTTAAAGCAAAAACCATCCAAGGTGGACCGCTGAGTTCTAAAAAAGGAGTAAATCTTCCTAATACAAATGTTTCGCTTCCTGCTTTAACAGAGAAAGATATTCAGGATGCTAACTTTATGTTGGATCTAGAATTTGACTGGATTGCATTGTCATTTGTTCGTCATGCACAAGATATTAAAGATTTAAAAATTTTAATAGAAAATCATCCGACCAACAATATTAAGACGCCAATTATCGCGAAGATTGAAAAGCCAGAAGGTGTTAAAAATATTGAAGAAATCCTTGTTGAATGTGATGGATTGATGGTTGCTCGTGGAGATCTAGGTGTAGAAGTACCAATGGAGCAAGTGCCTGTTATCCAAAAGAATTTGGTGCATAAAGCAAGACTGTATTCGAAACCTGTTATTATTGCCACGCAAATGATGGAAACGATGATTACAAGTCTTACGCCTACAAGAGCAGAAGTTAATGACGTTGCTAACTCTGTTATGGATGGCGCGGATGCTGTGATGTTATCAGGAGAAACTTCTGTTGGTAAATATCCAGTGGATGTTATCAAAAACATGACTAAAATTGTTAAAACAACCGAAACAACACATCTCTACGCAAAACAAAATGTTCCTTTGGAGGAAAAAATTAATTGTGTTGACGATCGTTTCGTAACAGATATGGTTTGTCGTTCGGCAGTTGATATCGTTAGAAATGCTGGTGCAGAAGCGATTATTACATTGACATCGTCAGGTTATACAGCATTCCAAATTTCAGCGCACAGACCAGATGCTCACATCATCGTTTTTAGCTCAAATAGACGCGTTATCACGATGCTGAATTTACTTTGGGGCGTTCGTGCTTTCTATTATGATATGCAAAAATCTACGGATGAAACGGTAATTCAGGTTAATATGTTGGCGCATAATTATGGTTTCGTAGAGCAAGGTGATTTTGTCATCAATCTCAATGCGATGCCGGTGCATTATGGTGGAAAAACCAATACATTAAGACTAACAACAATATAATGAAAGCCCCCAATTTTGGGGCTTTTTTCTTAAAATATCCTAAAGCGCGTTAATCAGCGTTAAAGTTAATTTTGGTAACGCTCAAAGCTTTACTTTTGAAAAAAAAACTATTTGAGACTACTTTTATTTTTTCTAGTCATTTTTTCGAAGTTAGTATTTGGACAAAATCAAATTTCTGGTATTGTGCAGACCGAAAATGGACTTCGGATTCCTAACGCAATGCTCGTGAATGTCGCAACTGGTGCTAAATCTTATTCTAATAACATTGGAGAATTCTACATTGGTGCGAAGGTTGGAGAGACGATTCGTGTTCTTAAAGATAATTACGATCGTCAAACTATAACAGCTAGTCTTAATGGTAATTTCGTTGTAACCTTGGTAAAATCTGCTGAAGAAATAGAAGAAGTAACTGTGTCAAACATCAAAGTGACTGGCCATATTGATGATGCTTCTAGGTTAAAAACAGATGATAGCGCCGAGCGATTGCGTAGAGAAGTTGGCACACCAAAAGCGCCGGAAAAACCTCGAGAAAAAGCCCCCGAAATGACAAAAAATGTATTGTTGCCAATGCTTTTCGGGACATTAAATGTTGATGGTTTGTATAAAATTGTATCTGGAAAGTCACGTCAAATGAAAAGCCTTTATCGTTATGAAGATTCTCAAGATGACCTTAAATGGATTCGTACGAGAATCGACGATTCTTATTTTAAAAGTGCAGAGATTCCTGATGATCAGATTAATTCTTTCTTAAATTTTATCATGGTGGATCCAGATGTTCGACGTTATGTAAAAGCTCGGAATGAAGGCGGTCTTATTGTTACAATGGAAAAACATATCCCTGAATTTCTTAAACGTATTAAAAAAGATTAATCTCAGCATTTTCATCTTTTATAAAATGCTTAATTTCATTAAATTGCAATCGATAAAAGTCTTCTATTTACTTTAATCAAATAACATTTTTGATGAAACTTTATTTTAAAATTAATTACGTAACCAAACTTGGTGAGCGCCTCGTTTTGCAAGTTTTAATGGATAACCAGACTTGGAAATCCTACGATTTATATTGCGAAAATACTTTTATTTGGCAAGGTGAAGTCGATTACTTTTCGAAAGAGATTTGCTACAAATATCAAGTGTTAGATAAGGATAATCAGCTTTTACAAGAAGAGATTATTCCGCATCGTTTATTTCTTGGACATAGTTTTAAAGAATATCAAGTTATTGATACTTGGAATAGTAAAAACTTCCCCGAAAACTATCTTAACAACAAAATTTTTAGAAATACAAAACACGGTTTCGTTCCAGAAAAGCTTAATGTTCGTAAAAAACATACGCATCTTTTCCGTATCGAAGCGCCACTTTATAAACCGAATTGGAAGATTTTAATGTTTGGAGAAATTCCAGAACTTGGCTCTTGGCAGTATGATAAAGCTGTCGCTTTACATGAAGTTGATTTCGGGATTTGGGAAGTTGCAGTAGAATTAAATGTAAATCATGATTTTGCTTACAAATACGGTATTTACGATGATGAAACCAAGAAAGTTATCTTCATCGAATCTGGAGAAAACAGAATAACTTCTGCCAATAAAAATGACGAAGTTTTGCAAGTTAATGCTGATCATTATTTTGTGTTTGATGATGCTAGATTATGGCATGCAGCGGGCGTTGCAGTTCCTGTTTTTTCATTGAGATCAGACGATGGCTTTGGCGTTGGTGAGTTTTTGGATTTAAAACTTTTAGCAGATTGGTCGAGAGATACAGATTTGTCAATTATCCAGATTTTACCAATTAACGATACAACCGCAAATTATACTTGGACAGACAGTTATCCGTATGCTGCAATTTCGGTTTATGCTTTGCATCCGCAATATTTGCGCGTTGACGCTTTGGATTTCCCGATTGCAAAAGTAGATTTGGAAGCTTTTATTAATTTAAAATCAAAACTTAACCAAGAAAAATTTGTTGATTACGAAGTGATGATGTCCGAAAAATGGGACATTATAAAGAAGGTTTTCAAAGAGAATGCGTCAATTATTTTTAAGGATAAATCGTTTAAATTATTTTTAAAAGAGAATAAAGATTGGTTGTTGCCATACGCTGCTTTTTGTGTTTTGAGAGATAAATACAAAACACCGAATTTCAACAATTGGAAAACGCACAAACGTTATGTTGCTGGTAAAATCGCAACGATGTTTGATGCAAAACACAAAGATTATTCTGCCGTGATGATGCATGCTTGGGTGCAATATCAATTGCATTTGCAGTTAACGGAAGCGATAGATTATGCTCATAATTTGGGGATTTCTCTTAAAGGCGATTTGCCGATTGGTATTTATCGATATAGCGTTGAAGCTTGGGCAGAACCAGAACTTTTCGGGATGGATTTCCAAGCGGGCGCACCGCCAGATCAGTTTTCAGATTTAGGACAAAATTGGGAGTTCCCGACCTACAATTGGGAAGTAATGAAAGCTGATGGTTACAATTGGTGGAAGAAACGTTTTGCGGTTTTAGAACGTTATTTTGATGCGATGAGGATTGATCATATTCTTGGGTTTTTCAGAATTTGGAGAATGCCGATTGACGCGACGCAAGGTGTTTTGGGCTATTTTTATCCTGCAATTCCAGTTACTAGAGAAGAGTTAAATGCTAATCATATCGATTTTAATGAAGATCGTTTTTGTAAGCCATTTATTAACGATTCTATTATTCATCATACTTTCGGAGAAGAAGCAGACGTTGTTAAATCTCATTTTTTTGAATTAAAATCTGAAGGACTTTACCAATTTAAACCAGAATTTGATACACAACGAAAACTTAGCGAAAGTTTTAAAATTCAATCTTGGGATTGGAAGGAAGAAAAATTGTTGGCTTTAGCTGCTAATGTTTTGTTTATAATTGAAACCACAGAAGATGGCGAAAACGTTTATCATCCAAGGTTTAATATGGAAAAAACATTGTCTTTTGCTAACCTTCCAGAATGGGAACGTGTAAAGTTGGCGGAGATTTACAACAATTATTTCTTTGTTCGACAAGACGATTTGTGGTACGAAAAAGCCATGGAAAAACTTCCTACTTTATTAACTTCTACCAAGATGTTGATTTGTGGTGAAGATCTTGGTTTGGTACCAGATTCTGTGCCTGTTGTTATGGATCAATTGGCGATAACTGCGCTTAAAGTTCAAAGGATGCCTTCGGAAAATATTCCTTTTTATGATCCGAAAAACGCAAGTTATATGAATGTGGTAACCGCTTCTTCACATGATAGCTCCACCTTGCGACAATGGTGGCACGAAGATCGAGAAATGACACAACAATATTTTAATCAACAATTGAAGCAATACGGCACGGCGCCTTGGGATTTGTTACCAGATTTTTCGGAAATGATTATGAAGCAACATTTGTATACAGATGCGATGTTAGCGATTTTCCCTATTCAAGAATTTTTGGCGACAGATGAGCTATTAATGAACAAAAATATGGACGACGAACGAATCAACGTTCCAGCTATTTTTCCACATTATTGGCGTTACAGAATGCATCTGAAGTTAGAAGATTTAAAAACCGAAACAGTATTTAATCAAAAAATATCGGATTGGGTTAAAGATTCGGGTAGAAAATAAGTCTTTGATTTTCAATACTAAAAATTATAAAAAAAGTTAAAAGTGCGAAATGCTTTTAACTTTTTTTGTTATTAAGTATCATAGAATTAAACAAGAGTATTTGTTTTGCTAAAAACCAATTCGTTATGAAAAAAATGATTCTTGCAATGTCACTTGTTATAAGTAGCTTTGCGTTTTCACAATATTATCAAGATACGTATCCTGACTATTATGGGTACGAATATTATGATAACCAATATAATTATCCAGACGATTATTATTACAATTATCCTACGGATTATTATCCTGAAGATTATTACCAAAATTATTATAACGACTACAGAAATAGTATCGTAAATATTAACTGGAATAGATTCTTTAGAACTTATAGATTGTCGCCAATGCAAGTGCAAGCGATTATCAATCTTAATAACAGATTTCCGTCATTTATGGCTTGGAACTCTTATTACGGAATGAATCCTGATCGCTGGTACTATGATAGATTCTACGAATTAGAAAGAATTTTGGGACCACAAGTCTTTGTTGTTTATCAGCAAAATTATTATCGTGGTGTAAGTCCAATTGTGTACTTCCAAAACTATAGAACTTCTTATTATGTAGTTAATTATCATATTCGTCCTAAATATAGAAATGTAGATGTAATAAGATATCGAGTAGATCGTTCTAACCTTAATGATAGTTGGAAGTCAACACGTAATGTTGCGATGATTGATACTAATGCTAACAGTATTAGATCAAATTCTGGTACTAGAAATCAAAATATGTTGGCAGATAATACTAACAATAACGGAATTAGAAATTCATCAAGTATTAGAAATCAAGCTGCGGTATCTGACAACAATGGTGGAACCAGAACTTCATCAGGAACTAGAAATCAGTCGATGATCGAAACTAATAATTCTGGTGTTAGAAATAATGTAAGAAATCAAACTTCATCTTCTGACAATTATCAAACAGGAGGTGTAAGAAATAATCCAGTTAGAAGTTCGGAGCCGGTTCGTTCTTCTAGTATGGAAGTAAGAAGTAATAATATGAGAAGTTCATCATCCAGTGGAGCGACAAGAAGCTCGGGGGCGAGAGAATCTCAAAGAGATAATGCGGGTGGAATGAGAAGTTCTAATAACGGAACTTCTAGAGGAAGGTAAGTTTTTTTAGTGTTTGTGTTATTTTGGAAATGGAGGAGGTTTTTTAAGCTTTCTCCATTTTATTTTAATTATGAATGTTTAAAATTTAACAAAATTTAATATTTTTTGATTTAACTTTAAATGATTTGATGCATCCAATAGATGTAATTAAACAAAATAGTAATTAACGTAAAATTTTAATAAAATGAAAAAATTGATTTTAAGTACAGCATTCGTAGTAGTAGGTTCTTTTGTTTTTGCACAGCAAACAACACCAACTGCAAAAAAAGAAAACTTTGAAGCAAAACAACAAGAACGTCTTGCTAAAATGAAAACGGATCTTAATTTGACAGATGCTCAAGTAGTAAAAATTAAGGAACTGCACGAGAAAAAAAGAGCAGCGAAAATGGACCAAATGAAAGAGCAACGTCAAGAGATGAAATTGAAAATGGAAAAAAATAACGAAGACATGAAGCAGATTCTTACACCAGACCAATATACTAAATGGCAAGAAATGAAAAAACAGAAAATGGCCGAGCATAAAGGGATGAGAAAAGAAAAAATGGAGATGAAGAAATAATTGTAATGCAAATTTAGAAGTAGGAGTAAGGGAAACTTTACTCCTATTTTTTTGTTAAATAATGTTAAGAATTTAGTATATTTGACTTTAAAGAAAAAAATATGGTTACGGAAAAAATTATTAATCTAATCAACGAGCAAATCACAAAAGAGCAATATGCTGCACAACTTTATTTGTCGATGTCGGCATGGTGTTATGCACAAGATTTGGAAGGTATCGGTAATTACTTTAGAGTACAATCGAAAGAGGAGTTAATGCACTCTGACAAGATGTTTGATTATATCAACAATATCGGTGGGAAAGTTGTTTTGGGAGCTGTTGATGCACCTCCACATGATTTTAATAGTGCGGAAGAAATCTTTGAAAAAGCGCTAGAGCATGAAAAATTAGTTACAAAAAGTATTTTCAATATTGTAAAAGCGGCTACGGAAGAAAGCGATTTTGCAACGACAACATTTTTGCAATGGTTCGTTAATGAGCAAGTTGAAGAAGAAGCTAGCGCATCGCTTTTAGTAACGAAAATCAAACGTGTTAAAGACAATCCGTCAGCAATGTATCTTTTTGATCAAGAATTGGCGCAACGCGTTTTCACTCCAGATAACGGAGCGGCTTAGTTTTTACATTACACACCACATCACAAAATGTTAAAAAAAATTATTCTAACAACAGCTACAATTAGCTGTTGTTACTTTTTTGGTCAACAATATGAAGTGGCTAGTATTCCTCAAGAACTGAAGAAAAACGCCAATACAGTTGTTCGAAAAGATAGTAAGTTATATACAATTTCTTCTTTTGATAATCTGAATATCAAATTCAATAAGGCTAGTACAATACTTAATAAATCTGGTGAAAAAAACTCTTATGTTGTAATTCACTATGATAAGTTTGATAAGGTCAGTAGTGTCAAAGTAAAGGTTTTTGACGAATTTGGTAAGCAAATTCAATCTTTTTCTAAAAGCGATTTTCAGGATGTTAATACGACCGGATCGTCAGGCTTGTATACGGACAATCGTATGCTTTATTTAGAAATCTCCACTCCCAATTATCCTTATACGATTGAAGAAACTTACGAAATTAATACATCTAATACAGCTTTTATTCCTGAATTTGTTCCTTTTCGATCAAGCAATATTGCACTAGAAAAAGCAGAATTAAAATTATTGAATAAATCTGGAGTTAAACTTAGAAAGAAGTTGAAAGAAACAGCCTTTGCAAAGCTTAGTCAACGAGGCTCTGATGATGATTTTACATTAAGTTTTGAAAATGTTCCGGCTTTAAAGGACGAAAAATATTCTCCAAATATTAATACGCTTTTGCCTCGTGTCGAGTTTTCTCTTGAGAAATTTAGTCTTGCTGGCAAAAAAGGAGATTTAACAACTTGGAAGGATTTCGGAATTTGGTATAATACTTTGTTAGAGCCAGTTTCAGTAATAACACATGAAATTCAGAAGGAAGTTAACGATCTTAATCTGCAAGGTACGGTTTCGGAAAAGGTGAAGACGCTTTATCAATATATGCAAAATAAAACGCGATATGTAAATGTTGCGATTGGGATTGGTGGGTGGCAACCTATGCCAGCAGACGAGGTTCGTAGGAAAGGTTATGGCGACTGCAAAGGACTCACCAACTATATGAGGGTGTTGTTAAAAGCTGCTGGGATACCTGCGTATTATGCTATTATTTACTCTGATTTTACACCGAAAAAATTCGATCAAGACTTTCCTAAAATGGCTGGTAATCACATTGTGTTGATGGTGCCTACAGAAAAAGGAAATGTTTGGTTAGAGAATACTTCTCAAAAAATAGCATTTAATCATATCGGAATTAATAATACCAACCGAAATGTATTATTAGTGAAAGAAGATGGTATTGAATTGATGGACACGCCGATTTATAAAACTGAAGATTCCAACGAGAAATTAAAGTTATCTGCTAAAATTTTAGAAGATAATTCAATAACTGGAGATGCGGATTTTAATTACAGCGGAGGTTTGTACGATTATATGTTTTCGCTGTCAAACTCGTCAACGGATGATCAAAAAGATGCTTTGAAGTCGATGTTTTCTAATCTTAAGTTTCAGGACTTAGCTATTCAGAAAATTGATAACAATAGAGATGATGCAAAACTTCAGCTTAATTTTGGTTTTAAAGCTAACAATTATTCAAAAAAAATGGGTGATGATATTTTTTTTGGAATTGTTCCTTTTGGTCAAAATAGCTTTTATTTAGAAAGTTCGGAGGACAGAATTAGCCCTGTTGAAATCCCGTTCGCTTACCATGATCAATACGAAATAGAATATACTTTGCCCCAAAATTATAAAATTGGCGATCTACCAACTCCTGTTAAGTTAACATCGGAGTTTGGAGAATATCAACTTTCAGTTTCTCAAAAAGAAGGCAAAATAGTTGTAGAACGACAAATGAAACTCAACAAAATGTTACTACAACCAACACAAATCAAAAGTTATCAGGATTTTAGAAGAAAAATAAGCTCCAACGATAACACGAAAATATTACTTACTAAAATTTAAAAAATATAATATGAAGAAAACTATACTAATTGCGGGTATTTTCTTAAATACTTTGGTTTTCGCACAACATAAATTTCTGAATATTCCTAAACTTGATCAGAGTGACGTGTCTTCAACTGTTAACGCAACTAATGCTAAAGATCCTGCCGAGATTTTGTTTAGCTCGCATCATTTTTTAATTGAAGGCAATGGATTTATGACCATTGAGGTTATCAAAAGAGTCAAAATTTATGATAAAGCTAATGCTGAAGAATTTTTAAATGTAGAAATTCCTTTAAAGATAAATGGCGGCGATCGGGAGTCGGTTAGTGGTCTTAAAGCGACAACTTATAATTTTGAGAATGGGAAAATTGCAACCACAGTGGTTGATAAAGAATCACGAATTAGATCTAATGATTCTAAAAATGTTGATATCCTGAAATTCGCTTTTGCAAACGTGAAAAATGGTTCGGTTCTCGAGTATAAATATAAGCTGAGTACACCATTTTATTATTCGATTCCACGTGTTATGGTTGAGTCATCGGCTCCTGTTAGATATTTTGAATATGTGTTCGATATGCCAATTTATTTAGGTTATAATATCAATTATCAAGGTTCTTTAGCGCCGACACATAGAGAAGTTGGCGAGAAAAGTTTGTATGGTGGCGATTACAAGACGGTTAGGTTTGCTTATGAGAATCTAAAGGCTTATAAAGATGAAAAATATGTTTATAATATAGATAATTATCGTACGTCTATTCGTGCAGAGTTGGCGAGCACTAATTTCCCAATTACGGGTAATATGGGTAGTGTTTCTGGCGGTTTTAAATCTTATGCTGTAACGTGGGAAGATCTTCGAAAAACAATCTTGAACGAAGATGATTTTGGAATTGAATATGCAAAAATGGGAGCTGTAAAAGATCTTTTACCAGCTACCATAACATCTATCACTAATGAGAAAGAACGTGCAGATGCGATTTTAAAATTTGTTCAAAAAAATTATACTTGGAATAAAAAAACAACGGGTTGGGCGGAAGATGGTATCAGGACTTTAATCTCAAAAAAAATAGGAAATTCTGCTGAAATTAACTTGTTGCTTACAATGTTGATGAAATCAGCTGGACTAAAAGCGAATCCTGCGATCATGTCCACAAAAGAGCGTGGTATTCTCAACTTCTCGTCACCATCATTATCGCAAGTTAACTATGTGCTGGTGACTGTTGATGTTGCTGGACAACTTAAATTTTACGATGCAACTAGTAAATATTCCGAAGCTAATGTATTGCCGCCTCGCGCTTACAATTATTTCGCATATTTAATTAGAGAAAAAGAAGGCGTGCAGGTTAATGTGCTCCCTGATGGGAAAAGCTCAACCACGCAAATTATTAAAGCTAAGCTAAATCCTGATGGAAGTTTTGGTGGAGACTTTTCAGACACTGATGCTAAATTGTATTCTTTAGTATCGACAGAGTCTTATGAGAAAGATGCTGATCAATATTTTAAAGATTACAAAGAAAATTATAAGTTTCCGATCGAAAATATGAAAGGAGAACATCAGGAAAACGGAAGTTTTATAACTAAGTTCAACTTTACGGCGGATAACTTTGTCGATGGTATTGGAGGAAAATACGTCTTTAATCCACTTCTATTTTTGTATCGTAAAAATCACGATTTTGATCAAGAAGAAAATAGAAAATCTCCAATCGAAATGTTGTCTGGATATGATCGTATCAAAAAAGTTACAATTGAACTGCCAGAAGGTTATGCGTTCGAAAATTTACCAAAGTCCAAAAAATTTAGAACCGAAGATAGCTCAATTGTGTACAATTATATCGTGACGCAATCTGGAAATTCTTTGACGGTTGAGTCGACAACCTCGGTGGAAGATCCAATATATCCTGCAGAATATTATCCTGCTTTTAAGCAAGTATTTGACCACATTGCAAATATGGAATCGCAAGTGGTAAGTGTCGTTAAAAAGTAGATTATTAAAACAGAAAAAGCTTAGAATTTCTAAGCTTTTTTTATTTTTAAATGTAAATAAGATGTGTTTCCGAAACTTTTTTTCCGAGCTTTTCCAGAGCATTTTTGTAGACTTCAATTTGTTGCTTGTGCTTGTCTTTTTTATCACCAGTTTTGAAATCGATAATGATAAAACCATGTTCTGTTTCGATAAGTCGGTCAGGACGAAGAACTTTTGTTTCACCATTCTCAGAAATCATAATGTCGCGTTCGCTAATGATTTTTAAATCTGGAACAAAGAAGTGACGATAAGCTTCCGAGTTAATAATTTCAAAAATACGTTGCTCGATATTTATGCGCTCTTCTGACGTGAAAACGCCTTCTAGCTCGTACTTTTCTAAAACCTTTTCTAAGTCGAGATTTGATTTTATTTTGGAGAGAATTTCATGTACAAAAATTCCGATTCTTACTTTTGCAACGCGTTCCTGATAGTTTTTACTAGGTGTTGCAATTTGGATATTGTTATTTTCTGAATTTCCTCCTTTTAATGCGGTTATAGATAGTTTTTCAACGAGATTTTTCGTTTTGTTTTTTTGCTTTTTTAAATCCGCTTCTTCGATGTCATATAAGTCGAAAGAATCTCTTTCTTCGTTGTCAGTTGAAGGTCTTTTTGCATTAATATAATCGATGATCTCTAAGTGATTTGCAGACTTATTTGGTTTTTCAAGATAAAGATATAACTGTTCAACAGCGCGTGTTGTCGCAACATATTGAAGACAAAATCTGTCGATTTTATTTTTGTATTCGTTGTCAATATTAAAGTTTGATATCTCTTGATCATATTCCAAAAGCTTTTTATTAAAACCTGTAATATTCACTTTTTTGAGTTCGTCATTATTGTTTAAATCAAACCAATTCGA
This sequence comes from Bacteroidota bacterium, assembly GCA_023440705.1. Classification (GTDB taxonomy): domain Bacteria; phylum Bacteroidota; class Bacteroidia; order Flavobacteriales; family Weeksellaceae; genus Soonwooa. Next base: position 21,959 of record JAEXRP010000092.1, read on the forward strand.
AAACTTAGAATCTTTATTTTCGTTACGCATTGGTAAAAACACAATCGGAAATTCTAAACCTTTTGACTTGTGAATCGTCATCATTTTGATAGCGTCAATGTTCTCGCTCGCTTGGATACTTTGGTTTATGCCTTCTTCATTCCAATATTTCAGAAAATCTTTGATGGTTGCGCCTGCATTCTGCGTATAATTAAACAACATTTCTAAAAAGTTCAATAGGAAATCAACTTCTTTATTTTCCACTGAAAAATTTTGTAGAAAGTATTCGATATAGTTGTAAAGGTTTAGATTTAAAATATGTTCTGAACTTAAATCCAGATTATAATTTGATTTTAGTTTAGTATTTATTTCAACGAAATTTTTAGTTTCGAGTATCTTTAATACTTCTGTGGTAAAGTCTTTTATTTCAATTCTTCCTAAATGATTAAGATGATAAAGCATCTTAATGAAAAATTGGTAGTTGTCGGGATTTGCTTTCCAATTTAAAAACTCGATAAGCGCTTTGATGGTGTAAGATAAACCAATGGTTAAACCACTTTCTGAGATGCTTTTAATGTATTGTTCTTGTCCTTTATAGTTGATAAGTTGTTGACCAAGAAGATTTGAAAAATTGAAAATATCTGTGTTTCCACGACAAAGAATACAAATGTCTGAAAGTTCAAACCCATTATCCAAACATTGTTGGATGTCATCACGCATTTTAAAAACTGCTTCTTCATAAAAGATTTCCTTAACATCATTTTCAAGCAAATTGACACGAACTCGTCCATTGATATTTGATTTTGCAATTTGTGTTGCTGCTTCACCAAAAATGTATTCGTGTATCGGTTCTAAACCTCTCGAAATGCTGTAATACAACTGATTATTGAAGTCAACGATGTTTTTAGCACTTCGCCAATTATGTTCTAGATTTACGACTTCCGCTTCTTTTGCAACCTCTTCTTTATGACTAATAATATCAAGCATTAATTGACTTTCGCCACCTCGAAAACGGTAAATACTTTGTTTGGGATCGCCAACCAAACTAAAACTCGTGTTGTCACTCGCAATAGCATTGTCGCGAAGTGGTTTGAAGTTTTCCCACTGCATTTTCGAAGTATCTTGGAATTCATCAAAAAAGAAATGTTGGAATTGCGTTCCGACTTTTTCGTAAATAAAGGATGAAGGTTCCGATTTTAAATTTTCCCCGATAATCACATTGAATTTCGAAAGAAGAACCAAATCATTTTCTATTTCTATATCCTTTAGTTTTTTTTGAATGTCAGAATTTACTTTTAAAGGTAAAAGCGCATCGAGGATTTTAGTATTTCTTTCAATATTGATGTACTTCGCAATGAGGTCAATACGAAGGTCGGTTAGTTTTGGTAAAATCGATTGTATGTCGGCTTCCTTCTTTTTTCCTTTCGCTGAACTTCCACTTGCAAATTTTTGTAAAGCGCCGCTTTCACTTGCTGGAATTGGAAAGTCAGATCGTTCATCTTTGTAAAACTTAATAACTTCATGGAAAAATTTCGCGATACCATTTACATTTCCTCCTGCAAAATCTTCGATATTAAGATCTTGTTCTGTAAGTGTCTGTATAATTTCTTTTGCTAAGGAAATAGATTGGTTTTTGTCGGCTTTTATCTCGTTTCTAAGATTTTCTTTTTTACGTTCATAAGCTTCCCATTCGAAGTTTTTGTTTTCCGAAAGTGCTTCGTAATGTGTATCGCTAATAAATTTTTTAGCAGAATCGTAAAGATTTTTATTAATGTTAATGCGAGTTTCGTTATCTAGACCATAATTAACAAAATCCATGAAAGCCTCAGAAATATGATTGTTATCGCCAATTTCGTCCAATAGTTGATCAACCGCTTCGATAAGAAATGGCTCTGCATTTATTTCTAAATTGAAATTTTGTGCAAGCCCCAACTCGTACGTAAAACTTCTTACCAACCTTGCATTAAATTTGTCAATGGTCCCAATATTCAGCGTAGAGTAATGGTGTAGCACATAATCTAGGATTTGCTTTGCACGATGATGCAGGTCTTCTATAGTAATATGAATGCCCTCTTCATCGAATTCCGATTTTATATTTTGTAATTCAAGATTCTCGTTATAATTCTCTTTTGTAAATGAAAAAAGCCAATTAATGATTCGCTCTTTCATTTCGTTAGCTGCTTTGTTGGTAAAGGTTAGCGCTAAAATATGACGGATGCTTTCTGCCTGATTAGGATATCGAAGACAGATTTTCAAAAGGTTTTTTACAAGGCTGTAGGTTTTCCCTGAACCAGCCGAGGCATTGATGACAAGGTAAGAATTTTGCATTCAAAGGAAATTTAGGCACAATTTAATCTAAACTTCCGCATCATCAAAATTTAGTCTTCTATATTATATATAAGTTTAAAAGATTTTCTGTGGTGTATGGTTGGTCCATGTTCCATAAGTGCTCTTTGGTGGATTTTAGTACAATATCCAAAATTTTTGTCCCATCCATATTCGGGAAAATCTTTTGCCAGTTCGATCATGAGATTATCACGATAATTTTTTGCGATGATAGAGGCTGCTGCGATTGATAGAAATTTGGAATCTCCTTTAACAATACAATGATGTGGGATGTAGTTATAAGGATGGAATTTGTTGCCGTCAACCAAGATCAATTCTGGTCTTATTTTTAATTGATCTAAAGCAAGGTGCATTGCATGTATACTTGCTTGTAAAATGTTGTGTTTATCTATGAATTCTGGAGAAAGTTCGGCGATTGCGTAGTCTAACGCGTTATTTTTGATGTATGAATCTAGTTCATTTCGCTGTTTAAACGTTAATTTTTTGGAGTCATTAATAAAATTTTGGTTAAAATTTTGGTCAATTATGACAGCGGCGGCAACCACAGGGCCGGAAAGACATCCTCTTCCAACTTCATCACAACCGACTTCTATTAGGCTGTTTGAGAAACTTTTAGAAAGTTTTACTTCAGTAATCATTTAACAAAGTTATCAATAAAAGAATGAAACGTTAAAGAAAAATTAAGAAATATTTAACTTTTTTATTGTTTATGTTGAGAAAGTTTTGCACATTTGTTTTATTGAAAAATTTAATTTGATATGAAAAAATTAACAGCTAGCGTTTTAGCATTGGTGTTAAGCTCTTCAGTTGCGATGGTTTCCGCGCAAGCTAAAAAGGGTGATACACTTAAGCAAACCGATATCGAGGGAGTTGTAGTAACTGCTTTAGGTATTAAAAGAGAAAAAAAATCTCTAGGTTATGCATCTCAAGAGGTGAAAGCCGAAGCTCTTACAGATGGAACTACAAAAACTGGTAATGTTGCTAGTTTGCTTTCTGGTAAAGCTGCAGGGGTGCAAATTAATACTAATAATAACTTTGGAGGTTCTACCAATATTGTAATTAGAGGTTATAAACAAATGGGTGGTAATGGTGGTTCTCCTTTAATTGTAATTGATGGTTCTCCAATTAGTAACGGTTTTGTTTCTGGTACATTTGACTTAGGTAACTTCTTATCAGATCTTAACCCAGAAGATATTGCAAGTATGAATATCTTGAAAGGTGCAGCTGCATCCGCTCTTTATGGAGAAAGAGCTTTGAATGGTGTTATCGTTATTGAGACTAAGAAAGGAAGAAGCTCTAAGAAAGATAATTCTTGGGGTGTAACATTATCATCAGATGTTAATGTTGGTTTCATTGATAAATCTACATTCCCAGAATATCAATCTAGATATGGAGCTGGTTATGGTGCGTATTATGGACCTAATGAGGATTCTTATTTTAATGTTGGGCCAGGAGGTTTGCCACAAGTGCCTTTTGGTGAAGATGCATCATATGGAGGTGAGTTTAATCCCAATTTACAAGTTTGGCAATGGGATTCATTTAATGAATACTCAAACAATTATGGAAAGCCTCATGCTTGGGTAGCTGGTAAGAATGGTCCTATTACATTCTTTAATAATCCAATAACTTATTCTAATTCAATTACATTAGAGAAAGGAGATGCTAAGAATAACTTCATGCTGAGTTACAATAATTTTGACCAGTCTGGTTTGATGCCAAACTCTAAAATTAATAAAAATACTTTCTCTGCTAGAGTGAATCATCAGTTAACAGATAAACTATCTGCGAGTGTTTATACTACTTTAACAGTACAAGATACTAGAGGTAGAAATGCTACAGGGTATTCTGATAACTTGGTGACTGGATTTAGACAATGGTGGCAAACTAACGTTGATTTGTCACAATTGAAAGATGTATATTTTAATTCTTATAGAGCGACTGGAAAGTATGATAACGGTACATGGAATAGAAGTTCTGCAGCAAATGGAACACCTCTATATTGGAATAACCCATATTTCCAAGTATATCAAAATTACCAGTCTGATAGTAGAACCAGAAGTTTCAGTTATGCACAAGTAAAATATGATGTAAGTAAAAATTTCGGAATCTTAGGGAAGGTTTCATTTGACTATTACAATATGTTAATGGAGCAAAGATTGGCTGACGGAAGTTTAACTCAGGCATTTGGATTATCTGGGAACAATGCACCTTCAGGCTATTGGAGACAAAATATGACTGGTTCAGAAACCAATTTCGATTTAATCGCAAATTATAAGTTTGAAATTACGGATAAATTGAACTTACAAGGTGTAGTTGGTGCCAACTTAAGAAAGAATGGTTTTGAGAGTATCACAGCTTCTACAGAAGGAGGATTAATTGTACCTGGTATTTACTCAATAGAAAACTCAATGGGAGAAACTTTAGATCCTGTAGAGGTTTATCAGAGAAGTCAAACAGGAAGTGGTTATGCCTCTGCCTCATTTGATTATGATGGAAGTATTTTTGTGGATGCTACATATCGTTATGATAAATCTTCTAACCTACCTGCAGGAAATAATGCTTACGGATACCCTTCTATTACAGGTGCTGTATTATTAAGTAACTACATTAAACAAGATTGGTTAAGTTTCATGAAAGTTAGAGCAAACTATGCAGAAGTAGGATCATCAACTGGAAATTATCGACTTATTAATACGTATAATAAAAATGGTGCTTTCCATAATGAGGGTATTTATTTAATGCCAACTGTTCTTAATAATCCTAACTTAAAACCAGAAAGATCAAAAGAAGTTGAAGTTGGTTTAGAGATGCAATTTTTCAAAAATCGATTAGGGTTTGATATTGCAGCTTATAAGACAAAGACATTTGATCAGATTATGAATCTTCCAGTTTCTAATGCAACTGGATACAATCAAATTACGATTAACGCAGGACAAATTGATAACAAAGGTATTGAAGTTCAATTTAATGCTACACCATTTAAATCTAAAGCATTTACTTGGGATATTAATGCAAACTGGGCGAAGAATGAAAATAAATTAGTTTCATTGCATCCTGATGCGAAGGTGTTAAGATTGGCAGCTTACCAAGGTGGTGTTTCACTTAATGCGGTAGAAGGTGAATCTTATGGTGTTATCTATGGTACAGATTACGTGTATACAAATGGACAACCAACGATTAGTCCTACTACAGGTCGTTATTTAAGAACTCCAGAATCTAACAAAGAGATTGGTAACATTACGCCTGATTGGACTGGAGGTATTAGAAATACATTTACGTTCTTTGGGGGAGACTTATCAGCTGGATTCTTGATAGACATGCAACATGGTGGGTCTACATATTCTACGGATATGTATTATGGTCTAGCAACTGGTCTTTATGCCGAAACTGCTGTTGGTGGATATAGAACAACTGGTGTTGTGTGGCCTGGTGTAAATCCTAATGGACAAACAAATACAACTGCAACTATTTCTCCAGAAGGTTATGGTAACGTAGATGGTTATAGAAGAATGCCTAATGCTAGATTTGTATATGATGCATCATATGTTAAGTTACGTGAAGCTAACATTACTTATAGATTACCAAAGTCTTTGTTAGCAAGTACGTTCATTGAAGAAGCTAAAGTTTCTTTAGTGGGAAGAAACTTATGGATTATTCATAAAAATGTTCCTTATGCAGATCCTGAAGCTGGTGTTGGTGGTGGATTAGGATCAAGAGGTAACTCTATTGGTATCCTACCAACAACAAGAGATATCGGTGTTAATGTAACCTTTAAATTCTAAAAAAGTCATGAAAAAAATATTTTTAATAGTAGGAGCTTTAACGCTCGCTTATCCAGTCTTCACTTCATGTGCAAGAGATTTTACAGATTTGAATGTGGATCCTAAACATCCCCAAACTTTACCATCAAAAACATTTTTTGCTACAGCTGAAACTTATTTGTTTCAACAAATGGTAGATGCGAATGTTAATAGAAATATTTCTAGATTCTTTACACAACAGTGGACGGAAACAACCTATACAGATGAGTCTAACTATGATATGGTTACTCGTCAGATTAATACTAATCATTGGAATTTTTTCTATAGAAATGTTTTAAATACTATAAAATTGGCTAAAGCTAAGGTAGAGGAAGAAAGTTTAAATACAGCACAGGCTGCACATAATACTGATGTTAAGGCAAATATGTTAGCTCAATTAGAGATAATTGAAATCTATGCATGGGCAAATTTGGTTGATACATATAATAATATTCCTTATTCACAAGCCTTAAAAGCTGAACCAGGAGGAACTGGGATCTTGTCACCAAAATATGATGATGCTAAAGTTATTTATGTAGACCTTATTAGAAGATTAACTGCAGTTAATAATTCAATTAAGCTTGGGAAAACTGGTTTTTCATCGGATATTTCTAATTTTAATGGAGATATGACAAAATGGAAAAAATTAGCAAATTCTATTAAATTAAGATTGGGAGTTAATCTTTCCGATGTTGATGCAGCGTTGGCAAAGTCAACAATTGAAAGTGCAGTCGCTGCTGGAGTGATGCTATCTAATGCGGATAATTTTACAGTAAATTATCAACAAGGTAATTTTAGTAGTCCCCTTTATCAAAATGTTAATGTTGCGGGTTCTGGTAGAGCGGATTTTGTTGCTGCTAATACTTTAGTAGATCCGATGAATGAAAAAAACGATCCTAGAAGAGAAAAATATTTTACTCTAACTCCAGAATTAGATGATAAAGGAGAACCAGTGTTAGATGGAAATGGTAATCCTGTAATGATTTTTAAAGGAGGTACTTATGGAGATTCTAATGATTTTTCAAAATCATCACACGTTGCTGATGATATTATTAAGCAAGATGGTATTGGTAATATTTTTGATTATTCTGAAGTATCTTTCTTAATGGCTGAGGCTGTTCAAAGAGGGTTCTTAACTGGATCTGCTTCAAGTCTATATAATCAAGGAATTAAAGCATCTATGGATTATTGGGGGGTTGAGTCGGCAGAGGCTGACGCATACATTGCTGCAAATCCATATAATGCTGCGGACTGGAAAAAGTCCCTTGGCGAGCAATCATGGTATGCTATGTACAATAGAGGTTTTGAAGCGTGGACTTTTAATAGAAGGCTAGATTACCCGGCATTTGAAAATCCAGAAGGTTCTGTATTAAGTGCAGTTCCTACAAGAATGACTTACCCAGCCCCAGAACAATCTTTAAATCAGACGAATTGGTTAGAGGCAGTAACACATTTGCCTGGCGGTAAAGATGTTGCAACAACAAAAGTTTTTTGGGACAAAAATTAATTTTTATAAGGTTGGCTTTTGCCAACCTTTTTTTATATTTGAAACATGAAGAAAATAATTTTAAGTATTATTCTAGGAAATATAATTGTTTCTTGTAATAATGATAGAGAACCGTCGCCATCCCAGCCGGTTAATTTGAAAGGTACCTTTAAACTTAGTCATTATGAGTTTAAAAGTAAAAACTACAATATTACTGGTTGCGATATTAATGATAAAATTGTTATAAACTCTGATAAAACTGGCGTATATGAAGACAGTGAGTATAATGATGCTACACAAGGTTGCTATGTTGCTGAAAATTATGCTGGTACATGGAATCTTCAATCGCAAGAGGGATTGCTAATATTAAAATATAAATCTAATGGACTTGACCAAACAAAATCCTTTGATTTGATTGGTATATCAGATACTGAGATTAGACTAGAAATATCTTCTAAAAATATTGACGGAAATCCTGGTAATGATAATGCAGTTGCAGTTTGGATAAAAACTTATTGATAAATAAAGATTTATTTAAATTGATAATAAGGGGAATGTAAAAGTAGTAATTGCTAGAAAGAAAAGAGGTAATCAACATAGGTTAGCTCTTTTTTAGTTATTTTTTAACATGATCCATTGTTTTTTTGTTGTCGTACGTTTTGTTTTAGGTGAAGTCCATGTGAATATCGCCCAATATGCAGTTGTTGGTAATAGCCTGTTTTCGATGTTTCTCCCATTCCATATGAAGTTCTCTCCATTACTTTCAAATACTTTTTTTCCATAACGATCACTAATTACTACCTTGACATTTAGCATAGGTCTTAAAATTGAAAAATCTAGAGTGTCATTTAGACCATCAGCATTTGGTGATAGAAAATTCGGAAGTACTAGATCTGCATCTGGTATTATGGGTAAAGGAATTAGTTTTATTTTTTTTATACCACTGCAAGACGTTGTTGGACTTGTAATTTTTGCGTAGGCCATTGCTTCATTTGTTTCATATTTTTCATAATTTACAATTTCTTCAGTCAAATCTTGATTCTTGTAATAGGTTACATTATTTGAGCTATTTATGTTAATTCTTGCTAAGCTTAAATCATAGATACTAAAATTATTATCAGTGGATAAAGCAGTTAGTGTCTCGCTAAAGTTCTCATTTGGTGTTTGTAGTACATTGACCTTTAGCTTCAGTGCTTCGCATAAACTACTATTTGTAGTACAAATCTCAAGTACAAACCTATCCGTTCCGGTATAATTAGTATTTACTTCGTAAATGTAGGTTTTAGTTAGATGGTTTACTGTAATTTTTCCATTATTAGGAGGAACCAAAATTTTTATTTTATCTATTATTATAGTCTCATTAGGAGTAGTAAATTTTATATCACCTGTAATATTAGAACATACATTGCCTAAATCTTTGTCGGTAACTAAGTATGGGCAATGGTCAACATAGACTTCCTCAGTTGCATATGTTACACCTGAATATGACAAGACACATCTGTAGTAGCCTGATGTTGTGGGATAGTATGTGGGATTTTCAGCACCAGCTATATTGAATTTATTTTTTTGCCATTGGAATCCTTCGAAATCCACATTACTTACTTTCAATTCGATTTCTTCTTCGATACAATTTCCGTTTTTTAAGATGAAAGGATCGTTACTAAATCCCGTAGTAGCACTTGACCAGCCATGAACATATTCGCTACTACCACCTATGATTGTTGCAATAAGTCCATTTTCTGATTCTAGTTCTATATCACCTATATTATCTTCCAGCGAATAATACATATAATCTTCGTTCCCAGTAATTGGAAATGGACCACTTGCTGGATTAGGGGATTGGTTATTGATTTTTAAGTTGTTTTCTTTTGGAACCAATAGATTTAAAAAATTACGATATTTTTGGTCTCCAATTTTATCGATACTTATGATTTTATCAATCTTTCCTGGTAGAGTTTTGTCAAGTGGATGAAGATATGACATAGATCCTGCAAAATAGGAGTAGTCTGCAGCTCGCCCAGCCTTGTTGGTTCCTGAGGATAGTTGCATGCAATATATGGGTTCAGAGGACTTGATGTACATGCTCTTGCCAATGAATAAATTGATAGGTGTTAAGTAGTATTGCCCCGCATTTAAGGTTATTTGAGGTGTGATTGTATTGTTAAAATATAGTTTTGTATTATCCTTTGTTGCAACTATAAAAGCCTTTTCTGTATGCTTACTTATACTTGAAAAGCCAGATTTCATAAAAAACTCTTTACCAAGATTTTTAATAGGGACTAATTGTTCTAGTATTGTGCTGCCATTTCCATTTTCATACGCATATTGTGTATTAAATCCCCCACTTACTACGACTATTGGTTTGTTCGATTGGATTTTCGCTCCATTTAAAGTATTAAAATATTCGTTATCGTAGATGTCAAAGTTGTCAGCTTTTTTAGCAACAAAAACATAAGATTCTCCTTTGTTAAGGGTTATTTCTCGAGAATTAGATTTAGTACCATCTATAAAGGTAATTTTCGGATCATAACCATAGAATTTAATTGTTGTATTATCTTGTGTTGCCATCACACTAGTCATAAGGGTTAAGGATCCAAAACCTTCATACATGTCAATCGATGTATTTACTGACATGAAGTCGGTTCCTAACGCAGATTTTCCCTTAGAGTAGATCATCTCAGAGTTTCCACCTTGATAAAACCTTAAGTCAGCATAAAAACTATTTTCTCCAACTAAATGTATTCCCGTGTCTTGAGTTTTTAAATAATTTAAGCCAGAAGCGATAAAATCTTTCCCTAAAAATGAATATTTTCCAGGATTGTTTTTGCTTATTGTTATGGTTTTTTGTAAAGTTCCTCTAGAATATATATATACACGAAAAGGAGTAATATGAGGTGTACTTATATTAATTTCTAAATTTGAGCTACCATAAAATGTAACGGATCTATATACCGGTGGAAACCAATGTTCTAAGTCTAGCTGACCAAACAAAGGGCAGGATATTATTAATAGTAGAAATAAAAAAAAATATTTTTTCACTAATTCTAATTTTGCGAATTTATAATTATAAAGGTATAAAAAAACTATGTGATGTTTTATTTCATTGTTAATTTTATATACTTATTGTGATAATTCAATATTAATAGCAGATATATAAACTAGATTTTCGTTTTTTTATTTTCGTAACTTTGCCATTATTTTTTAACATAATGAATATTAAAGATAGCATTCAGCAGAAGGTTTCAGATATTATTAATAACCTTTACCAGATTCAGGATTTGAAGTTGGAAGTTCAACAAAATAAAACGGATTTCGATGGTGACTTTACCGTTGTTGTTTTCCCTTTGGTTAAACTTCTTAAGAAAAGTCCAGATGTCATCGGTATGGAATTGGGGAGCGAGCTTACCAACGAAGTTGATTATGTAGAAAGCTTTATCGCAGTTAAAGGTTTTCTTAATTTAAAAATTAACAATTCGCTGTTTCTTGATAATTTCGAAAATACTTACCAAGATTTTGGGCAGGTAGATCCTAAAAATCAAACTGTAATGGTGGAATATTCTTCTCCAAATACCAACAAACCTTTGCATCTTGGACATATCAGAAATAATCTTTTAGGTTTTTCTGTGGCGCAGATTCTAGAAGCTGATGGCTATGATGTTATCAAAACTCAAATTATTAACGATAGAGGTGTACATATTTGTAAATCTATGTGGGCTTGGGAGCAATTCGGAAACGGTGTGACACCAGAGTCTGAAAATCTGAAAGGTGACAAGTTAGTAGGTAATTTCTATGTAGAGTTTGATAAAAATTATAAGTCAGAAATTGCTGCTTTGGTATCAGAAGGCGTGGATGAGGAAACTGCTAAAAAGCAAGCACCGTCTATGTTGGCTGTGCAAAAAATGCTTTTAGATTGGGAAAATGCCAATCCTGAAGTGCGCGCACTTTGGTCTAAAATGAATGCGTGGGTTTATTCTGGGTTTAATCAAACTTATCAAAGATTGGGTGTTGAATTTGACCAAGTTCAGTACGAAAGTAACACTTACATTTTAGGAAAAGATATTATTCAGGAAGGTCTTAAAAAAGGTGTTTTATTCCAAAAAGAAGACGGTTCTGTTTGGGCAGATTTAACTGACGTAGGTTTGGATCAAAAGTTACTTCTTCGTTCTGATGGAACATCAGTTTATATGACGCAAGATCTAGGAACTGCTGTTGAGCGTTTCAAAGATAATGATATTCAGAAATTAATTTATACTGTTGGTAACGAGCAAGATTATCACTTCCAAGTTTTATTTTTAATCCTTAAAAAATTGGGTTATGAATGGGCTGACCAACTTTATCATTTGTCTTATGGAATGGTTGAGCTTCCAAATGGTAAAATGAAATCTCGCGAAGGGACTGTTGTGGACGCTGATGATTTGATGCAAGAGATGTATCAAACGGCAAAAGATAAATCTCAGGAACTAGGAAAATTAGAACATTTAACTGAGGAAGAGAAAGAAATTTCTTACGAAAAGGTTGGGATTGGAGCGCTTAAGTATTTTATGCTAAAGGTTGATCCAAAGAAAAAAATGTTGTTTAATCCAGAGGAAAGTATCGATTTTAATGGTAATACAGGACCGTTTATACAATATACTTATGCCCGAATTCAATCATTGTTAAATAAGGCGAATTTCGCCGAATCTGCTATTACAAAAGATTATGCGATTAATGATAGTGAGAAAGAATTGGTGATGACTTTGTCGAATTTCAAAGAAGTAATTGCGAGAGCAGCTGAACAACTAAGTCCAGCATTGGTGGCGAATTATGTTTATGAATTGGTGAAAGTTTATAATTCGTTCTATCAAAACAATCCAATTTTGAATCAAGAGGATCAAAATACAATTCAATTTAGATTACAGGTTTCCAATTTAACAGCTAAAACTATCAAGAAGGCTTTAGCTTTAATGGGAATTGGCGTTGTTAATAGAATGTAGTTTTAACAAAATAACATTATAAAAGAGCTTTCAAATTTGATGGCTCTTTTTTTACGAATAAAAAAACGGATTTCAGTTAAGAAATCCGTTTTACTGATTTTCTAATAGTTTAAAATTTCAGTTTAGTTTCGTCCGTTTTGTAATTTCAAATTTCTTAAAAATAAATAGGTTATGTTATATTTTGTAATCGACACTGTATTTACATTTGTAGATTTTTTGTCTACAAAATATATACGATACTTTATAATGTATTATTAATCAATTATTTATATTTTTGCAGGAGTTGTACGAAATTAACACTCAATTATGAATTTCGATTTTTTGTTTTTTGTTAAATTTTGTAATATTTAATTCGTTGATTATAAGATGCTTTAAAGTTTTTTTTATTTAAAGAAGGTGTTTTTATTCAATATAAGAAAGAAGATAAGTTATAATGCTGAGATTGATATTTTCTAGGTTTTTGCTGTTGATGTTTTTAATTCCAACTTGTTATTTTGGACAAAGTGATTTGGATAAAAGTCAACAAACTGTATATGCGTATCTTTATGCAAAGGAGAACGAAAAGGCTAGAAGTCTTCTTGAAAAAGACTTTCTTCCTAGCCAAGATGTGCGTCGCAAAATAATTGGGCTTGTCTATTTGTCCGATTATTATTCGGTGACTAAAGATGAGCAAGCACAGGTTAATTCTTTAAAAAAAGCAAAAGACCTATTAGATGAGGCTAATGATAATCTGTCGAAAGCTTATGTTGATTATGGATATGCGAGATATTATTTAAAACTTAATAAAAAAGATCAATTTGTAAAGGCTATTAATAGTAGTATTTCGGTTTTTGAAAAAGCAGATCGAGAGAATTTTATTTTAACCCAACTGTATTTTCTTAAGTTTTCTTATCAAGTCAAAAATGCAGCTGATGTCCAAGAGTATAAAGATTCGGCTTTCAAGGCTCTAGATTATGCTAAGAAGTCTAAGAATAATTTGTTATTAAATTTTACTTTTAACAATGTTGGTTTTTATTACAAAAATCTAAGTACGGCAACACGCGAAAAGAAATACTTGGATTCTGCGGATGTTAATTATCGTCGAGCTTTCGATGTTATTTCGAAAATCGAGCCTAAAGTCGCACAAAAGCGTTCTCTCATTGCTTATTACATTAATTATGGTAGCTTAGTTCCGTTCATTCGTACAAGTAATGCGAGTAAAGAAAGTTTAGATTTAGCTTTCAAAGCTTTAGATTTAACGAGTAACGATGCTAATTATGGAGATCTTACCTCACTTATTTACAATAATATTGGATACAATTATGAGAATGAAGGTAATGTTAGTTTAGCTGAGAATTATTATCAAAAAGCTTATGATCTTGGACGAGCAAATACAGAGATTATGTTAAGTTCAAAAATCTCTACAATCGACAATTTGTCTCGTGTCTATTCTAATTCTGGTCGTTTTGAAAAAGCCTTGGCTATCGAGCGTGAAGCTAAAGATATGATTCGTCAAGAAAGTAAAGAACGTTTTGACAATAATACAAAGTCGTTGGAGATTTTTTATGACACAGAGAAAAAGAATGAACAAATCAATCAGCTAGAACAGATTAACAAAGGTCGAACTCGTCAATTGTGGATGTTGTTGGCGATTGTTATTATTGCAGTTGCAGGATTTATCGTGCTTTTCAATAATCACAGATACAAACAAAAACTCATTAAGCAACGTGCCGATTTATTAGAGTCAGAAAAAATTGAAACCGAGCTAAAACTTCAGTTAGAATCTGAGGAAAAAGCAAGATTGGAAGCTGAGCAAAGACTTTTGGAAATAGAGCAGGAACGACTTCATAAACAAGCTTTGGCAAAATCGATCCAATTGGATCAGAAAAATTCTATTATTAATGAATTAACAGAAAAGATTAAAACCGATGCAGATGCGGATCTGGATAAGCTTCTTCGCGAAGACAAACTTGTAGATCGAGATTTGACGCGTGTTAAAGATATGCACGAGGAAGTGCATCCACAGCTTTTCAAAAAATTGAATGAAGCTTCCAAAGGAAAGCTAACGACACAAGATTTAAAATATGCGTCCTATATTTATTTAAATATGGATAACCAACAGATTGCAAATCTTCTAAAGGTTGAGGTTAAAACCGTTAGAATGACGAAGTATAGATTGAAAATAAAACTAGGTCTTGATAAAGAAATGGATTTACAAAGCTTTATTCAGAATTTGGTTTTATAAGAAAATAAAAAAAACGCAACTTATAATTTGCGTTTTTTTATTAATTAAAATATTTTTATTCCTCAGCGAGTTCGTCATCACTCCCAAAATAGAAATCTGTTAAGTTAGTAACTATTTCTTCATAGATATTTCCGCTGTTGTAATATATTTTCCCTTTTTCTATTAGTTGGTACAAGCTAACTTGACGGTCAATACTTTCTTCTTTAGTCGCGTTGCTATAGGTGTTTTTAAGAGAAATTAAAAGTTGTTTAAGTTCGTCCGCTTTCAGTGTCTTAGGATTTTTATTTTTGTAGGCAGATAGGATGTCGTCTGAAGCTTCGTTCGGCATTTTGAAAGTGACACGATAAGAAATTTCTGCTATTTTTTCACCTTTTACATATTCGTTATCAACCAACTTTGCACTGCTTATTTTATAAGTAGCTTCATTGAAGTTTTTAATCATTGCAGCGAAATAGTCTTCCGCCTCTTTTTTGTTAGCTTTTGCAGCGGCAGGAGAGAAGATGCTCAAAAAGTTGTCAGACATATTTGCAATCATTTCCGAATTTCCTTCTGTAAAATTAATTGCGTACATATCTTTTCCTTCAACGGTTGGTCGCATGTAATCGTTAAGTGCCTTCAGTGCGGTTTCGTTTTTATTAACAAAAGCTTTGAAATAAAGGTCGAAAGCATCATTTGGCTTTTTAACTTCAGTCTGTGCCGAAAAGATTTGAATGGTTAAAACACATAATAGTGTCCAGATAAGTTTGATTTTTGTCATTGAATTATTTTTAGCATGTTTCGCCAAAAATAAAGTCTTTGTTATTTGAATGCAATTATTTTATTGAAAATTTCAGTTAAATTTTCTTATTCTGTCGTCATTAGCGCTGTTTTTTATTTTATTAAATTAATAATCACAACTTTAACTTTTTATTTATTGTTGAATAATTTTAGGAGTTTGTCAGAATAAGTCTTGCAACCATTTGGAAGACTAAGCTTAAGTATTACAAGCTGAAATGCAATTTTAGAACAAATTATTTTGAAATAAAGCATAAAAAAATAGCTTGCTAAATTTAGCAAGCTATTTGGATAATCGTAGACCCACAGGGATTCGAACCCCAACAGACGGTACCAAAAACCGGAGTGCTACCGTTACACCATGGGTCTGTCGTTTATTGTGATGCAAATGTAGGTCTTTTTTTCTAACTTCCAAAATATTTCGCAAAAAATTTCATAATTTTATACAAAATAATTTCATAAAAAAATCAATGTTAATCGACTGTTCTGATATTCAGCTAGATATAGTGAAGCCTAAAAATGACTTCGAAACAAAAGTTTTTGAATTTTTTCAAGAATGCCTTTCCGATAAGCTTACAACAAGCATAAAAAGTTCGGGTTCGACAGGAATTCCAAAGCTTTTTGAAGTCGAAAAAAGCAGAATGTTTGCTTCGGCAAAGATGACTTGCGATTTTTTAGGTTTAAAAAATGGAAATTCCGCTGCTTTGTGTCTTCCGATAGAATATATTTCTGGCAAAATGATGGTGATTCGTGCTATCGAACGTCAACTTATTCTTAATGTTTTAGAAGCTAAGTCGGATGCGCTTGCTAATTTAGAGACAGAAGTCGATTTTTGTGCTATGACGCCTTTGCAAGTTGAGCATTCACTAGATAAATTACATTTAATTAAAAAACTGATTATTGGCGGAGCAGCTGTTTCGGAAAGTTTAAAAAAGAAAATTTATGACAGTTTAAAAACTTCAAATCAAGAGATTTTTGAGACTTACGGCATGTCCGAAACTTTGTCTCATATCGCATTACGAAAGATTTATCCAATTACGGAAAATTATTTTACTTGTTTTGAAGGCGTTAATATTAGCATTAGTCCGAGTGGATGTCTTATTATAAATGCGCCAAATATTAGCAACGATCTTATTGTAACTAACGATTTGGTCGAGATAATTGGAGAAAATCAATTCCGATTCTTAGGGCGAATTGATAATGTGATTAATTCTGGTGGTGCTAAAATTTTCCCTGAAGAAGTTGAAGCTTTAATAAAGAAAGAAACATCTTACGAAGTTGTTGTTACTGCGATTCTTGATGACGTTTTGGGTGAAAAAATGATTGCTGTTGTTGAGGCTGCGCCAAGTGAAGATTTAAAAATTAAAATTTCAAATATAAATTACCGTCGTAAGCTTGATCGTCCAAAAGATGTTATCTTTATTGAAAATATCCCGAGAACACCAAACGGAAAGGTGAACCGAATAGATTTGAAAGCGATAATTAATGATACAGAGATGAATGATTTTTCTAAGGAACTTAGTTTTAAAACATCAAGAAGTGGTGGTGCTGGCGGTCAAAATGTAAATAAAGTTGAGACGGCGGTTACTGCGATGTGGAAAGTTTCGGAAACTAAATTTTTTTCTGGTGAGCAAATTGAGTTGATTTTGGAAAAGTTAAAAAATCGTATTAATAACGACGGAATTTTGCAATTGACGTCTACCGAAGCAAGAACGCAACTTGAAAATAAAACGATTGCCATCGAAAGAATTCTCAATATTGTTAATGTTTCTGTAATTGTTCAAAAGCCACGAAAACAGACAAAACCTCGTAAAAGTCAAATTGAAAAACGATTAACAGCGAAGAAGATTTTGTCAGAGAAAAAAGATAATCGGAGATTTCGTTATTAAAGATTAAAAATAGTTTTGGGATAACTAAAAAAGGCGTACTTTTACCCTCCGATTTTTGAAAAATGGAAAAAGAAATCAAAATCAGTTTTCATGTGATTCCTTCATATGAGGATCTTGATGAAACTGAAAAGAAACTTTTTGAAGCTGCAAAAACAGTTCGAGAAAATGCCTACGCAAATTATTCTAACTTCTTGGTAGGTTGTGCACTTTTGCTTGATAATGGTGAGATTGTTACAGGAAGTAATCAAGAAAATGCAGCCTATCCTTCTGGTCTATGTGCTGAAAGAACGACCATCTACTGGACTTCTGCGAATTTTCCTAAAGCACAAATTACTAAAATGTTTGTGATTGGCGCACCTCGTAATATGCTTAGTTCTCAACCAATTCCGCCTTGTGGTGCTTGTCGCCAAAGTATTCTGGAGTATGAGGCTAAACAAGATCAACCTATCGAAATCTATTTCGCTTCCCTAGAAGGTGAAATTTTTAAAACAAACTCGGTTCGAGATTTATTGCCTTTCTCGTTTGATTCTAGTTTTTTATAGGTTCTAAATTACAAAATTATCATCGTTATCGAACTTTTTGCGAAGTCGCTGTTTCGATTTTTTAACACCATCAACACTTAGTCCTAATAATTGGGCGATTTCTAAGTTGTTAAGATTTAATCTGTTAAGAAGAATGATTCTTAAGTTTGACTCTGTTAAGCCTGGGAAAGAGGTGAGGATATATTGATAATATTCTGGCTCTTCTCGAATAAAAACTTCTTTGAATTTGTTCCAGTTTTCATCAGTAACCAAATGTGAAATTTTTAATTCCTCCATGGCGGAAAGTGTTTTTGTTGCTTTTCCTATTTGACGGAGTTTATTAATTTCGTTATCAATATCATCAATATGTTTATTTCGGTCGACCAAATAGGCTTTGAAACTTGCTAGAGAGTTATTGGTGGTTTGTAGTTTTTTATCAGACTCAACTTGGTCTAATTTGAACTTTAAAATCTGCTTTTCGTAACTACTTTTCAGCAAACGAATTTTTCTTTTATTAAGTTGATAAATACTTGCAACAAGACCACAGAGCAAAAGACTGACCGCAAGTAAGGACCATTTGATAACTTTTGACTTTTCCGCTTTGTTTTGTTCGGCTTCTAATTGCCATTCTACACGCTCTTTTTGGCTTTGCCAGTTTGCCATTTTTACGGCTTCAACACCGTCTTGTAATATAATTTGATCACTCAAACTTTCAATTCTTCTTCTTGCAGCTAGCTCTGCATTATCATTTTTTTCATGTACTGCGATTTGCAAAAGTAACTTTTGGATATCTAGCTCATTACTAGCTAAATATGTTTTGGTTTTAATGTACTCTAAAGCATCTAATAATAATGTTTTTGCGTTTTGATACTGTTTAGTTTCAACATAGATTGTAGCTAATCTTATTTGAGCAAACATAGTATTTTTATCACTGTTTTCAGCCTGAGAAATTTCGATATCTTCCTTTAATAAGCTAATTGCTTTGTCGTAGTTTTTTCTATGAGCTTCAATGTATGCAATGTCCCCTAAAGCTTTTGCATAACGGACTTTATCATTAATTGTTATAGCCGCAGTTTTGGTCTTTTCTAGATATGTTCGTGCTTTTTGAAAATTATTTAACTTGATGTAATTAAGGGCAATGTTGTTAAGTATTGTCCCATAGTTTTGGTTATTAGTAGAGCATTGTTGTAAAGCGCGCTCGAGATATTCGTTACTTTTATTGTTATCTTCAATTGTCGACCAAAAGAAACCATTTAATTTTAAAATATTACAAGGATCGATAATATCCTTATCTTGATTGTTTTCTAATAGTTTTGATGTTTTTAAAAATAAAGGTAATGCGTTGGGATAATCATTATAGGTATAATAATAGAATCCAAAGCTTGTATAAAACCATATCAAAAAGTTGTTGTCTTTGATATCTGTTGATAATTTTAGCGCATCTTTGTAAAGTTGAAGACTTTTAGTATTAAATTTATCTAACTGTTTTGAATAGAAATTTGCTAATACAACTTTGTTTATGATTTCTTTTTTCGCACATGTTATTTTATAAGAATCTGAGTTTAGAAATGTTATTAGTTCTTTTTCACTGTTTATTTCTGAAGCTTTTACAACATATTTTGTCTCGATTGTAGACAAATTTTCGAGTTGTTGTGCTTTGTAAGTGGCTCCGCAAAATGCAAAAAAGAAAAAAAAGAGGTATATTTTTACCATATTAACAAATATATCCAAAAAAAGTGTTCCAAATTATTTTTTTTGAAAGTTTGTATATAGTTGATAATCAGTGTTGCTTATTTGTAAAATAATTTGTCCACCCCAATGTCCACCCCTAAATTTTGCATTTTTTGAATATTTTTTGAAATTTTGATGGAAATATTTAGACAAAGACTACTACTAAGCTTTTTTCAATTACCATGAATGTCTAAATGTGATTAATAACCATTCTATTATATGCGAAATGCCAGAACATATCTGGCATTTTTATTTTTAGATTTCGTAGATGTTGATTGGTTCTTTTATGTCTTTCAAAATACTTTCTGTACGTTCTTTATGTGTGTCTGTAATAAAAATCTGTCCAAAATTTTCTTGATTAACAAGATCAATTAACTGTGTTACACGTTTATCATCCAGTTTATCAAAGATGTCGTCCAATAAAAGGATTGGGGTTTTGCCTGTCAACTCTTTAATACGAATCATTTGTGCTAGTTTAAGAGCAACCAAAAAAGTCTTTTGTTGTCCTTGCGATCCTACTTTTTTGATGGGATAATGCATCATCTCAAAAAGTAAGTCATCTTTATGTATACCTTTGGAAGTGTAGGTTAGCACACGATCCTTCTCTAAAGATTGAGTGAGTAAATCAGAATAATCTTGCTCTAAGTCCGATTGATAAGTGATGTAAACTTCTTCTTTTCCGCCAGAAATACTTTGATAAAAGTTTTGCATAACTGGATTAAGAAGTTCAACAAAGTTTTTACGTTTTGCAAATATTTTTTCGCCGTGTTTTATCAAAGGTTCATCGTAGATTTCGAGGCTGTCTTTGTCGAAATACCGATTTTTTGCGAAGCTTTTTAGAAGCGCATTTCGTTGTTGTAAGGTCTTTTGATATTGTATTAAAGCAAAAAGATAATCGCTATCAGTTTGAGAAATCATCGCATCTAAAAATTTTCTGCGGCTTTCTCCAGAATCCGAAATTAAATTTTGATCATAAGGCGAAATAATAACAGATGGCAAATAACCAACATGATCCGCAAGTCGGTCATAAGATTTATCATTTTTTTTGATCACTTTCTTACTTTCCTTACTAAGAATTATTTTGAGAATATCTTCTTTTTCCTCATTTTGAACTTCCGCTTCGATGCTAAAGAAATCGCAATCGTTTTTAACATTGTTAAAATCGGAGTTTCCGAGGAAGCTTTTACCAACAGAAAGATAATATAAAGCGTCTAGAATATTCGTTTTTCCCACGCCATTATTCCCGACAAAACAATTGATTTGCGCAGAAAGATCTAGCTGTAGATGATCGTGATTTTTAAAATTATGAAGACTGAGTTTATTAATTCTCAAAATAGAAATTGATTTAATCCTACAAAGATAAGTCAAATCGGATTCTTAAAAAAGGAGGTAATATTTTATAGCTAGGTAAATGATGAGTGGAAGTGCAGAACAACTTTCTATCCAAAAAGAAAAGTAAGCATCAGTTTTGTTTTCAGATGCGAAGAATATCAAAATACAACTTACAAAAGATGTTAACAATAATGCAATAATGCTATCAATTCTGAAAAATAAAATACTTATGATATTTGCTAAAATAATCAAAAAATAGGCGAGTAGTTTTGTGTTTTTGATGCCAATTAATTTCGGAAAAGTTACGACTGTATCGTATTTCATATCGCGAATATCAAAAGGCAAAACAAGTGCGGAGATGAAAAAAAAGCTAAATCCGATAATTGGCCAATTAACTTCTGGCAATCCTAGGAATCCAAAGGATAACGCCCAAACAAGTCCAACGTAAAAAATCTTGACAAATGGTATATTACGGATTGTGTTCGCAAGAAAATTACTGTTGTATAAAAGTCCCAGAACAACTATTAATAACCATTTTAATAAGACAATTTCGTTATGATTTCTGATGATCAGGAGGACGCAAATAATACCAGTAAAAAAATTGAATATTAATATTTTTTTAAATATTCGACCTTGTCCTTGGTATTTTGTGTAAAGATAACCACTGAAAAATGTTAGAAAAATGAGGTACAGCTTGGGAAAACGGAATGTATTTTGTTCCAAAAAGAAAAAAGCAGCCAACATTGTTCCCATTAAGGAAACATAAATTTGGCTGTCTACAATATATTTTTTTGCTAATTTTAAAACTGACATTATATTACAAAGTAAACAAAATTGTAGCTTTTGTAATGTGATTTTGATAAATAAAAGTTTATGAAAAAACTCATTCCTACTTTAGGATTGTTGTTCTTGACTAGTTTTTCTGCTCCAATTTTTGGACAGAATTATTATGAGCAACAATGGAAAATCATTAAAGAACAGGCGAAGAAAGGAAACTTTAAGTCTAACCAAACGATTTTTCAAAATATTCAAAAACAAGCTATGAAAGATAAAAATCTACCAGAGTTAATTAAAGCCCTGAAAGGTGATTTTAGCATTGTTAAAACCACTTTTGATGATACCGAAAATGATAATGCCAGTCGTTTTTTTAAAAAAATTGAAGAAACAAAAAATTCTTTTTCTGGGAAGGAAGTTTTGGTTTTGGAGGTTTTGAAAGCCGAATTTATCAAAGATTATTACGATTCTGTACAATGGAAAATTAGGAGTCGTACCAATGTTGACAATCAAGATGTTTCTCAGATTGAGACTTGGACTAATCTCGGTTTCAAAAACTATTTATTAAAACAATATCAACTGGTTTTTGATAAAAAGAATGAACTTAAATCCATTAATTTAAGTTCATATAAAAGCATTTTTGATGGCGCTTATGATGAAGAATATTTTGCGACAATGTTAGATTGGGCGTCGACGCAATATGTTCGGTTTTTAAATGATTCTGACTTGTTTACTAAGAACGAATTAGACGCGAATCAACCAAAAATTCTTCAAGTTTATGATGATTTAATAACGACAAATTCTGGGAATGCAAAATTATATTTTAAGTCTGAAAAACTAGCCTACCAAATCCAAAGAAATCCTAATGATAAAAGCTTAAAAGAGCAATGGCAAGTTTTGTATAATGATGCGACAGAAGGCGATTACAAAGTGATGATTGCATCAAATCTTGCCTCGGATTTAATAACAAATAAAAAGCAAAAGGAAGCTTTAGAAATTATTAAAAATGCAAAATCAAAATACCCAAAATCTGGATTTTTAGGAAATATTCAAAATGTAGAAAACAGCATTATTCAGCCTAATGCCAATCTTTATCTTGAGCCGACCAGTTTAGCTAACAAACCAATTCATGTGGTTGTTGAAGCTAAAAATGTGAAAAGCATTCAGTTGAAAATTTATCAAGTTAAAGACGATATTTTAGGATTTTTAAGTTTTGTTTCTGATCCGTATAATTCGAAGTTTTCAAGTGTTAAAAAAACATTAGTGAAAACTGAAAATTTTGAAGTTCCAACAAAAGATGATTTCCAAACGCATAAAACATCATTTGAGGTTAAAGCGCTTCCTGCAGGAATCTATATGCTGGAATATTTGGTCGATGGCGACAATCCAATTAATTATTATGGCAATTATTTTTTAGTGTCTGATGCAAAGTCGATTTATAAAAATATTTCGAATAAAAATCAAGATGCTTCTGAGTTGTTGTGGATTAATTCTGATAACGGAAGTTTAATAAAAAATCCAAACTTAAAGGTTTTTGAATATCTTCCGAACGCAAAATCTATATCTAACAATGTGGTGACGATTAATAAAGATTCAAGCTTTCAATTGCCGATTACCACAAAGAAATCTTACTATCGTTATCATCTTTTACAAGATACCAAAACTGGTGACGTTGAGTTGAGACAAACTTATGGTTCTAATAATGATTATCGAAACGAAAATAGAGCTAAAAAAGAATATCGAGCACAGATTTTCCTTGATCGACAAATCTATCGCCCTGGACAAATTGTTTATTTCAAAGTCATAAATACTAAGCTGGATGCTAATAAAGAATCTGTTGTAGCAAAGCTTTCGCAAGAAATTGTTTTGGAAGATGCGAATGGCGAAGAAATCGCAAAACAAAGTTTTACAACTAACGATTTTGGTTCTTACAACGGAAGTTTTACGCTGCCAAAGTCGAAGCTTAATGGAAATTTCACTTTAGTGATTGATGATGAAAAATTAGATATTTCGGAACAAAAAGATTTCTTGGTCGAAGAATACAAACGTCCAACTTTCGAATTGAATTTTGAACCTATTAAAGATGAATATAAATACGGTCAAAAGATTGAATTAAAAGGAAAAGCGACGATGTTTTCGGGCGTTCCGTTGTCAAATTCTAATATTCAATATGAGATTAAAAAACAAAATATTCGTTGGCGGTATTTCTCTTGGTATCCAAGAATTTATGATAACGAAAATTCGATTTTGGGGGAAACAAAAACCAATGACAAAGGCGAATTCACGATTGTTTTAGATTTAAAAAAGGACGGAAAACTAGATGGTGTCCAAGTTGATCAATATAACATAAATGCAAGTGCGACGGATATTGCTGGCGAAACGCAATCTGCAGATACAAGTTTGACGGTGTCGTCGGTTTCGCATTATATCGATGCAACGCCGCTTAAAGATCAGTTTTCGGATGATGATATTAAATTAAATGTTGAAACAAAAAATTACAATAATCAAAATCTTAAAAAATCGTATCATGCAAAATTGACGAAGTTGGAAGAGCCACAACGCGTTTTCCGAAGTCAGTTTAAAGATCAAATTCAGGATTTACCGAAGATGTCAAAATCAGAATTTATAAATCTTTTCCCGAATGATCGATTTGATAAAACTGATCTTCCAAAAAACTGGAATTCAGAACGTATTTTATTTGATAAAACTGCGCAAGATTCGGTATTTAATATTGGTAAATTAAATGCGGGATATTACCGATTAGATTTTTACAATATCGAAGGAAAAGATAGCATCAAAACAAGTCAGGATTTTCAAGTTTGGAGTAAATCAAGTTTGGATTCAAAACAAAAAACTTTCCTTAACACAAGTTTTGACAAGAAAGAATACAAAGTTGGAGAAACTGCCAATTTGATGATTTATTCGGCGGTTCCAGATGCAATTGCGAATATTTATGTTCAAAATGGTGATGGCAATACAGTTTTTGAAAGAAAAGATTTGAAAAATGGTTTCCTAAATTATCCAATTAAAATTTCTGAAAAATCGGAAGTTCTTAATGTGCAAGTTGTTTTAGCTGGTTTTAATGATGTTCAGATCGAAACTTTGTATGTTCCGATAAAAGGAAAAGATGATGCTTTGAAAATTGAAACCACGACTTTCCGTGACAAGCTGCAACCAAATTCTAAGGAAAAATGGACTTTGAAAGTTTCAGGCGCAGAAAACGAAAAAGTGATGGCTGAGGTTTTGGCGAATATGTATGATATGTCGTTGGATAAATTTGCAGCTAACAGATATGCATTTAATAATATATTTTATAGAAGCGACATCATCAACGATTATCGAATTAATATAGCTTTGAAGCAATTGTATTATAATAAACGTCTTAAATATTCGAATACTAAAAATATTCTTGAGCCACAGTTTAATTGGATGCAACCACATTTTGTAAGTCAATCTTTGACTTATGAATCTAATGCTGGCGCAGTTGCAATGCCAGCCCCAACTGCTAATGTTATTATTAGAGGAACTACTAGTCTAAAGAGAGAGGCAGATTCTGCATCAGTTGAGATGGATGAAGAAGCACCAATGATGAAACAATCAATGACTGGTGCTAGTACAATTGTGAGAAAAGGAAGTTTTGTAAATAGCGAAGCTGAATTAGAAAACATCAAAGTTCGTGAGAATCTTAACGAAACAGCATTTTTCTATCCACATTTAGTAACCGATGACAAAGGAAATGTAAGTTTTGAATTTACAACGCCAGAGGCTTTGACCAAATGGAAATTGATGTTGCTCGCACATACTAAAGATGCAAAATCTGCTTATTTGGAAAAAACGGTGGTAACGCAAAAAGACTTTTCGGTGACGCCAAATTATCCTCGATTCTTAAGAGAAGGCGATGTGTTGACATTCCAAACAAAAATCAACAGTTTGGTATCAAAAGCTTTGACTGGTTATGCAAAACTTCAGATTTTGGATGCATTTACCAATGAAGATATTTCGGAGAAATTTAAATTAACTAATCTTACACAAGTTGCAGGTTATAATATTGAACAATCATTTAGTTTAAAAGAAAATTCGAGTACAGCTTTGTCTTGGACTTTGACGACACCGAAAGATGTTTCGTCAATTATTATAAAAGTTGTTGCGAAAGCTGGTGAATATTCTGATGGCGAACAAAAAGCTATTGCGGTGCTTCCTAACAGAATGTTGGTGACGGATGCTGTACCGATTTTTGTAAAAGAAGGCGAAACCAAAACTTTTGAAATTGAGAAT
This sequence comes from Bacteroidota bacterium, assembly GCA_023440705.1. GTDB lineage: Bacteria > Bacteroidota > Bacteroidia > Flavobacteriales > Weeksellaceae > Soonwooa. The sequence goes on from JAEXRP010000092.1 coordinate 48,063, forward strand.
TTAATTAATAACAATTCGACGACAGTTTCTAATGTTAGAAATACTTTGGAGTTGACAACCAATCCTATATGGGAAGTGATTTTTGCCTTGCCAAGTCTTAAAAACGAGACCAAAAACTCGGCAGATGTTATCTTTAATAAATGGTTTGCGGATGTTATTGCGTCTGAGGTTTTCCGTGCTAATCCAAGAATGAAAACGATTTTTGACGAATATCAATCAAAAGGACTTTTAACATCAAACCTTGAAAAAAATCAAGAATTAAAACAACTTCTTTTGGATGAAACGCCTTGGATGTTGGAAAGCAAATCTGAGGAAGAACAAATGACGAAATTGGCTAGATTGTTTGATGCCAATACGATGCGTAATTCGATTCTTGATGATTGGCAGGCTTTGTTACAACTTCAAAATCCTGATGGCGGTTTCAGTTGGTATTCAGGTTATCCGAGTTCTTATTATTCGTCGTTGTATATTCTTAAAAATTTAGGAAAATTAAATATTTGGCTAAAAGATAACGTCAAAGATTATCAATCGGATTCTCAAAAACAAATGATTTCGAAATTGATTAATTACGTGGATAGCAATGTTAATCGTTATTGGGATGTTCGCAAAGAAAATCCTTGGAGCAATGCTTCTTTAGAATATTTGGATGCGAGACATTATTGGGAGAAAGATTATCCGTTGACAGCTAATCCAAAAGCTTTGAAAAATCTTGTTATTAAAAAAGCAAAAACTGCAAAAATCTCGGAATTTACATTCTTTGGATTGCATAGAGCAGCGATGTTGTTTGATCAATACGGATTAAAAGATGTGTCTACAAAATTGATGACTTACCTTAAAGAAACGTCTACAAATTCTAAAACGCAAGGTGTCTACTGGAAACAAAATCTTGATGATTGGGGTTGGTATTCGTCAAAAGTTGTGAATCATGCAGGCGCTTTGGAAGCATTTAATACTTTGAAGCCAAATGATATTCAGTTTATAGAAGATTTAAAAATTTGGTTAGTCACTCAAAAAGAAGTTAACTCTTGGAGAACTTCGAGAAATACGGCTGAGGTTATTTTTACGATTTTAAACTCTGGTAAATCTTGGACAACGCCAGAAAGTGACAAGGCAACAATTGTTTGGGGAAATAAAGATATGAGTCAAGCGCAGCAAAAAGCGACTGGTTATATCAAAATGAGCGAAGCTTCTTCTAATGTTGATAAATCTTTAGGAAAAGTAACAGTAACCAAAACAGGCGCTGGAATTGTACAAGGTGGATTGTTCTGGCAATATTATGAGGATTTGGATAAAATAAAATCTTCTGAAAATTATATCTCGATTAAAAAAGAATATTTCAGAAAAATTAAAACTGAAAATGGTGAAGAATTAAAACCAATTACTGCAAATACGCCATTAAAAGTTGGTGATAAAATTACAGTAAGAATGATTCTTAATACCGACCGAAATATGGAATATGTTCAGGTAAAAGATATGCGAGCAGCAGGAACGGAGCCTTTGGATGTTATCTCGGGTTATCAATGGAAAAATAATCTCGGATATTATCAATCGACAAAAGATGCGTCAACTAATTTCTATATCGAATATATGCCGAAAGGAAAATATGTTTTCGAATATGATTTGGTGGCAAATGCTTCTGGTGTTTTTTCAACAGGGATTTCAACTTTGCAAAACTATTACGCACCTCAAATGAACAGCCACACAGCAGGTTCTAAAATGGAAATTAACGAATAGGTTTTTAATTTACGATTTACGATTTACGATTTACGAATTATGAATTATGAATTATGAATTATGAATTATGATTTATGATTTATGAATTATGAATTATGAATTATGATTTATGAATTATGAATTATGAATTATGATTTATGAATTAATTTTGCTAAACGCTAAACGCTAAACGCTAAACGCTAAACGCTAAACGCTAAACATAAAACCAAATGAGCGACGGATTAATCCGTCGCTCATTTTATAACCTAAACTTAAAAAATATGATTTAACCTATTCTTTTACGATTTTATGTGTCGTTGATGTAGTCGCATCAGTAACTCTTACAATATAATTTCCTTTTGGAAGCTTCGACACATTAACTTGATTAGTTGTTGCAGAAGCAACTTTCTGTCCTGTCATATTAATAACCTCAACAGATTTAATGTTTTTAGCATTAGTGATGTTTAAGACATCTTTTACAGGATTTGGGTAGATTTTGATATCAGATTTTGCGGATGTATTTCCAGTAGCAAGATAAGTTGTAAGATCGACCATAAAGCCATAAGTTTTAAAATCTGGAGTTCTTGCAACACCAACAATCTTGGTTCCGTCACCGGAAATGGCTAGTGGTAACGCTAAAGTGTAATTTCCTAAATCGATGCCGAAACTTGATACATAAGTATTAAGATTAATCAAGCCATTTGTCTGTGACCAGATGAAACCATCACCACCGTATGGGCTTCCTGGGAAGTTTCGGAAAAACCCAACAACTTTTTTCCCGTCAGCGGTTACATCTGCTGCGCCACCTCGATAGAAATTACTAGATAATTCGTGTGTAATAGATTGGTATCCTGACTCTTCTGTGTACACAAAAGGGTAGATTCCATCAATACCAACTATAACTTTTCCATCTGCTGACACACGATTGGCTTCACCAAAAGTAGGTGTTCCTTGTGCGTTATTGATAACCGTTTGTACGCCATTTTTCCAAAATGTTGCTGCACGCTGGCCAGATGCTAAATCTTGAAAACCAACAACAACAGATTTATCAGCACTTATGCCATTAGCTCTTGTACTTTTTTCAGGGAAAAGACTTCCTAGATTTTCGATGCCATTTTCAGTAGTCCATTTTATAGCTCTGGTAACAGTATTCGATAAGATACCATAACCTACAAGTGTAGATCCATCTGCAGATACACCCCAAGTCGAGCTATTAAGACCATCTTGACTTTGACCAAGACCTCCATGATAAGTCCAACTCCCACTATTTTTGTCATAGCTCGCCATTTCGTTAAGGTTATTTTGAGGATTGGTCATGTAACCTGAGATTCTTGAACCATTATCAGCGATAACAACATTCCCGATTAGGTTACCAGTCGTTAGTCCGCCCATATTAACGATTGACTGACTAGGGCTCCACATCCATTGGTTTTTTCCGCCTTGGCTACCTACAACTGTTCCGTCAACGCTAACATCCATTGGTTGTAATCCTTCGCCAATGATATAAAATTGTCCATAAGACATTGTTCCGAATAACGAAATTGCCATCACTTGAAACAAACGCTTGTAACTCTTTTTCATATTTTTTCTTCTTTAAATTAAGTTTTACAATTTTAAAGGCTTTATTCATTTTTTCAAAATAGATGTGTTTTAAGATTCACGAAATTTTAAAGTGTTAAATATTTAATTTGTTTAAAATCAAGGTGTTGTGTATTTGTAAATTCTAAAATTTGAAAAAAATATTTTAAGAATATTAGTCAGCAATCACTTAAAAAGCTATTTTTGTTAGATGTTGCGTCCCCAGAATCTAATTCTTTTAATGTTTTTGATGTTTTCGTTGTTAAACGGACAAAAGAATAATGACTTTTCGTCATTGGTAGATAAGAGTGTGCAGAAGATTTATCAGAATCCAGATGAGGCTATTAACTTTATACAAAGCTTTATAATAAGTGAGCAAAATCCGGAACATCGTTTAGTTTTACAAAACCTAATGGCGCAAGCCTATGCGATGAAGGGCGATTATGTGCAATCTGTGAGAATGTCTTTGGATAAAGAAAATAATATTCTGCACCAGAGTAACCAAGATTTTGCAAACCTTATTAGAGATTATGCTTTGGCAGAACAATATCAAAATTTAAAACTCTATACGCAATCTTCAAAATTGATTTCAGAATTATTGAAAGATCAATCTTTATACAAGTCGGATGAAAATTATAATATTACGATTGCGAAGATTTATCAACTACAAGCCATCAATTTTTCGGTGAATAAAAAAACGGATGAAGCTCTCAGTTCGTTTCAGAAAAGTGACACTTATCTTAAAAGTCAGTCCGCTGAGAATTTTATTATTAAAACTGAAAATGACCTTTTGCAAGCAAGTATTGACCTCAATCGCAAACAAATTGACAAGGCAAAAACTGCATTATTTGCAACAAAGCAAGTTGTCGATAATAAGTCAGAGCAAGTATTTTTATACAGTTTGACTTACGAAAGGTTGGCGCGACTTAGCTTTTTAGATAAAAACTATTCGGAAGCGATTTCTTTGTTAGAAAAAGCTTTAGCTAATGTGGAAGGTGTTGATTATTTGGTTTTAAAATCTAGGATTTACGACCAGATGGCAAAGAGTTATCTCGCACTTCAAAACGAAGATAAGTATAGATTTTACGAAAAACTTTTTGTCGATAGCAAAGCAAAAATAGATGCCAGTCAAAAAGAAGGCATCCGATATTTGTTAAAATTGACAGAACTTCGTGAGCAACAAAGTCTGGAGCAAGGTCGTAAAGATGCTAGTTTTCTAACAAGATTTTTACTAATTGGTTTTGCTGTTGCTGTTGCGGGATTAGCGATTTATTACTTTTTCGAGTACAAAAGAAAAGAAGAGCTTGCGAAACAATTGGACTTTTTTAAAAATCAAAAATCATATTTTAAAAAATTGTCCGACGCAAAAGCAGATTTGTCCAAGCCAGCTTTGGAACCTCAAATTGAAGATGACAACAATCCGCAAGAGTCGGAAGTTAAACAACCGAAGAAGAGTATTTTAATTTCTAAAGAGAAAGAAGACGAGATTTTGCAAAAGTTGGACGAGCTAGAAAAGTCCGATCGATTCTTAAATAAAGAAATGTCGTTGGCAGTTCTCGCAGGACAGTTAGAAACCAATACCAAATATCTTTCAGAAATTATTAATAAATATAAAGGCAAAAATTTCAATCTTTATATTAATGAATTACGAGTTAATTACATAGCTTACATGTTGAAAACCAATCCGATATATCTTAATTATAAAGTGAGCTATTTGGCTGAGGTTTCGGGCTTTTCGTCGCACAGTGCCTTCACGACTGTTTTTAAATCCATTACAGGGATGTCACCCAATGCGTATATCCAACAGATTAATCAAAGCAACAAATGAAAAAATTATTAATATGTTTTATGCTTTGTAGTTTTGGGATTTTGACATTGGCATCTAATCCTCGCGAAGCCTTGTTTAATAAAGCTAAAGACAATCTTTTTAGAAATCCTGAAGAGACTATTAAAATCTCGAATCAGTTATTAAAAGATGAAACTGATGTTAATAAAAAGGCAGAACTTTATTTAACACTTTCCAAAGCTTACATTGCAAAACGCGATTTTGATAAGTCATTAACTTATGTCACCAAAGTTCAGGATTTGTTGGGCGAGATTACCAACTCCGATACCAAAGCTCAGATTTTGATTTCGATTGCGATTCAGTATCAACAGATGGAGGTTTTTAATAAAAGTCTTAGTTTTCTGGATGAAATTGACCAACATAGTCAAAAGATGCCTGATAGTTCTAGGATAAAATTTTCCGTTTTGGGAAAGGCTTATGCGGTGCGAGGTATGATTTATAAAAGTCAATTAAATCCAGAATTGGCGCTTTCTAAATTTACAATTGCTGTCAAAAATTTTGAAAAAATTGCACCAGCTTTGCAATCTAATGCTAATCTAAGTGTGGTTTTCTATAATATCGGATATTGTTATTTAGATCTAAATGATAAAAATAAGGCTGAAGAATCATTTCTCAATTCCATTAATTTTGCACAGAAAGAAAAAGCCAGAAGCCTAGAAGCATTTGCTTACAAAGGACATTCGGATGTATACATGAAAAATGCTAAGCATCTAGAAGCGCTACAATTACTGAGTAAAGCGGATAGTTTGGCTGCCAACATTGGCGATTTACTTTTAAATGAAGGGATCTACAAAGTGATTGCTGAAAATTATTTGGCTCTTAACGACATTAATAACTATAATATTTACAATCAAAAATACTTACAAACGCGCTTTCTAAGAGAGCAAAACGAACTGAAATCTATTAATACGAGTATTGACAATATTCAAAAAGAAAACAAAAAAAATCTTGATGAGATAAGCCAAAGTCAAACAAAACTGGATAGTTTTATAATAATTTTTGGAGCAATTTTGGTCATATTATTTTTGTTTTTAATTTGGAAAAAAAGACAAGCTAATCGTCTTCTTCAAGAGAAAATTAAAGTAATTTTAAATTCATAAAATTTTATCATGCGAAATATATTTAATGCTTCAGATGTTGAGGTTTACATCAAAGCGATTAATCAGTTAACACCAGAAACGTCGGCAAAATGGGGCAAAATGTCTATTGACCAAATGTTAGCGCATTGCAATGTGACTTACGAGTTAATCTATGAGCCACAAAAACATAAAAAGCCAGGTTTTTTTGCAAGATGGATGATGAAAAAATTCGTGAAACCTAAAGTAACTAACGAGCTTCCGTACAAACAAAATTTGCCGACGGGACCAATGTTTGTGATCAAAGATCGCAAAGATTTTGAAACAGAAAAAAAACGATTAATTGGTTTTCTTCAAAAGACGCAACAACTTGGTGCAAGTGCTTTTGATGGTAAAGAAAGTGCGAGTTTCGGCGTGCTCAATTCTCAAGAATGGAATAACATGATGGCCAAACATCTCGATCATCACTTAGCGCAATTCGGGGTATTATGAGATTAATCTATCTTTTTTTATTTCTATTTTCCACCTTGTTTTTTTCACAAACGAAAGAAGCTTTGGAAACTTATTTATTAAATGATAAAAATGCTTTTGTCGGAAAAATAAATAATGGAGCACCAATTTTGGTTAATATTACAGAAGTTGATGTTAAGGCTTTTCCGAAAGAAATTTTGGTGAAAGGAAAATCGGATGTCGAAGGGACAATTTGCGAATTTACAGGAACTCTAACGCTTGAACCTAATTCTCAAATGGGAAATTCTAAGATGTCAACTCTCTTTTATAAATTCGATTTTCAAGAACAAAAACTTCATGAGCATACAGGCATTTTTACTGGAAGTTTAGCGATGAAAACGCTTACCGATAATTTGGCTTTGGTTGTTTTTGAAGGGAATTGGGAATGTTATAGTAAGAAAATGCGCTTCCCTGTTTATTTTGATAACAACGAATTATTAAAAACTAAACTTTTAGAACTCTCGAAATAATGAAGTTGTACGAGCCAATAAGTTTTCGAAATGTCACTTTAGAAAACCGAATCGTTATGTCGCCGATGTGTATGTTTTCGGCGGAAGAAGGTGTTGCTAATGATTTTCATTTTGTGCATTACGCTAGTCGCGCGCAAGGTGGCGCTGGACTTATTATGATTGAGTCGACGGGCATTATTCCTGACGGTCGCATTACGCCTAGATGTCTAGGACTTTGGAATGATGAGCAACAAAAGTCGATAAAGAAGATTGTCGATTTTGTACATAAGTTTACGAAGTCCAAAATTGGAATTCAGTTAGCGCATGCAGGGCGGAAGTCCTCAACTTGGGGCGGAAAACAATTGTCTAAGGAAGATGGTGGTTGGGAAGTCGTTGCGCCAAGTGCGATTTCTTTTCAGCCGAGCGATTGCGAGCCAACGGTTTTAAGTGTTGAGGCTATAAAAGATTTGATTCAAGATTTTAAAAAGTCGGCTATACGTGCTGTAGAAGCAGGTTGTGATGTTATCGAAATTCATGCGGCACATGGCTATTTGGTGCATCAATTTTTGTCGCCTTTATCGAATGTGAGAACAGATGAATATGGCGGAAGTTTCGACAACAGAATTCGTTTTCTTTTAGAAATAGTCGAGGCTATTAATGAAGTTATCGACGAAAATGTTGCTTTGTTTGTTCGCGTTTCGGGCTCCGATTACGCTGATGGCGGTTGGGATATTGATGAGAATGTCAAATTGGCGGAAGTCCTAAAAACCAAATCTGTGGACTTAATTGATGTTTCTTCAGGCGGAAATATTTTTGGTGCTAAAATTACGTTGTTTAATTCTTATCAAGTGCCGTTTTCGCAAAAGATAAAACAAAAATCAGGAATGAGAACTGGAGCTGTTGGTCTGATTACCGATGCCAAATCTGCGGAAGAAATTCTTAAAAATAACGAAGCTGATTTAATTTTTCTTGCGAGAGAACTTTTAAGAAATCCATATTTCCCAGTGCTTAATAGTTTTGAAAATGATGAAAATTGTTTCTTCCCAAAACAATATGATAAAGCAAAACCCGAAAATTTAAAACTATGAAAACTAAGGTAGAAAAAAAAATTATCATAAATGCGCCAATTGATAAAGTTTGGAAAGCTTTAACCAATAAAGACGATATGAAACATTGGTATTTTGATATTCCAGATTTTAGTTTAGAAAAAGATGCTGTTTTTAATTTTTTTGAACCAGGAGGTGAGAACAAATTTTGGCATCGTTGTCAAGTTGAGGAAGTGGTTCCGAATCAAATTTTTAAACATACTTGGGAACATCCAGATTTTAGTAAAGCTGTAACACATTTAACTTGGAGGCTTTCAGAAAAAGATGGTCAAACAATTTTAAATCTAAATCACGACAATCTTGATGGTCTTGCCGAAGCTGGAGACGATTTTAAAATAGAAAACTATGATGCTGGTTGGACCGAAATTTTAAATAATCTTAAAAAGTATTTGGAAGAAGTAAAGTGAAATCTTCCAGACTCCTAAAACGAAAAGCCCTTTCAGAGTTTCAAACTCTGAAAGGGCTTTTTTTATAAGTCTTTATTAGATCTAAAATTCAAATTTTCGAACGGCTTCCAATGTTTTATCAATTTCTGCATCTTGGATTGCAGCGGAGATAAACCAAGTTTCGTAACCACTTGGCGGAAGATAAATTCCGTTTGCCAACATCTGTTGGAAGAAGTTATTGAAAATACAAGTGTAAACCGAATCGTAAGCATCTTGGAAGTTAGAAACTTTGTTGGTTTCAAAGAAGATGGACATCATACTTCCTTTTCGGTTGATGCGATGTTTTAAGCCTTTTTCGTTAAGTATTTTTCCAATTTCGAAATCTAAAGTTTCGGTTGTTTTATTGATTCTATTATAGAAATCTTTATCCGATCTAATCAATTCTAAAGTTGTCAATCCTGCGCGCATCGCCAAAGGATTTCCACTCAAAGTTCCAGCTTGATAGACTGGTCCATTTGGCGCCAGATAATCCATGATTTCTTGTCTAGCAGCAAAAGCACCAACTGGCATTCCGCCACCAATAACTTTCCCGAATGTTACAATATCAGCGTCAACACCAAAAGTTTCTTGCGCGCCACCAAAAGCCAAACGGAAACCCGTCATCACTTCATCAAAAATCAACAAAGCGCCATTGTCTTGACAAACTTTTTTAAGATTTTGAAGGAAATTATTTTCTGGCAAAACACAACCCATATTTCCGGCAACAGGTTCTACAATAACCGCTGCAATTTCGCCTTGATTATGACGGAAAATATCAGCAACATTTTCGATATCGTTATAAGTAGCAATCAAAGTATCTTGCGCTGTTCCTTTGGTAACACCGGGCGAATTTGGGTTTCCGAAAGTTGCAGCGCCACTTCCAGCTTTTATTAAAAAAGAATCCGAATGTCCGTGATAACAACCATCGAATTTGATAATTTTATCTCTTCCTGTAAAACCTCTAGCCAAACGAATTGCACTCATACAAGCTTCCGTTCCTGACGAAACCATTCGGATTTGATCAATATTTGGAACATTGTCGACGATAAGTTTCGCAATTTCTGTTTCTAATTCGGTTGGTGTTCCATAAGAAAAACCATGTTCTGCTTGTTTCTGAATTGCTTCTAAAACAACAGGATGTGTATGTCCCAAAATCGCAGGTCCCCAAGAGTTGATGTAGTCAACATAGTTGCGATCATCAGCATCTGTAAGGTAAGCGCCTTTCGCAGATTTCATAAAAACAGGTACGCCTCCAACAGATTTGAAAGCTCTTACAGGTGAGTTAACACCACCAGGAATATACTTTTGCGCCTCGTCAAATAAGGCTGAACTTCTTTGATATAACATGTCTTGTTATGAATTTATTTTTGTCTGAAAACAGTTTTTGATTAATCAATCTAAAATCTAAAATCGCAAATTGTCAATAAAAACTAGCTTCTCGGTTTTTTATTTTTAAGATAGATTACTTGCCCAACGCGCGGTTGTTGACCTTCGTCCATTCTGTTTTTAGAATAAAGTTTGGAAAGTTTAATCCCAAATTTCTGAGAAATGTCGTGCATATCCTCACCAATCTCAGCTTTGTAAGTATCAACATTACCTGAAGATGATTTTTTGTCTAAGAAAACAATGTCATTTTTCTTCAAAGTATTGCTATTAAGCTCATTGAATTTAATGATTTTCTTTTCGCTAATTCCGAATTTTTTAGAAATCGTCGCAACATCGGTATCAACAGGAACAACAAAAAACTTCATACCGCCATTTGGATGATTTTTTACTAAAATATTTTTAAGTAAAGCTGGAGCAGAAAGCGTTTCGCTCTGTTTGTTGACATCTTTTTGATATTGTGCATACGAGGTTTGTTCGTAAGTTGCTTTAACAGTCGGAGGTGTTACTTTAGAATTGGCTTTGTTTTGATCCATTTGTGCCATAAAAACAGCATCGTTATTAAGTGCAGGATACAATTTCAGAACAGCGTAATAGACTTGATCTGTCGATGTATTGTCAAATTCGTAGAGTTTGTATTTTTCGATTTTATCAATCAAAATATAAGCATAACGAGGATTGGTCGCGTAACCCGCTTTTTTAAGACCATGTGCCCAAGCACGGTAATCTTTCATATCCAAATCAAAAAGTTTGGTATAATATTTACGAGTTGCCAAGAAAATAGAGTGGTCTTCGTAAGATTGACGCGGATCATCGTAGACACGGAAACACTCATTAGGTGCGTCATCCGTATGCTTCATACTTTTACCAGTCCAGTCTTCTTTACATTTGATGCCGAAGTGGTTGTTACCTTGTTGAGCCAATCGACTTTGCCCGCCGCCAGTTTCCAAAAGACCTTGCGCTAAAGTGATACTTGCTGGGATTTTATATTTTTCCATTTCTTCGACTGCATATTTTGCAAATCGTTGGATGTATTGATCTTCCGTTTTCCAAGTTTGTGCTTTGGCAAATCCAAGCGTCATGATACAAACTAAAGCAAATATTCTCTTCATAATTGTTTTAAGTTTCAAAATTTTTAAAAGAATTAAAACTGAATCAATGTTTTATTCTTCTTTTGAAGTTGTTGGTTAGCACCCGCAATCGCTTGCAATCCTCCAGTATGAAATGCTAAAATTTTTGCGTCTTTTTCGAAATAATTATCATCGATAAGTTGCATTAATTTTTGCATCATTTTTCCTGTGTAGATTGGATCTAGCGGAATCTGATATCGTTTATAAAAATCATTTATAAAACGAATATTATCGTCGGTTATTTTGCCATAACGCGCTTCCAAGGCATTTAATAATTCAAAATTTGATTGTCCTGACCAATTTTTAACAAGATTTTCGAGACTGTCGTCTTGGACAACTTTTATCCCGATAACTTTTTGATGAGGTTCAACAAATTTTGAAATCCCTGCAATCGTTCCGCCTGTGCCAACTGCACTGCAAAGATAATCAAAATCTTTAGTATGCTCATTGAGCATCCATTGGATGCCTTCAACCGCCAAATTATTACTTCCTCCTTCTGGAATGATCAAAGCTTCTGGGAAGTTTTGTTTTAAATTTTGGCTTAAAAAAGATTTGTCGCGGTAACTTTCCCTTGAAACAAAATTAAATTCCATTCCATTGTTAAAAGCTTGATGAAGAGTAGGATTGTCGTGGATTTTATCCTTTAATTCCTCACCTCGGATAATGCCAAGACTTGATATGTTTAAAGATTTTGCTAAAGCTGCAACCGCTGCAATATGATTGGAAAACGCACCTCCAAAAGTGATGAGTTTTGGATTGCTGGGATTTTGCTCCAAATAATATTTAACATTGTAAAAAAGCTTCCAATACTTGTTACCAGAAATGTCAGGGTGGATGAGGTCTTCGCGTTTTATCCAAAGTTCCACACCATTAAAGTTTCCGATCTTCTCAATTGGAATATTGTGCTCGGTTGTCAGCATATTGAAAAAAAATCCGCAACTAAGTGCGGATTTAATTTATTTTGTTTTGTTAATGATTGTCTTAACCGCTTCGATCACTGCGTCCGAATCAATTTTGTATTTCTTCATCAACTCAGCTGGCGTACCAGACTCACCGAAAGTATCGTGTACTGCAACAAATTCTTGAGGCGTTGGTCTTCTTCTCGCCAACATTCCTGCAACAGATTCGCCCAAACCACCTAGATAGTTGTGTTCTTCAGCTGTTACAATTTTACCTGTTTTTTCAACAGATTTAAGAATAATTTCTTCATCCAAAGGTTTGATGGTGTGGATGTTGATAATTTCACAAGAGATGCCTTCCTTTTCTAAAGCTTCAGCTGCCAAAAGACTTTCCCAAACCAAGTGACCAGTCGCAACAATCGTCACATCTGTACCTTCTTGTAAAAGAATACCTTTTCCGATTTCGAAAGGCATATCTTCTGGAATGAAAACTGGAACTACAGGACGTCCAAATCTTAAATATACTGGACCTTCGTGTTTAGCCGCTGCCAAAGTCGCAGCTTTAGTTTGGTTGTAGTCACAAGGATTAATCACCGTCATACCTGGAAGCATTTTCATCATACCGATGTCTTCCAAAACTTGGTGTGTTGCGCCATCTTCACCCAAAGTAAGACCTGCGTGAGATGCTGCGATTTTTACATTTTTGCCAGAGTAAGCGATAGATTGGCGGATTTGGTCGTATACACGAGATGTTGCAAAATTCGCGAAAGTCCCCGCAAAAGGGATTTTTCCGTTAATGGTAAGACCTGCAGCCATGCCCATCATGTTAGCTTCTGCGATACCAATTTGGAAGAATCTTTCTGGTGCTTTCTCAATGAATTTTTCCATTTTAAGAGAACCAATAAGGTCGGCACAAAGTGCAACAACATTAGGATTAGTATCTGCTAATTCTGCCAAACCTGCTCCAAAGCCAGATCTTGTATCTTTTTTTTCTGTATATGTATATTTCATGAGGATTTCTTTTTTTGTTTCGATTATTAGATGTTTAGTAGTCTGTGATTTCGTCAAGTTGAAGTTGCTGAAGTGCACTTGCCAATTGCTCGTCGTTTGGCGCTTTACCATGCCAAGCGTGAGAACCCATCATATAATCGATACCTTGTCCCATTTCTGTATGTAGAAGAATAGCAACAGGTTTTCCGTTTCCAGTTTCGGATTTTGCTTTTTCTAAAATTGCAATAACAGCTTCTAGGTCGTTTCCATTTTTTTCTTCAAGAACCAACCAGCCGAAAGCTTCTAGTTTTGCATGAAGATCGCCAAGGCTTAATACATCATCTGTATCGCCATCGATTTGTCTTCCGTTGTAGTCAATAGTTGCGATGATATTGTCAACTTTTTTAGCTGCGCCATACATCAAAGCTTCCCAAATTTGACCTTCTTGTAATTCGCCATCACCGTGAAGAGAATACACGATTGACTTGTCACCATCTAACTTTTTAGCTTGTGCAGCGCCCAAAGCGACAGAAAGTCCTTGTCCTAAAGATCCCGATGCTACACGAATACCAGGAAGTCCTTCGTGTGTTGTTGGGTGACCTTGTAGTCTAGAATCAAGTTTTCTGAAAGTTGCCAATTCTGCTACTGGAAAGAAGTCAAATCTAGCTAGTGTGCTGTAAAATACCGGAGAAATATGTCCGTTTGATAAGAAGAATAAATCTTCGTTTTTACCTTCCATTGTGAAAGGCAAGTTGTAGTTCATTACTTTTCCATAAAGGGCTGTGAAGTATTCTACACATCCTAAAGATCCGCCCGGATGTCCACTGTTAACTGCGTGAACCATTCTTACAATGTCTCTTCTGATTTGTGTACTCAAGCTTTTTAGCTCTTCGATATTTTTACTCATTTTTAAATTTTTTCGTGTTGCGAATTTACGATTTTAGTTTTTGTTTTCGAAACTTAACAGGTGTTAATTGCTTGTTAATTTAGACTTTAGCAACCTTCATTCATTCCGACCATGATTTCAACAACAATATTGTTTTCCATCACAAAAGTTAAGTAAGTGCCAGCATCGTAATCATTTAATGTAAAAAAAGATTGTTTGTCATTTTTACCGTTTTCATCTTTATATTGATGAACTTCAAAATTTGCATAATTTCTATAAGTGTCGATAAGTTGATCTCTTGTATTACCAACGCCCATTCCGCTTTTTGTCTTGAATTTTGGACTTTTCGTTTTAAGTGAATAGACTTGCTTTTGCATTGGTTTGTTTTCGTCAACCCATTGATCCATCAGTGTCACATCAACATTTTCTCCATTAAGACTAACCTTATTTGTTTTTTCGTAATCTTCAAAAGTTTGAAGCGCTTTTTTCGCAATTTTATCAGCTTCAGTTTTTGGCATAAAGACTTTAAAATCACCAATTCTTAAAGTAGAAACTTCAAAATTTTGTGCAAAAATAAATTGACACATTCCTAAAAGAAAAAAGATGCTAAGCTTTTTCATATTCGATAGTTTTATTGTTTTTAATTAAATATAAACCGATGAAAGTTAGTAGTCCGTTTAACACAATTAATTCAACGCCAATGCGATAAGATGTGTAATTGGTTACTAGATAATTGATAATATAAGTCAAAACTGGCGCGATTAAAGTCACCGCCAAAATGCTTCCTTTTTTAGAAATTTGATATTTAGTAAAGATTCCAAAAGCGAACAATCCTAGAAGTGGTCCATAAGTGTAACCCGCAACTTCCATGATGAGATATACGATGGATTTATCATTAATTGCTTTAAAAATCATAATTAAAATAAAGAAAACAATCGTGAAAATTAAATGAACCTTCATACGAAGACGTTTTTTCTGTTTTTCAGATTTTGTTTGGTCTTCATTAATGTTAAGAATGTCGACACAATAAGAACTTGTAACCGCTGTTAAAGCGCCATCAGCAGAAGGAAACAATGCCGAGATAAGTCCAATAATAAAAATCACCGAAATAAAAATTGGGAAATAACCTTGCAATGACAAAGCAGGGAAGAGGTCGTCACCCATAATGTTGTTAACATTTCCTGCTGCATCTTTCATCCCGAAAAGGTTTTGTATCGTTTCTTGACCGTTAACCACTTTGGTGATTTGTGCATATTCAGCGCCGTTTTGTAACGCAAATAGATATAAAAGTCCACCTAAAAATAAGAATGCAAAATTTACAATTAGCAATGTTCCTGCAAAGGTCAACATGTTCTTTTTTGAATTTTTAAGATTGTCAACAGAGATATTTTTCTGCATCATTTCTTGGTCAAGTCCAGTCATCGCAATCGTGATAAACATACCGCCAATAATGGTTTTTAAGAAAAATGTTTTAGAATTAATATCTGTGTTGATGAGGTGCGTGTAGTTCTGTTTTTCTAAAAGTGAATAAGCATCACCAAACGAAATATTAAGATGGTTAAGAATGTAAATAATACAAGCTGCCAAACTGATAATCATAAACGAAGTTTGCAAAGTGTCGGTGATAACGATGGTTTTTACACCACCTTCAAACGTGTAAAGTAAAACCATTAAAAGTAGAACTAAAGCCGTCAACCAAAACGGAATTCCGATTTGTTCTAACAAGAAAATTTGCAAAACATTAACTACCAAATATAATCTTGCTGTCGCGCCAATTGCTCTCGAAATTATAAAAAATACAGAACCAATTTTGTGCGCTTCAACATTGAATCGTTTACCCAAATAGGTATAAATCGAGGTCAAATTCATGCGGTAATAGAGTGGAAGCAAAATAGCTGCAACAATGAAGTAGCCTATGAAAAAGCCGACAACCATCATGTAATATTCGAAGCCACCAAACGGATAAGCGCCGTCCGTCATCTTACCAACCGTCCCCGGAACCGAAATGAAAGTTACGCCCGAAAGACTCGTCCCAATCATCCCAAAAGCAACGAGCCACCATTTACTTTTTTTGTTCCCGATAAAGAAAGATTGATTGTCAGAATTACGACTTGTAAAATAAGAAATCACGAGTAATCCGATAAAATATGCGAATACGAATAGTAATAATAAAGTTGCAGAACTCATTCTTAAAATTTAATTAAAAAACAAAAGTAAACTTTTGCCACGATTTATTATCATACATCAAGTAGCTTTTTTAGTTATATTACTAATTTTGCAGTTCATTTTAAAACTCAATTATTATGAAAAAATTATTCTTATCTTTTATGTTAATGTTTGCCGTGACAATGTCATTTGCGCAATCAACTTGGACAATTGATCCAATGCACTCTTCATTTAATTTCAATATCAAACATATGGGAATTAGCTTTGTACAAGGGCGTTTTGATAAGTTTGATGCTTCAATTTTAACAAGTGATGCAGATCTTAAAGATGCAAAGTTTGACTTTACAATTGATACCAACTCTATTGATACCGATGTTGAACCTCGTGACAAACATTTGAAAAGTGCTGATTTTTTCGATGTTGAAAAATTCCCAACGATGACTTTTAAAAGTACGTTGATCCACAAAGCAAAAAATAACGCTTATGTGTTACAAGGTGATTTAACAATAAAAGGTGTGACCAAGCCAATTGTTGTGACTTTGACTTATGGTGGAAAAACTAAAGATCAACAAGGGAATGAGAAATTAGGTATCCAAACTAAGTTTAAAATTAATCGTTTCGATTATGGTGTAAGCTATGATCCATCAGGAGCAGCTGTCGGTAAAAATGTTGACATCACTGTTTTTGCAGAGTTTACAAAAAAATAATTTTATAGTTATGTGTGTGTGAATCCGTTTCTTGAAATTCTCGAGAAGCGGATTTTTTTTGAATTATAAACTTTGTTAAAAATTAGTTTTAAATAATTATTGATGTTAATTTTGCAATGATGAAGACTTCAATTTTGCACCGACAATTTTTAAAAAGCTTGAGCATTTTATGTTTAAGCCTAGGTATTTTGGTGGCATCTTGCGGTATCAAAATCGCATTGACGCAAAGTCTTAATATCGAAAACTATTGCGGACAAAGCCTTAAATCGGTTAGTTCTTGTAGTTTTGCTGCTTTAGAAAATAAGCAAGAAAAGTTTTCTATTCAACAAAAGAAATCGGAAGATTTAAGCTTCGATTTTAATTCAAAAAATCTTTATCAAGAACATCAACAATTAGGAAGTACTAATGTTGATTTTCCACTTTCGCGATCTATTCCGCTGTATATACTGTATCAGCAGCAGCGTGATGCACTCTTTTCATAATTTTTTATTCGTTTTTTCTACTTAAAATTTGAATTGATATTCAAGTTAGAAACTCTTTTAAAATAAATTATTATGAATCCGAAAATTAAAAATATAATGAAAAAATCATTCAATATCATGTTGATTGGACTTGCATTGTCCATCGTTTTTGTCCCAGAAGTTAAAGCTTACGCCCAACAAGGCCTTATGAAACTTGGCTTTTTTCAACCGAAATTAGAATTACCAAAAGAGATTACAGGAAACACAAATGAGCCAAAACTCGTAAAAGAATCTAATTTTAAAATGTCTTTTGTTGATGCAAAAGGAAAATCTTTAAGCCTTGAAGAACTAAAAGGAAAAGTAGTTTTTATGAATATTTGGGCAACTTGGTGTGGACCTTGTATTGCCGAAATGCCTTCTATCCAAAAGCTTTATGACAAATTTAAAGACAAAGAAGATGTCGCTTTTGTGATTTTGGAAGCAGAATCTAATAAAGACAAAGCGATCAAATTTATGACTAATAAAAAGCTCGATTTGCCAGTTTATTTCCCAACAGGGAATATCCCATCAGAGTTTTTCCGCGGAAGTCTCCCAACGACGGTTATCTTCGATAAAAAAGGAAATGTCGCACACATCACTGAAGGAATGGCAGATTATTCTGGTGACGATATTGTTGACTTCCTTAACGAAGTCCGCAATATGAAATAAGAAGCGTATTTAAAAATAAAATCCGAGTTTAATGCTCGGATTTTTTATTTTGTAGCATGAGGTTGCTGATCCACCAAAGTCCTACAGCTGCAATGGCAAGGATTATTCCAGAGCCAATCCAAAGTGTATTAAAACCGAGTTCGCTGGCAACATTAGTTCCTAAAATCGGTGTGATAATAAATGAAAACGAAAATGCCATCCCGTTAAGTCCCATATAAGCGCCTTTGTTACCGCCTTCGGATCGCATTGCTGTAACAGTTGACATAAATGGAAGTGCTAAAATTTCACCAACACTCAAGATGGTCATTGATAATAACAAGGTGAAAATATGATGATCAAATGCCAATAGCGAATACGAAATTCCGCATGCCAAAGCACCAACAAATAAGGTTTGTCCAATTGTAAAATGCTTTTCTGCAAAGTTGACAATCAACATTTCTAAAACAACGATGATAAAACCACTATAACCCAAAATGTATCCAATACTGGTTTGGTCGAGATGCGCAACTTCTTTATAAAAAATCGGGATCGTATTAAAGAATTGGAAAAAACAAATTGAAAACAACATACACAGTAATGAAAATATAATGAATTTCATGTCTTTGTAAGGTGACTTTCCAACTGGTTTTATGATGTCCTCTTTTTTTCTAAGTTTTTGTTTAGCTTTAAAAATGATGTTTCTTTTTCTAAAAAATACAACGTACATAATGCCTGCAACAAGGGCTGCAAAAGTATTTACTCCAAATAAAAAATTATAAGAAATTGCCGATAAAATTCCGCCCAAAGCTGGGCCAATCGAGAAACCAAGATTAATCGCCATTCTGTTTAATGAAAATGCACGTGTAATATTTTCTGGTCTAGCATATTTTGTGATCGCAACAGAATTGGCTGGACGAAAGGATTCGCTGATGATACTTTGTATTAAAATAATACTCATCATTCCTTCCAAAGTTGGAAAAAATGGAATGAACATAAATAACGGTGCACTCAAAAACAAACTAAAGCTCTGGACACGATATTCTCCAAGTTTATCTGTGAGATAACCGCCAATCCAAGAACCGATAACCGAACCAATGCCATAAAACATCAATACCAATCCCGCTTCTTTTAATCCGAATCCTAATTTGTCTGTCATGTAAACGCCTAAAAAAGGCAACACCATCGATCCTGACCTGTTGATTAACATGACAATCGATAGCATCCAAGCTTCTTTGGATAAGCCTTTGAAGGAGTCAACATATACTCTGAAAAGTCCCAATATTCTGTATTTTTTGCAAAGTTAGGACTTATACATTGGAAATAAAACCGAAAGCGACCTCAATTTTGAAGTCGCTTTTTTAATATTCGTTAATGTTGGTTTAGTAAGCTGTTTCGTGGACTTTAACCGCACGACCACTTGGATCATTCATTTTTTTGAAAGCTTCGTCCCACTCTAAAGCGATTGGCGTTGAACATGCCACCGACGGAACGGACGGCACACAAGATGCAGCGCTATCACTCGGGAAATGTTCTTCGAAAATGCTTCTGTAGCGATATTCCTCCTTGCTCATTGGTGTGTTAATTGGAAAGCGGTATTTGGCATTTGCCATCATGTCGTCACTGACGGTTTCTTCAGCAACTTGCTTCAAAGTGTCGATCCATGAATAGCCAACACCATCGCTGAACTGTTCTTTTTGACGCCAAGCGACACTTTCTGGTAATAGATCTTCAAAAGCCTTTCGAAGCACCCATTTTTCCATACGTTCGGAAGTAATCATTTTATCTTTCGGATTAATGGTCATCGCAACATCCATAAATTCTTTATCCAAAAACGGAACACGACCTTCGATGCCCCAAGCCATCAAAGATTTGTTGGCGCGAAGACAGTCGTAAAGATGAAGTTTCCCTAATTTTCGGACATTTTCCTCGTGGAAAGCTTGTGCAGATGGTGCTTTATGGAAATATAGATAGCCACCAAATAATTCGTCGGAGCCTTCACCTGACAATACCATTTTAATTCCCATAGATTTAATAGCTCTTGCCAAAAGATACATTGGCGTCGATGCCCGAATCGTCGTAACATCATAAGTTTCTAAATGATAAATAACATCTCGAATGGCATCCAAACCTTCTTGAACAGTATATTTAACTTCGTGATGAACCGAGCCGATATGTTCCGCAACTTTTTTTGCTGCAACCAAATCGGGAGAGGTTTCCAATCCTACAGCAAAACTATGCAATCTTGGATACCACGCTTCTTGCGTATCTCCACTTTCGATACGTTGACGTGCAAATTTTGCAGTAACTGCCGCAATAATACTAGAATCCAAGCCGCCAGAAAGCAAAACACCATAAGGAACATCACTCATCAATTGTCGATGGACAGCCTCTTCTAAGCTTTTTCTAATTTTTGCAATATCGGTTTCGTTATCTTTAACTTGCTCGAAAGATTCCCAATCGCGAGCATAATGTTTTTGCGGTTCGTGACCTTCTGGACTAAATAATAGATGTCCAGCTGGGAATTCCTCAATCTTGTTGCAAAAACCTTCCAAAGCTTTTAGTTCGGACGCAACATAATAATGACCTTGTTTATCCCAAGCTTGATAAAGTGGAACAATTCCCATATGATCGCGACCGATGAGGTATTCATCTTTTTCGATGTCGTAAAGAGCAAATGCGAAAATACCATTCAACTTTTCTAAAAAGTCTTTCCCATATTTTTGATAAAGAGGTAAAATAACTTCGCAATCAGATTTTGTTAAAAATCCGTATTCTGAAAATTCTTTTCTAAGTTCTTGATGGTTGTAGATTTCGCCGTTGACTGCCAAAACCAGTTTTCCATCTGTTGAAAACAAAGGTTGTTTTCCAGAAGTTGGATCGACAATCGCTAATCTTTCGTGTGAGAATATTACTTTTTCGTTTTGGAATATTCCTGACCAATCTGGTCCACGATGTCTGATTTTTTTGGACATTTCTAAGATTTGAGGTCTCAGTGTCTCTGTTTTTTGTTTTGCATCAAACAAACATACAATTCCGCACATATTTTAATAGTTTTTGAAGTTTTGATTAATAAATATGAGTCAAAATTATAAAAGTGATTATTTTTATACAATAAAAAATTCAATTACATTAATAAAATGATTAAAATAAATTATTTTTTAGAATTTTATTCGTTTTTTTAATTGAAATCCTAATTAATTGTGAATTATATTTTTTCTTGTAAAAATTATTTATGCATAGCATAGTTTTAAAAAAATGGAAAAAAAAGTTTGCATTTAATAAAAAATGCTTTAAATTCGCCGACGTTAAGATTCTCGAAAAATTCTTTTTTCATTTCTTAACATAGATCAATGAATTGGAGTTTAATTACTCTTAATTTAGGATCTCAATAATTTTTTTCATCATTTGTGTTTTTGCCTCCACCTTGTGTGGAGGTTTTTTTATGCCTAAATATTGATGAATAAAAGGATGTTAAGGATATACTTGTTTAATAATCCTTTGGAGTTCTTGTTGTTCCTGAGGACTCATTTTTTTCCAAACAAATCCATTTTTTAAGTCTTGACCTATTTTTTGGGGAAAGATGCCTGCTTTTTGATAATCGAGAAGATAATCGGGCGAAATTGCGGGTAATGCAGTGTCAAACGAGAATGGATAATCTTTAACAATATTGAATTTCAGATTTCCGATTTGATAAGTTTTGTATTTATTTAATGAAAAACTAGATGGACGCAATAATTGTTTTGTATCCCAACCTGTCATCATTTTTCCTAAACTAAAGCTTGGTATTGAATTTTGTAAAGTTTGCGGAATACTTAAAATGATAATGGCTACAATCGATAAACTGATGAAGCCTAATTTCGCAAATGAAAACCAAGTTTTAGCAAAAATTAAAATCCCAGCGACTAAGAAAACGTCCAAAAACAAACGATATTGAGCGGAAAATATAAGCACTAAAATACTTTTCAATAGAATACATCCGACTAATAGACTTATTATTTTTTTCTTTTTTAAAAATGATAAAAAAATAAGTCCAATAATTGTTAATACAAATAATTTGTGGATGATGCCTTTGATGCCGTCAAGATTTAGCCAATTAAAAACATAATCTTTAAAACTGAATTTTTGTATATCCAGATAACTGTATTGTAAATCGTAGCTTAGCTCTGTGCTGGTTTGTTTTGAAAGTTCTAAAAGTAGAGGATTTGCTTGCCAACTTAATCCTAAATCGGGAAAACCAATAGGGAAAAAAGGATGTCCAAACGTCCAAATGTTTTTTAAAAAATAGAGTAGGATTAAACAAAAACCAGGCAATAATGAAATGATTTTGTTGCGTTTGATAAGCCAGAAATAAATAAAGGAAAATATTATTAACCAGAAGGATGTTGGTTTTATTACGAATGCTAAACATGATAGCAGAAACAAAAACTTTGCATGTCGCGATTGGTTGAGAACTTCTTTAACAATGATAAAACTTAATATCAAGGTTGGTAAATCTGGACTTGGTGATTGTGCAAAAACAAAAAATATAGGCGTGAAAACTATACCAATCCAAGCTCGGGATTCGAAAATATAGACTAAATATACAACCAGTAAAAAAGTATTTAATCTTAAATAAGGATCTATAAAATTTGAAAATCCCGTTTGTAAAATATGCCACGGCGAATATTGTCCCAAAAGCATATCAAGATTAGAAATACCTTTGACCAAGCCAAATTCTTGCGTCCATTTAATTGTTGGAACATAATATCCAAAATGATCGAGAATGAAAGGATAATAACTACCGACAAGCAATATTACTAACAAGCAGAAATAGAAAAACTTTGACTGTCGTTTAAAAAAGATAAAAAACTTTTGATATGCTTTAAAATAGATGAAAGAAATAATACCTACAATAGAAAAAACTATTTCGACAAAATAATTAATAGGAATGAAAAAAGCTGCTAATGTCCAAATTGCTGTTGTAATCGAAAGTCCAATAAAAATATTAGTCGAAATTCTTTCTTCATAAAAAGGTAACAACTTCTGATACAGATTTCCTAATCCGTAAAAGATAATAAGTAGTAAAGTCGTTGTCAGCAGTAGATACAGCATAAAAAAAGATTGCCTAAAAATAGACAATCTTTTCATAAAAATATATAACTAACTACTACTTTCTTTGTACACGACCAGACTTTCGGTCTTCGGATCTACCAATGGTATAACCAGTTGCACCACCTACAACGCCACCAATTACAGCGCCAAGTCCTGGATTTTTCTTAGAAATAATTGCGCCAGCTGCAGCACCACCAACTGTACCAATAATAGTACCTTTAGCTGCAGAACTCATACCCTTTTTCTGCGGTGCCGTGGTTGTACCAGACGATGCTCCTGTGTTAGAGCTACCAGATGAGCTTGCATAACTATTATTGTTGTTATAGCTAGATGAGCCAGAACTTCTTTTCTTTTTAGTAGACGTTGATGTATTGCTAACAACAGCTTTTTTAGTCTCTTCAGCTTTTGCAATGCTATCCTTCATTTTTGTTTTTTCAAACTCCATTTTTTCTTTTTCGATAGCTAGCTTCTGTTTTTCAATGTCTAATTGTCGAGCTTGATATTCAATTTTTTGTTGCTCTAAAGATTTTTCAACCTGCTTATCTTGTTTATTACAAGAAACAACCAACATTATCGTAGCGAATCCGCTTAAAAATCTCTTTTTCATAACAATCTCCTTTTATAATTATATCGTTATGATGAATAACGAAATAATTTTGTTTATCGTGTTAGCTATGACAATTACAATTCCAAAGTTGTTAAAAAGAAATGTTAAAAAACTTAAATTTTCTTAAATTAAATAAAAAAGCTCCGAATAATTCGAAGCTTTTAAAAGGGTTTGTATTTTAGAATAACTCTTTTCTGATAATGTTTTGCGAGCGCTCTGGTCCAACAGAAACTAAATATACGTTGATGCCTAAATAATTTTCGATAAACTCAATGTATTTTTTAGCATTAGCAGGAAGTTCATCATAAGATCTTGCCTTTGTGATGTCTTCTTCCCAACCTTCAAGCTCTTCATAGATAGGCTCGTAATTGTACAATTTTGTTGTTGAAGATGTGAAGTAGTCGATAACTTTTCCGTCTTCAGTTTTGTAATGTGTAGCAATTTTTAGTTTTCCGATATTTGATAAAACATCCAATTTTGTAATCACAAGATTATTAATACCATTGATCATACAAGCGTGTTTTAATGATACCAAATCTAACCAACCTGTTCTACGAGGACGACCAGTTGTCGCACCAAACTCACCTCCGATTTGACGAATGTTTTCACCTAGTTCGTTGTCCAATTCCGTTGGGAAAGGTCCGTTACCAACTCTTGTTGTATAAGCTTTTGCAACACCAATTAAGTTTTGCAAGGCTGTTGGCGGCACACCAGCTCCTGTACAAACGCCACCTGTCGACGGCGAAGATGATGTTACGTATGGATAAGTTCCGAAATCGATGTCAAGCATTAAGGCTTGTGCACCTTCGAACAAAATATTTTTGTTGTCACGAATTGCTTCGTTAATCTCAAGTTCTGTATCAACGATTCTGTCTTTTAATCTTTCGCCTAAAGCAAGGAATTCATTATAAATTTCTTCAACATCTAAAGTTGGCTTTTCGAAATATTTTTCAAAAATTGAATTTTTTACTTTTAAGTTTTTTTCGATTTTTTCACGAAGAACTTCAGGGTTCAAAAGATCAATCATTCGGATACCAATTCTAGCAATTTTGTCCTCGTAGCAAGGTCCAATTCCTTTTTTTGTAGTTCCGATTTGTGTCCCACCGTTTTCTTCTTCGCGGTAAGTGTCCATCAAGATATGATAAGGCATGATAACATGCGCTCTACGGCTGATGAATACGTGGTCAGTTTTTAGACCTTTAGATTCGATAGTTTCAATTTCTTTGATGAATGCTTTAGGATTAACAACCACACCATTCGCGATGATGCATTTTCCTTTACATTGTAATACGCCAGAAGGCAGAAGGTGAAGTACGAATTTTTCCTCGCCTACATATACAGTGTGACCTGCGTTATCGCCACCTTGGAAGCGTACAACATAGTCGGATTTTGCAGACAGAACGTCGGTTATTTTACCTTTTCCTTCATCTCCATATTGAAGACCAACAACTACGTAAGTTGACATATATTTTTACTTTTTTTATTAGATTTCTACAAATTTACTTTTAATTCAGTGCTTTACAAAATTATATTAAACCTAATTTTTAATTTATTTTTTATTAGTCGCTTGCTAGGTTTTTTTTCCGAGGAGAAAATCTTATCTTTGAGTATCAACATTAATATTTTAACACAATGCCGGAGTTTCTTCATCCCGATAAAGACAATTATTCGCCTGAAGAGTTGATGAGTGAGGAGCAAATTCGTCCCCAGTCGTTTCAGGATTTTGCGGGACAACGTAAGACTTTAGAAAATCTAGAAGTCTTTGTCGCAGCAGCCAAAAATCGTGGTGCAGCCTTAGATCATGTTCTTTTGCATGGACCTCCAGGTCTTGGGAAAACCACCTTGTCACATATTATCGCAAATGAGTTGGGCGTCGGTTGCAAAATTACTTCTGGACCAGTGCTTGACAAACCTGGAAGTCTTGCCGGTTTGTTGACCAATCTTGAGGAAAACGATGTTCTGTTCATTGATGAAATTCATCGACTTTCACCTATTGTTGAAGAATATTTGTATTCTGCGATGGAGGATTTCAAGATCGATATTATGTTAGAAACTGGACCTAATGCTCGAAGTGTACAGATTGGATTAAATCCTTTTACATTGGTTGGCGCAACGACAAGATCTGGTATGTTGACAAAACCTTTGTTGGCGAGATTCGGGATTCAGTCGCGATTAGAATATTATAATATCGAATTATTGTCGACAATTATCGTTAGAAGTGCTCGAGTTTTAGGTATTAAAATCTATGAAGATGCTGCAATCGAAATTGCAAGACGCAGTCGTGGTACGCCGAGAATTGCTAATGCTTTGCTTCGTCGTGTACGAGATTTTGCTGAGATAAAAGGTAACGGCGAAATCGAAATTAATATTACTAAATATGCTTTGGATTCTCTTAACGTTGACGAATTTGGTTTGGACGAAATGGACAATAAGATTTTGTTGACGATGATTCAGAATTTTAAAGCAAAACCTGTTGGTATCAGTGCTTTGGCAACTTCTATTGGTGAAAATCCTGAAACTTTGGAGGAAGTCTACGAGCCTTATTTAATTCAGGAAGGTTTTATTATCAGAACGCCGCGTGGTCGAGAAGTAACAGAGAAAGCTTATACACATCTTAATTTAACCAAGCCTAAAAGTCCAGGCGAATTATTTTAAATTTAAATCAAAGAAAAAATATATATGAAATTATATCCCATACAATGTGGAAAATTCAAGTTAGATGGCGGTGCGATGTTTGGCGTGGTCCCAAAATCTATTTGGAACCAAACCAATCCTGCTGATGAGAAAAACCTTATCGAACTCGGCACGCGCTCTTTGCTAGTTGAAGATGGTAAAAAATTAATCTTAATCGATTGCGGTCTTGGTAATAAACAAGATGATAAATTCTTTGGACATTATTCGCTTTGGGGCGATGACAGTTTGGACAAAAACTTGTCGAAATATGGTTTTGTAAGAGAAGATATTACGGATGTATTTTTGACACATTTGCATTTTGATCATTGTGGTGGCGCTATTGAATGGAATGATGACAGATCTGGTTATCGTCCTGCTTTTAAGAATGCACATTTTTGGACTAATGAAAACCACTGGGATTGGGCGGTTAACCCAAATCCTCGTGAGAAAGCAAGCTTCCTAAAGGAGAATATTTTGCCAATTCAAGAAAGTGGTCAACTTAACTTTTTGCCGATTCCTAAAACGGGTAATTATGGATTTGCGCCAGAATTGAAAATGGATGTCATCTTTGTGGATGGTCATACAGAAAAGCAAATGTTGCCTGTTATCCAATATCAAGAAAAAACGATTGTTTTTGCGGCCGATCTTATTGCGACTGCTGGACATATACCATTAGTGTATGTGATGGGTTATGATACAAGACCTTTGTTGACGGTAGCTGAGAAGGAAAAATTCTTAAAACAATGTGTGGATAACGAATATCTTATTTATTTTGAACATGATGCGCACAACGAATTAGCAAGTCTAAAAATGACTGAAAAAGGTGTAAGACTGGATCAAACTTATTCTTTCAACGAAGTTTTTGGTTATTAAAATGGAAGAACAAAGGACAAGGAATATCATTGGGTTAACTGGTGGTATTGGCTCGGGAAAGACTAGTGTAGCTGAGATTCTTGAGAGCGAAGGTTTTGCGGTTTATTATTCTGATGATCGTGCAAAAGATATAGTTAATGAAGATGAAGTTTTAATTCAGAAGATAAAAGAATTACTAGGGGAGAAGGCTTATGTTGACGGTGTGTATAACCGAAAATATGTGTCGGATATTGTTTTTAATGATAAGTCAAAACTAGAGCAGCTTAATCATTTAATTCATCCTGCTGTGGCTATCGATTTTGAAAATTGGGTTAAAAATCATGATGCGAGATTTTTGTTTAAAGAGACTGCTTTGTTGTTTGAACTTGGACTTCATAAAAAATGTTTTAAAAGCTTGTTAGTTACAGCAGACGAAAATACAAGGATAAAACGTGTGATGGATCGTGATGGGAAAACTTATCGCGAAGTTGAGAAAGTTATTGAAAAACAAATGCCAGAGCGTGAAAAAATTAAAAAAGCGGATTTCGTAATCTATAACAATTCGAGTTTTCAAGACTTAGAAATAGCAACCAAAGATTTTATTGAAAAACTAAATTCACTTTAGTTTTATTTAAAAATTTAAAAAAATAAAAGCCCTTCCAAAATCTGGAAGGGCTTATTTATTACTAAGAATTTATGTATTAATTCTTAATGAATTTAGTTTGAGATTTTTGATCATTAGATTCAACAGTGATAATGTATACACCTTTATCTAATTTTGAAACCTGAACTTTACCGTCTGTCGCACCGTTTGCTACAACTTGACCAGCCATATTTACGATTTGGTAAGTAGACTTAGCTGCAATATTAGAAATGTTAATCATATCTGTTGCAGGGTTAGGATATACTTGTAGCTTATTGTTAGTTTGTACATCATTAACTGCTAAAGATCCAATATTAAGTGTGTAATCTTCAACTTGACCATAGTCCGAATTGCCACAAGGTGTTGCATTAGGACCGAATGAAGTATCTTGTAGACGAACTCTCATTCTTGTTGTTCCTGTAGCGGCGGTTGTTGGGATTGTAATGCTACCAGTCCAAGGAGATTTCTTTTTAGCCGTTACTAATACTTGCTCACCTGCATCATCAAAGTCTCCATCTTTGTTGTAATCAATCCAAACAAGTACTTGGTCGGACGCATAACTTGTACCAGAGAATTTAGCAGTGAAATCGTAAGTAGTACCTTTCGTCACATTACCTACAACGCTTGTGAAATCTTCATAACCAACTGTTGCAGTAGAGTTTTTGTTAATGTCTGCAAAAGTAACATTGCTAATACTTTCGAATGTTCCATTACCTGCAGAAGCGCTACAATATTCTATGCCTTTTGTTGTAAAGTTATAGTTTGCAAATGCGCCAACTGTACCGTTACAAACTGCTGCTACACTAATGTCATAAGACGTATTTAGTGTCAAAGAAGTTAAGTTGTATGAGTTTGTTGTTAAACCATTAGCTTCTGTCCAGTTGCTATCACCAGCTTTTTTGTATTTGAAATTATAAGTCGCATTAGTAATTGGATCCCAAGCCGCTTGTGCAGTTGTTTGGGTGATGCCAGTTGCTGTAAGACCTGTAGGAGCAGTTCCATCGCATCCAACCATCGACGATACTGTTACATTAGAGACTGCGTAGAATACATTTCCAATTGCAGAAACTCTTAATTTAATATCGCTTCCTGATGTTAAACTTGTTAAATCAGCATTTGCAGTTCCTGTATTTGGTGTAGAAGCAATTAATGTTGTCCAAGTTGTGCCATTGTCTTTTGTATAGTCAATTTTTACATTAGCAACATTATAAGGTGCTGCAGTCGTATTAACAACATCCCATTGGATTGGCGATGGTGCATTGGTATATACTTTAGTCGTGTTAACTTTAAAAGGTCCATCGTTACCTACCGTTACCTTTTGAGCGCCAAATTGTGTTTGTTGTTGCTTAACATCAGGGTTGTTATCTCTAACAGTTACACGGAAGTTCATAGGTCTCGCAACATTAGATACAGCTTCCCATTCAGTAGCGCTGCTTAGTGTACCAGCTAATACCATTGATAGTTTAGGGAAGTATCTTGTTGGACTTGAAGTTCCCATTATTGAGCGGAACTTTGGTCCTTGGGTATTATTTCCTGTAACCGTTGTAACAGCCGCTGTAGCACCATCATATTGTTCCCAAGTATAAATTAGTGCGTCATTCTCCGCATCAGTTGCAGAAGCAGTCAAGACAAAAGCAGTTCCTTTAGGGATAGTTACATCTGGCATTGCAGCAACTACAGGAGGGTTATTAGTAATTGGTGTGTTAACATCACAAGCTTGAGTGTTAACATAATCCTGAACTTGTTTTATACTTACAGCATGGAAATAAGGATCAGAGTGTTGTTGCACATCAAAGTTGGTAATCCCAGCATATCCCATAATTGTAGATCCTGATCCAGGTTCCATATGTGCTATACTTCCTGAGTGTATTCCATGTGCAAAGGTATGCCACGCACCAAATTGGTGGCCCATCTCATGCGCAACATAATCGATATCAAAAGAGTCTCCAGCAGGAGCTCCAGTACCAGGTGATGTAAATGCAGAACCTTTAGAAGTTGAATCATTAGAAGCAGCTGCATCACGACAAACGTTTCCAATATCTCCTGCAGAACCGCCACCTCCAGATCTACCGAAAAGATGGCCTATGTCATAGGCTGCATTTCCAATGGTATTGGTTAAAGTTGTTTGGATCTCTTTATTCCATGCGCCCGCTGCACCAGTTGAAGCGGGAGAATACGGGTCGGTATTAGGATTTGTATAAATAAGTTGTGGAAAATCTTGAAGATTTAAATGAATAGCAAAGTCTTTTTCAAAAACACCGTTAACACGAGTCATCGTTGCATTAATTGCAGTAATCGCTTGTTCTACACCTCCGAAATATTGTGTGTATTCACCAGTTACAGAAATCGCAAGTCTGTAGGTACGGTATTTTTTATCACTAGCTTTTGAGAAATCACCTGGTAGATTAGTGAAATCCGAGTTTTTAGCCAATTTTGCAAGATCTTGTTTAGATGCAAAAGTCTCATTTACCTTACATTCAAAAGCTTTTTCTGTAGAGTTTTTATTTGTTTTTGGGAAAACACCATATACAGTTTTTGCAGCATTTTGAGGCTCAATAAATTCGTACTTTCCATTTTGATAAAGCATCGATTGGAAGTCATTAGGAGCAGTACTAAATCTAACATATTTCGTAGGATCATCGATGCCTACACCAGAATATGAACCTAAGTCATATTTGTCAGCTAAAGATTTTACAACAACTGGTAAGCTGTAAACCGCAAACTTTTCCATTTTACCATCCATTGTTGGTAAAGAGATAATCACAGCTTTTGCGCCATTGCCCATTTCTTGCGCATCTTTTAACTGAGAGCGTAGCTGAGCTAGATCTAATGAGTAGTAGTGTTGAGAGTTAACTTCTGGACGTAACTTTTCACCTTGCATAGAGGTTGGACTCCATTGTGCAAAAGCTGTAGTAAATAATCCGCAAGCTAAAACACTTGTAAAGATTTTTTTCATATAAATTATTTTAGGTTGATGAGGCTAAAGTAACAAATTAATCTTATATAATCTTTAGTGATATAAAAAAAACGTTTAGAATTTCTAAACGTTTTTATCTTTTAAGTGTATTAAAACTTATCTTTTAGTGGTAAGTTTACTATAAATGAAGAGTAATAAAACAGCTCCTGCTATTGAGAAAACCCAATTCGAAAAGCTCCAAAAACTATCAGGTTTTGCAAAGCCAATAACGCCCGCAATAAAACCTCCTAGCATACTCCCTAGTATACCAATAATAATGGTGATTAACCATCCTGCAGGATCATTACCTGGTCTTAACATTTTTGCAATTGCCCCAGCAATTAATCCAAAAACTATCCATCCTAGCCAACTCATAATTTAATTTTTTTAAGTTAATATTTTGTGTGATTTTGTGTGTATTGAAAAAATATTATTTCTTCTTAAAAAATGAGTCAACAAATTCCATACCATTGAATAGCTGCAAATCCTCCATCTTTTCTCCTACACCGATATATTTTACAGGAATTTGGAATTGATCCGAAATGCCGATAACCACGCCGCCTTTTGCTGTTCCGTCCAATTTGGTAACCGCTAAAGCATTAACTTCTGTTGCCGCTGTAAATTGTTTTGCTTGTTCAAAAGCATTCTGTCCTGTAGAGCCATCAAGCACTAATAAAACCTCGTGTGGCGCATCTGGAATAACCTTTTGCATAACACGTTTAATTTTAGAAAGTTCGTTCATCAAATTAACTTTGTTATGAAGTCGACCAGCGGTGTCAATAATTACAACATCTGCATTTTGTGCAACCGCGGATTGTACCGTGTCAAATGCAACTGAAGCAGGATCCGACCCCATGGCTTGTTTTACAATTGGTACACCAACACGCTCGCTCCAGATAACCAATTGGTCCACCGCAGCAGCACGGAAAGTATCAGCGGCACCAAGAACAACATTAAGACCTTGGGATTTAAATTGATGTGCCAGTTTTCCGATAGTCGTTGTTTTTCCAACACCGTTAACACCTACAACCATGATAACATAAGGTTTTTTGCTCATGTCAATATTCTCGGTTGAGGCGTGAGGATTATCTAACAGCAAACCCGAAATTTCTTCTCTTAATATATTGTCAAGTTCGGATACGTTAACATATTTGTCTCTTGCAACACGGTCTTCAATTCTTTTGATGACTTTAATGGTTGTCTCTGCGCCAACATCGGAAGCGATTAGCACTTCTTCTAGATCATCCAGAACCTCGTCATCTACGGTACTTTTACCAACAACAGCACGAGAAATTTTATCAAAGAAACCTTCTCTAGATTTTTCAAGTCCTTTGTCAAGACTTTCTTTTTCTTCTTTTTTAAATATTTTTTTGAACCAACTCATTTCAGAGAATTTCGAATTTTAATTTTTGATTGTAGATTCTTCAGAAATCAAATGTTTGATATTTGTTTCAGAAAATCTTTCCTCAAAGATAATAAAAAAACTACCCAAAAATTGAGTAGTTAATTTATACAATTACAAATCTTGTAGAATTATTTTT
The DNA here is from genome assembly GCA_023440705.1 of Bacteroidota bacterium. Taxonomy (GTDB): domain Bacteria; phylum Bacteroidota; class Bacteroidia; order Flavobacteriales; family Weeksellaceae; genus Soonwooa. The sequence goes on from JAEXRP010000092.1 coordinate 80,438, forward strand.
TCAAATAAGAATCTACGTCGTCTGCATTCATTACTTTTTCTTCGAAAACGTAAGCTCCTGATTTTGGAGATTTTACCATTTTCACAACTTTAGTCATCTTTTTAGATGAACCATCTTTAAGGGTTGCTACAACTTTCTTTGCCATTTTTAAATATCTTTAATGGATTAGATTACTTGATTTCTTTGTGTAGAGTGTACTTCTTAAGAACTGGGTTAAATTTTTTAAGCTCCAATCTTTCAGTAGTGTTCTTTTTGTTTTTGGTAGTGATGTATCTAGACATCCCAGCCATACCTGTTTCTTTGTGCTCTGTGCACTCTAGAATTACTTGAACTCTGTTACCTTTTTTTGCCATTGCTTAAAATTATTTAATAAATCCGTTTCTTACAGCTCTTTCAATAGCTTCTTCGATTCCAATCTTGTTGATTACTCTTAATCCGTGAGCAGAAACTCTTAGAGTCACATGCTTACCATGCTCAGGAAGAAAAAATTTCTTCTCTAATAAATTAATCTCAAAACGTCTTTTCGTTTTGTTGTTTGCGTGAGAAACGTTGTTTCCTACCATTGCACGCTTACCTGTTATTTGGCAAATTCTTGACATATCTCGATGTTCTTTTTACTATATGATATTTGAGGTTGCAAAATAACGAATTTTTTTTCGCATTGACAAATCTTTTTAAAAATAAATAGAATATTCTATGTTAATTTTTTTCAAGTTTTTATCAAACTCCTTTTGTTATGTGTTTTCAACAAAGAATTTGATGTTGTCAATCGGTGTTCCGAGCATTGCTACTTGTCCTTTTATCAAGATTGGACTTTCTATCAAATCTGGCGTTGAGTGTAAGATTTCATAGATGTTATCGTCGGTTAAAGCTTCGATTTTAGCCCCAATTTTTTCTTTCCATTTGTTGATTCTGTCTAAGAAATATTGTGGCTTAATATTTAGTTTTTTAACCAAATTTTTAAGTTCTAAAACAGATAATTGGTGCGTCTTTAGATCAATTAATTGGAACTTGATGTTGTGCTCGTCCAAGTATTCGAGGATAGCTCGGGATTTCGGGCAATTACTGTTGTATATAACCTCTAACATGATAAGGTTTTTTTAGGATTTTTGTAATAATAAAGTGTCAATCTTCATTGTTGGCAGTTAGCCATATCCTTCAACTTGCCGAAATTTTGTCTAGAACAAACCGTTCAGTTCTCCGTCAATTCTTTCCAAAATGTAACCAAAATCTTCAGGTTTTTCAACGAAATCTAAGTTGTCAACTTCGATAACTAGAAGTTTTCCTTCTTTGTAATTAGAAATCCAACTCTCATATTTGTTATTAAGTTTTGACAAATAATCGATGCTAATACTCGTCTCGTAATCGCGTCCTCTTTTCGCAATTTGACGTACCAAAGTTGGTATTTCGGCTTTTAAGTAAATTAGCAAATCTGGTGCCGAAACAAAGTCTTTCATCAAGTTAAAAACGGATAAATAATTTTTATAATCGCGCTCCGAAAGTAGATTCATTTCTGCTAAATTTTCTGCAAAAATGTGCGCATCTTCGTAGATTGTACGATCTTGAATGACGTTTTTTCCGCTGTCGCGAATCTCTTTAACTTGACGGAATCTGCTTCCCAAAAAGTAGATCTGTAGTGCAAAAGACCATTTTGACATATCACCATAAAAATCGTCCAAATAAGGGTTGTGATCAACGTCTTCGAACTGCGCTTCCCACTCATAATGTTTAGAAAGCATTCTTGTTAAAGTCGTTTTTCCTGCGCCAATATTTCCAGTTACAGCAATATGCATGATCTTATTTTGTTCTAAGTTATTGATTATTAAGCTTGAGTGTTTTACGACTCGGGCTTGTAAAGATATAGCTTGTTTTTGCTGCGAACCAAAAATCCTGACTTATTTTTATCCACAATTTCTGAGTCTTGTTTATAACTCAATTTTTTTACTTTTTTGTCGGTAGAATATTGGATGAGTTCAGGTTTTGTAAAAACTAAAATAGTCTCGTTTTCGCGCTTTAGTTTTGTCGGTAGATTTAGTTCGATTTTATCAAGAATTTCGCCTCTTAAATTTAAAACTAAAAAAGAATTTTTCTTTAATAAATAAACTTTGTTTTCGTATACCAACATGTCGAGGATATCTTCCATGTTTTGATAAAAAGGGAAGCTGTTGACGATTTTGTTGTTTCTATAATTGTATTGAATTAACTTTTTCGAGCTATCATCCAGTAACCAAAGACTTTGTTGATCTTCAACATAAACGCTTTTTATGAAATTAAAATTTTCCGAAAGTCGTATGTTTTGGATGTCATTAAGATTGGCGTCCGTTAGTTTAATCTCTTGTGTGTTCTCGGAAAAGAAAACGATGTTAAGCGGATTGTTAATCGCTTGTGCTCGGAAAGGTCTTGGCAGCATTTGTTGTGCGGTTTTTTGACCAAGCGTATCATATTTAGTAAAACTAAAACTTTTTGCATTGTATAAATAGATGTTATCGTAGTCGTCAAAATAAATTCCTTGGCAGTCTTTTAAGTTAAGACTGTCGGATTTTATTTCGGTTTGACTAAATAACCAAAAAGGCAATAAGCAAAACAAAAACAATAAGTTTTTCATTTAGTTAAATAAGATTAGCGATTTCTGATTCAAAAATAAATAAAAAAGTCCAAGCATCAACTTGGACTTTTTTATTTAACGCAGTCACTTCGAGTAAAAATCTGTAAGATTTTGTATCGAGAAGTTTTATTGATAAGTAAATTAACTTGTTTTCGATACAATTTTCTTCGAAAATCACTCAAACTGACGTTAATTTGCTTATCTGAAAACTAAGGTTAATTGAATGTAGTATCAATAAATTATTTGAATTTCACTTCGTAGATTTTTGGCCAATTTTTACCAGTAACTAGCATGTTTTCACCTTTGAAGGCGATGCCGTTAAGGACGTTATCTGTGCTAGTTGTGTTTTCTTTTGCAATGTTTGTGAAATCCATTTTACCAACAACTTCACCAGTTTTTGGATCGATTTTCAAGATAATTGGTTTCATCCACACATTCGCATAGATGTAGCCTTTATAATATTCTAGTTCGTTAATTTGGTCGTAAGATTCTGTATTGCCAGCAACCGCGATTTCGCGAACGATTTTAGAAGGATTTTTCGGATCTAAGAAATAAATACTTTTTGTTCCGTCTGATAAAATTAAATATTGACCATCATAAGTTAAGCCCCAACCTTCGCCAATCTCATCTGGATAAGCAAATTCTGAAAGAAGTGTTAAGCTTGCCTTGTCATAAATAAAGCCTTTTTTATTCTTCCAAGTTAATTGGTAAACTTTATCGCCAATAATTGTGCTGCCTTCAGCAAAAACATCTTCCGGATTTTTAGTTGCCACAATTGGCGTTGTTGATCCAAGTGTATATTTTAAGATTTGCGAAGCGCCGTTTTGACCATCACTTTCGTAGATTGTGTTGCCATCAATTTGGAAGCCTTGTACAAAGTTTTGAGGATTATGTGGATATTCTGCAATGATGTCGTAGGCGATTGTTGCTTCTGGATTTTTAGCAAAAACATTAATGGTAGCATCTTGTGTTAAAACTTGGCCATCTTTCTTTTTAATATTAAAAGTTACCGCATTGTCGCCAAGTGTGAAAAATTTAGGATCGATAACTAGATTGCTCGTTTCTTTATCTCCAAAATTAATCGTGATGCTTTCTGCGTTGTTAAGGACCTCTTGCGGAATGTTAAGCTTGTCACCGAAGTGATAACCTTTGCTTTCCATAGAGATATTGTAGTCGTTGAGATTATTAAGAATTTCCTTATCCTTATTACATGATACGAACATCATAAAAGCAACTGCGGAAAGGATGAAATATTTTTTCATAAATGATTTTTCTAAAATTTTAAACTTCAAAATTACAAAAATTAAAAATCTAAGTTGTATAAATTTTTTTTAAAACTGTAGAAGATGTAGTTTTGTAAAATAAGCAATTTTTTCAACATGGTAAGTATTGTTGTAGCAATGGGGAAAAATAACGCCATTGGAAAAGATAATCAACTTCTCTGGCATCTTCCCGAAGATCTAAAACATTTTAAAAATCTAACATCAGGACATCCTATTATTATGGGGCGAAAAACCTACGAAAGTATTGGTCGACCGCTTCCTAATCGTACTAATATTGTGGTTAGTAGAAAGGAGAATTGGTTTGAAGAAGGGATTTTGATTGTGCCAAGTTTGAAAGAAGCTTTAAAGCATGCTAAAAAAATTGATAGCGAAGTTTTTGTAATCGGCGGCGGAAATATATACTCGCAAACGATAGATTTGGTGGATAGATTGGAAGTGACAATTGTTGATGGTGAAATGGATGCTGATGTTTTCTTCCCTAAAATTGATTCTATAATTTGGGCAGAAACCAAAAGAGATTGTCATAGCAAAGACGAAAAAAATGCATTCGATTATTGTTTTGTAACCTACGAAAGAAAGGAAAGTCTTAAGAAGTAGATGGATTATCCAAGTAAAGTTTTGGCTAAAGCGGTTGATGAGATTTCTGGACTTCCTGGCATTGGGAAAAAGTCAGCATTGCGTTTGGCGTTGCATCTTCTTAGGCAACCAGCGTCGCAAGGTGTGGCTTTAGGAACTGCGATTCAGAATTTAGTGACAGATATTAAATATTGTAAAGATTGTCATAATTTTTCGGATAATGATATTTGCGACATCTGTGTTGATGACAAAAGAAATGCGGAAGTACTTTGCGTTGTCGAAGATGTTCGCGATGTTATGGCGATAGAAAATACATCAAAATTCAAAGGAAAATATTTGGTGCTTGGTGGTAAAATTTCGCCAATGGAAGGTGTTGGTCCTGCACAATTGCATATTGATAGCATCGAGAAAAAATTGGAAACTGGCGAAGTTAAAGAATTGATTTTTGCGCTAAGTGCCACGATGGAAGGCGACACGACGGCTTATTATATTTATAAAAAGTTTAAGCAATTTAATGTTCAGTTTTCGAGTATTGCACGCGGGATTTCCGTTGGTGATGAGCTAGAATATGCTGACGAAATATCGTTAGGAAGATCGATTATCAATCGTTTACCTTATAACGAAAAACTATAGAAGAAGGAATTTGATGGTAAAAATAAGTGTTGTTATTGTTCATTATAATGTTGCGGATTTGCTTCGCAATTGTATTGTGTCGATTAATAAATATTTTACTGATGTTAATTTCGAAATCCTTGTTGTGGATAATTTGTCTCCAAATGAAGATTGGAAGAATTTAATTCAAGAATTTCCGAAAGTTAATTTTATTGCTTCTCAAAAAAATCATGGTTTTTCGATCGCGAATAATATCGGTGTCGAACATGCGAAAGGCGAATATGTTTTAATCCTAAATCCAGATACGGAAATTGAAGGTTTTTATATTAAAGAACTTTTGGATTTTGCAGATTCTAAATCAAAATTTGGTTGTCTTGGTGTAAGAATGCATGATAAACAAGGTGCTTTTTTACCAGAAAGTAAAAGGTCTGTGCCAGATATGCGCAATTCTTTTGAAAAACTATTTACACCTTTTTCTAAAAAATCGGATGCTAAAACATATTACCGTAACGACATCGGAGAATTTGAAATCGCTGAATGTGAGGTTTTTACAGGTGCTTTTTTAATTGTTAAAAAAGTTGTTTATCAAGAGGTTGGAGGTTTTGATGAAGCTTACTTTATGTATGGCGAAGACATCGATTTGTGTTATACGATTGCGCAACATGGCTATCAAAATTACTACTACGGAAAGTATTCAATCCTGCATTACAAAGGGGAAAGCACGATGAAAGATGAAGTATATCTTCAAAGATTTTATGGTGCGATGCAGATTTTTATTGAAAAATATTACAAAAAGCAAAAGCCGTTTCAGTATTTTATTTTGAATTTAGGTTTAAAATTGAGACATTTTTATGCTAAATCTAAACTTCCTCGTTAGATTTCATTTCGTGTGGAAGTGTCGATTCTTCCGCGAATTTTCTTAATTTTTTCATTTCTTCTTTAGAAAGTCGTTGACCAATTTGTGCGGCAATGTAAGTTCCTATAACCAATGCTAAAGCCACAAATGATGCGCTTAATGCCCAAGGAAAATCGTTGGAGTTGATTTGTTTTTCGACATAATACATGGTGAAAAATGTCATCCAAAGTATCGAAAATATAAAATACAAAAACATAAAAAATGTCCACACAGCTGAGCTTGGTCCAAAAATACCACGAATGTAGGTTTGTCCATCTTCGATTTCGGTTCGTAATGCGAGGTTGGGTTTCCAGTAGTTGTTATTCTCGTTTTTTACAAAAATAGTGGCGACTTCACGGTTGATATTTCCAGTGAATTCTTTGTTGTTTTCTTTTAAATAGTTTTTTATGTTTTCCGAATACTCATCGGGCGTCAAGCTTGTTTTTAGTTTGAATCTTACCCTTGTCCGGATGCTCGTAAGTGTATCTTCCATATTAATGTTCTTCGTAAGGGATTGGGTCTTTTAAGATGATGTTATATATGACTGTCGTGCCGTTTCTTTCTGCTTCAATTTTAATGGTTTTACCTTCTTGTGATTTTAGGATTTTATTAATTTTTGATAAGGTCATGTCTGACGTTTTTTTACCATCAATTTTTACTAAAGCATCGCCTTTTTGTAATCCAGCAAGTTGAGCTGGAGAATCTTTCCGTGTTCCTGCTATCACAAATCTCGGTTTTAATGTAAATTTATATTGAAAATTTTCTGTGCTAGAATAGATATTTTCCTCATTAGTGCCACCGGTATTTTTGGGTTTTGTTTCGACTTCTACAAGGTCTTTTTCCCATGAAAGTCCATCTTGTCTTACTTCGAGTCCACTAAGGTCAAACAAAAATGGATTGTTATAATATTTATTTTTCTTGAAGTAAACTTTCTCATTTGGATAATCAAAAACCATATTGAATCTTCTGAAAATCTCCGAGCCGATTGATCCTTTTCTGTCGGGGACTAACTTAAGGTGAGCAATAGAAGCGGGATCTGGCATTGCAACGAGAGGTTTAATAAATTCGAATTTTCCGAAATACAAGCCGCGAATTCTACTGCGTTTTCCATAAATGTCACCACTAAAACCAGCGCCTAGATAATCGTCAATATTTGGACGGTTATAATTAAAACCTGGAATTAAAGTTGGGAAAAGCCAAATAGAATCCGTGTTTCCAGAATCCAAAAGGAGTTTTGAGCTTTTCTTTTCGCGTGTCATTTCAATATCAGCAAACATGTAAGGCTTGTTAAGTTCTAGACTTATATTAAAAACTTCATGTTTTTTTACACGTTTTGATAATTTATTTTCGCTCTGATAGATTCTTAATTTTTCGCTAACATAATCAACTTCGATTGGGTAATTTTTAAAAAAAGAGTAACCAATTATCCCATTAACAGGATAGCCAAGGCTTGTTGAGATGTTAAAACTCTCATCAAGAATGATATTGAGTTTATGCGAAGAATCTATAAACTGGTTGTTAATGCTAAGTCTATTGTTGATCGATCTTAAAGCTTCGATGTCAATGTTTTCGCCAAGTCCAGTGAATTTTAATTTCTCAACATTTTTAAAATTCACTTCTTTGTTTTCTAAACTAAATAATACAGTTTCTGATACGCCAGTATCAAGGAGAAAATTAAGATCAACGCCATTTACATTAATCGGAATAATGATAAGGTTGTTGACATTAACGAATTTGATTTCAATTTTATCTAATTTTTTATCGACAAACTGAAATCCATCTTGCGCATTTAACAAAAAGTGAAATATTGTGAAAACTAAAATTAACGTGGATTTCATGTTTTGAAAATACTAATTATTTTCATTAAAAGTGGTTTTTATTTTAGTTAAGTTTTTAAAATAATACATTATCGTTAAATTTTGATTGTGAAAATATATTGTGAAGTATATAGTTAAAGTTTTAAATATTTAAAATTTTAACTATAAAATGGTATTCTTTTTGGTGAAGTAGTAACTAATATAAAATATTATTGAAGAGCGGATTTATTTTTAATGATTACTAACTATTAATTTTTATGAAATGGAAAATTTATTAAAGGAACTTCAAAAAAGAGGTTTAGGATTAGATGAAGTTGTTTTCGAACATCGTAACAAAGCTTATGGCGCTTATCAATTGAGACATGATTATGGAAGCAATCTGTCAAAAGCGATGTTTATCGGTATTGGTTTATTTATTAGTGTTGCTGCTCTTCCTTTTATTATTAACTCTTTTAAGTCTGATGCTATTATTGAGGATGTTATAACAGGTCCTCCAACGATGGTTCATATCCAAAAAGATATCGAGGAGCCAACGCCACCACAGGCTACAACTCCGCCACAACAGCAGCAAGTTGTTAATACTGTTGAATATATTGTTCCTACACCAAGTCGTCATGTTGATAAAGAAAAACCAATTGCTTCAACCACTGAGATTAATGATGCTGCAATTGGTATAAAGAATATTGATGCACCAACAGCTCCTAGTACATACGTGCCAATAACGCCGCCGGTGATTGGGACGGGTAATGTACCAACTGTACCAACAACAAGTACGGTTCCTCCAAAAGATCCTAATGCAATCCCGACACATGTGGATGTTGAAGCGAGTTTTAGAGGTGGAGTAGAAGCTTTCCGACGCGTAATTGGTGAGAATTTTGACACTTCGGAGGTTGATCAAAGTGGGGTTATTAGTACAGTTGTGACTTTTGTTGTAGAGAAAGACGGAAGTATTTCTAATGTCAAAGCAAAAGGTACTGATGCTGATTTTAACCGAGAGGCAGAGCGTACTATTAAAGATATAAGAACAAAATGGACGCCCGCTAAACTAGATGGCGAATCTGTAAGATCTTACTTTAGAATTCCGATTTCTATGAAAATTGAGTAAAACCTTCTTTTTTAAATATTTAAAATTTTATCCACATTAATTTAAAAATGTGGATAATTTTTTTTACATCTATTCCGTTGAATAATAATATTTTATGTAATATCTAAACATCCCTGTGGATATAGCATTTTAAAAAATTGTATTTTTGAGAATTAATTGAATTTTATGGCAAAGATTATAGGTGTAGCGAATCAAAAAGGTGGTGTGGGCAAAACGACAACTGCCGTTAACTTAGCATCGGCATTAGGGGTTTTAGAAAAAAGAATTCTTCTTATCGATGCCGATCCACAGGCGAATGCAACTTCGGGTTTAGGCATCGAAGAGGTTAACGCGTCAACTTATGATTTGTTAGAGCACAGTGCAGAAGCTAGAAAATGCATCTTGCCAACCAGTTCGCCTAATGTGGATATTATCCCATCGCATATCGATTTGGTTGCTGCCGAAATCGAATTAGTGGATCGTGAAAACCGCGAATACATGATGCGCAAAGCTTTAGAATCTGTTAAAAAAGATTACGATTACATTATCATCGATTGTGCGCCGAGTTTAGGTTTAATAACGATAAATGCTTTAACGGCGTCCGACTCTGTGATTATTCCGATTCAGTGTGAGTATTTTGCATTGGAAGGTTTGGGTAAATTATTGAATACGATTAAGAATGTTCAAAAAATTCATAACCCAAATTTAGATATAGAAGGTCTTCTTTTAACAATGTATGACAGTCGTTTGAGATTGTCGAATCAAGTTGTAGAAGAGGTTAATTCGCACTTTCCAGAAATGGTTTTCGAAACAATTATCAGCCGAAACGTTAGGTTGAGCGAAGCGCCAAGTTTTGGAGAAAGTATTCTTAAATATGATGCCGAAAGTAAAGGTGCTATCCAATACATTCAATTAGCGGAAGAAGTTTTATTGAAAAATGAAAAATTAGTAAAATCTTAATTATTGAAAGTTTTTACTAAATCAATTTAAAATATGAAAGATAAAAAAAGAGCAATGGGTAGAGGTTTGGGAGCTATCCTAAACGCCGAAAGCAAAAGTCTTATCAACACTGCTCAGGATGCTGGTGCAGAGGATTTGGTGGGGAATATTGTTGAGGTTGCTATCGAAGATATTTACCCAAATGCCAACCAACCAAGAACTTATTTTGATGAAAAGGCATTGAATGAGTTGGCGCAATCGATTACTAATCTTGGTGTTATTCAGCCAATTACCTTGCGTAAAGATGGCGAAAAGTTCGAGATTATTTCTGGTGAACGTCGTTATCGTGCTTCAAAATTAGCTGGACTAAAAAGTATTCCGGCTTATATTCGTTTGGTTAATGACCAAGAGTTGCTAGAGATGGCGCTTGTGGAGAATATCCAACGTGAAAATCTAGACGCAATCGAGGTAGCTTTGACTTACCAAAGATTGTTAGAAGAAATTGGTTTAACACAAGAAAAATTAAGTCAACGTGTTGGTAAAGAGCGTAGTACGATTACTAATGCAATTCGACTTTTAAATCTGGCACCTGATATTCAGAATGCGATTAGAAGTGGTCAAATTTCTGCTGGTCATGGTCGTGCCATTATCAGTCTTGAGTCTGAAGTTGATCGCAAGAATTTATTTGATAAAGTTTTAGCAGAAGGACTTAATGTTCGTCAAGCTGAAAAATTAGCAACGCTTCTTAAAAATCCTGAGAAAAAGGAAAAAGTTGAGAAAGTTGTTAATCTTCCAAATCATATCAAAAAAGCTCAGAAAACTTTATCTGATATTTTTGAAACCGAGGTAGAAATTAAATCTTCGGGTAATGGTAAAAAAGGTAAAATCGTTCTAGATTTTAAAAATGAAAACGAATTAGAATTCATTCTTTCTAGATTAAAAGTAGATGAAGTATAAAATTGTTTGGGTTTTGATGTTGATGCTTTCGGGGTTTAGCTTTGCACAAATTACGACGGACACCATCAAAACTGATACTCTAAAAGTCAATTCAGGAATCACAAAAATCGACAAATCGGAGGTTCAGGTTCTTGATGAAATTAACAAAAAAAACGCTCCACAAGGCGTTGTCAAATACAGTCCTATGAAAGCAGGACTGTATTCTGCTGTTTTGCCAGGGCTTGGTCAATATTACAATAAAAAATATTGGAAAATCCCAATCGTTTGGGGTGCTGTCGGGACGGGCGTCGGTATCGCACTTTGGAATCAAAAAAACTACAATCGTTATCGAAATGCTTTTGTAGCCGAACTTAACGGACAACCGCATGAGTTTTCAAATATTCCAGGAGTTGACAAAACCGTTCTTGGTAATGCGCAAGATCAGTACAAAAGACAACGCGATTATGCAATTGGTATTGCAGGTCTTATTTATATTTTAAATATTGTCGATGCTGTTGTGGATGCGCATCTGTACGAAGGTCGCAAGGATCCCGATTTGGCGATTTCGCCGACGGTAATTCCTGATCAATATAGTGTTCAGCCCACGAAGGCTGGACTTAGTTTTAACTATAGATTTTAAAAAATTAACATGAAGATAGCATTAGTTGGATACGGAAAAATGGGGCAAATTATTGATGAAATTGCTCAACAAAGAGGACATGACATTGTTGCAAGACTTAAAGAAACACCTACGGTTGAGTCTTTAAACAATGCAGATGTTGTCATCGAATTTTCTAATCCAGAAGCAGCTTTTAACAATATTAAATTCTGTCTAGAACAGCAGATTCCTGTCGTTTGTGGGACAACGGGTTGGCTAGATAAAAAAACTCAAATTGAGAAAATAGCGATCGACAACGAGACGGCTTTTATCTACGGATCCAATTTTAGTTTGGGTGTTAATCTGTTTTTTGCAATGAACGAAAAACTTGCACAGTTAATGCAACCTTTCAAAAATGAATACAATTGTCAGCTAGAAGAGATTCATCATATTCATAAAAAAGATGCGCCGAGTGGTACAGCGATTTCAATCGCGGAAGGTATTATTAAGCATTCTGATTTTTATTCTTGGAAGTTGGAAGAAACACAAGGTTCAGAATTGGGTATTTTTGCAATTCGTGAAGACGAAGTTCCTGGGACGCACAGTGTTTTTTACAGATCCAACGTTGACGAAATCGAATTAAAACACACCGCTTTCAACAGAAAAGGTTTTGCGCTTGGAGCAGTAATCGCTTCTGAGTGGATTGTGGGCAAAAAAGGCATTTTCGGAATGAACAATGTTTTAGGTTTATCCTAAAATTGTAACATTTTTTAAATTTGCTTACTAATCATTAAAAAATATCAAATCATAAAATAAATTTCTATGGATTATATATTACAATATAGCATTTATGTCTTGATTGTTAGCGTATTGATGGGGCTTTCGACTTGGAAGCTTTTCAAGATCATGGGTTACAATCCGCTATTTGCATTTGTTCCGTTTTACAATTATCTCATTATTCAAAAAGAAACAAAACATCCGAAGTGGTGGGTTGCTATCGCTTATTTCCCGATTGTTGGACCAATTATGATGTCGGTTTTCCATGTTTTTTTAATGAAAAAAATTGGGAAAACAGGGCCAGTTAATGCTTTGTTGACAGTGATTTTGCCATTTATTTTTATGGCAACTGTTAACTATTCCAAAAATCCAGAAATCGAAGAAGAAGATATTGATGAGGAAGGCAAAAAGAAAGAAACTTTTATTGGTTCGGTGACTTTTGCTGTGGTATTTGCGACGATTATTCACGTTTTTATCACGCAGCCTTTTGGGATTCCGACAGGATCGATGGAAAGAACGCTTCTTGTTGGAGATTTCTTGTTTGTAAATAAACTTAATTATGGTTACAGAATGCCGATGCGTCCTGTTGCTTTACCATTTTTACAAGGAACTATTTTTGACACTGGACAAAAAGGGAATCCAAAAGATGATCCTAAATCTTATGTTGAAGCTGTTAAATTACCATATTTAAGATTGCCAGGTTGGGAAAAACCTGAAAAAAATGATATTGTTGTTTTTAACTATCCAGACGATTCTGTGCATGTTGCGACTGACAGAAAAGATCCTTATGTTAAGCGTCTTGTAGCTGTTGGAGGCGATGTTGTAGAATTCCGTGCAGGAAGATTATTCATCAATGGAAAACCAGAGTTTGTAAAAGGCGATCAAGAAGTTCAACATAAATATATTGTAAGAAGTGCTTCGCAGTTGGATATTCCGGGACTTTACAAGACTTTCGGATTTTTACCAGTTGTTGAAGGTCAAGATGATAAAGGCTTTGTGTATCAATTCCAAGGTTTAACGGATAAAATCAGAGATGAAATCAAGCAAATTCCTGGTGTTGAAAGTGTTGACGAAGATGTTATGAAACAAGGTTTGGCGTCATTAGCTTATTACAAATATGCGACTGATGCGACCGGAAATTATATGCGTGATGCAAATGGTTACCCAGTTCCTGCTTCAAGAATTGATTCAACTAACAGTATTTTCCCAGTTAATAAAGCTTGGAATCAAGATTGGTACGGTCCTTTGACAATTCCTAAAAAAGGAGATGTTATCAATTTAACACAAGACAATTATCCTGAATATCAAAGATTAATTGGAGTTTACGAACATAACAAGCTTGAAAACAAAAACGGAAAATTCTTTATCAATGGTAAAGAAACTAACCAATACACCGTTCAACAAGATTATTATTTTATGATTGGTGACAACCGTGATGCGTCGTTGGATGCGCGTTTCTTTGGTTTCGTTCCTGAAGAAAATATTGTAGGAAAGCCGATGTTTACATGGATGAGTGTTCAAGGACTTTTCCCAGATGCTAACTCGAGTTACCAAGCGGACAAAAAAATCCGTTGGGACAGAATGTTCAAAGCGACCAATACAGGAGAAGCTAACAAAACATCCTATTGGTGGGTTGCAGCGCTTATTCTTGTCGTGTTCTTTGGCTGGGATTACATTATGAAATTATTTAGAAAGAAAAAAGAAGACGAATAATATATAATAAAGGTTCAATTTTAAAGTGTAAAAACTAAGATTTTGAACCTTTACTTTAATATGAAGAAGATGAAAGTTGTATTGCCTTTATTTTATTTCCCGCCGATTTCTTGGTTTAAAGAATTTTTAAAATCGGATAATGAAATTGTTTTGGAGCAGTTTGAACATTTCCCGAAGCAAACCTATCGTAATCGGACCAATATTTATGCAGCCAATGGGAAATTATCATTAATAATACCGACGCAGCATAAAGGTAAACAAGCCATGAAAGATATTGAAATTTCTTATGCTGAAGATTGGCAAAAACAACATTGGAAGTCGATAACGTCAGCATATCAAGCCTCGCCATATTTTGAATATTATGAATTAAAATTGGCGAAAATCTTCAATAGCCAACCCAAAACTTTATTTGAATTAAATTTGAAATGTTTAGAAGTTGTTCTGGATATTTTAAAAATTGAAAAAGAATTTTCTTTGTCAAGTGATTACGAAAGCTTGCCGGCGGAAGAAGATTTTAGAAGTAAATTCTCAGCAAAATCAGACTCAGACGAGGTTTTTCCAGAATATTATCAAACCTTTTCGGACAAAGATGGTTTTATTAAAAATCTTTCGGTCTTAGATTTGATATGTAATCTCGGGCCTGAAAGTAGAGCTTATATTAATAATTTATAAATCTTATTTAATATGAAAAAAATTGCAGTTGCAATCTGTTATTTAGCAGGATTTGGATGGGCGTTTGCTCAATCGACTCCAGCAGCAGATCAAGACAAAGATCTTATGACATGGTATCATAAGGATTTTGCAAGTACAAAAGTGTATGGTGTTAACACGCAAAATGCGTACAAATATTTGGAGTCTAAAGGTCTTAAACCTAAAAGTGTTGTTGTTGCTGTTTTGGATAGTGGTGTGCAAGTTGATCACCCAGGTTTAGCTCCAAATATGTGGAAAAATCCAAACGAAATTCCCAATAACGGTATCGATGATGATAAAAATGGTTATGTTGATGATGTCTATGGTTGGAATTTTTTAGGAAACAAAACTAAAGATGTTGATGTTGACAATCTAGAAGTGACTAGAGTTGTTAAGAAATATAAACCGCTTTTTGAAGGTGCAGATTCTACACAGAATAAAGCCAATCAAGCGAAAATGCCAGAAGATTTCGCAATGTATATGAAGGCAAAAGCGGAGTTTTCAAAAAAAGGAACAGAAGCAAAACAAGGTTACCAAACTTACTCGATGATCGAACAAGTTATTCCGAATGCTGAAAAACTTCTTGAAGGTAAAACTTTATCTGGAGCGACTTTAGCTAGCATAACGCCAAGTACACAACAAGATGCTATGGCATTGCAAGTTTTAGCTCAAGTAGCTCAAAATCCAGACATGCAAGGAAAAACATCGAAGGAAGTTGGTTATTTTTTAAGAAAAGATATTAAAGAGGCTTTAGATTATTTTAAAAATCAAGCTGAAAAGCAATATAACTTGGATTTTGATCCTCGTGCAGAAATGGTTAGTGATAATTATGACGACTATTCCGAAAAATATTATGGTAACAACCATTATCAAGGTCCAGATGCTTTACACGGGACGCACGTTGCAGGGATTATCGCTGGTGTGCCACAAGGTAAAGAAATCCAATACGGTGTAGCAAGTAAAGTTGCTAAAATTATGACTGTTCGTACGGTGCCAGATGGTGATGAGCGTGACAAAGATGTTGCAAATGCAATTCGTTATGCTGTTGATAATGGCGCAAAAATTATGAATATGAGTTTCGGAAAACCAGTTTCTCCTGGTAAAACACATGTTTGGGATGCGATGAAGTATGCAGAGAGCAAAGGTGTTTTGATGGTGAAAGCTGCTGGTAACGACAACGAAAACTTGGGAGAACACGCTTATTATCCAACCAACTTTGCAACGCAACAAGACGTTAAACCGTTTGTAAATAATATGATTGTTGTAGGAGCGAGTACTAATGATAATGCGGCTTTGCGTGCGGATTTTTCTAACTATAATCAAAACATGGTTGATGTATTTGCGCCAGGTGATAAGATTTATTCTTCGATACCAACGTCGACTTATAAATATGAACAAGGAACATCTATGGCTTCACCAGTTGTAGCTGGCGCTTCGGCGGTCTTGTTGGCTTATATGCCAAACTTAACACCTGCTCAGGTTATAGAATCTTTAACAAAATCTGTTAACAAAAGTTCGGCAAATGATTTTGCTAAACAATCTGTAGCAGGAGGTGTTATCGATGTTAAAAAAGCCGCTGAATATGCTTATACTCATTTTTACAATGGAAAAAATGAAACGTCAACTCAGAAAGCGCCTGTTAAAAAAGCAACTAATAAAATAATAAAAAAAACTGTTAAAAAGTAAAACTTTTTGATAGATAAGCATTTAATTAAGAAAATGTCAAAATTATTTTGACATTTTTTTTTGTAATTCTATTTTGGCATAATTTTTAATACTTATAGAACATCTAATTGTTTTGACTATGAAAAATTTACTTTTATTAGGAGTTTTAGGAACGAGTTTGTTCTTAACTTCATGTAAGACAGCTAACACTGGAGATTCTAACACAGTTTCGGCTAAAGAAGCACAAACTAGAAGAGCAGAAGCTTTGAAAATGAAAGGTACTTGGGAAATAACAAGTGTGGACTATGACAAGTCTTTTAAGATTAAACCTTTTGATGAAGGTGCGGACGCACAATGTTTCGTAGGAAGTCAATGGAATTTAATTCCAAACAATTATACAGGTACTTATACGATTAACGGTGGGGGAGATTGTCCTACTGTAACGCAGCCAATATCTTTTGAAGTAACTAAGTTTAATGAATTTAAATTCAAAAAAGTTATGACTGGTGAAAAGGCTAAAAACGTAACTGCTGGTTATGTTATGGAACTTCAAAACTTATCACAAAGTAATTTTACTTTAGTACAGAATGTTAACTTTGAAGGTAATACAATTAAAGTATATTACAATTTCCAAAAAGTTCAATAATCAAAAAAATAAATTATGAAATATCTAAATAAAACAAATATTGCAGCTTTATTTATTAGTTCAACTTTAATGTTGACAAGTTGCGAAAGTGTGAAAAACGCTAATAACACACAAAAAGGTGCGGCAATTGGTACTGCAGCTGGTGCTATCCTAGGAGGTATCCTTGGTAATAACATTGGTAAAGGTGGTAATGCGCCTCTAGGAGCTGTTCTTGGTGGTGTTGTAGGTGGTGTTGCTGGTGGTGTTATCGGTAACAAAATGGATAAACAAGCTAAAGAAATTAAAGAAGTTCTTCCAGGTGCTGAAGTTGAAAGAGTTGGTGAAGGTATCAAAGTAACTTTGCACGAAAACACGGTTAACTTTGACTTTAACTCATCTAACCTAACGTCTGCTGCTAAAACTAATCTTGATAAATTGGTTACAGTTCTTAAAAATAATCCTGATACTAATATTAATATTTATGGTCACACAGACAGTATTGGTACAGAAGCTGTCAATTTGAGAATTTCTCAACAAAGAGCGGCAGCTGTTAAAAATTATTTTGTGTCTAATGGTGTTGCAGGATCTAGAATGTTTACTGAAGGATTAGGTAAAGGAAGCCCAATCGCGTCTAACGATACAGATGCTGGTAGAGCACAAAACAGAAGAGTAGAGTTTGCAATTACAGCAAATGAAAAAATGATCGAAGATGCTGCACAAGGTAAATAAGAATTAATACATAAAACATAGAAAAACCGCAACTTGCGGTTTTTTTTATTATCAGATAATTCTTAATTTTGGCATCTAATAATACAAATGGGAAAATATCTAAAACTTATTCGGGTAGAACAATGGGTCAAGAACTTCTTTGTTTTTCTTCCGCTATTTTTCTCGGGCAATATTACCAATGTTGATTTGTTCATCAAAAGTATATTTGCTTTCGTAGTGTTTTCGTTTACAGCAAGTTCCATATATATCATTAATGATTATATGGATATTGAGTCCGACAAAAAACATCCAGAGAAAAAAAATCGACCTCTGGCAAGTGGTGCAATTTCGAAACCTATAGCAATTGCCATGTTCTTTGGGCTTTTGATTTCTGTCATTTTAATTGTCATTTTCGGAGCTTCGTATTTTAATTACGATTTTACAAAATTTGCGATTATTATTGGGGGTTACTTCGTAATGAATCTTCTCTACACTTTTAAGCTAAAACATGTTGCTATCATTGATGTTTCAATTATAGCAGTTGGTTTTGTATTGAGAGTTTTGGCAGGTGGTTATGCAACAGGATTAGCAATTTCTCAATGGGCAATATTGTTGACTTTTGTGCTAGCATTGGTTTTGGCTGTTGGTAAAAGACGTGGAGAACTGATCAATGCGCAGGTTTCTGGAAGAACAAGAAAAGCTTTAGATGGTTATAATATTCAGTTTGCGGATATTGCGTTATGTATTTGTGTGACACTAGCAATTGTTTGTTATTTGATGTTTACGTTGTCACCAGAAGTGCAGCACAAGTTTCATCAAAGAGTATTTTACACCGTATTTTTTGTGATTTTTGCATTTTTAAGATATCTACAACAGACTTTAGTTTATAACAAAACAGAATCTCCCACCAAAATCGTTTACAAGGATCACTACATACAAGTGACTTTGCTATTGTGGGTTCTTACTTTTTTATTACAGATTTATTATAAATAATTATGAAACCGAACTTTGTTCAAAAAGTTTCCAATTGGGGAAATTATCCAATTGTGGAAGTTGAAATGAAATCTGAAGATTCGCTTTCACAAATTAAATCTTTTGTCGCAGAGCGTAACGAAGTCATCGCACGTGGTAACGGTCGCTGTTATGGTGACGCCTCGCTTGGGCAACATGTTTTTTCAACAAAAAGATTAAATAAATTTTTATCATTCGATCGTCTTAATGGCGTTATCGAATGTGAATCTGGCGTGCTTCTTTCAGACATTCTTGACGTTGTTGTATTACAAGGTTATTTCCTTTACGTAACGCCAGGTACAAAGTTTGTCAGTGTTGGAGGCGCAATAGCTTCTGACGTCCATGGTAAAAATCATCATGCCGAAGGCTGTTTTTCAGAATATGTTATTGAGTTTAAAATCTTAAATCAAAACTCACAGGTTATCACTTGTTCGCGAGAAGAAAATTCTAATTTATTTTGGGCAACTATTGGCGGAATGGGACTTACAGGTATTATTCTTTCTGCTAAAATCAAACTTAAAAATATTGAAACCGCTTACATTCGACAAGAAAGTATAAAAGCGAATAATCTTGATGAAATCTTCCAACTCTTTGACGAAAGTGAAGATTGGACATATAATGTCGCTTGGATCGATTGTTTACAAAAAGGGAAAAATATTGGACGTTCTATTCTTATGCGTGGCGAACATGCTTTGAAGGCTGAGGTTAGTAAGTCTAAAGGTCAAAATCCTTTACGATTAAAACCAAAATTTAGCCCGAATGTTCCTTTTTATTTTCCAGGATTTGTCTTAAATACGTTGTCAATTAAGATTTTTAATTGGTT
Source organism: Bacteroidota bacterium (assembly GCA_023440705.1). Taxonomy (GTDB): domain Bacteria; phylum Bacteroidota; class Bacteroidia; order Flavobacteriales; family Weeksellaceae; genus Soonwooa. Next base: position 99,795 of record JAEXRP010000092.1, read on the forward strand.
GTATTTTAATAAACAAAGAGCGAAACAAGTTAACGGTTTTGTTGACTACGAGACATTTTTCTATCCTTTGGATGCCATCAAGAATTGGAACAGAATCTACGGCAAAAAAGGCTTTATTCAATACCAAATGGTCATCCCAAAAGAGAAGGGTAAAGAAGGTATGAAACGTATTTTGGAATGTATTGCGAAAAGTGGAAATGGCTCATTCTTGGCGGTTCTTAAACTGTTTGGGAAAGATAATCCACAAGCTTACAACTCCTTCCCACAAGAAGGTTACACATTGGCTTTAGATTTTAAAGTTAATTCTAAACTTAAAAAATTGATTGCACAATTGGATGAAATCGTTGAAGAATTTGACGGAAGAATTTATCTTACCAAAGATAGTATGAGCAAAAGCAGCTTGACAGATTATCTCAAAAATGTTGAGAATTCCAAATTTGTTTCGCTACAACATCAACGTATCCATAATCCCTCTTAATTCTACAAAATGATAGTAATAGGTGCTAATTCGGAAGTGGCGCAAGCTTTTGTGGAATGCTGCTTAAAAAAAGGTGAAAAGTTCAAAACCTTATATTTATTAAGTTCAAATACAGCGACTTCGGAGAAGTTTGCGAATCATATTAATGTTAAATATCTTCAACATACAGAAGTTTTAGAATTAGACGTTCTAAAAGAAATTGACTACAAAAATTTTGACCATATCGAGTCCGATTTGTTGTTTTGCGCAAGCGGATATCTTGGTTTGGGGACAGAAGAAGGTCTTTACGATGATAAAAATACAGAACGAATTTTAGATATTAATTTCTCTAAATTGGTTCCTGTTCTTAACCATTTCGCAAAAAAAATGGAATCAAAAAGACAAGGTAACATGATTGTTTTGTCGTCTGTTGCAGGCGATAGAGGTCGTCAAAGTAATTTTATCTACGGAAGCGCAAAAGCTGGACTTACAGCTTATCTTAGTGGACTTAGAAATTATTTATTTGAGAAAAAAGTTCATGTTATGACGGTTAAGCCAGGCTTTATGGCAACCAAAATGACAGAAGGTTTACCGCTTAATCCAGCTCTAACAGCAACACCAGATCAAGCAGCAAATTCTATTTATAAAGCTTATAAAAAGAAGAAAAATACAGCTTATGTATTGCCAATTTGGAGTTTGATAATGATGATTATCAGAAATATTCCAGAATTTATTTTTAAGAAATTGAAACTTTAATTGTTTTAGAAAATGAAAAAATTGTATGTATTCGATTTTGATGGGACTTTAACTTACAAGGACACGATGTTTTTGTATCTTAAATATTTTAATCCATCGAAGTATAGATTTCAATTTTTGAAACATGCACCGCTTTTTGTTTTGGTTAAACTAAAACTTGCCGATGCAGAGACTGTGAAGAAAAGTTTTATAGCATCGATTCTTAAAGGTCAAACCGAAACAAAACTGAAACAAGTTGCCGATCAATTTTTTGAAAATCAATATCCAAAACTTATTCGTGATAACGCTTTAGATTTTATTGATAAAATTAAAAAAGAACAAACGGATTCTTACATTGTGACAGCATCGCTAGATATTTGGGTACGACCGTTTGCAGAAAAATTCGGGATGCAATTGCTAGCAACCAAAGCCGATTATCAAAATGGCGTTTTTACAGGTAGGTTTGCTTCTAAAAATTGCAACGGCGAAGAAAAAGTAGTTAGAATAAAAGAAGCGATTAGAGGGCGGAAATTCGATAAAACCATAGCTTTTGGAGATACTTCCGGAGATAAGCCAATGTTAAAATGGGCAAATGAAAGTTTTTATCAATTTTTTCACTAATTTCGTATCAACATAAATGAGGCACATCGCTTCATTTTTTTTTAAAATTTTTTAGTAAAAATGGAAAAGGTATATTTAGACAACGCAGCAACTACGCCGCTTAACGAAGAAGTTATTGACGCAATGGTGTCCGTTCTTCGTGATAATTATGGTAACCCGTCTTCTACGCACAGTTTTGGTCAAGAGGCAAAAACACTTTTGGAAGAAGTTAGGCGAAAAATTGCAGAAGCGCTGCGTGTTACGCCAGGTGAGATTGTTTTCACATCTTGCGGTACCGAATCCAACAACATGATTATCAAATCTTGTGTTAATTATTTAGGCGTTCAACGTATTATTACGTCGCCGTTGGAGCACAAATGTGTTGCTGAAACTTGCCTAGAGATGAAGCGTCTACATGGTGTTGAGCTTGTTTATTTGCGTCCTGATAACAAAGCAAATTTAAGTTTAGAAAAACTTGAAGAGCTTCTTCAGAATTCTGAGAAAAAGACTTTAGTGACTTTAATGCACGCTAACAATGAAGTTGGTAATCTTCTAGATTTAGAAAAAGTTGCTGAACTTTGTAAAAAATATGATGCTTTATTCCATTCGGATACAGTGCAAACGATGGCGCATTTGGATTTAGATTTTTCTAAAATTCCAGTTGATTTCGCATCTTGCAGCGCGCACAAATTCCATGGTCCAAAAGGAAGTGGTTTTGCTTTTGTGAGAAAAGCTTCCGGTCTTAAAGGTATTATTACTGGAGGTCCGCAAGAAAGAAGTCTTCGCGCAGGTACAGAAAATGTTTGTGGTATCGTTGGCCTTGGTAAAGCTTGGGAATTGTCGATTGATAATATGTCGGAGTACAGTTCTCATATTAAAGATATTAAAAACTATTGTAAATCTGAGATTGAAAAGAATTTCCCTGAAGCTAAGTTTAATGGCGAATCAGCAACAGAAAATAGTCTTTATACAGTATTGAATATTTTGTTGCCATTCAAAAATCCGTTAATCGGATTGCAATTGGATATGCAAGGCGTTGCAATTTCGCAAGGAAGTGCTTGTAGTTCTGGCGCTGCGAAACCGTCAATGGTTTTGATGTCTATTTTGGATGAAGAAGAGTTGGAGAATTGTACACCACTTCGTGTATCTTTCAGTCATTATACAACTAAAGCTGATATTGATAAATTTATTTCGGCATTAAAAGAAGTTTCAAAAGATTTCATTATAGAAAAACAAAATACCGAGCATAGATAATAATTTATCCGATTAGGTATATTTTTTGTAATTTTGTAGAGTATTAAACAAAGAATAAAATTATGGCAGTAGAGATTACAGATCAGTCTTTTCAAGAAGTAGTATTAGCTTCGGATAAGCCTGTATTAGTAGATTTTTGGGCAGCATGGTGTGGTCCATGTAGAATGCTAGGTCCAATCGTGGAAGAATTAGCAAACGATTTTGATGGAAAAGCTGTTGTTGGGAAAGTGGATGTTGATAATAATCAAAATATATCAATGGAATATGGCATCAGAAATATTCCAACACTATTAATTTTCAAGAACGGAGAAGTGGTTGATAAGTTAGTTGGTGTTAGCCCGAAAGAGCTAATTGCGGAGAAACTTTCAGCACACATGTAAAAAAAATAATACTGAAAATGAACGCTTTCCTAATAGGAGAGCGTTTTTTTTGTAAAAAATTTGTAGGATTAAAATATTGTCGTATTTTTGCAACCACAATAATCAAGGCAATTATGCTGAGGTTGGTTGAGATCCGGTAGTTCAGCTGGTTAGAATGCCGCCCTGTCACGGCGGAGGTCGCGGGTTCGAGTCCCGTCCGGATCGCAA
>JAEXRP010000015.1:0-6655 GCA_023440705.1 Bacteroidota bacterium
TAACCGCTTTTGGTGCACGTCTATCCGAGTTTCCTTCACGTAAAACTGGGTTTACAGCACTTCCTAAAACTTTTGCATATTTAGCTTTAATCGCTTTTTCATCATCATTTTTTGGTTCTGCAGGATAATTAGGAACTGCAAATCCTTTAGCTTGAAGTTCAGCAATCGCTTCATCCAACTGTGGAGCAGAAGCAGAAATATTCGGAAGTTTAATGATATTAGCCTCTGGAGTTGTAGCCAAAGCACCCAATTCAGCAAGCGCATCAGGAATTCTTTGTTCTTCTTTCAAGAATTCTGGGAAGTTTGCCAAGATTCTTCCTGCAAGAGAAATATCTGGAACTTCGATTTCGATGTTAGCAGTTTTTGTAAATCCTTTTACGATAGGTAAAAATGAGTGAGTTGCCAACATTGGCGCTTCATCCGTAAGGGTGTAATGAATTTTTGCTTGTGACATTATAATTGTTCTTTTTATCTTTTTTTGATTTAGCTACAAAAATAAGCATTATTAAATGAAATTTTATTAATATCCAAGATGATTTTAGGTGGCTTTCTCGTGTCTTTGCGTTAAATTTTCTTAAATATTATCTTATGATATAGGATTACTGAAAAGCTTGACCTAAATTTGATTCAAATAAAAAAAGTATGGCAAATATTACATTTAAAGGAAATCCAATACACACAGTTGGGAATCTTCCAGAAGTAGGAACTCAAGCTAAAGATTTTACGTTGGTTGCTTCCGATTTATCCGAAAAAAAACTATCAGATTATAAAGGAAAGAAAGTTGTTCTTAACATTTTTCCAAGTATTGATACTGGGGTTTGTGCAGCTTCTGCAAGACATTTCAATCAAGATGCAAGTTCTTTAGACAATACAGTTGTGGTTAACGTTTCTCGCGATTTACCTTTTGCGTTGAGTCGTTTTTGCGCTGCAGAAGGACTCAATGATGTTGACGTTCTTTCTGATTTCAGAGGAAGTTTTGGAGAAGATTATGGTGTAACTTTAGAGGATTCTCCGCTTCATGGACTTTTGAGTCGTGCAGTTGTTGTGGTTGACGAAAACGGAAAAGTTGTATACACAGAACAAGTTCCAGAAATTGGTCAAGAACCAAACTACGAAAATGCTTTAGCAGCTGTTAAATAATATTTATATTTAAATAAAAACCTAAACGGTCTGCTTTCGAGTGGACCGTTTTTTAATTCTATGAAACGATCAGGCACAGCAACACTTCCGCTTCACTATGGTAAAGTTCCGCCGTGGTTGTACGAGCGTATGTCTGCTTTGGGACTTTCCATTGTCGAAGTTATTTTGGCAGATTACGGAAAGGGCGAAGTGCTTCGTCGTTTGTCGGATCCTTTTTGGTTTCAGAGTTTTGGTGCTGTTATGGGGATGGATTGGCATTCGTCGGGGATTACCACTTCCGTGATGGGCGCTCTCAAACGAAGTATCAATCCAATTGCTAAAGATTTAGGAATTTATATTTGTGGCGGAAAAGGCAAATATTCTAAAGAAACGCCCTCCGAACTTCTCCTAATTGCCGATAAAACTGGATTAAATGCTGACAGCCTTGTTAGAGCTAGCAAATTGACGGCTAAAGTTGATAACACGGCGATCCAAGATGGTTATCAATTGTATTTGCATAATTTTATTTTGAGCGATGAAGGCAGTTGGGCGGTTGTTCAGCAGGGTCTTAATGATGCCGATGGAACGGCGCGCCGCTATCATTGGCATTCCGAAAATCTAAAATCCTTTGTTGATGATCCTCACAGCGCGATCCAAGGTGTAAATCGAGGTGAGATTCTCAATCTAACAGCAAGTGATGCAAAAGACAACCGAAACGGAATTTTAGACATTTCGCATACCAATTCCGAGAAGATTATGCAGGATTTTGCGAATTTAATTCTGCCGCAACATCACGAAGTAACCGCCAAAGATGTCGATCTTAAAAGACTTGGCGCGTTGCTGTATGTCACTCGCGAATTGCAACCTCAAAACTTTGAGGATTTATTATTGTTAAAAGGTGTTGGTCCTCGCACGATGCAAAGTTTGGCTTTGGTTAGCGAGGTTATTCATGGTGCGCCGTCACGTTTCAAAGATCCTGCGAGATTTTCTTTTGCGCATGGCGGGAAAGATGGTCATCCTTTTCCTGTGCCGATTAATACGTTTGATGAGACGATTTCGATTCTTCAAAAAGGTGTTGAAAAATCCAAACTTGGAAATTCGGATAAGTTAAAGTCTATCGAAAAGCTACACCGCATTGTTGCCGAAACTGAAAAGAACTTTACACCTGATTTTGATTTTGATGCTGTTGTTGAAGACGAACGCCGAAATTCATTTCGATTTGGAGGAAAGACAGTTATGGGCGACGCTAAACCTCCAACAGACGGAATACAATTGTCATTGTTTTAATTGATTTCTTAATAAATTCTTAAAATTTTAGCGCTTTTGATGATTTAAAATTGCTATTAATTTTTATTTTTGCTTGCGATAAAAAGCATGATTTGAAAAATATTTCCATCCCTTTCTATATTTTCCTATGTATAACACTGAGTTCTTTTTGTGTTCTAAAGGCGCAGGATTCGGTTCCTATTAAAGAACTTCGTCAAAAGCTGAAAGATGCGAAGGACGAGAAAAGTCGTACTAACATCAAGATTGATATGATTAACCGATTTAGTGGAGAAGGAAAAAGCGATAGTGTTATTGCACGAGGTTTTCAGGTTATCGAAGAGTTAAAAGGATCGAAGTACAATTCGACTATTGGTAGTGTTTATATGTCCATTTCTACTGCATATTTATTAAAAGGAGATTCGAAAACTGCTGAAAAATATCGTGCTGATGCTCGAAAATATTTGGAATTATCTGATGATTATAACACAAAAGTTTTGTTAATGATGACAAACGCTCAAAACTTCTCATTAGAAAAAAAATATGATGAAGCAGAAGAAATTTATCAATCGATAATTAAATTAGATAAACAAAGTGGGCACAAAATAAAACCTAAAGTAATGGTGAACGCTTTTATGAGAAGTGTTGGAAATCTAATGCAACAAAACAAGTCAACTGATGCCTATAAAAGAGCATTGGAGTATTTAGATTATACCAATAAGTTTGATAAAGATAGTTCAAGCTTACCAATGTATTATATTGGAGCATTGCAATATGGAATGAAAAATTACAAGAAAGCATTAGAGGCTTTGGACAAAAGTCAAGAAATGTTGCCTGCTAAAAGCAATGCGTTCTTGGCAGAAATAAATCTTATTCGTTCCTCGTGTTACGTTGAGATGAAGGATTATGCTAAGGCAAAGGAATTTGCAAACAGTGCTTTAAATTTTTACGAGAGTCAAAAATTAACTCAAAATTTACCACGACTTTACTATTTGTTATCCAATATTTATCAAAAAGAGAAAAACTACAATCGTGCAACTGAGTATGCCCAAAAAGCTTATGATTTATCACCTGCTGACGATTACATGCAAATGAAGTTGAATTCCCAGTTGCTTATAACAACTATAAAAGTAGATCAAATTAAAGAGGGCGAATTGTCTTTTGCTAATGTAGCAGAAAAAAATAAAAACTTAGAAAATTTGCGCTCTCAATTAGGAAAAAATTACAACGCAATTACAGCATCGGAGATATTTCATAATACAGATGTTGACAGATTAGTTTGGGAGTACTATTCTAAAATTGACGAAATGCTAGGAGATTACGAATCTGCATTTTCGTATTATAAAAAGTATAAAGAAATTGAAAATCAAAGCACAAGTGCAGAAAATATCCGTGGTGTTGAAGAAGTACAATCAGAGCGTGCTTTGTCCGAGCAAAAATTAAAAATCAAATTAGAGGAAGAAACGAAAAGAATTCAACTTCAAAAAGAATTGGAATTAAAAGCACTTCGTTACGAATTTGACAAAAAACAAGCGGCAGCCAAAACTGAAGTTGAGCGCCAAAGATTGTTGTTAGAAGAAGAACATAAACGTCGCGAAATAAGTATTAAATACGATGAAGAGCAAAAAGCAATTGCAATAAAATATGCGCAAGAAAAGAAAGTTGCAAAAGCAGAGCAAGAAAAGAAAGATACGGAAGCCAAAGCTGAACTTTCTAAATCTAAGAACATCCGAAATATGTCTATTGGTGGAGCTATAGCTGCTTTGCTGCTTTTAGGTTTTGCGGGTTGGTCATACAATCAAAAAAGAAAAGACGGAATTAAAATCGCCGCGGAGAAAAAGAAATCCGAAGATTTATTGTTGAATATTCTTCCGCAAGAAGTGGCGCAAGAGCTTAAGGAAAAAGGAAAATCTGATGCAAAATACTACGATGAAGTTTCAGTCTTATTCACAGATTTTGTGAATTTTACAGCGACTTCGGAAAAGATTGGTGTTCAAGAATTATTAGAAGAACTCAATGTTTGCTTTACCGAATTTGATAACATTATGGGCAGACATGGTTTAGAAAAAATTAAAACCATCGGTGACGCGTATCTTGCGGTGAGCGGACTACCAACAGTTAATAAAGATCATGCGAAAAATGCCATCGCAGCGAGTCAAGATATTCTGAAATTTATCGAAGAACGTAAAAAAGTAAGTCCAAACGCTTTGGATTTGCGCATTGGGATCCACTCTGGACAAGTCATTGCAGGAATTGTTGGCGTTAAGAAATTTGCGTACGATATTTGGGGCGATACGGTGAACACTGCAGCGAGAATGGAACAAGCGGGCGAAAAAGGAAAAATCAATATTTCTAAAAATACATACGAATTAGTCAAAGACGATTTCGAAACTACTTATCGTGGCAAGATTTCCGTGAAAGGAAAAGGCGAGCAGGAAATGTATTTTGTGGGAAAAGCTTAATTATACTTTGAACTAATAATAAGTGAAAAATAATTCAATAGTTTTTACAATCTTTAGAGAGCGGTTTTTAGTTTTAATCGTCTTTTTAGCGCATTGCTTTTTGTTGGCTCAAACAAGTAAGGAAAATCCAGCATTATTAAAAACAAGCAAAAAAGATTCTTTAGAACTTGTTCTTGATAAAAAATGGTTAGTAAGTCCAGACGATCGTCCAGAATATGCACAAACTAATTTTGATGATAGTTCTTGGAAAGAAAGTTCTCAAGCAGATTCTAAAAATTATACGAAAACATATTGGCAACGTAATTATTTCAAAATAGATACTTCATTAGTAGGAAAGCCTTTGATGGTGAGAGTTATGCAAAATGGAGCTTCTGAAATATTTTTGGATGGAAAAAAAATAGACGTATTAGGAAAAATTGATGTTAAAGATCCGATATATAAAATAAAAAATAATAATCCTAAGATTATAACAATTTCAGATACTTTAACGCATGTTCTTTCGGTAAGAATTCAGCCAGTACCTAAAGAAAAACTTAGTTCAATTGTTTCTTTTGGTGGTAATAATTTCTACATGTATTTTACATTAGCAAGTGATTATTTTCCTGAAACATTGGATGAAGACAAGTCATTTTATTCTATTGTTATGTTGATAACAGGAATATTTATGGCATTAGGTTTTATTCATCTATTACTTTTTCTTTTTTACAGAAATGCCGTTTATAACCTGTTTTTTGGAATTTATAATTTATCAATTGCGTTGATGAGTTTTCTGATGGTTAAATTCTATCAGATGGAAGATCCAACGACTCTTATCTCAACAACATTTTGGTTCTATGTCAGTTTTGCTGCATTTTGTTTTTCGTTATCAGGATTTGTAAATACACTTTTCGGAAAAAGAAAATTGAGATTTTATATACTTTCAATTTTTCCAGTATTAGGAATTTGCATATTCTATTTCAGTAACGAGTGGGCTTCTCTTATCTTACTACTATATTTGATTTATGTCACATTCGAATCATTTTTCCTGATAATAAGAGCAATGTGGCGAAGAGAAAAATCGGCATTTATTGTCGGTGGTGGAATATTGGTTTTCTTTGTGGCAATTGTTGTTTTGATAATAACTTTAATCATTAATGGAGGCTCTATTAATCCAGATAGTAATTTTTTTACAAAGTTTTTTCCTCCCATAGCATTTTTCATTTTATTTAGTTTTCCTGTTTCTATTTCGGCGTATTTAGCATGGCAATTTGCAGCAACCAATATTGGTTTAACAAAACAACTGGTAGAGGTTAATCGACTATCAGATTTAACGATACAACAAGAGCAAGAGAAGCAAAATATTCTTCAAAATCAAAATGAAATTCTTGAAGAACAAGTTGAAAAAAGAACTTCAGAATTGCAATTGGAAAAGCAAAAATCCGAAGATTTATTACTAAATATTCTTCCACAAGAAGTGGCGCAAGAATTAAAAGATAAAGGAAAATCCGAAGCAAAATATTACGATGAAGTTTCAGTCTTATTCACAGATTTTGTGAATTTTACAGCGACTTCGGAAAAGATTGGTGTTCAAGAATTATTAGAAGAACTTAACGTTTGCTTTACCGAATTTGACAATATTATGGGCAAACATGGTTTGGAAAAAATAAAAACCATCGGTGACGCGTATCTTGCAGTGAGCGGACTTCCAACGGTTAATAAAGATCACGCTAAAAATGCCATCGCAGCGAGGCAAGATATTCTGAAATTTATCGAAGAACGTAAAAAAGTAAGTCCAAACGCTTTGGATTTACGTATCGGGATCCACTCTGGAC
>JAEXRP010000044.1:0-45581 GCA_023440705.1 Bacteroidota bacterium
GATTTTGGATGTCAATTTCGACGATGGATTATTGGACGGAAAAGCCTCGATGGTGAAGTTCCTCAACCTTATCGCTTCCGAGCCCGATATTGCGAGAATTCCGATTATGATAGACTCTTCGAAATGGGAAATTTTGGAGGCTGGACTTCAAGTGGTTCAGGGGAAACCTGTCGTGAATTCCATTTCGTTGAAAGAAGGCGAAGAAGAATTCATCAAACACGCGAAAGCGTTAAAACGCTATGGAGCAGCGGCGATTATCATGGCGTTTGACGAAGTTGGACAAGCCGACAATTACGAACGTCGAATAGAAATTTCGAAGCGTTCGTATGATATTTTGGTCAACAAAGTTGGTTTTCCTGCCGAGGATATTATTTTCGATTTGAATATTTTCCCTGTAGCAACGGGAATGGAAGAACATCGTCGAAATGCAATTGATTTTATTGAAGCAACAAAATGGGTTCGCGAAAACCTTCCACATGTTTCGGTGAGTGGTGGCGTTTCCAATGTTTCGTTTTCGTTTCGTGGAAATGATGGTGTGAGAGAGGCGATGCACTCGGTTTTCTTGTATCATGCTATCAAAAATGGGATGAATATGGGAATTGTAAATCCAACAATGTTGGAAGTTTACGACGAAATCCCGAAAGAATTATTGGAGTTGGTAGAAGATGTAATGCTCGACCGTCGCGATGACGCTACCGAAAGACTTCTCGATTATTCTGAAACACATAAATCTACTAAGAAAGAAAAAGTCGAAGATTTATCTTGGCGAGAGCTTCCTTTGCAAGACCGAATTACTCACGCTTTGGTGAAAGGAATCGATCGGTTCATCGAGGAAGATGTGGAAATTGCACGTCAGCAAGCAGAAAAACCGCTTCACGTTATCGAAATCAATTTGATGACAGGAATGGGCGTTGTTGGCGACCTTTTCGGAAGTGGAAAAATGTTTTTGCCACAAGTCGTAAAGTCGGCGCGTGTAATGAAGCGTGCAGTTGCGTATCTACAACCATTTATTGAAGCTGCAAAAGATGGTAGCAAACCAACTAACGGAAAAGTATTGATGGCAACCGTAAAAGGCGATGTTCACGATATCGGAAAAAATATTGTGAGTGTGGTTTTGGGTTGTAACAATTACGAAATCGTTGATTTGGGGGTGATGGTTCCAGCCGAAAAGATTATTCAAACTGCGATTGATGAAAATGTGGATGTTATTGGTTTGAGCGGTTTGATTACGCCAAGCTTAGACGAAATGGTGCATATCGCCGCAGAATTAGAAAGGCAAAATCTTGATTTTCCATTGATGATTGGTGGTGCGACGACTTCCAAAGCGCACACTGCGGTAAAAATTGACCCAAAATATAAAAATACGGTTATCCATGTTAATGATGCTTCCAGAGCGGTTAATGTGGTGAGTTCTTTATTGAATAAGGAGAAATCCAATGTTTATGGTTTGGGTTTGAAAAAAGAATACGAAGATTTCCGTGAAAAATTCTTGAATCGTCAAGTCGATAAAGAATATGTTTCGATTGAGGAAGCGCGGGAACAGAAGTTTAAAATCGATTGGGAAAACGAATATATTTCAATTCCTAAAAAATTGGGAATTACTATTCTTGAAGACCTAAAGTTGGATGATTTAATTGACTTTATCGACTGGTCGCCATTTTTCAGAAGCTGGCAGTTGTTTGGGAAATTTCCAGATATTTTGACAGACGAAATAGTTGGCGAACAAGCGACAATTCTTTTTGATGAAGCAAAATTAATGCTCAAAAAAATCCTTGAAGAAAAGAGTTTTAAAGCAAAAGGTATTTTTGGAATTTTCCCTGCGAACGCCAATGAACAAGACGATATTTTGGTTTATGATGAGAATCAAAATGTGATTTCCACATTCCGAACATTGAGACAGCAGCATAAAAAATCGGCTGGTAAAGAATATTTCGCACTATCGGATTTTGTGGCACCAGAAAACATCGGTAAGCAAGATTATTTTGGGGTTTTCTGTGTTTGCACTGGTTTCGGAGCAGATGAATTAGCGAAAGAATACGAAGACCAAAACGACGATTACAATGCAATTATGGTGAAAGCTTTAGCAGACCGTTTTGCAGAAGCCTTTGCCGAATATCTGCACAAAAAAGTGAGAACAGAATATTGGGGTTATTCGGAAGACGAAACTTTGGACAATGAAGATTTGATTAAAGAAAAATATTTAGGAATTCGTCCAGCTCCTGGCTATCCTGCTTGTCCTGACCATTTGGAAAAATTGACGATTTGGGATTTATTAAAAGTGGAAGAAAATATAGGTGTTAGCTTGACAGAAAGTTTGGCAATGTGGCCAACAGCAGCGGTTTCGGGATATTATTTCGGAAATCCTAAATCGAAATATTTCGGGGTTGGAAAAATTTCGGAAGACCAACTGAAAGATTATGCTGAACGAAAAAATGTGGATATAGAATTTGCAAGAAAATGGTTAGCTCCGAATTTGGTTGATGGATAATGGTTGACGGTTGTTGGTTTTCGGTTGTTTGTTTTGCAAATAAACTAAGTTCGAAATGATTAAATTAACGTCAGTTCGAGTAGATTTCGCAGAAATCGTATCGAGAACTTTTTAATTAATTATAAGGACAAAACTTCTCGATACAAAATCTTGCAGATTTTTACTCGAAGTGACGTTGAACCGTAAAGTCGTAAAATCGACAAGTATCAACTAACAACCGATAACCGACAACTACACACAAAACCGCGTAAGCGATGGTAGCGGATATCCTTTTTTTGGTGACTGAGCGGAGCTGAAGTCACAAAAAAAAGATAGTAGCGAACGTAGCGACCCGAGCGGCTGGAAAGGCTTGGCGAGGGATACGCCCAAATAAAAAACAAAAAAAATGAAAGTAACAGAACATATTGAAAAAGCGAACGGAAAAACATTGTTTTCCTTTGAGATATTGCCGCCTTTGAAAGGGCAAAACATAAAGTCGATTTTTGATGGAATTGACCCGTTGATGGAGTTTAATCCGTCATTTATCGACGTGACTTATCACCGTGAAGAATATGAGTATATCGAGCGCCAAGACGGACTTTTGGAAAAGCGTGTGGTGCGAAAACGCCCTGGAACGGTGGGGATTTGTGCGGCAATTCAAAATAAATACAAAGTGGATGCGGTGCCGCATATTTTGTGCGGTGGTTTTAGTCGTGAAGACACCGAAAATTTCTTGATAGATTTGGATTTTTTAGGTATCGAAAATGTGGTAGCACTTCGTGGAGATGCTGTGAAATCTGAGATTTACTTTAAACCCGAAAAAAATGGTCATGCCAATGCGAGCGATTTGGTGAAGCAGATTCAAGGTTTGAATTTGGGTGCTTATTTGGATGAATCTTTGGAGAATTCTTGTCCGACCACTTTTTGCATCGGCGTGGCTGGTTATCCCGAAAAACATATGGAAGCGGCGAGTCTTTCGCAGGATTTGCAATACTTGAAAAAGAAAGTGGAAGCTGGAGCTGATTATATCGTGACACAAATGTTTTTTGATAATGAAAAGTATTTTGAGTTCGTTGATAAATGTCGTGAGGAAGGGATAAATGTTCCGATTATTCCGGGATTGAAACCTTTGGTAACGAAAAGCCAGTTGAGTATGATTCCGCACCGTTTCAAGGTGGATATTCCGAACGATTTGGTGATTGAAGTTGCGAAAAGTAAAGACAACAAAGCCGTAAAAGAAATCGGTATCGAATGGTGCATTCAACAAAGTAAGGAACTTTTGGAAAGAGGTGCTCCTGTTTTGCATTATTACACGATGGGGAAGAGCGAGATTACGAAGAGAATCGCGTCATCTGTTTTTTAAAAGATAAAAGACCTCGGCTATGAGGTCTTTTTTTTAGTTTTTGATAAAGCGTATCGTTTCGGATTTTGTATCTGATTTTAGAACAAGATAATAAATACCAGAATTAAGTTTTTGAACATCAATTCTAGATTCGATGATGTCGCCATTAGAAACTAATCCTCCTGTTTGGTCAATGATTTCAAATCGATTGTAGTCTTTTTCAGAAATAGTAATATAATCTTCAGTTGGGTTAGGATAGATTTTAACACTATTAATATTGTTGTCCAGTGTTCCCAAATCACCTTTTTGCGCTAACCACAATACTGAATTTACTAATAAAGGACGATGGTTGCCATTGGCATCGTCTGTGTATCCATTATATAAAGAATCGCCGGAATCACCTGTGCCATCATCAGGCACTGAACTATCTCCTAAAGCGACGATTTTCCCAGTACCATAAGTAGAAGTAAGAAGCATGACATTTGTTGTGCTAGTCTGTGATGTATTATTTGTAAAGATAAGTGGTTGCACAGACGGATTTGCGGTTTTATTAATTTGCATCGTCGAACCATTGGAAAATTGCATTGCCGTTGGTTTTCCCATTGGCCCATTTAGGATAAGTGGATTGGTGCTAGTTGCAACAAAATTTGTACTTGTTTGGCTAATGTTGGTTTTACTAAAGCTAAATCCAAAAGGATTGCTTACAACACCGTTGTTTGTGAAAAGATCGTTCCAAACCATTGGGGAGTCCCAACCGTCGTTGTTTCTATCACTAATGTCATGATCTGCAATAATGTATAATCCGCCACCGTTTTTCACAAAGTTTATAATGGCTTGTTTTTCAGTCATACTAAATGGCATATTGGGCTCATCAACAATATATACGTCATAGTTAGAAAGATCTTGAGGGTTGCTAGCATCTTGGTAGGTAATTTTCGCATTGTATGGTAGGCTTTCAATGGTCATACCTTGTCGAGCCAAGTCAATTGCCCAATAGCTAAGTGCACCATTCCAGTAGGTTTCGGAGGTGGTCGCTGTAATATTGGATTGAGCTGGTGTTGGGACACGTTGCGGGTTAGACTGCGTGCCACCAGTTGTTACTGTGGTTCCTGTCTTTAAGTTGTGTAGATCTGCGTCAATAACCCAATCGGCATTGCCTGCCATTTCTGCTTTTGTAGCATCAAACAATACTTTCTTTTGTGCTTGTAGATTAAGGAAAATTCCACAAATTATTAAAAGACTGAATTTAGTTTTCATTATTTCGAAATTAAGGGCTGTAAAAGTAGAAAGTTTAATGGCCGCTTTATTGAGAAATAGCTTAAAATTTAATTAATATTTCATGAATGTTAAAAAACAAAAAACCCAATCCGAAGATTGGGTTTTTATATTGTTCAAATGCTAAAAATTAAGCATTAACTTCGATAGATACGAAAGATCTATTATTTGCTTTTTTTCTAAAAACAACTTTACCGTCAACTAGTGCGAACAAAGTGTGATCTTTACCGATACCTACGTTTTCACCTGGGTGGTGTTGCGTACCTCTTTGTCTTACAATGATGTTACCAGCGATAGCTTCTTGACCACCGAAGATTTTAACACCTAATCTCTTAGAGTGAGATTCTCTACCGTTTTTGGAGCTACCAACCCCTTTCTTGTGTGCCATTTCTTGTGTGCTGTTATTTTTTAAGTTCTTTAAAATCTGCGATGTGCTTTTCGATTAACGCATCAACTTCCTCGTGAGTTAAGATTTTTTTCTCCAACTCTACTTTCAAAGCTTTACCTAAAGTGATAAGAGTTTCTCTGTTTTCTTTAGACTGAGAAAGGTTGTTTTTCTTTAAGTGATAGTTCAACTCGTGATCTTCATTAAAGTTTACAGTTTTGTTGTCAGAAAGCGCTCCTGAAGTTTCAGTTTTAGCTTCTTTCTTTACAACTTCTTTTTTAGCTGGCTTAGCGCTAGCATCAAAACCTGTAATAGAAACAACTTGGATTTGAGTTAATTGTTGTCTATGACCGTTTTTCTTAGCATAACCTTTTCTTCTTTTCTTTTTGAAAATGATTACTTTGTCAGCCTGAACGTGGTCAAGGATTTCTACTTCTACAGCGATACCGCTTACAGCTGGGGCGCCAACAGTTACTGCTCCGTTAACAGTCATAAGAACTTTATCAAAAGATACTTTTGATCCTTTATCTCCTGCTAGACGGTTTACAAACAACTTTTGGTCTTGCTCAACTTTATATTGAAGCCCTGCTATTTCTACAATTGCAAACATTGTTTATGATTTTTATATAATTATTCGAGGTGCAAAAGTAGACAATTTATTTAACAAGCGCAATATTTATTTAATTTTTTTCAACTTTTGAAGGTTTTTACTTTATTATTTGACAACCCATTAGAATAAAGTCTTATAGTATTGATGCGATTTTGAGTTGCTTAGATTTTAACATATGTTAAAATTGTCATATTGAGCGAAGCAGAAGAGTTTTGCGTCTTAACAAAGACCGTTATAAATTAATCTATTCGTTGTTTTGAATTGTTTATTGATACACAGTGGTTTGCTGTGTTTGTTATATTAAACTATGTTTTATAATGTATTACTCTTTCATAATTTTCGTACTTATAACTTTTCCGGATTTTGCAATTACAGTGACAATATAATCTCCTTTTGTAAGAAGGGAAATATTTACAGAATTTCCTTTTACAGAAGTCTCTTTAACCATTCTTCCCGAAAGGTCTGTTACTTTCACATTAGAAACTTCTTCTGAAAAATGGAGAATATCTTTTACAGGATTTGGGTAAACTTTTAGAGCAGTAGATTTTGCTTCGTCCGATAAAGAAAGCTTATCATAATCAATAGAATAAACACCTTTTTCCGTGTTAACTACTAACAAGTCGTCATGAGAAACTAATCCTGTAATGACTGGCGACGTTTCTGCTGTTTTTTCTGCATAAGTATTAAGATTCGGATTTACAATAAGCTCCGAACCATTGTAAAGAAATATTTTGTCTGAGACAGTCGAATCATTGGAATGGGTTGTAAAAATAAGATTTCCTTTCCATTCTGTAGCGTATCTTATTGTTTCAGAAACATGGGTAGCTGCATTACGTTTACCCGTATAAACCAATTCTGGAGTAGCTTCTATAGAAGATATTTTGTATATTTTCTGAGTTTGTTCATCATAATTATAAACTAAAAAATACGTTGTTTGTCCAATTTTTACAAAAGAATTCCCGAAGCTGTTAATCCAATTATTATAAGATGAAGGTGTGTGGAAATTATTATCAAAACCTCCGATATTGTTCAGAGTATTTACCTGCTCCAATGTTGTGTTTCCATTGGTTTTATAAAAATTACCACCGTAACTGAAAATTACACCATCAGGCAAAGTAATATAGTTTAGTTCCGATTGCATATTAATTGAAATTTTCTCTGAAATAAATTTAGTTGATTGGAAATTTCCTGTGTCGATTGCCAGAAGTCGCATGCCACCACTGTGCACCAATGCCATATAAATCTCTTTACCATTGATAGTTAATCTTCCATTTGGCGTAAAAGCAGTCATGCTTGAGATGTAATCTCCCACGCCTTCGGAGGTCAACCTACTTTCAATGTATTCTGCAATGTTATAACTCGAATTGAATCTTAGCAAACGAGAACCTTGCAAAAGCCCCTGCTCTGGAGGTAAATGTTTGATAGCGTACATATTGGAACCTGCTGCCAAAAAATTACCATATATTATACCTCCTGTAGGATGGTCACTTAGTAAGATAAGTTTTTCCGTTGCTAAATCATAATAATAGGTTGCATTTGTATAAAAGTTAAAATATACCCTATTTCCGAAAACAGTTCCCTGTATAGGGATGGCATTAACGTGAAGATAATCATAAATATGATTTTCAATTAAATTAGCCTTTCGGAAACCATTGGTACCTACATTTATGTATATGTTATCTTGATATATGTTTCTTGAATCCACCTGCGTAGGCATTACAAAAGTTCCACTCTGTCCAAAAGAAAACTGCGTGGTTTCGCCATTGGACAAATTCAATTTGTGAATACCATTCCACACATCGTAATTTCCTGTTGTTGGGTTTTTTGTAAAACGATTCCCTATCAAATATCCTTGATGCTGAAACCTTGGCTGAAACTTACCAAATTCTGGGTTGGTAAACGGCTGTAACTGAGCAAATGCAAATTCTCCAAAAGCATAAGCCAAAAGTAATAATGATTTTTTCATAAGCATGTAATTTGGTTTAAAAAATTCCTCGGGATTGAGGTGGAAAAGTTTGAAAAACAGAGGATTTTTCATAGAACTAGAAAAGTTAAGTTCTACTAATGTCTTGTTGGCTTGTCCCTATGTTGTTTATTAAATACAAGTTTAGATATATTACATACACAAGACAATACCTAATCCTAGGTATTTTCGCAAAGAGTTGTTAAGGTTTGAGGCCCTGACAATGATAGCGGTATGACAAAAGATTATATATAATTAAAAGAATTGTTCATAAATTTGAGCATTGAAAATTTTATCAATGCTAAATTTTATCAAGAAAAATATTGCCAAAGTTTGGGCAAAAAAACATGTTGCCACAACCCAAGCTTTTAAAAATAATGCTGCAAAAGACCAAGAAGCACTTCTTTTAGATTTGGTCAAAACCGCTGAAAAAACATTATTCGGACGCGAACATCAGTTCGAAAACATCAAGTCTATCGAGGATTTTCAAAAACTTGTTCCTATTTCAGACTACGAAGATCTAAAACCTTATATCGAAAAAGTAAAACGCGGTCAAGCCAAAATTCTTTGGCCTGATCTTCCCGAATATTTTGCTAAAACTTCTGGTACAACTTCTGGCGCCAAATATATTCCGATTTCCAAAGAAGGAATGCCTTATCAAGTTGCTGCGGCGCAAAGCGCAATATTTCATTACATCGCTCAAAAAGGAAACGCCGATTTCGTCAACGGTAAAATGATTTTCCTGCAAGGTTCACCTGAGTTGGAAGAAGTTAATGGCGTTAAAACTGGACGACTTTCTGGGATTGTAGCGCACCATATTCCCAATTATTTACAAAAAAATCGTTTGCCAAGTTGGGAAACCAATTGCATCGAAGATTGGGAAACTAAAGTTGATAAAATTGTTGAAGAAACCGAATCTCAAAATATGACTTTGATTTCTGGGATTCCGCCTTGGTTGATTATGTATTTTGAAAAACTGACAGAAAAACATAACAAGAAAATTACCCAAATTTTTCCAAATCTTCAATTGATTATTACTGGCGGTGTCAACTACGAACCTTATCGCGAAAAGATGAATGATTTGCTAGGAAAGCCCGTTGATATTGTGCAAACTTTTCCAGCTTCCGAAGGTTTTTTTGCATTTCAAGATGATTATCAAAAAGAAGGACTTTTGTTATTGACCAACCACGGTATTTTCTTCGAATTTGTTCCTTTAGAAGAATTTGGAAAACCAGATGCACATCGTTTAACCATAAAAGATGTAGAACTTAATAAAGATTATGCCATGATTTTGACGACCAATTCAGGACTTTGGGCATATTCGATTGGCGATGTTGTGAGATTTATTGACAAAAATCCGCATCGTGTTTTGGTGAGTGGAAGGACCAAACATTTTACGTCTGCATTTGGTGAGCACGTTATTGCTTTCGAAGTTGAAGAAGCGATGAAAGCTACAGTTGAGAAATTTCCGTGTCAGATTACAGAATTTCATTTAGCGCCACAAGTTAATCCTGAAGAAGGATTGCCATATCATGAATGGTTTATCGAGTTTGCTAAAGAACCAAATGATTTAGAGAAGTTTCGAGTAGAGTTGGATCAACAATTAAGACAACGAAACACATATTACGATGATTTAATTTCTGGAAATATTCTTCAAGTTTTAAAAATTAAAAATTTAAAAAAGAATGCTTTTCAAGATTATGCAAAATCCGAAGGTAAGCTTGGTGGTCAGAATAAAATTCCTAGATTAGCGAATGATAGAAAAATTGCTGACTTTCTAGAAAAACTCTAAGCTTATGAAAAAAGTATTTCCGATTTTAGTTATATTTTGTTTATTGTTAAGCGCTTGTAGAACGACAAAGTATAAGCAGGAGTGGGAGAATAATTTTTTGGAAGTCAAAGCAGGATCCAAATATCATTTTAAAACTTTTTCGAATGGCGAGTTTAAAATGGCTGTGACAAGTGTTGAGAAAGACAGTATTTCCGGGATTCGCCACAAAGAAAATGTTGGAATTGCAAAAAAGGATATTAGAATTATCAAAAAAGATAGTCCTGCAGGAACTGCGGCATTGCTAGTTGGCGTTGGCGGAACTGTGACTCTTTTGGTCGTGTTTTTTAAGGCAGTGGCAGATATTGGTCGTGGTTTTCACTCGCCACCTTAATTTTTTTAAAAATCTTAATCTAAATCAATTCGAGATTTAACTTAAATATTTTTCTTTGTTAAATGATTTCATTTGAACCATTAAAGGTTTTAAAAAACCAAGAATACAGAAATCTTCTTTCGGGAAGATTCTTTTTGATTATAGCCTTTCGTATGTTGGCGACTTTGCTAGGTTGGTGGGTTTATCAACTGACGAAAGATCCGCTGTCAATTGGACTTATCGGACTTTCAGAAGTTATTCCTGCAGTTGGTAGCGCATTATATGCTGGACATGTTATCGACAATAATGAAAAAAAGAAAATGCTTTTGATGTGTAATTATGCATATGTTTTTCTGATCAGTTTTCTTTTAATTCCAGCATTTTTAGGACATCGACTGCATTTTTCAGGACATGAAATCACCTATTTTATTTACGGAATTATATTCTTCACAGGGATTTGTCGCGCGTTTTTGGGACCACTTGTTCCATCGATGATTCCCAAAATCGTAAAAATGGAGAATCTTCCTTATGCAGTCACCATGAATCAGGCAACGTTTTTAACGGCTTCGGTCTCGGGACATGCCATTGGAGGATTTTTAATTGCTTTAATCACCATCAAATATACTTTGGTTGTTATAATCTGTAGTATGATTATCGCGTCGTTTTTCTTTTGGAGTTTGAATAAACAATTTCCTGTTGTTAAGCACGACGAAAAGCCAGAAGTCTGGAAAAGCATCAAAGAAGGACTTTCTTTTATTGTCCGAACTAAAGAGATTCTTGGCGCACAAATGCTCGATATGTTTGCGGTCTTGTTTGGTGGTGCAGTTGCGATGATTCCAGTTTTTGCAAGTGACATTCTCAAAGTCGGTTCCGAAGGTTTTGGATTGCTAAACGCTGCTTCCGATATCGGATCGATGTGTATTATTATCTTCTTGTCTTTAGTTCCATTAAAGAAAAATCAAGGCAAAATATTGTTGTGCGTTGCCGCAGGATTTGGACTTTGTATCATCGGATTTGGTTTATCAAAATTATATTGGTTAAGTTTTGGATTCCTAATGCTGAGCGGAATGCTTGACGGCATCAGCGTTGTCATCCGCGGAACCATTGTACAGCTCAAAACACCTGACGAATTGCGCGGTCGTGTGATGAGCGTTAATTCAATTTTTATTATGTCGAGTAATGAGTTGGGACAATTCGAAAGCGGAGTCATGGCTAAGATTTTTGGTGTTGCCAGATCGGTGGTTATCGGTGGTGCGTTGACGCTTGGTACCGCAATATTCATTGGTTCTACATCGCCAAAACTTCGAAAAATGGAATACTAATTTTTTGCCAAGAAGTTCCGAAGGAACGACTTAACTTAGCATAGGACAACGTCCTATGAAAAAGAAGCAACGACTTAACATAGAATAGGACGAAGTCCTATTAATGATAGTAAACATAAAAAGGGCGGACATTTCTACGAAATGTCCGCCTTTATTTTATTTAGAAAAATTTGAAGATTAGTTAATCAATTCAAATCTTGCGTATTCAGCAATTTTCTTTGGAAGCTTGATGCCTTCCGCAGTTTGGTTGTTTTCCAAAAGCGCTGCCATAATTCTTGGAAGAGCCATTGCAGAACCATTTAGCGTGTGTACCAATTGTGTTTTTCCATCCGCTTTATAACGACATTTAAGTCTGTTCGCTTGGAAAGTTTCAAAATTCGAAACAGAAGACACTTCTAACCATTTTTCTTGAGCAGCACTCCAAACTTCAAAATCATAAGTCATTGCCGCAGCAAAACCTGTATCGCCACCACAAAGTCTCAAAATTCTGTAAGGCAATTCAAGATCTTCAAGAATTGATTTGATGTGCTCTACCATTTCTTCAAGAACAGCATAAGAATTTTCAGGTTTTTCGATTCTAACGATTTCAACCTTTTCGAACTGGTGAAGACGGTTAAGACCTCTTACATGCGCACCATAACTTCCAGCTTCTCTTCTGTAACATTGCGAAAATGCTGTGTTTTTAATAGGAAGCTCTTTTTCGTCTAAGATAACATCACGATAGATATTCGTCACCGGAACTTCCGCCGTTGGGATAAGATACAAATCGTCCGCACCGATATAATACATTTGACCTTCTTTATCTGGCAATTGTCCTGTTCCGTAACCTGATGCTTCGTTAACAACATGTGGCGGATTAACTTCTAGATAACCAGCATCGGTGTTTTTGTCCAAGAAATATTGTACCAAAGCACGTTGCAATCTAGCTCCTTTTCCAAGATAAACAGGGAAGCCGGCACCAGCGATTTTAACACCTAATTCAAAATCGATAAGGTTGTATTTCTTCGCCAATTCCCAATGTGGAATTGCACCTTCACCAAGTCCTTCAACTGGCGTTGATTGGAAGATGTTCTCGTTATCGTCTGCAGAAATACCAGCAACAACCTTTTCGTAAGGGATGTTCGGGATTTGATACAGAATATCTAACAAAGCCTTTTCAGCATCGTTAAGTTGTTGTTGTAATTCTTTACTCGATTCTTTGTATTGCGCTGTTTGAGATTTAGCAGCTTCGGCGTCGTCTTTTCGTCCTTCCTTCATCATGATACCAATTTCTTTCGAAATTTTGTTCATTTCAGCAAGTTGGGAGTCAAGGTCGAACTGAAGTTTTTTTCTGTTGTCGTCTGCGGAAATGGCAGCATCTACCAATTCTAGATTTTTGAAATGACGTTTTTTTAAACCTTCAATAACGCGCTCCTTTTCATCGCGTAAAAAATTAACTTGTAACATAATTTTGTTGTTAGTATATTGATGTTGTTGATGTTTTCTGTTTCAAAAATGATTTTAAAAAACCTAAAACATCAGTTAAGATTGCAAAATTAGTGATTTTTATTTCACGATGTTGACAATATTCGGTTGAGTGTCAGTTTTTGTGAAGACTAATTTGTTAGAATGCCACATTTTGGAAACTTCAAATTTTTGTGGCGTCCAATTGTATTCGATTCTGATGGTGTCGTCATCGACAGAATTTTGTGTTTCAGTTATTTTTTTTGTGAAACGCATAATCATGCTCGAATAATAACTTTTGGAATCTGGATTGATCGAATCTTTTATCAAGCGCGTTGCACCAGCCACATATTCGACATAGCGGATGGAATCGCTGTTAATTAAAATCGAAGAATTAACAGGTTTTTGATCCGTATCAGCCAATAAATCTAGTAAAGCAACACTCGTGTAGTTGTCTGCAATTTTTGGTTTTAGCAAGTCTTTACCATCTGCATTTTTAACATAGATATTAAGGACTTGGTCAATCTGTTGGATAGATTCTTCATCTTGACGACAAGCCAAAAGACTAAAAACGGCGATAAGAAAAATTGAAATTTTTTGTTTCATCACGACAAAGATAAAAAGATATCAACGAATAATTTAGTTTTCAAAATATTTTTGATACCATAATTCGAAAGTGACAAGTTGCCAGAGTCTTACATAATCCATTGGTTCTTGCGCTTCTTGTTGCCATTTATCAATAATTTCAGAATTAAAGAAACCACGTTTTTTTAGATTTTTTAAATTTTCCGAAACAAAATTTTTAGCTTTATCATTGGATTGAATAAAATAGGCAAGTGGAAAACTAAAGCCTTTTTTTGGCATTTCTAAAACTTCTTTTGGAAGAAAATTTTGTGCTACTTTTCTTAATAAAGGTTTATTGATAATGCCATTGTAACGAATATTGATAGGCAATTGCGCAACATAATCTATCAATTTGTTACTTAGATATGGATAACGAAATTCGATGCCATATTTCATGGCGCTAAGATCGTCTCTAAAAACGTGATGGGAAGCTAAAGAATAGGCTATATCGTATTCGAATAGACCTTCGTAATTTTCTTTATTCGTTAAATGAAATTCGTTTAAATTGAAATTATTTTTGGATTTAATCTCGTTTGAAAATATAGACATTGCTTCAGCTGGGCGCATTCCGGATTGACTTTGACGGAAGAAATCAAACATTGAATCTTGCGAAAAATAGTTTTTTACTTTTTGTGAAAACTTATCATTTGTAAAAATAAAATTCTTAACAAAGTTGAATTTTTTGAGTTTTTGCCATTTTCCTAGTTTTAAAGAATGCTCGTAACCGCCAAAAAGTTCGTCCGCGCCATTACCACTTAATACCACTTTGTAGCCTTTCTGATTTGCAAATTGAGCAGCATTTATTAATACTTCGAGGCTACAATAAGGCTCTTCAAAATGCTGAATATTTTCTTTCAAATTGTTGAGAACTTCCTCGTCATCAACTTTTTTTATAAGATGAGGTATTTCTAAAGTTTTTGCAACCAAACTTGCATTTCCGACTTCTTGATCGGAGAATTTATACGAAATAGTGAACGCCGTAATATCATTATGAAATGCTTTCGACTTCGCAGTTATTAAAGTAGAATCGATGCCACCGCTCATCATACTTGCGACAGGAACATCTGCAAAAAGCTGTTCGTCAACGCTTTCTGCTAATAATTGGTCAACTTGTTTTTGCGCTTCTTCTGAGCTAATATTTGTATTTTTTATATTTGGAAGTTTCCAAAAAGATTGGATTTTAGTTTCAAAATTTTCTAAGTTTATCGACATCCAATGGGCTGGTTTTAAAGAATAAATCCCTTCAAAACAAGTGTCAGGAGCCAAGGTTGTTTGGAAAAGAAAATTAGTGTAAATACCACGCCAGTTGATTTCGGGTTTTATCCAATCAGCTTTTAATATTGCTTTTATTTCGGAAGCCCAAATAATATTTTCGTCTTTTTTTAGTGAATAGAAAAGTGGTTTTAATCCCATTCTATCTCTTGCAAGTAATATTTTTTTTCTTTCTAAATCGATGATGCTGATGGCGAACATACCATCTAGTTTTTCAAAAATAGCTTCTTTCCAATGTAGATAACCGTTGAGGATAACTTCGGTGTCGGTTTGACTTAAAAATTGATAACCTAAATTTTCTAGTTCGACACGGATTTTTTTAAAATTATAAATCTCGCCATTAAAGTTAATAATACATTTACCATCTGTAGTAGACATTGGTTGATGTCCTTTTTCTGACAAATCCAAAATCGAAAGTCTTCTAAAACCAACCGCAATATTGGAATTTTCGCCTTCTGTAAGAAGAGGTTGTTTTGATTTAATTTCTGAAATGCTATCAGTTCCTGAAAAGAAATTTCCATTGTTGAGATCGCCAAGCCAAAAACCTTCGTCATCGGGACCACGGTGTGCAATAGCTTTATTCATTTCCAAAATATTTTTGGAAGAAAGCTTTTTATTAATTGAAAAATAACCTGTGATACCGCACATTAGGAAAGTTTTTTAGATTCGTAAAAATAAGCAATTGCTGGTAGAATTCCGGATAATGTAAGACAGCCAAATGTAATATATGCGACACCAATTAACCCAAATTTCGGAATTATTAAGTATAAAGAAAGGGAAGTTAAAACTAGCATTAAAACTGAAATTTTTAAGTTCCACATAGATTTTCCGATAGAAGCTAGCATGTACACAAACAAAACTCTGAAAATTAAGGACATAACTGCCGCCAATAGTAGAATGTTATAGATTGTTGTATCTGCATATTGCTTTCCGAAAATTCCTAGAACTTGTTTGCTGAAAAAATAGCCGACTAAATATATAGCAACACCAACAATGGTAAATAATTTCAAGTAATTAAATACAAAGTGGTATTGGTATTTTCTGTCTCTGTGATGTTGACAAAGTTTTGGATATTCGGTTTGCATAAAAACGAAACCTAAAACTAAAATATTCATTGGGATCATCGCGCTAACTTTATAATGCGCAACATCGGCATCAGTCATCAGCCAGCCAATAAAAAAAATATCAAGGATAAAAACCAATTCGCCAACTTGCGTTGTTAGAGCCGTTGTCGACGAAAAATTCCAAAATTCTTTTTTATTAAAATTCTGCAGATGATTGCTTTTAAAACTTAAGTTAAATTTGCGATCAAACAAAAGATAAGAAAATGGCGCAATAACCAAACTAATTACAAAACCTTCGAAATGCCAAAAATAAGTAAGCACCAAACTTAAAATCAAACTTAAAACAGAAATAAAAATATCTAGTTTAGCATAAGATTCGTTATCGAGATTGGCGCGATACTCTGCTTTTTTCTGTTCAGATAAATAGAAGCCAAGAAAGCGAATGAGAAATAAAGCAATAAGATATATTTTTGAATGTTCGTCCCAGTACAGAAATCCTGCAACGAGAAACATAATTGCCGTAAGAACGAAATTGTAGATCAATCCATAAGAAAAAGCATAAGAAAAAAAACGCTCTTTTTCTTTTTGATCATGTATGGTTGGACCGTATTTTAAAACACCTTGTGCTGCTCCAAATCCCGAGATTGCTAAAAATATTCCTAAAAAATTTAATGCAAAAGTGGCCATCCCAAACTCGTCCATTGTCAACATTCGTGCTCCAAAAAGACTTATAAGAAATGACGAAATTCTTGACACAAATAAGGATGCACCAACCCAAATTCCTTTTTTTGCCACGAAATTTTGGATGAAGCTTTTCATGATTTTAAAACAGATTCATAAACATTGCTGTACTGCTTAGCAATATTTTCTGGACTATATTTTTCTTCAATGCCTATATGTAAATCTTGCGGATTTGCGAAGGTTTTTTCGTGCAATAGCATCGCCTTCATGGCATCATATAATTGCTCGAGATTATCGCGTTCTACCAAAATGCCAGTTTGTGGCAATACAAATTCTGGCGTACCTCCAACCGCAGAAGATATAACTGGAATACCGCAAGCATTGGCCTCAACAATGACACAACCTTGGGTTTCGTTTTCACTAAACAAAATAAAAGCATGTGACTCTTGCATTTTTTCGGCAACTTCATCAAGTTTTAGTTTTCCAAAAGTTTTGATGTAAGACTCAGCATTTAGTTTTTTTATTAAATCTTGGATCGGTTTTAAGTCGCCATCGCCTCCGATTAATAATTGGAAATTTTGATGTTGTTGATGCAGTCGATGGGCAACCTCAATTATTTTATCTGGATTTTTTCGTTCCACCAAATTGGAAATATGAACAAAGCTGAAAATGTCATGTTTCTTTTTATGTTCATTAATTTTAAAAATATCGGTGTTAACGACATTAGAAATCACGTGGATAGGAACTTTAATTCCTAAAACCTCAAGACCTCTTTTAAGATTTTTACTTACTGGCATCATTGTGGAAGATTGATTTCCAATATATTTAGCGAAAAATCTCCAAACAGAACCATGTGCATCGGAGGCATTTTCTTGATAAGCCGTCCAATGTTCTGTAATAACAAAGGGGATTTTGTGTTTTTTCTTTAGATAAACAGGGAAGAACAAATTGGTATGCAAAACATTCGCATGGACGATGTCGGGTTTTTGCATATTTTGAAAGCCTAATATATAAGCCTTCATTCTTCTTCTAAAATTGATAAGTGGATTCTTCGTATTTCGATAATAAACGATCAAAGTTTTAAGACCATTAATTACTTTTTCATCGAATAGAAATTTTTCCTTTTGGTTAGGATCTCCAATCGCATGAAGTACTTCTACATGATGTTGCAAAGCCACGGCTTCTGCGTGGCGTTGTACGAAATTTCCGTTGGTCGGTTCCAATTTATTTGGATACCAAGAAGAAATAAAAAGAACTTTCAAATTCTACTAGATATTATGCGCCCAACTTCTGCTAAGTGGTTGTAAAAAATGACTTAAAAAATCTAAATATGTATTTTTAGAAAAATCAAAAACTTCGATGTCACGAGAAAGTTCACCAGATCTTATTTTGTTTTTAAAATCAAGAAGTTTCAAGGTTTTTACTTCGCCGTTTTCTACGAAGCTAGCTTTCATTCTGTCGAATAGTCCAAGCTCGTATTCTTTATCAAATTCTCGCATAAGTCCTCCAAGTGCGTCAATACTGCAGCCAGAAGCCATTTCTTTTTCTTCGTCAACACACACAACAATAAATTGATTTTTCTCAATCTTGAAAGACGCTTCCAGCGGTTTGCCGTGTGCTGCCCAAGTTGATAAAAATTCGTACAAGCGTTCTGCAATGTCTTTTGCTTCTTTTGGTGAAAAAGGACGAGATGCAGGATATATAATGACTCTGTAGTCGTTGGTTTCTACAATGCTAGATTCTTCAATTTTCATATCAGAATGGTTTTAAAATTAAAGTATAAAATTACGAATTATTATTTAGTTTTAATAATGACAAAAATAAAACCCAAGCAAAGCTTGAGTTTTAATAATATTTTGAAACTTATTAAAGTCTACAAATCGTCAGCTTCGGCAAGAAGTTCGACAATGTCTTTAACTTGTACTTCTTCATTTTTATTAAAATGTTTAACACCATCCGTCATCATCGTATTACAGAATGGGCAACCAGTTGCAATCACTTTTGGTTCTTCTTTAAGTGCTTCTTCCGTTCTTTCAACGTTGATGTCTTTATTACCTTTTTCTGGCTCTTTGAACATCTGCGCACCACCAGCGCCACAACAAAGTCCATTGGTTTTGCAACGCTTCATCTCAACCAATTCGGCATCAAGCTTTTCTAAAAGCATTCTTGGTGCTTCGTATTCGTCATTTCCGCGACCTAGATAACAAGGATCGTGGAAGGTGATTCTTTTCCCTTTGAATTGTCCTCCTTCGATTTTTAGACGACCTTCTTCCATCAACTGCTTAAGGAATTGCGTATGGTGAAGCACTTCGAATTTCCCACCTAAGCTAGGATATTCGTTTTTTAAAGTATTAAAACAATGCGGACAAGCCGTTACGATTTTCTTAACATCATAAGCATTAAGAATTTCGATGTTGGTTAATGCCATCATTTGGAAGATAAACTCGTTACCAGCACGTTTTGCGGGATCACCAGTACAAGATTCTTCTTGGCCTAGAACAGCAAATTCTACACCTATTTTATGTAAGATTTTACAAAAAGCTTTGGTGATTTTTTTTGCACGATCGTCAAAACTTCCTGCGCAACCAACCCAAAACAAAACTTCTGGAGATTTTCCTTCGGCAGCATATTCTGCCATTGTTTTTATAGTGAAATCCATTTTTTTAATTTATCAATGTATCAGAGTAACAATTTACCAATATCTTAAAAACCAAAATCTTGGTTGGTAGATTGTTAAATTATTTAATTATTACATTATTCTGTTGCCCAATTCAATCTGTCGCCTTGGTTGTATTGCCATGGTGCTGCATTGTTTTCGATATTGGTCATCATCAAGTTAAGTTCTGTTGGCGCAGCAGATTGCTCCATCACCAAGAATCTTCTCATTTCAAAAATGATAGATAACGGATCGAGTAGGATAGGACAAGCTTCTGTACAAGCATTACAAGTTGTACACGCCCAAAGTTCTTCTTTAGTAATATAATCGTTTAACAACTTTTTGCCATCGTCAACAAATTTACCACCATTTGCATCCATGTTTTTGCTCACTTCTTCTAGACGGTCACGCGTTTTCATCATGATGAGACGAGGCGAAAGTTCTTTACCTGTAATGTTTGCAGGGCAGCTCGCTGTACAACGACCACATTCGGTACACGAATAGGCATTAAGAAGCTGAACTTTATTTAAATCAAAAATATCTTCTGCTCCGAATTTTGCTGGCGCTTCTTCTGCACCTTCAGCTGGCGCTGCGTAAGGATCAGCGTTTGGATCCATCATCAATTTGATTTCTTTAGTAACAGATTCCAAATTATTGAATTCTCCTTTCGGGTTTAAGTTAGCATACCAAGTACTTGGGAACGCCAAAATAATATGTAAATGCTTAGAATAATAAAGATAATTCATGAAGAATAAAATCCCCACAAAATGGAACCACCAAGCTGCCTTTTCAACAAAGATTAAGAAACCATTATCAAAACTAAACCATTCCAAAACTGGAACAATGAATGCGTTACTAATTGGGAAAGATCCCACCGCATGATAAACACCTCTAGCTTGTAAAATAGACTCTGACGCATTTAGCTTGAAGAAAGCCATCATCAAAGCAAATTCGATAATCAATATCCAGTTAGCGTCATCTTTTGGCCAACCGAAAAGTTCTTTCATGTTAAGACGTTTAACACCGTAAAAATTTCTTCTAATAAAGAACACGACCACGCCAATAACTACCAATAACGCCAAAACTTCTAATGTCGCAGTGAAGAAATCATAAATCGTGTCTCCTAAAATCGAATGTAAGAAACGGTGTGTTCCGAAAATACCATCAACGATAATTTCTAAAAGTTCGATATTGATAATGACGAAACCAACATAGACAAATAGGTGAAGAATCCCAGCAACAGGACGTTGTCCCATTTTGCTTTGTCCAAGTGCAACCCGTGTCATGGTTGCCCAACGTTCGGATCTTCTGTCGGATCTGTTAATGTCTCTACCAAGGTTGATATTTCTGTAAATCTTTTGTAAGCTTTTCGCAAACATGCCAAAGCCAACGATAAGAAGAATTACAAAAATGATGTTGTCAATATACTGCATATCAATCAAAAATTATTTTTTACCAAATACGGAAATGTTGATATAACGCTTAGGATTTGCTTTAAGGTCTTCTATTAAAGCATTAAGGTTACTAGATGTCTTGTTGAGGTTGTTGTAAAGGTCTTCATCTTTGGTAAGTTTTCCAAGAGAACCTTCGCCATTTTGTATGCCTGCAATAACAGAATTCAGTTTATCAGCAGTCGTGCTAAGATTTTCGATTGCAGAGTTAAGTTTTTTAACGTCAACATTGTCTGCAACATTCCCAAATTTTTCTACTGTAACTTTTGTCGATTTAACAGCGTCATTCGTGTTATCTAAAACTGCCTTAACACCAGCTTCGTTATTCGCTAGCATTCTATTAGTTTGGTCAGCGGTAACTTTGAAGGCAGAAACAGTCTGGTTAAGGTTTGCTAAAAGCACTTTTATTTGTTGACGATTTTGCTCATCTACCAATTTATTAGCACTTACCATTGTCGAATCTAATTTTGACAAAACACTTGATACTTGGTCTTTAACTGGACCAACTTGCGATGCCAAAGAGTTGAGCATTGACAATTGGAAGTTGCCTTTAAGTGTATCACCATCTTTTGCTAAAACATTTCCTTTTGCAAGATTTATTCTAAGCTCTTTGCCAGACATAAGGCCTGGTTCAAAAATTTCAACATTAGAATTTTTTGTAAATTCAAATTTGTCATCAACAGTAATCTGAACGACAAAATGTATATCGCCATTAGCGGTTGGTACTGGTTTAATCTCAGAAACTTGTCCAACACGTAAACCATTTATAGAAACTGGGTTTGACTTTGCTAATCCTTCTACATTGTCATATTTGATGTAATATTGATTGTCTGTAGAAAAGATATTTTTCCCTTTCATGAATTGAAACAATATCGTAAAGGAAATAATCGCAAAAATTGCAATAAGACCAGCTTTTAATTCTTTACTAAACTTCACGTAAATAATATTTTTTAGGTTACAAATATAAGAATATTGCAGTTAATATTCTTTCTAAATAAAAACAAGAAAGCGACCTGCAAATTGCAAGCCGCTTTCTTTATAATTTTAAGTAATTTCTTACTATTGATGTCCTGTTTTGTCCCAAACTTCAATTCTGTAATCTTTGATGTCAGCGTTATCTTGGAGAGATTTAAGATAACCTTGTCCGAACATGTTACTGTTTTGTTGTTGGATTGCATCTACAACTTGCTTAGCATCGCCAGGCATTTTGTTGCTCTTGATTGACTTGCGTTGTACAACAAATACACCTGCCATACCTTCAATAGGTTGAGAGATTTTGTTGTTTGCAATACCGAATGCAGCACCTGCAACTTTAGCTTCCATAGATCCACCAATGTTGGCATTGAAGAAGTTGATGTCAGAATTTGCTTTTGTTGTGTTAAACAATTTCGCAATTTGATCTAGGCTTCCTGCTTTCGCTGCATTTATTTTATCAGTAATCTTTTTAGCTAGTAATTTATTTTTAACAATCGGTTCGATTTGTTCTCTTACGCTTTCTGGGTTAGCAAGACCAGCATCTTGTTTGCCAACTAGGTAAGCTACAATACGATCACCTGTACCATCAACTGTGAAGATGTCGCTATCGCCAATTTCTCTTTTCTTGTCAAATGCCCAAGTTAAGATTTCGCCATCTTTGTCAGTTCCTAAACCTGGTAATTGTCCTTGGAATCTTGTAACTGCTTTAGGATTTTGCATGTTGAAACCTCCTTTTTTAGCAATGTTACTAAACTCGTTAAAGCTCTTGCCTTGTACTTGTTGGATGAATCTAGTTGCTTTGTTATGTACGTCGCTTTCAGTTTTGTCAGAAGCTTTGATCGCTTTTGCTAAATGCGCTACTTTGTAGGCCATAGCACCAGATTTTTTGTCATCAACTTTTATGATGTGGTAACCGAATTGCGTCTCAGCAAGACCGATTGATCCTTTGCTGTTGTTTGCTAAGAAATTAAGATATCCTGGCGCAAATTGAGATTCTGGTGTCGTCCAACCCACACTACCTTTTCTTTCTACAGCGTTAGGCTCATCAGAGAATTTAAGATCTTTATCAAAATTAGCAGCATTAGATTTAACATCAGCTAAGATGCTATCAGCTAATTTTTTTGCTTGCTCTTTAGTTCTTGTTGCAGTTGATCTTTCAGCACCTTTGTAGCCGATTAAGATATGGCTAGACATTGTAGAATCCGTCGGCTTCTTGTCTATTAATTTTGAAACGATATAATAATTTTGCTCTTTATAAGGTCCAAAAGTTTGTCCAACTGTAGCGCCAGCAATTTTATCTTTTAAAGCTGTTGGCAATTGCTCAGGCTTTAGATATTGAGGCATGTAAGGAACGTCCGAGTTCAGTTCCACAAACATTGAATCGTTCTTTGTATTTTGGAAGTTCTCAGTTCCGTTAGAAGCGTCAGACCCTTTTAAGAATAACTTGTTAAGCTCGTTAAGAGACGCTGCATCATCCTGTGCGCTTGGTGTCGCTGGGAAGTATACATAACCAATGTTACGGTTAGCATCAACTTTGAATCTTGTTGGATGTAACTTGATATAATCTGTAAGATCTTGTGTCGTTACTTTTGTAGGATTTGTTTTTTCGAAACTTGTGTAATCTACTTTAACATAGTCAACGTTTGCTATTTCGTCACGTTGTTTGATCACAAGGTCAGCTTCTTTTTTGCTAGCAGTAATACCATTTCCTAAGTTTCCGAAAAGGATTCTTGCCATCATTCTGTACTCGATAGATTTTTTGTTTCTTATCCATGCGCTATACATTTCTGCTTGACCAGCTGCTTGCAAACCTTCGATTTGCTTCTTGATGTCTTGAAGTTTAAAGTTTCCTTTTTCGTCAAAGTTAGCTGGGTTTTGTGCAAACATTGGATCATATTGAAGTTGGCTCCAGAACATATCGTCGGTTAACTCAAGTCCTAGCTTTTCAAATTCTTGTTTGATCAATTTTGACTGTACCAGAACTTGCCAAGCTTGTTCTTCAAGTCCATTTTGAGGCTGTCCTTGTTGTTGTGCTTGTTGTTGAAGTACGAATAATTGGTCGTTAAATTCGTCACGACTAATTTCTTCACCATTAACTTTTCCTAAAATACTAGGGTTTTTACCAAAAATTTTATCGATAGAATCTGGATTTACCAAGAAAGCTAATAAAGCTAAGGCAATAACACCCATCAATAACCAAGGTCGTTTTCTAATCTCTCCTAAAACTGCCATTTTTTGTTATGTGTTTATAATCAATCCGCGAAAATACATATTTTTGAACTAAAATGAAAAATTTGTTTTAAACTTTTATCATTCTTAAAGGTCTTTTATGAAAAAGCCACCGAAAAAATAATTTTCGATGGCTGATATATTTTCAATTTTAATGCTTATTGACCGCCATATTTTTTGTCCATAATCTTGTCGCGCACTTTTCCTTCTGTTTGGAAGAGTTTAAGAACTTGCTGTGGTGTCAATATTTTTAAAAACTTATCGGCATATAATTTTCGGTTATCTAAAAGTTGTTTTCCAACTTCAAAACTTTCATCAAGTTTTTGCTTAGCCTCATCATTGCTAAGTTTTTCGATGTTAACCGATCCTTTAAATTTATCTTTAATCTGTTTTTGACTATTAGTGTATTGCTCAAAAATTTCTTTAAACTCGGCTTGAGATTCTTTCGGAACATCTAATTCGTCAAGGAAAATATCTTGTTTTACCGTTTGCATAAATTGTGACCGCTCACGAGGACTCATGTTTTTCATCATTTCGTGACGTTCTTCTTTATTCATCCCTTGCCAGTTGGACATGTTTTGCGTTTGGTTTGGCGCATTGCGGACTCTGTCATTTTGCATTGGCGAAAGACTTGTTGTGCCAAGACTTCCTCTTTGCGAGGTGTTGCCAAGGTTTTCTGATGAAGTACGATTTCTATCTGTACTTCCTCCACGGCGCTCGGTTTGCGCATTAATTTGCGCCATCGAAGAAATTAATATTAAACTAAAAAATAATTTTTTCATAACTCTCTTTTTTCAACTAATTGTAAAGGTCAAGATAAACATCTTGGTCAACAGTTTTATCAAGGTCGCTGACTTGGTCAGGCGTCATAACCGCAAGAACTTGTGTGATTTTCACATCCGATTTACTAGCTTTTGCAAAAGAAGCTTTTGGCGTTGTCGCATTAACTTTGGTATAAGCTAGATCTTGACGTTCAGCCGGTTTATTTGTAATCCTATTATTGTGTTCAGTCGTAGTAGGATGTTTGCTTTCTGTTGTAAGGTTTTCTTGTGGAGTAGATTTAGCTTGTGGTATATTATATACGGCCAAAGCTTCATCATTTTTTATTGTATAACTGCTGTCAACAATGTCTTTGTTTTTTGCAATAGTTGTCTGTTGGTCGTTGTTTTGATTGCTAATGCTCCAGATGCCAAGACCTCCGATTGCTGCTATTGCTGCAGCGGCTGCCCATTTAAAATTAAGTGGAATTATTTTAGCTTCTTTCTTTTGAGGAATGGTCTTGTTCAAAACATTATTCTGCATTTCCGCAAAGAAATCTGGCGGTGTTGCAAAACTGTTTTTACGTTCAAGATTTTCTATATCAAAATTTTTCATCATCTATTTATTTTACTAAAATTCGCTAGAATAGTTGTCTTTAATAAAAGTTTCAATTTTTTCTTTCGCGTAGTGATAGTTAGTTTTTAGCGTGCCAACAGACATATCAACAATTTTTGAAATCTCTTCGTATGGCAAATCATCATAATATCGCATCGTGAAAACCAATTTTTGTTTCTCAGGAAGGCTTTGTATGGCTTTCTGTAACAAAAGTTGAATCTCGTCTGCGTCTTTTTCTGCGTTATCAGCTACCAAATTCTGCATGTAGTAATCTGCATCTTCATCCGCTTTTTTCATCTTTTTCATTTTATTAAGTTGTTGAAGCGCTTCGTTGGTTGCAATCCTATAAAGCCAAGTGTACAACTTACTATCTTGTTTGAATTGATGAAAATTCTGGTAAGCTTTAATAAACGTTTCCTGCAATACATCTTGCGCTAGATCATGATCCACAATAAGTCGTCGGATATGCCAATACAATCGACTTTGGTGTGCATCCATCAATGCGCGAAGCCCCTTTTCTACAGTTTTTGGCTGTAACATTAGCTTGATAATGTCGTCGTCGTTGAGCTTCATTGAGATGTTTCGTTAGTTGGATAATTTTAATAAGCCAAAGTTAAAATTGTTTTTCAAATTTTTGATTCTGTGTCTCGAAATTGTCTTTAAATTCTACTAAATTGCAACAAATATTAAATTCAATATCGTGAAAATCGTTATCGTCGGCTCCGGAAATGTGGCTTATCATCTCGCAAAAGCCTTAAAACAATCTGAACAAAATTTAGTCCAAATTTTCGGAAGAAATCAAGAAGTTTTAAATTCTATTTCAAAAGAATTAGATATTTCTGTGTCGACTAACGAGTTGGCGGACGCGGATTTGTACATTATTTCTGTGAGCGATTCTTCGGTTGAGGAAGTTTCAAAAATTATTAAAAATCCTAATGCAATTGTTGCTCACACGTCTGGTTCTTTACCAAAAGAAATATTAAAAGGTGATTACAAAAAGGCGAGTTTTTATCCATTGCAAACTTTTTCGAAGTCGAAAGATTTAGATTATATGGGGATTCCGTTTTTTATTGATTCGGAAGAGAAAGAAGTGGAAGATATTTTAATTGATGTTGCATCAAAAATTTCTAAACATGTTGAAATTGCTGATTTTGAAAAACGAAAATATGTCCATTTAACAGCAGTTTTTGCATGTAATTTTGTGAATCATCTTTTTGCTCGAGCTAAAGAAATTTCGGATTCGCAACAGATTTCGTTTGATTATTTTATGCCTTTAATAGAAGAAACTTTTGATAAAATTAAATCTGTAAATCCTAAAGATGCGCAAACTGGACCTGCGATAAGAAATGATAAAAGGATTTTGGAAGCACATAAAGAACTTATCAAAAATCCTGAACAGCTGGCGATTTATGAAGTTATGAATGCTTCGATCCAAAAAATGTACAATTTAGATTAAAATATTTTGTAACAAAATTCGAGACTCGATACTAATTAGATATTACATTTAAAAACAATACAAAATGAATATTAAAAAATTAATCAGTCTTAGTTTTATCTTGTTTGTAGGATTACTCTCGGCGCAAGAAAATGCGAATCGTTTTTTCTACGAATTAAGTTTTAAACCTAAAAAAGATTCTGCAAAAATTGACAAAGTCATGACGATTTTGGATATCACAAGTACAAAGTCACAATACGAAGATTTTACTGGTCCTGCACAAGATTCAATTTTAAAAGTGAAAGTCGAAGGCATGCAAAAATCAGGAATTTTTGAAGATATTTCTAAAAGTATGAAGATGCCAAAGTTTTCATATAAAATCCAAAAAGCTTATCCTGATATGAAAATTACAGTGTCGGATATGATTAGTAACAGAAATGCTTTTGGTTACGAAGAACCTGTGAAATTTGATTGGAAAATCTCTAACGACAAACAAATGATTGGGAAATATAATACTCAAAAAGCAACAACAGAATTCGGAGGAAGAAAATGGACGGCTTGGTTTAGTACAGATTTGCCTTTTCAAGATGGCCCATATAAATTTTATGGACTTCCTGGTTTGATTGTTAAAATAGAAGATGATGCTAAAAATTATTCTTGGGAATTAAAAGGTAATAAGCAAATCAAAGATTGGAAAGAGTTGTCTTATGGTGAAGAAATGCGTCGTACAATGGGATATAATCCTAAAGTGACAATTATTTCTAAAGATAAATTTGATGCTACTGCAAAAGTATTTAGACAAGATCCTTTTGGCGAATTTCGTCAATACATGACTCCAGAAGCTATGAAGATGACAATGCCAGGGACGCAAATGACAATGGGAGAGTTTATTAAAAATCAAGAAAAACTAATCAAGGATTTTTTAGCTGCTAACGACAATCCTATTGAGATTACAGAAACCGCAGCGAAGAAGAAAAAATAGTCTTAAAATATTGATAACATGATAAAAGTCGGGTGATAGCTCGACTTTTCTGTTTTAGTTTGTTATTTAGATTTAATTAAAATAAGCTATCTTTGCAATTCTAAATTACTCGTTTTGACAAAAAAAATATCTGGAACATTATGTTGTTTCCCTAAAAATACGTTAGGGAAAATTCGTGGGTTTAATGATGAATTGAAAATGCCAACCAAAATTTTGGAAATGGGATTGTTGCCAAAAACGAGTTTTAAGATTTTGTATCAAGCACCTTTTGATGGGCCTTTGTACATCGAATATGGAGAGGAGCGATCTAGACTTGCGTTAAGAATTGAAGAAGCAAGATTTATTGAGGTAGAGATGATGTAGTTATGGAAAATCAAAAAAATCCGAGCAAAAAAGTCCTTTTAGTCGGAAATCCAAATGTTGGAAAATCAACTATTTTTAATGGTCTTTCTAAGAAAAAGCAAAAAACGGGTAATTACGCTGGTGTAACAGTTGCTAGTCACTCTGGACAATACGAATACGAAGGCGAAAACGTTGAGATTGTTGACCTTCCTGGTTCTTACAGTATTTATCCAACTTCTGAGGATGAAGCTATTTTTTCAAAATATTTGGTGGAAGAGCGCGATAGTTACGAAGGCGTCATTTACGTTGCTGATGCCATTAATTTGCGACGAAGTTTACTGCTTTTTCAACAGATCCGTGATTACGGTATTCCTGCAATTATGGTGATTAATCAGATTGACGAAGCCGAAAAAAGAGAAATTAATATCGATATTAAAAAACTGTCAGAACTTCTCAATGTTCCTGTTTTTAAATCGAATGCTAAAAAAAATATTGGTCTCGAAGAAATAAAAAAAGCAGTTAAAAATTCTGCGTTTACAACCACCGAAAAAATTAGTTTTGAAATTCCTGTCGAGCAAAAAGAGATTGTAACTCGAATTTCTGACCAAACACACGAGGCAAATCAATATCGAGTTTGGACACTTTTGGCTGCTAATAATTATATCGGGAAGCTTAATAACATCAACGAGATTCTTAAAAAAGAAGATGTAAGTTGCCATGTTCCAAAACGTTTGCAGGTCCAAGAGACGATTAGACGCTATCAGGTTATTGATGAAGTGTTATCTCAAATCGTTCAGAAAAAACCAGCTTTTAAAGAACTTTTAACAGAAAAACTAGATAAAGTTTTAGTGCATAAAGTTTGGGGTTATGTTTTCTTTTTCTTGATTTTGATGCTGGTTTTCGAAAGCGTATTTTTCTTAGCAGAATTCCCAATGGCATGGATCGAAGATGGATTTACGTGGTTGACAGATTGGGCTGCGGCAACCATTCCTCCAGGACCAATTAATAGTCTTATAACCACAGGGATTATTCCTGG
Source organism: Bacteroidota bacterium (assembly GCA_023440705.1). GTDB lineage: Bacteria > Bacteroidota > Bacteroidia > Flavobacteriales > Weeksellaceae > Soonwooa. Next base: position 29,070 of record JAEXRP010000044.1, read on the forward strand.
TGTTGGCGGTATTTTGGTTTTTGCACCTCAAATTGGTATTATGTTATATTTCCTTTATCTGTTAGAAGATTCAGGTTATATGGCGCGCGTCGTATTTTTGATGGATAAGTTTTTGCGACCTTTTGGCTTGAATGGTAAAAGTATCGTGCCTTTGGTTTCTGGAGTTGCTTGTGCGATTCCTGCAATTATGTCTACAAGAAATATCGAAAATACAAAAGAACGATTAATCACTATTTTGGCGACACCTTTTATGACATGTGCTGCTAGAATACCTGTATATAGCATTTTGATAACCTTGGTTATTCCAGATAAGACATTTTTAGGCTTTGGATATCAAGCTTTAGCTTTAATGGCTATGTATCTATTAGGTTTTGTTTTGGCGCTTTTAGCAGCTTTGGTTTCAAAGTTTTTTATTAAATCTAAAACTAAAAGCTTTTTGGTTATGGACTTACCAACTTACAAAATGCCACTTTGGGGTTACAATGTAAAGTTGATGTTGGAAAAAGTTTGGGGATTTGTGACTGGTGCTGGTAAAGTTATTTTTGCGGTTAGTGTTATCTTGTGGGTTCTGAGTTATTTTGGACCAAAGCAGCAACCAAATCAATTTGTAGCAAGTGAAGTGAGTCTTCAGGATTCATATCTTGGAAAAGTTGGACATTTCATAGAACCAGCCATTCGACCTTTGGGTTACGATTGGAAAATGGGAATCGGCTTGTTGTCAAGTTTTGCAGCAAGAGAGGTTTTTGTTGGTACGATGTCAACTTTATATAGTCTAGATGACGAAGCGCCAGAAGGGAAGTTGCTCGACAAAATGCATCACGATACTTATCCTAATGGTGAGAAGGTTTTCACCTTAGCAACTGGTATTTCATTACTTATGTTCTACGCATTTGCGATGCAATGTTTCACTACTATTGCGGTTGTATATCGTGAGACAGGAAGTTGGAAGTTAACAGCAACACAAACTGTTGTCATGTGTGTATTGGCATACTTTGTGTCGTTACTTACGTATCAGATTTTAAAATAACTTCTAAAAATTTAAACAAAATGGATTCTCTTGTATTTCAATATGTATTGATTGGTGTTTTGATTTTTGCTATTGGTTATGCACTTTTCAGAAATTTACGAAACGCTTTTAGAAAGTCAAAAAAAGGCGGTGGTTGCGATACCAATTGCGGTTGTTCGTAATATCATTTTTGATTAACATTTGGCAGTTATTTTTTATGTAATTTTGCATAAAAATTTATTTAATGTCATTAATAAAAAGTATCTCTGGTATTCGCGGAACGATAGGTGGACAAGTCAATGATAACTTAACACCTTTAGACATCGTAAAATTTGCTTCCGCATTCGGAACTTGGCTTCAAAATACTAAAAATAAAAAAAATCTAAAACTTGTAATCGGTCGAGATGCTCGTATTTCTGGGCAAATGTGTTCGTCTTTGGTGACGGCAACTTTGCAAGGTTTGGGTATTGATGTTGTTGATTTAGGTATGTCAACAACGCCAACCGTGGAGGTGATGGTGCCAGAACTAAATGCTGATGGTGGAATTATCTTAACGGCTTCTCATAATCCTAAACAATGGAATGCGCTAAAACTTCTTAATGACAAAGGCGAATTCATCAATGCTGAGGAAGGTGCTAAAGTTTTAGAACTTGCCGAAAAGGAAGATTTCAATTATGCAGAAGTTGATGACTTAGGAAAGTATGAAGTTAATACGGATGCTTTCGATATTCATATTCAAAAGATTTTAGCATTGCCAATGGTTGATGCAGAAGCGATTAAAGCTAAAAAATTCAAAGTTGTGTTGGATGCTGTTAATTCAACTGGAGGTTTAGCAATTCCGATGTTATTAGAAAAACTTGGTTGTGAGGTTGTAAAGCTTTATTGCGAGCCAAACGGTCATTTCCCGCACAATCCAGAGCCTTTGAAAGAACATCTTGGAGATATTTGCGAATTGATGATTAAAGAAAAAGCTGATGTTGGTGTTGTGGTAGATCCGGATGTTGACAGATTGGCTTTAATTGACGAAAAAGGCGAAATGTTCGGTGAAGAGTATACCTTGGTTGCTGTTGCAGACTATCTTTTAAAACATAAAAAAGGTGCAGCGATTTCTAACTTGTCATCAAGTAGAGCACTTCGTGATGTGGCGAAAAATCACGGTTCAGAATATTTTGCAAGCGCAGTAGGAGAGGTTAATGTGGTTAATTTAATGAAGGAAAAAGATGCGGTTATTGGTGGTGAAGGTAATGGCGGAATTATCTATCCAGATTTACATTACGGAAGAGATTCTTTAGTTGGTGTTGCCTTGTTTTTAACACATTTAGCGAAGGAAAACAAAACAGTTTCTGAACTTAGAGCAACTTATCCTGCATATTTTATGGGGAAAAAGAAAATCGAATTGACGCCAGAAATTAATGTTGATGATCTTTTAACTAAAATGGAAAAAGAATATCAAAACGAAGAGGTTTCGACAGTTGATGGTGTTAAAATAGATTTTGCTGAAAATTGGGTTCACCTTAGAAAGTCAAATACAGAGCCGATTATCAGAATTTATACAGAAGCTAAATCTCAGGAGGAAGCTGATAAATTAGGTGATGATATCATCGCTAAAATTAAAAGTTTGATTTAATATTTTTTTATTAAATTTAACCTAAGTTCGGGATAAGAAACTTAACGTCAGTTTGAGTGGTTTTCGAAGAAAACTGTATCGAAAACAAGTTAATTTTCTTATTATTAAAAACTTCTCGATACAAAATCTTTTAGATTTTTACTCGAAGTGACGCCTCGTCTAAACAGAAGTATTTTATACCGAACAGATGTTAAATTTAAATATCATTAATTAAAGTCTATCGAAGTTTGTAAAACTTTTTCTCAGTTCGATAGTACGTTTATAAATATATTGGAAGAATTTTTTGAAAACGAACTTGCTAAAAAGTTCGAAGACATGATTGAAAATAATGAAGAACTCTACTTCGATACCGAAGAATACGAGGATATCATTATTTATTATTTGGAACTTGGCGACATTTCTTACGCAGAATTGGCAACAAAATATGCGCTGAAACTCCATCCAACTTCAATCGAATTAAAAACAAAACAACTAGAGGTTTTCCTAGAGTTAGAGCGCTATACAAAGGCTAAAGAACTTATTGATGAGTTAAAGCCATCTTGTATGGAAATGACAGACTTTTTGGTATGTTGTGCTAAATATTATTCTAATCTCGGAAATCCAAAACGCTCTATTGAATATTGCGAAAAGGCTTTGGAATTGGAAGAAGAAGAGAACTTCTTACACAATTTTATCGCTGACGAATATGTGAATCTTGACGATCCTTTCAACGCTTTAAAGCATTATTCTAAAGCTTTGCAATTTGATCCTCAAGACGAATATTCTTTGGAAAATGCGATGGCTTGTTATACGAAGCTTAATCGTTTCCAAGAGGCTTTAGGCTTTATCAACCAATATTTGGACAAGTATCCGTTCTCGGAAATGGCGTGGTTCGAGTATGGACAATTGCATTTTAACAAAAAGAACTATCTGGAAGCCATCAAAGGTTTCGATTATCTTTTGGCGATTAATCCAAATTCGGTGGGAGTTTACGCTAACAAAGCAGCTTGTTATGAGGCTTTGGGAGATTGGGCGCGCGCGATCGAAGTCTATGAAGAGATGTTGGATTTGGAATACACCAAGGCTTTCACTTATTACAAAATAGGACTATGTTATAAAGAAAACAAAATGCCGATTCAGGCGTTGGCTTATTTTCAGAAGTCGTTAATAGAAGATCCTCAATTTTATTTGTCAATGATGGAGCAATCTTATATCTACGAAGATATGGGCAAATTAAAAGAAGCGCTTCATTTTGCGAAAGAAAGTGTTTTGTTAAACGAAAATAACATCGAGTATCAAAAACGTTTAGCTTTCCTTTATATTGAATCTGGTAAGTTTGAAGAAAGTTTAGCTTGTTTTAAAAAATTGATTGCTGTTGAGCCTTCAAGATTTTATAATTGGTACGCTTATTCGGAAGTTTTGATGCTGATTGGCGAATACGAAGATGCTTTAGCGCTTTTAGCAAAGGCAATTCAGTTGCATAACCGCGCAGAATTGCATTATCAAAAGAGTAACTGTTATTTCCACCTTAATTTAAATAAAGAAGGAAATGAAGCCTTGAAACAGGCTTTAGAAATGGATCCCGAAATCTCCGAAGATATGGGACAAAAGTATCCGTTTATAAAAGAGGCCGTCAAAAAAGTTAAGACTAAAAAGAAATAGAATTAAAAATCATCTCAATTCGAGATGATTTTTTTTGTCGGTGCACTTCTCAAAAATATTAATCCGCCTAATATTAAAGCTGCCCCGAAATATTGTATCCATGTTAAATGTTCGCCATCTAATAATCCCCAAATAACTGCAACTATCGGCATAACCAGCGTTGTTGTAGAGGCGAATAACGGTGTCGAAATATGTAATAATTTGTAGTTGAGCATCATTGCAAGCCCAGTCCCAACAATCGATAATGTCCCAACGTACAAAAAGCCGTGCCACGGAATTTCTGCGCCAGAATTTAATTTAGTAAAAAATCCAGAGAAAATTAAAGACAAAAACGACGGAATTAACAGCACAATCGAAAATACAAAAGCTGATAATATTTTGGGTTCGACATTATGTAATTTTGCTTTGACCGTTGTGGTGCTGACTGCGTACATTAAAGTTGCTAAAAGAAGCAGTAAAATTGGATAGAGTTTGAATTCACCAAAGTTTAAATTTCCGAATGCTAAAATGCAAGCACCAGTAAAGCTAATAAGAATCCCGTAAAGCTGCGATTTCGTCGTCGCAATTCCCCAAGCCAAACTTCCAACAATAATCACAAAAATCGGCATCATAGAGTTGATAATGCCTGCAATACTGCTGCTAATATGTTCTTCGGCCATCGGGAATAAGAACATCGGGAAAAAGTTACCACACAAGGCAGCAATAATTAACCATTTTACTCTGTCTTTCGGGAATTTTTTGATCTCTTTAATTGCAAAAGGTAACAAAACCAAACCCGAAATCAGAACTCTTAAACCTCCAACTTGATAAGGATTAAAGTAGATAAGAGATTTTTTTATTAAAATAAATGAAGAACCCCAGATTAAGGAAAGTACGATGAGTAGAATCCATTTTAGTTTATCATTCGACATTTGATGATTGGTATAGAATTGTTAAATACTCTTTTTTAGGAATCATTTTGGCACCCAAACTTTCCAAATGCTCGCTATGGACTTGACAATCGATTAAATCAAATTCGCCAGCATGGGTTTTACAAAAATTAATAAAACCGGCTTTGGACGCATTACTAACTTTAGAAAACATACTTTCGCCGCAAAAGACACGCCCGATTTTAATGCCATAAAATCCGCCAACCAATTCTTCGTTTTGCCAAACCTCAAAGCTGTGGGCAATACCATGTTTATGGAGCTCAATAAAGGATTTTATTAAATCATCATTAAGCCAAGTTCCGTCTTGGTCAGGTCGATAAGTTGTCTGACAAGCCTTTATCACTGCTTCGAAGTTTTTGTTTTCAGTAAAACTAAAAACATTTCGATTTAGGATTTTTGACATCGACTTCGAAACTTTCAATTCATTTGGAATTAAGATAAATCTTGGATCTGGGCACCACCACAATATTTCCGAATCGTCGTTGTACCAGGGAAAAATCCCTAATTGATACGCAAAATACAGCCGTTCTGGACGTAGATCTCCGCCAATAGCAATAACGCCTTGGTCAGGATTATACAACATCGGATCAGGAAACGAAATATCGTCGGCGTCTAGTCTAATCATTGGGATAAAAAAATCCCACTTGTTAGCAGGATTTTATTTTAGTTGTTTTCTTTTGTTTAGAAAGGAAGATCATCTTCTTCGTCTGCGAAAACATTTGTGTTTTGGCTAGAGCTTGCAGGAGCGCCAGCCGCAGATGTAGGCTCATTAAAGCTACCACCGTCTAGTTTTTCGATTCTCCAACCGTTAATAGAGTTGAAATATTTAACTTCTCCTTGTGGCGAAGTCCATTCGCGTCCTCTTATGTTGATAGAAACTTTCACTTTATCTCCTTCGTTGTAGGCATTAAGTAAGTCAACTTTTTCTGAAAGAAATTCGATGTTAATCGGCTGTGGATACTGTTCCTCAGTTAATAATACCATTTCTTTTTTTTGAAAACCACTTGCAAATGTCTGTAAATCAGAAAGTTTTTTAATAGTGCCTTGTAACTCCATGTTAAAATTAATTTATGTGGGTAAAGGTAATAAAAACGAAAATAGATTAAAAATTTTTGGGTCTAAAAAAGGTGAAGAAAAAAAATATTAAAAAGTTTTAAAAAATATTTGGTTGGTAAAATAAAAAGTCTCTATATTTGCAACCACAAAACAACAGGTAAGAAGTTCTTTAAATAAAGCGGATGTGGTGTAATTGGTAGCCACGCCAGACTTAGGATCTGGTGCTTCACAGCGTGGGGGTTCGAGTCCCTTCATCCGCACTATGCGAAAATAGCTCAGCTGGTAGAGCACAACCTTGCCAAGGTTGGGGTCGCGGGTTCGAATCCCGTTTTTCGCTCCACACCATGCCCTGGTGGTGGAACTGGTAGACACGCAGGACTTAAAATCCTGTGCCTCTTTTGGCGTACGGGTTCAAGTCCCGTCTGGGGTACAAAAAACGCTGTTAATCATTTGATTTTCAGCGTTTTTTATTTCAAGAGGTGGCTAAAAAGGTGGCTTATTTGTGGTTTTATATTTCTTTTGATTGTCGGTATTTATCCAATGTTTCTTTTCTCTTTTCCCAATCTGGCATTTTTAGTGTTAGTAATTCAAAAAAATCTTTATTATGATGTTTGTGAATTAGATGGCAAAGCTCGTGCATGATAACATATTCTATGCAGCGTTTCGGAACGTGAATTAATCTAGGGTTGAAAATTAATTTATTTTTCACGGTGCAGCTTCCCCAGCGTGTCGGCATTTCTTGAAAATTAATTTTAGAAGGGATGTGATGATTTTTTTCAAATTTTTTCATCATGGGAAGTGCTATTTCTGAAATCTTAAGTATCGCACGATCTTTCCACCATTTTTCAAAAATTACAGAAGCGTTTTCTTTCTTTTTTACCAAAATTAGGAATTGATTTCCTAAATAAGAAACTTCTTCTTTTTTAGAGATTTTTATATTAATTTTATATTGTCTTCCTAAATAAAATACACTATAACCAGATTTCATTTCATAATTAGTATCATATAAATCAAGCGTATCAAAATAATTTTGTTGTTTGAAAATCCATATTGCTTTTTTATAAACCCATTTTTCAATTTCTTCCATGCTGGTTTCTAATGGCACAGAAACTTGTACAGTTTTGTCAGGTGAAACCTTAATTCCGAGTGTTTTTCTAGCGGAATAATTTATGGTAAATTCTATTTTCTTTGAACCAAATTCTACAAAATGTAACATAAACTATTTATTTGCAATTGCGATTTCAATACATTTTTTTGTAATTTCATCTGCTTTTTCTAGAGTAAGCCCTTGGATATCCATCAAATAATCACCAAAATCTAGTTCTATTCTATTGAGGATATCGGTGTTTTTGTGCCAATCAACAATTTCATTTTGAGCAATTAAATCATCTAAATACAAGGTGCTTTCTTCGGATTTTTCAACTTGTTCGTTTTGCAAAAATCTGAATATAGGAATGTTTCTTTTTTTATGGTTCAAAGTTTCAGGAACATCACTTGCTTTTGTGCCGATAGCTTCATTTCTGATGTCTTTTAGTTTTTGTAAAGCTTCTAAATCCGAAAGTCTATCAGCTCGCATATCTGCAATGGTTTGCTTGATGAGTTCGGATAGTTTTTTGAACAAAACAGGGTCGGTTTCTCTTTTCTCGTTGATGTATTTTGAGGTTGCCGAAGCTATTTTCTCTGCTTTTGCTCTGTTACCTACTACTTTTTCTAATTCTTCGTTGAATGTTTCGGTGTCCAGTATATCTATTTGCTCGGTAAGTCTTATGATTTCTTCTGTAATTACGTGTTGGTCTAGTAATTTCTGAAGTTGTTTTTCGTACTGTGCAAAACTTACATTGTCCACATATATATTGTTCACGGCAACTCTAATTCCAGCAAATTTCTTCAAATCATTTTTGTATAAATCAATTCTTTCTGCTGGAGTATTATCATAAAAAGTTACCGTAGAAAGTGCTATTTTTAAAATTTTTGCAAAGAAATTGAATTTTGCATAAAACTCTTCTCTTAGGGCTATATCAGACAAGAAATGGATGTATTCGTCAATGTTATTTTTATTTTTTAAAGTTTTGAAAAGATTTATTAAGTCGGAATACGTTTGTGGAAGTTTTGCAATTTCTTGTGATATATCGGTTAAAGTATTTTGCAAATCCATCAATTCTGTTTGGTCTTCGTCTGTAGTATAGGTTTCCATAGCTTCTTCTAGTTCGTGCATAATTCCAGCATAATCTATAATAAAACCGTAATCTTTACCCGCATAAACTCTATTTACCCTTGCAATTGCTTGTAATAATGAGTGCTCTCTTAATTTTCTACACAAATACATCACGATGGTTTGTGGCACATCAAAACCTGTTAATAGTTTATCAATAACAATGAGTAATTCTATACTTTCTCCATTTTCATATTGCTGAATAATAGATTTGTCAATATCATTTCCGTATTTTGTTTTTAATAAATTGTAATATTGTACCACTTCACTCGCCTCACTGCTATGAACATCATTATTTCCTTCACGAGGGTCTGGTGAGGACATAACCACTTCTGTAGAAACTTTGCCAATTAAATCAAAAGCTTTCTTGTATTTTACAGCGGTTAATTTATCTGGACAAACCACCATTCCTCTAAAGCCAGAATGAACGCCTGTGTTGTCTTTTCCCCAATTGCCAGCAAAATGGCGACTTATATCCATAGCAGTTTGATAAATATTTTGGTCGGTTTTACTTATCAAACCAGCATTGTTCATTTTCTTTTTTAGTTCTGTCTTATTGTACTCGGTTAAATCTTCTGCAACGATATCAAAACCTCTATCCAAAGCATTTTGATTCACATCTTGTACCGCAAATCTGCCTTCGTATAAAATAGGAACAATTGCTTTGTCGGCAACGGCTTCATTGATGGTATAAGTATCAATAATTCCACCAAATTTTTGGGCTGTACTTTTTTGAGATTTCATAAGTGGAGTTCCTGTAAATACAATAAAACAAGCATTAGGTAACACTCTTTCCATATTTACATTGAAAACACCATATTGTGTGCGGTGTGCTTCGTCTATTAAAACAAAAATATTGGGACTTTCTAGCGGATTGTTTGCCAATTCGTTTACCGCTGCCTGAAATTTATTGATAATGCTAGTCGTTACAAAATCGCCATTTCCTTTTAATAATTGTATTAATTGTTTACCAGATGTGGCATTTATTACCTCTATTTCTACTTTTTGAAGCGTTGTGGTTATTTGCCTGTCCAAATCTACTCTGTCGGTTACTAAAATAATTTGTGGATTTTTCACAGTATCTTTTACTTTTCTAGCTAACATAGCCATAGTTAAAGATTTACCGCTTCCTTGTGTGTGCCAAATTACACCGCCTAAACGTTTTCCGTTTCGTATGGGTTTTATTCTATTAATGATTTTATTGATGGAGAAATACTGTTGAAAGCGGGCTACTTTTTTTACAATGCCGCCCTCAAACAAAATAAAATCTTTGATGATTTCTAAAAAACGCTCTTTGCTAAATAAGCCATAAAGCATTACATCTTGTAAAGTAGGGGTAATTTCTACTTCGTATTTTTCTTTGTAATTTAAAAAATCGAAATTTCCTCGAAAATCGTTTTGAAAAAAAATTTTACTTTCCGTTTCTTTGGTTAAATCGGTATTTACAATTTCTGGCAATTGGTCAATGAAATTTTGGTCTTTCTCTTTCCAAACTGCCCAAAATTCTTCTTTGGTATTGGTGGTAGCATATTTGGCTTCGATAAGTGATATTGCACCTAAAATCTGACTATAAACATACAGATTTTGTATGCCATCTTCCATTTGGTTGCGAATATGTTGCGAAATTGCTTCTTTGAGTGGTGTTTTTATGGTTGGGCTTTTAGATTCTATAATTGCCAAAGGAATTCCGTTGATAAACAAAACCAAATCCGGGCGATACGTGTCTTTTCTACCAGTACGCATTACGGAAAATTCTTCGGTAATGTGAAATACATTATTTTCGGGTTTTCCCCAATCAATGTATTGAATGGTATGGCTTTTTTTGTCGCCATCAATTGATTGTTCCAGCGCATTGCCAAAACGCAAAAGGTTATACGCACGGTTACTTGCATTTACCAAACCTTCGGCTAAAGGAATGTCTTTCAGCGAATGAATGGCACGTTCTATATTAGCATCGGAAAAGTCTGCTTGTTTAGAGCCAATTTTTATGGTATTTATTTTCTTTAGCTGTTCCCTTAAAATAAAGGTGAGCAAAACATTGCTTTCTCTGTCTTCACGCATTTGCAATGCTTCGGAAGGCGTAAGGTATTGGTAGCCTAAATTGATGAGCAATTTATCGTATCTAATGTAAGTTAAGCCGTTGTTTTGTGGATTCAGCTTCCAAGTTTCTTTTAAAATTGTTCGAATGTCGTTTCTTGTCCAATACGATGGTCGAAACATCCTGTTCATCATATTGAGAATATCTTGCGGAACGACATTGATTTCTTCATCGTTGTTGCTTTCAAAAAACTCGTACAACAGCTCAATCATTTTAGATTCTAACTTATTATTGTTCTTGAAAACCAGTTTTTGAAGTGCTTTTGTCTTGATTTCATCGGCAGAAAACCACATTCTTGTTTTCTTTTCTGTGGCAAAAGGTCTTTCGATTAAAAACCGAAGAAAATGAGGAATTTCAGAAATCAAATTGTTTAGAAATTCTGTGTTTTCGACTTTTATAGGATTAATTTTTAGAATCCAAAAACGAATTTCGTTTTCATCAATTTGAATGAAATTTTCTTCGTTATTGGAACAGAGAATAAACTTGGCGAAAAAATCAATTTCTTCCCGATCTTTTCCTTTGGCTTCTAACTTATCTTTATTGGTTGTCGATAAGTATTTTAGTCTTTCGGTGATTTCTTTTTTGTCGAAAAACACTTCATCAATCGCCACAACAAGCATTGCTGCCCAATCCGAATTAAATTGGCTTCCGAATGAATCTCCTTTAATGTAAGTCATATTCAACCCGAAAATTTCTTTCAACCATTTAATGAAAGTTGATTTTCCAGTAGCTCTTTCTTTGGAAACCAAACAAAGAATCGGTAAAATTTGCGTGGGATATTGAAGAAGAATTTTCAAATAATCTAAACCCAATTCCAATTGTTCCCCGAAAATATGCTTCACAAAATTCAGAGAAAAAGGAATTTTATTTTTGAAATCCACAGTATCAGTTGAAGGCAAAAATGGAATTTCGTTGTAAATATTATAGAAACCTCGAACGATTTGCTGGTAATCTAAATGCTCTGGAATACAGCAAAATCCGTCATATTTGGGTATCGAGGAAAGAAAAGCTTTACCGTGGTCGCTAATAATAGTTTCCCGATTCCAACGAACCAAAACCGAGGTTGTGTCCCCCGAAATTAATGGTTTTTCTATGATTTTGTAGTAGGTGGTTCCGACTCGGATGTAAGGTATTTTGCTCATTTTAAAAAGGTTTTTAATACGAATTGTTATACAATAGAAATTATACAGTGCAAACTGACCGTTTACTTTCTTTGGTTTTTTCCGTATTCCAAAAGTTCCTTTTTAGAATAATAGTATCGTCCATTAAAATTGTAATGGGGTAGATTCTTGTTTTTCCGCCAGTCAATAATTGTTGGAACAGAAATGTGCAAAAATTTTGTGGCTTCGATTTGAGAAATTAAATCTTCGGGTTGTTCTTCTGCTTTGTTAGTCGGCAATGTAAATTCGGTTGCTTTCTTTAGAATGATTTCAACCGCTTTTTCCAAATCGGATTTGGAGTGGGAGTAAAGTTGTACTGACATTTTAATTGATTTTAGTTAAATAATGTTGTCTTTATTGTCAGTACAAAGGTTTGGATAATTTTAATTGATCATTTTACAATCTCTATTTGAAATATAAAAATCTGATATTCAGCCGAATTTATTTTAATTCGTAAAAATAGAATCTCTATTTCACAACCAATTTTGAACAGTTTTTATTTCTCCTATATCGGGAAATTCTTCACATATTATTTTAGCGATTTCTAATTTTTGAATATCACTTTTTTTTATAATTTCTGAAAATGATTTGCAAAAATCTTCTCTGTTTTCAATAAAAAACTCTCTTTCAAAATATTCTTGTTTTGCTGATGTGGGTTGTCTATTGGAATAATTTCTAAAACGTTTAATTACAAAATTTCTAATATCTAATTCGTTGTTTTTAGAAAGCTTTAAATATGGTTTTCTTCTAAAAAAACCTAAAAGTGAATCAGTAATTTCAGAAATTGTTCCAGCATCCTTTGTCAACTTAATTATGCTAAAGTTTTTCTTGTTTTCAAGAACAATTTTCACTTCAGAAATTGCTTGAAGGATATTATCCGATTTTTCCGATGATATAGAATAATTGTTTTCAAATGCCAACGTAAGATTTTCCAAAGATTGATTTATTACCATCAGACTTTTTTCAAGGCTGAAATTTTCATTATTGTAATTTAGATGTTTGTCAATCTCTAAATCAATAAGTGAAATGTCATAATGTAAACCTTGATTATCGTCAAATCTTATTAATCTAATATTTAACAGAATTTCAGAAATTATTTGATAATCATTATTTAAGCGACTAAGGTTATCGGTCTCTTTATCTATTCTGCTAATAATCTCTAAGACATTTTTGATAAATTTTCGATAGAAGAGTGTTGTAATGTAATGGTCGGAAATTGAGTTGAATAATCTGTTATCAAAATACTCAAATGTTAGAAGTTTGTCTATTTTGAGCAAAAAATTTTCGTGTAAAAAATTTTTATAAGCTGTATTGCTTACCACGTTCACCTCCGTTCTTTTAATTTTATCAATGATAGATTCAAAACTTTTTCTTCGGTATTCTTCTGACTGGTTATTATAGAAACTTACTTTTGTGCTATATCTTTGAAAGATGAAATCTTCTCTAAAATTTAATTTTCCTTCCTTTTTTGATTTTCTAATTTTAAAAACCAAATAGATAAGGCAACCTAAAATAAATAATCCATAATACCAGTGAGGTGTCAGTACAATGCTATAAATGCCGATGCAGAAATAAGCAAGTAAAATACTAATCGCTGTGAACTTAAAAACACGGTAAGTCCTGAAAATTGTCTTTTGCAAAAGCCAAGTGAATTGATTTAGGAAATATTTCTCAGTGATATATAGGTATGTCCTGAACAGAATGACACATCCTATCACGCTTAAAACAGCTACTAATAAAAACAAACTTAAATTTTCTGAAATCATATCTATTTTTCTTATTTAGTAAAGGGTAATTCTATCCCCACGCTTTATCCATTTGTTCGTCTGTAAATGCTTCCGTCACTTTCATATATTTATCCAAAACTGCATCTTTTTTGATGTTTGCAATTTTCTTAATGGCTTTCGGTTCCATTCCCAAAAGTAGAGAATTGGTTATGAATGTTTTTCTTGCGGTGTGACTTGTAATAAACTTACATTTTGGATGGGTTAAAGACTTTTTCTTGTTGCCGACAAACCAATGAATAGTAAATGGTTGTGTTATTTCTGCTAATTCACAACATTCTTTAATGTATTCATTAAATTTTTGTGATGAAATTATAGGTAACGGTTCATAGATTGTTCCTTTGTATTTTTCCAAAATTGCTTTTGCATATTTATTGAGTTTAATGGCGTGATTTTGGGTTTTTGTTTTTTGAATAGATAAAAGGATGTGATTTTCGGAAATATTAGCCAAATGTAACTTTTCTAAGTCTGAAAATCTTAATCCTGTAAAACAGCCCATGCAGTAAAAATCCCGGACATGAGAAAGCCTTTCTGTTTCAAATTCCTTTTCATATAAAATCATTAGTTCCTCAAAGGTTAGAAAAACAATGTCAATGTCATGTTCAGGCGCTTTAAATTTTTCGAACTCTCTATTTGTATTATATCCTTTTTCGGTTGCCCAGGATAAAAAGGATTTTAAAACCTTGATAATTTTAGCGAAGTAATTTTGTTTTATTTCTTTAGTTTGATAGGAGTAAATCATTAATGAATCAAAGAAAAAATCATTAATCCTATCAAAAGAAATATCAAAAGCTGTTTCATTTGAGAAATTTTCTAGATAGTTTTTAACAGTGGTCTGTCCCTTTATTGTGTTAGGTGTTTTAGTTAATTTACCTTTTTCAATATATTCATCAAAACATATAAAGAAGTCAAATTTATTTTCTACAATTTCTTCTTTCTTTTCAAAAATTTCGTTAAACTTCTCTACCGAGAATGGGATTTCATTTCCTTTTAAATAAAGAAATAACTTGTTTACTTTTTCTTCAATTAATTGTAGCTCGCTGTTTATTATTTCATAATTATTGTTTGGTTCTTTCTTAAGATTAGGCTTAACTCTATAACCATTCCAATGGCTTTCCAATACAGATAAACCTGTGTTTTTTCTTATTCTCTTTCCGTTGTGCCTTACAACAAGTTGAATAGGAATTAAACCATTTTGAGCTATTTTTTCTTTTCTTAATTCAAAAACTATCTTCATTGTGAAATTAAATTTGATTAAAGTAAATAAAGGGTGGCTAAAAGGGTGGCTAAAATTGAAATTAAATCAAGAAAATTCAAATAAAATACACCACTCTATTCCCTTTATAAATTAAAAGTACTGAATATAAACGGATTAAAAACAAGAAAAATTGAGAAAAGTATTATGGTAGTCCCGTCTGGGGTACATAAGAAGACTGATAATCATTGATTATCGGTCTTTTTTGTTTTAGGATAATATGTTTTTTTTTAAGCGTATATTTTGTAAACTTATTAGCGTCTTTTCAGCTATTAAAATTCATGATCTTGAGAAATGACTAAATAGCTATTACCTTATATTTTAAAACAAAAAAAAGCCCTCAAAAGAGGACTTTTATAACTTGAACGATTCAAAAATTACTTTTTAGATTCTTCTACAGAAACTTTTCTGAATTCTTTGAATAATTTTGTTAATTCTAAAGCTGATTTTCTAGCTCTTGCTCCAGCAGCTTTATTTCCTTTTTCTTCTTGTAAGCTAGCATCAGTTTTGAAAGCTTCGATTTCAGCATTGATCTTTTCAATAAGTTCTTTCATTGTAAATTATTTTAATTTGAGCGTCAAATATAGAATTTTGTTTGATTGCACCCAATTTTTTTTCAATAAAAATGATGCTTTAACGCTTTATTTATGGGATTTTCTAATGAAAAACCTATTTTTATTTTGTGTTTTAACTTTTGATTTCATATTTCATACGTTTTATTTATTGTTTTTTGAAATCTTCATGAATAGTGTGCTTATATTATATTTGATGTAGATGTTGTTAAAAGTTTGTAAAATATTTAATAAAATTGATGTATTGTTAAATATTTATTACGATATTAGATGAGATACTAATAAACTATAACTAACATGAGATGCTTCGCTTTTGCTGAGTATGTGTTTTCATCGCCTCAGCTTTTCTATAAAGACTTTTCTTTTTTGTCGAGTGTCAAATTCTTAGTGGCGCTACCACAAAATACAAGCATCACAAATTCGATTGCTGTTTTTTTTCGTGACATTTCGTATAGAAATCAGCATATTGATGTGTTTTTTGGTATTTTTCTGCTAGGTGCTTTTATGTTTTTATTCTTTTTTAAAAAACACAGACGTCATAGAAAAAGTTCGACAGCTGAGATTATTAAATTAAAAACTGAAAATGAATTTTTAAATAAGAATGTAGATTTAAGATTTAGTTATCAACATTCTTTAATACAATCACTATTTGACGCAGAAGGCGTTGGTTGTTCTCCTGAGGTTAACACTGCTTTATTAGCTATTAAAAATAGAGTGTCAAGTCTAGGAAAAATGCATAATGAGTTAACAAGACGCTCTAACCAGAGCCAACTTCACATGAGAGATTATATGTCGATTTTTGAAGGTTTTATTAATGAGAAGTCAAATCATGCTGATCTAAGATTTAGCGTCAATCATAATCCAAAACTGGAGGTTGAAAAGCTTGCCTTTATTGGGCTCATCGTTCATGAGTTGATGTCAAGTGCTTTTGAGCATCAACCAGTCGGAGAAGAACGCTTAAAAGTTAATGTCAATGTGAAACAAGAGGCAGGTAAGTTAGCTATTGATGTTAAAGATAATGGTCTTAAAAATTTTTCGGAGATTGATTTTAAAAATCCTCCTTCTTTGGGATTAAAATTGGCGATGGAGCTTAGTAAACAGATAGAAGCTTCCGTCTACTATGTGCATTCGAAAATAGGGACGCACTATCAGTTGCAAATCCCCAATTAGTT
>JAEXRP010000083.1:0-8639 GCA_023440705.1 Bacteroidota bacterium
TGGCAGCACTTCCAAAGAAGGTTTCAAAAAACATTGAAACGTCTTTCCCTGGAATGCCTGGTGGCGGTGGATCAGATCACGCATCTTTTGTAGCTGCAGGAATACCTGGTATTTCTTTAAGCTCAAACAGCTGGGGTTATGGTGGTTACACTTGGCACACCAACAGAGATACTTATGACAAAATAATGTTTGACGAAGTTAGAAACAATGTTATCGCCGCAGCAGTAATGGCGTACATGGCTTCGGAAGATCCAGAATTGGTAAGTCGCAAAAAACGTGTTCTTCCTGATGGACAAAAATGGCCAGAGGTGAAAGAACCAAAACGTAAAGGAACTAACTAAACAATACGCAATGCAAATCTTCGGGTTTGCATTGTTTGTTTACTTAAAAAAAAGTTTAATCAGTTTTAATTAAATATAGATTTCTTATCTCCTTCAGAATTATTAAAAATACCTAAAACTAGGTATTTTTTTTTATGCGATTATAAATAATTTTACAAATAAAAAAAACTAAAAATGTAAAAAAAACAAATTTTAATAACTATAAAAACCTTTAATCATGAAAAAAAATTTACTCTTGTTGGTATGCATATTTATTAGCTTACTAACGAAAGCACAAGAAAACCCACCAGAAGTCTCAAGATTCTTACAGCTTAATACTTACAATGGTGGTGGACTCAGTCATTTGATTCGAGATGTTGACAATAATGCCTATTTGACAGGAACTGCAAATGGAAAAAATTTCAACTTTGATAATTATAATATTGTCCCAGTTGGATATGATGACATGTATGTGATAAAGACAACTGTATCTGGAGAAAACCTATGGTTAAAAGTTGTAACAGCTGGCGCAAAGGGCATCATGAAACCTTACAAAAGCTTTCTTAATCAAAATAACGAATTATATGTGATTGGATCTTATAGCGGTACAATAAACTTTTCGGGTAAGCAGTTTTCATCCACAACAGGAGAAAATTTTGTACTGAAATATGGAAAAGATGGGGCTGAAAAATGGATATTCACTACAACTCAGGTTATAAGCGATTTGTCATTTTCGACTAATAACACATATGTCGCAACTCGCAATATGTTATTTAGATTAGATGACAGCACTGCGAATGTCTCAGCTAATAGAGATTTTACCGCTCAAAATTTCAAAATTAATGCTGTTAATATACTTCCGTCCACTGGGCAAATATTCATTGGAGGTATTCCATTAGCAAGCAGTACTCTAGATGGTCTTAGTCTTTCTAAAAATCAAGCTACAATACTAATGGGGGATTACTCCAATTTAGCAATTTCTCAATCCTCTCAATTTCAGGTTGATAATCCTAACAACTATTCGTCCGAAATCTTTGATATTAGATCGTTAGCGGATGGATCGGTTGCGGTTTCTGGATTAAGTAGTAATAAAACGTCTTACAAAAATAATGTAGGAAGCGTTTCTCAAGCTAATAATTCTACTGACTATAGTGGTGGTGGTTACTATCTTTTCACAGCAAAGATCTCTTCTGGCCTCAGTACTCTTGATTGGCTCCGTACAAGTACAAAAATTGACATTACGCCTTTCAGTAGTACTAATCCATATTTGGAAGTTTTAGAAATTTTCCCTTTCGGAACTCAAGAAGTCCCTAATAATTTTAGAGTTTTATTTAAACGGACGACCGCAGGCCTAATGTCATATAAACTTCCCAATGCTTTAGGACCGATGACGGATGATGGCGGCGCTCGTCTATTTGGCTCCGATTATTCAACAGGTTTAGACAACACAAAAATACCATTATGATGAGACCCAACAGGTTTACTTACCTGCAATGGAACTTTTGTTGGCTCACAAGTCTTAAGATACGACAAAACACCACTTTTTTGGATTGCCCCCAATCCTGCCAAAAGAAAAAAAACAACAGACTATGGTGATGTTTTTTCAAACTATATAAAACATGTAGGTACTGATGGTAGCATGATAAATTACACATACCAGTGTGGTAAAACAAATTATTTTGGAACTGAAATTAATAATTTTACCCAAACTACAACCCCAAAAATAGAATGCGCAGATATTCTTTCAAAAATGGATCCTTCTGGAAAAACTATATGGAAGTCACAACTGATAGGTGTAGTACAAAAATTTGAAAATCCAAGTTGGACATCGCAAACAGCAGACACCAATCCTCTAGGCGAAAATGTTACGGTTAGCCAATTTACTAATCAGATTCGTTTTGTTGACAATAGTAGTGCTACTACAAGCTTTTCAAAACAAAATACCAACATTTCAAATTATCTTAATGCAATTACTGCCACTAAAGCTGATGGCTCTCTTAAATGGTTAAAAATCTTCGAACCAACGTCAGATGGTAGCGAAATAAGTTACGTAAGTGTTGCGTATGACAATAATCAAAATGTCATTGTTTCTGGTACAACTAGTGATAGTTTTATATTAAATAATGTAACCTATAACACGAATCAGCAAAATGTTTTATTCCTAATAAAGTTAGATGCTGCTACTGGTAGTACGTCATTTGCAAAACTCTTTACGCAAATGAGCTGCTATATGACCAACTTGGATGTTGATAACGATAATAATATCTACCTATCTTTTGAACCAATAAATGAAACATCTACAGGAACATATAATTTTGATGGAATACAAGTAGTCCTAAAGGATGTCAATCATTTATTTTTAAAATTTGACAACAATGGCAATACAATACTGGGCAAGAATTTTTATGCGGATAACGCCGCGAACAATTACAATTATTCTTGGCCATTTTCACTAAAATTTGATGGACAAAATTTTATTATAACTGGTGAAATGTATTCCGATGACAAAAGTACTTTCAAAGGTATAAATGGTCAAAATTACAGCAACCCTTACCCTACAAGCTACTTATGCGCCTTTGTTTCTAAAGTTGATAAATCTGGTAATGTCCTTTGGCACAAACCAATTTTTTCCAATCAAAGGATAGGACAAAATAAAGCTGATTTTGATGAGGCTGGTAACATTTACACTTATTATCGTACTCTTGATAAACTTAAAATAGAAAATTCTGAAATACAATTAAACAGCAATGAATACTCGGCAGAACTATTAAAATTTTCAGCATCTGACGGTGCATTAAAGTATATTAAAAATCTAGGTCTTCATAAAAATGGCATAGCTAATTCTTCACTAAGTGTATTAAGTAATAACATCGTCAGTTTTAGCGGAAATCTTGGTACAAATGATCAATATGTATACAGTATAAATAATAAAAATGGAAGCAACTTTTATATTTCTACAGTCGGTAAACTACCAACATCATACTTAAGCCCTGAAAATGATTATCTAGTAGTTACTAATATTGATTTACCTAATAATATTTCAAATTACGGTGATTTTAATCTGAGAACTAATGTTGACTGGAGTATCACAAGTGATCAAACCTGGTTATCATTAAGTTCAGAAAAATTGGCACTTAAAAATCAATTCTCGAGTAGCATTACTGGATCTGGCGATAACAAAATCATTTTATCTGCTAGTCAAAATTTAACAGGAAGTCCAAGAACTGCAGTTGTCACAATTTCTGGTGTTGGCGTGGCATCTAGACAGATTACTGTTACACAAACCAATATACTTGCAACGGGAGAATACATCAAGCCTCAAATACTAGTGTATCCTAATCCTGTTAAAGACTTTGTCACTGTTGATTTAACAGGCACTTCGGACAATGTTATTAGCTTTAGCATCATAAATAATGCCGGTCAATTGGTAAGAAAAATTAAAGCTACAGGAGAAAAAATCAGCAAAATTTCTGTAAAAGGCTTAACAAAAGGCATCTACTATCTTAACATTGAAATGGAGCATAGCAGATTAACAAAAAAATTAATCGTTAATGCGGATAAGTAAACCAAAAACTTATGTCTCCTTTTAGAAATATTTGGTTTTGTGATTAAAATTATTTTAATAAAATGGAGATCATAAATTCGGTGTAGGTTTAGTATAAAACAAAAACGATTTTTTTAATACTTTTTTAATTTCGAAGGCTTGAAAGAACTATCTTCCAAGCCTTTTTAATCTATTAATCATATAAAAATTATTTTATAATACTATCCATGAAGAACATTGTGTTTCAATTAAATTTAATAAGGAAAAATGATTTCTAAAAAGCTTAATTTTACAGCTTAAAATAGTCGTTAAATAATCATGAAATCGGACTTTGATCATTTTAATCAAATAAAAACTGTATCGTCTTTTCCAGAGTTGGTGAACACAAAATTTTCTGGTAAAAATAATGCACTTTGTTGGCAAAGACCTATGGATGATGATTTTGAGGAAATTGTCAATCTATTGGAATTAAAAGAAAATATCACAGTAATTTCGGAAGCTGATTTATTAAATTTAAACTTATCGAAACAAGGTCTTCTTGCTCGAGAAATTATCTTAAACGACATCAAACTTTTAAAAGAATTCGGTGCTTCGCCGACGCTCAACCTTCTGAAATGTTACGAGCGAGATGATGAATTTGATTACATCTCAACCGACGTTTATTCGTTTCATGTAGACCGCTCTCCTATTGCAACAGACACGTTTTTGTGTACTTATTTTGGAGCCTCTAGCGATATTATTGCTAATGAAGAGGTCACTCAAAAAATCCAAATTCCTGAAGTTAGAGAAAAATTGAAAGCGATGTACGATCCTCTAGACGGTGATTTTGAAAGCTTTCTGGAAGATAATTTTTTTGATCTTCATTATCAGCCAAATGCGGATGCAAAACCTATCAATCTAGAAAATGGATACCTTTGGCGATTAGCCGTTGACCATCCAGAGCAGCAAGTCCTGCCCTGTGTTCATCGTGCTCCAGATGAAAATGGACAATTACGCCTTTTATTAATTTGTTGATTTTTTAAAAATGAATTTAGGACAACTTTTGAAAATCAAATTCCTACAAACTAATATTCTACCGAGTTAACTGCTTCGAAAAATGCTTTTAATTTAATAGCATCAAGCTTTCCATCCGTACGAACACTACTACACAAATCAACGCCAAAAGCTTGTACCTTTTCGATTGCTTCTACAACATTATTTTGATTAATGCCTCCCGCCAAATACAAAGGAATATTGATAGATTCACGGATTTGTCTGCTCAAATCCCAATTGTGTGTACGTCCAGTTCCGCCTAATTCTTTCACTTTTAAATTCGGATTTCCGCTATCCAAAAGTAACGCATCAACATACTGCGATACTTCAACAGCTTCCCTTACAGAAGCCTCATCGATAACATGAATAACCTGCACAAGTTTAACATGAGGAAGAGCTTTTTTAATAATGTCGTAATCAGACACTTTCAGTGCATCCACAATCTGAATGGTCGTCGTGTTAACCCGTTGATAATGTTTAATAATATCTTCAGCTTTAGTCTCGCTGGTTAACAAAAAAGTTGATATCGGTGACGGAACAGTTTTAGCAATTTCATATATCAAATCATCTGCTATCACACCTGGACCGCTAGGCATATTGCCAACCAAACCAATTGCCGAAGCACCATAATCTATTGCCATTTTAGCTTCTTCAACACTGCTGATACAGCAAATTTTCACGTGCGGCTTTATCATATTTTTTGTTCAAAAATAATGCTTTTAAAAGATATTAATCTCATTTAAAACAAAAACTGCATGCTAACATTCAAAGCTAGTATATTGATTTTTTCAAAAAATTATTTCATCTGATAAGTGTACACATTATACGGAAGTAACTTTCCAGCAAAATACCTTGAAATAAAACTCGCCATTAAAAGTGGAAAAAAAAGAACATAGGCATTCGGCGCTAGATTACATACCAAAAACAACGCTGTTAATGGTGCGTAAATAGAGGCTGATAAAGTTGCCGCAGCGCCAACCAACATAAAGTTAAGATAGATTAAAGAAGTTCCTAAATAATTATTGCAAACATAAGCAAACAAAAAGCCCAAAAAGCCACCTACCACAATACTTGGAGCGAAAACGCCACCATCTCCTCCTGCTCCCAAAGTTAGTGCGGATGCTAAAGGTTTTAGAATCACCAATGACAATAAAAACAACATCGAATATTGTGTAGGATGCTGCAACAATGGTGCTAAGGCGTGGTAACTATCGCCATACAAAAACGGAAACACCAAGATCATTAAGCCTACTGTAATTGCACCAAGATTAACACGGAAAAAATTGTTATTAATACCCGAAAAAAAGTTTTTTAATCTTGTAACCAACAAGGTGAAGTAGACCGACAATGTACCACCTAACAAACTTAAAACAATGAAAAACGGAAAAGCTGACCATTTCCAATCTGTAATTCGATAGTCAAGAAAAACATCTGGTTTCATGACTAATAAAAATCCCCACGCCACCATCGCCGACATCGTACAACTCACAAAAATACTTTTGTTAAGCTTTTTCGCAATGACTTCGACCGCAAATAACCAACCGACAATAGGACTTCCAAAAAGAATTGAAACGCCCGCTACGACGCCTGCACAAATTAATTCTAGTTTATAAAGATTTGGTGAAAATCGATTTTGATAAATATTGTTCCCGATTGTTGCACTCGCCACCACAGTAGAAACTTCGATACCCGTGGAACCACCAAAAATGACCGTCAAAAAACCATTAATAAAATGCGATGGAATCTTAAACAAAGGCAAATTATCTTTTCTTTGATCGACAGTTTTGTAGATTTCGGTGATACCTTTATTTTTTCTATTTTTAAAAAAGTACTTTCTTAAAAAGTAAATACCCGTTATCCCAATCGTTGGAAAAATGACAAACAGAAACTTCTTTTCAAGCGCTGTTTCGTATAAAAAGTCTTGACAAAATATGGTAATCGTTTTTAATAACAAAGCCAATATTAACGCTAATCCACCAACAAGCGCACTTGTGATTATTAATCTAAAATAGAAATGTCGTTTTACTTTTTGTCTATCCATTATTCATTTTTCTAAAACAAATTTAGTTGATAGCCAATACTTTTCATAATTTTTATTTTAAAAAATGAAAACCGATGGCGTTTTTGGAATCCGACAAAGCGATGGCGTAGATTGCTAATAAGCACTACATCGTTGTGAAAACATTTGGGTCACCTCTTGTTCGTAATCAGGAGGTTTTTTTATGTCCAAAAGTTAAATTCACCAAATTTTGGTATGATGAATTAGCTTATAAAATTAAATAAATAGTACTTTTATTCGATTATTTTGAAACGCCGCCTACTTTATCATCAACATCTCACTAAAAAGATTCTCCAAATGCAATATCCGCTGGAAAGGACTTTTAACAGCTTTCAACACCTCAGGTCTTTGGATGTAGCTATAGCGCGAGGACATATTATGCATATTGGATACGAGGATTAACCAACACTCATCAATCTTACTTATGTAGAGAGGATATTTAACATTTTTCTTTTCAATAATGTTTAAGATTTTATCAGCATGCAACTCATCAAACAAAGACAAGTTATAGTCTAAAACCAAAAGAACGCCCTTATCATAAGGCGTTCTTCTAATCGATGTCACATATCTAGTCGTTTTTTGTTGCATCACAGCATTACAAATATCCTTTACTACTTTTTCCTGATGGCTGGTCGTCACAAGTCGAGAGTCTAGACCGATGTGGTAGATGCCAGACGTCTGATCCGAGTTTAACAACCAATCTTCAACATATCTGAAAAGCTGATTGATAAGCGCCTCTCGCTTCTTGAGTTCAAAATGATTAATAACCTCCGAAATCTCCAAACCAATGCGTTTACCATTAATTCTTACAATAAAATCAGGACTTTCACCTGTTAGATTTTCAATTTCGATATCGGGATAATGTTGCAGCAAAGTACTCAGGAGAAGCACTTCGGTTTTCTTTTGATAAGCTTCGCGCTCCGATAGTCGCTCGCGGTCAATCTCGCGACACCAGTAGCTCAACTTTTCGGCAGCATCTTTATGTCGCAACATACATAAAGCTAGAGATTTTCCAAGATCTTCGGTAAACAACATAACAACCTAGTTTACAATTAATCACATCTTAAAGCTAAGCATTATTTCTCCTAAGTAATTGATTATTAATAAAATTTAATACCAAGACACGCATAACATTTAATCTTATTTAAACGAAATACAATGCTTTTTCTAAAACTATTTTTATTCTAAATTCTTAAATTTGCCCACTCTAAACAAATGATAATTTAATGGATTTTAGAAACTTTAAGATGCCATACAGCATCAATCCTCAATATTCTAAAAAAACCGCATACTTCTCTATGGAGTTTGCAATCGATCAATCGCTTAAGATATACAGTGGTGGACTTGGCTTTTTAGCAGGTTCTCACATGCGAAGCGCTTATAATTTAAAACAAGATTTAATCGGCATTGGCATCCTTTGGAAGTTTGGTTACTACGATCAAGCTCGTAATCCGGATCAAACACTAAATCCCGTTTGGACTAAAAAAATATACTCTTATCTTGAAGATACAGGCATTAAATTCCAAATCGAAATCCACAATGCGCCAGTTTGGGTAAAGGTTTGGTATCTTAACCCCGAAACATTTAAGACTTGTCCAATGTTCTTCTTGAGTACTGACGTACCAGAAAACGACCACATCTCTAAAACCATTTGCCACAAATTGTACGACGCCAACGAATCTAC